>CAIQWT010000017.1 GCA_903875605.1 uncultured Geobacteraceae bacterium | reverse complement strand
CAGAGCGTTTGGTCGCTGCTGCAACCCGCACCGGTCGGCCGGCTGGTGACGAGGTTTTTTTAGACAAAGTAGAAGCTGTTACAGGTCGCAACATGCGGAGGAAAATGGCTGGCAGGCCGAAATTACCTGCGCTTGTTCCAGTCTCGTGTGTATAATGAGAGGTGCTGTGAATATCTGCAGCCTGCGCTTCAGGCAGGCTTGATAACCATGACAAATCCGGACAGGCCGCGCCCGGCTCTGTTCAATCAGGATGATTTGATTGCGCTTCGTACTAAAAAAGGCGTCCACCGATTAACCCCTGGTTAAGCTACCTTGCATGGTTTTATAGGTGTATCTTTGGTTCACAGATAAACAGCTACTCTGCCTCGGCGCGGTCCCGTGCCGTAAATCCCAGTTTCTTTGCACTGATTCCCCATTTGCTTACTATCTCGCACACCATCGCCACAATTTCCCGCGCATGGCCTGTGTCCAGCCTGTAGTACTCTGCGATTGATATTACGGTTTCCAGATCCGGCAGCCGGAAGGTGAACGCATAAATCCGTGGTTGCGTAGGTGATCGTCACGGTTGGCCACGGCCACGTTGAAAACAATCCGGGTGAATAATTCCTTGAGGTCGGCGGCAATATGTTCTTGTTGACCGTAAGTTGCTATGAACTCAGCCAATTCAATATAGCTGGCGTCTTCGGTGTCGGAATGGTTGAGCATTGTCATGGCTGAAGCAAAGAAGCGCCGGTTATTACCGACACGATCAAACCGCTTGACCATGAAAGTGTGATAGCCCGTGCCAATTTGTATAAGACGGGATTCCGGCACGGTAATTCCGCACGCCTTCGCCATATCGTTCACGAGCTTTTCCCACACAGCCACATCAAGGCTATCGTCGGACGATGGGAACTTGGCGATCCAGAGACTTCTTTCTTCATCAACCACGTTGGCCTTAGGGCGGTTCTGTAGTAGTCGCAAGATTTTATTTTCTTCGGGCTTTACCACTTACCTGGCTAATTTCGATTTTGATTACTCTCGTTACTTTGTTTTTTAATTCAATGTAGTGCAAACCACCTTCAATAAAGTCGGTGCAATATTTTTCCAACAACCAGACGAGAGCCTGATGCCGTTCGACATAAAAAACTTCTCTGGCAATTCCGAAAACTACGGCACTATCATAAAGGGTGCCGAATGTTTCAGGTAAGACAGTTGTGCTGCCTACTACGCTAAAAGAAACTTTTGAATTATATGCAATGTTATCCAGTTTTTGACCGTCCACGGCACAGTGGAAAAATATAGCATTTTCTTTATAAACATAACTCAGTGGAACGCCATAAGGCTGCCCATATTTATCAACTGTTGACAGCACCCCATATTCGGACTTGTCAAGAAGTTCAAGGGTTTCTTGTTGGCTGACTTCCCGATCTTTTCTCCGCATGATGTTCATTCAGACACTCCTGATACGTGAATAATTCAAATGCTTTCTATGCCGGTATTCAATAGCATCGAATTGGCGAAACAATCTATACTTCCTTTTTAAGTTTCGTCATTGCCTTATCGACATCCTTACGGTCAAGACCACCGAATTCAGTAATTTTACCGGCGTTTAGCGGCTGCCCTTCAGCTATCCTTGGCACCATCCGTGGGGCCATTCATCCATACCCCTTGGCCTATATCCGGTCAGTACCCATGTTTTGCTGATACCATAAGCCCTGCATGCGGCAGTCAAAAACTTTTCTGGAATGTCTACGGCTGACAGGACACGTCACATCAATAATTTTGTTGATTGACAGACTCCGCTGCTATTGAACCACCGATGTCACGACCACGTCATCAACTGACATGGTATTCACATCATTAAACGTCCACATACCCACATCAATCCCCCCGCTTAGATACGCCGGCCGCGAATCGAAGTTGTTATCAGTCACATCAATTTTTGTATTCCCGTCGTAAACAACCTGGATTCGACTGCCGTTACAGACCATCTTCAGGGTATGCCAGCCTGTCCCGACGCCGGGGAGACTAACCTGAGCCATTGGTGCGCCGCCATAGTTTGTCCAGTCCCACATCTTACCCAGCACCAGGACATTGCGGCCTCCCGCTGAATTATCCGGGTAAATCCAGGCAGCATAGTGCGCACCGGTTGCCGGATTTACCCTGCTGCCAATGCCACCGCCAAAGGCCAGAGAGGCAAATTTAACGCGTGCTTCCACTGCATAGTTATCCCACAAAGGTGAAGGCGCATAGTAGATGTGGCTATATGACATGGCCGGTCCGGAGCCATTCATAACACCGCTGCTTACCGCCCACGTGCCCATGATGCCGGTCCATGGTGACAAAAGGTCTGGTGGATTGAGGCTGCGTGTAAAGTCATCAGTAAAGAGGGAGGTCGAGAGAATTGTAATTGTCACGGTCGCGGAACTGGAGTTCAGCGTCCCGTCGCTCGCCCGGTAGGTGAAGCTGTCACTACCGGTATAGCCTGTCGTCGGAGTATAGGTGAACGAGCCGTTTGCGTTAAGAGTGAGGGTACCGTGGGACGTTCCTGTCACCAGTTGGGCTGTCAGAGTGCCGCCTTCGGGATCGCTGTCGTTGGATAGTACTCCAGGGGCGACCGTGGTAACTGCACTGTTCTGGTTAGTGCTGTATGTGTCATTTACGGCTACCGGCGCTTGATTCGCTGCCATACTACTCACAAGCACGTCATCGACCGACATGGTAGTTACGTCATTGAACGTCCACATTGCGATACCGATCCCGCCGCTCAGATATGGTGCCCGTGCATCAAAGTTGTTATCTGTTACTGAAATCTTCGATGTTCCATCGTAAAAAACCTGAATCTGATTGCCGCTGCAGACCATCTTCAGAGTATGCCAACCTGTCCCGACACTCGGGAGATTGACCTGGGCCATCGGAGCACCGCCATACGTTGTCCAGTCCCACATCTTCCCCAGCACCAGCAGATTATGACCTGCCGCAGAGTTGTCCGGGTAAACCCAGGCAGCATAGTGGGCGCCTGTTGCCGGATTTATCCGACAACCGATTCCCCCACCAAATGCCAGCGTGGCATACTTAATGCGCCCCTCCACTGAATAATCAGCCCACTGAGGTGCAGGGGCATTGTAGATGTAACTGTATGACATGGCTGTTCCTGAGCCATTCATAACACCGGACGAAACGCCCCAGGTACCCAGTACACTGGTCCAGGGAGACAAGGGGGACGGCGGATTCGCACTGCGCGTAAAATCGTCCGCAAATGAGACATTTCCGGTCGAGGTGATCAAAATGGTCACGGTTGCGATGTTGCTATTTGTGATCCCGTCATTTGCCTGGTAGGTGAAGCTATCGCCACCCACATACCCCGTCACCGGAGTATAGGTGAACGAACCGTTACTAGAGAGCGCAAGCGTACCGTGAGACGATCCACTCACCAGTTGGGCTGTCAGAACAGCTCCTTCCGGATCGGTATCGTTGCCCAGCACTCCAGGGGCTACTGTGGTGATACCCGTGTTCTGGGTTGTGCTGTAACTGTCGTTATTTGCTACCGGCGGCTGATTGGCAGAGATGATCGTGATGGTCATCGACTTGCTTGCTGTTGTCAGATTTACATCCCTTGCCTGAACGGTGAAGGTGCTTATCCCTACAGTCGCAGGTGAGCCAGTGATTGCTCCGCTGGAAGCAGTAAGAGTCAATCCGGAAGGCAGGGCTCCTGTAGAAATTGACCAGGTATATGGAGTGCCCCCCCCTGTTGCTGCCAGGGTCTGGTTGTAGGCCAGGCCGACAGAGCCGCTTGCAAGGGATGCCGTGCTGACCACCAGAGGCGGGTATATTACGATCGTCAGTGACTTGGTGGCCGTGGTCAGATTGGTGTCTTTTACCTGCAGTGTAATGGTGCTGGTGCCCGCAGCTGTCGGTGTGCCGGAGATCGCTCCTGAAGTGGTGTTCAGGGCGAGCCCGGCCGGAAGAGTGCCGGAACTGATTGACCAGGTAAAGGGTGCCACCCCTCCTGTTGCCGCCAGGGTCTGACTGTAGACAACTCCGGTTGTGCCGGATGGCAGGGATACAGTGCTGACCGTCAGAGGCGCATAAACAGAGAGAGTCAACGACCTTGTGGCCGCCGACAGATTGGCATCCTTCACCTGAACAGTGAATGAGCTGGCTCCAGCTGCCGTGGGAGTACCCGAGATAATCCCGGTAGAGGAATTAAGTGTTAATCCCGCTGGAAGCGTTCCTGAATAGATGGACCAAACGTAGGGAGTCCCACCACCTGTTCCCGCCAGTGTTTGGCTGTAGGCCGTGCCGGCAGTTCCGCTTGCAAGTGATGATGTGGCGACTGTCAGCGGAGCGTAGATGGTAATGCTAAACGATTTGGTTGCCGACGTCAGGTTGGTATCTTGCACCTTCACCGTAAAAGCACTGGTTCCTGTTGTTGTCGGCGTTCCGGAGATTTTTCCGGAGGAGGTGGTGAGGGACAGTCCGGCAGGCAGGGCCCCCGAGGTGACAGACCACGTGTACGGTGTCTTTCCGCCCGTTGCCGCAAGGTTCTGGCTGTAAGCCGCTGCGGTGGTGCCGAAAGGTAGGGAAGCATTGTTTACCTCCAGAGGGGCGTATTGGTTTATGGTTATGGAAAGCGATTGAGTGCCGACAACCAGGTTGGCGTCCTGCACCTGAACCGTAAAAGTGCTCGTCCCCAGTGCCGTCGGAGTACCGGAGATCGTACCGGAAGAAGCATTGAGAGCAAGCCCGCCCGGCAGTGTCCCTGCGGAGAGAGACCAACTATATGGTGACAGCCCACCTGTTACCGCCAGGGTTTGGCTGTAGGCAGTAGCCAGACCACCCGCAGCAAGAGTAGTGGTGCTGATCACAGGTTTGTTGGAGATGGTTAGCGAAAGCGACTTGGTGGCCGTTGTCAGGTTGGCGTCTTTTACCTGCACGGTAAAGGTGCTTGTTCCGGAGGTTGTCGGCGTGCCGGTGATTGCTCCGGAGGATACGTTGAGAGTAAGGCCTGTCGGCAATGTCCCCGAAGTAATTGACCATGTGTACGAAGCCTTTCCACCGGTAGCTGTAAGCGACTGGGTGTAAGCGGACCCTATGGTGCCGGAAGCCAGGGACGCAGTGTTTATAAGCAACGGTGGATATTGGCTTATGACGATGGAAAGCGATTTGGTGGCGGTGTCCAGGCTGGCGTCCTGCACTTTGGCAGTAAATGTGCTGGTCCCTATTGCCGTCGGAGTGCCGGAGATTGTACCGGAGGAAGCATTAAGAACAAGGCCGCTCGGCAGAGTCCCTGTGGAGACAGACCAGATATATGGCGACTGTCCCCCTGCTACCGTCAGGGTTTGACTGTAGGCGGTTGCCAGGCCGCCTGCGGCAAGTGAAGTGGTGCTGATCACAGGTTTGTTAGAGATTGTGATGGAAAATGATTTGGAGGCGGTAGTCAGGTTGGTATCTTGAACCTGGACCGAAAAGGTGCTCGTTCCCATAACCGTCGGAAGACCGGAGATCATTCCGGAGGACGGATTCAGAACAATGCCTGTAGGCAGGGCACCTGAGAAGATGGACCAGGTATAGGGCGTCTGCCCACCTGATGCCGCTAAAGTCTGGCTGTAGGCGTTGGCCATGTCACCCGCAGCAAGCGAAGATGTGCTGATTGCAGGCTTGTTGGATATGGTGATGGTAAGCGACCTGGTCGCCGTGGACAGAGTGGCGTCCTTTATCTGGACGGTGAATGTTTTTGTGCCCGTTACCGTCGGTATGCCGGATACTGTACCTGTGGAAGCTTCAAGGATCAGGCCTGTTGGCAAGGTTCCCGAAGCAACGGACCAGGTGTAAGGTGGCTGTCCCCCTGTTCCGGAGATCAATTGGCTGTACGAAGTGCCGCTGGTGCCGGAAGGGGGGGAAGTCGTAGTTATCGCAAGTGTCGGAGAAGGGTTCCCGAAGAGTTGGATCTCTGCAAGACCAATGCTGCTGCCGTTGGCCTGGCCTACAGTCAGTTTTAGCGAGTTTGTTCTTTTTGCCGGAAACGTATATTCGTCACCGCTACCACTATTAGTCAAAGGACCTACGGCGATCGTGGAGCCGTCGCTGAAGGATACGGTGGCGCTCAAGATCTGTTCATTCAGGTTAGGCATGTCAAAGAGTACTATCTTGTTAACAATATAATACTGGGGCCAGCTCAGATTAAGCCAGGCGCCGGCAAGTTGACCAGCCGATGCCCATTCCGCAGTGCAGTTACCCGGACAGCCGCCGATGATTCCATCTATTGCCTTAGTGGCAAGTTGACCGGTAGAACTGTTCTGTGATGATGCCGTTGGCGAAGCCAGGGGGGCAATGTTCACGTATTTACTGGTTGAGAGAACCGTGACTGATACTGTGGTCGGGAAGCTGTATAGCTGTCCATCATATACAGTCAACTGAAAAACAAGCACTTGTGCGGCGTTCAGACCGGACGGGGTAGTGAAGGATGGAGTTGCAGATGTTGCATTGGAAAGGGTTACAGTCGAACCCTGGATCTGTGTCCATTGATAGGACAACGATGTGCCGTTGGAGTCGGTGCTCGCGCTTCCGTCTAACAAAACTGTAGTTAATTCACTAACTGTCTGGTCCTGACCTGCGTCGGCAATGGGAGGTGCATTTGTGGCATAGATATTATTCGCCCAGAATAATTCATCCTTATGGACAAAGCTTGTAAGATAATTATTACGTGGATCGGGAAATGGATTCAGTTGAGAGCTATACTTCAATATCGTATTGTATTTTAAATTATTAGCTATTTCCTCATTTTGCATGGTGAAGGGAAGTTTGATACTTTCCCTGTAATTCCATAACAACGGTGTACTGCCCAGGTTGGGTGGAGAGTTAAAGTTCGTGGCAGGATTCATCGTAAGCGGCCAGTTTGAGTCGTTCCCGCCATGTATGATGGTTGAATGGATAATAGGTTTATAATTTGGGTTACTGCTCGAAATATCATTCAGAGCATCAACAACGAATAAATAAGTGGTTGAGTGGTCGGGGTGCAGGTCATTTTGATTTGTCAGAAAAATATTATCTGGCTGAAAATCGGTAATGACGCTTTTCAAGTCTGACAGTATGTTCTGCCTGTTATATGTCGCATGAGCGCCTGAAATGTAATAATGATAATCTGTACTGCCCAGTCCCCTGCGTCCATATGTGCTGCTCTGACCGTTTGCAGCTGAATAAATATCACCACTTAACGTATAACTGTTATAAATAACGGTCAGTCCGGCATCTGGATACCCTAAAAATATGATATTACTTTCCTGCATTCCCAGGCTGTTGACCATAGCAGACACAGTTTCATCCTGCCGCGTATTTCCGACGGTGACTCCGTTCAGATCTCCGTTTGTCATTAAGACAACCTTTACTTGCTCCCCCCGGCTTAAAGCACTGTAAATAACCCCGGAAAACATCAGAGCTTCGTCATCGGGGTGTGGTGCGACGACAAGAATCTTGGCGGCGGTTGATGAAACACAAAAAAACATCAGCACACCTACGAGTAAAGTGCATAAAGCATGTGACTGTTTTCTCATACATACCTCCATTATCCGAGTCAGGAATCCGGTCTCCCTTTACATACTCGAGATATGAACAGTAACAGCAATATGCATGCCTATAGTTAACATACTGATTATGTTGGCATTTTGCTCTTGTAAGGCTTTGACAAGTGTATTGCCTGTAAAAAACACCTGAAGAGATGTCGGGGGATTTAACAGAATATATCGAGGGGACCTGAAGAGAAACGGGTGTGGCAACGTGCCATCAATTATTCCTCTTACCAAGAAAATGACGTGCTGATATTCCAACTCCCATCATAGCCATGAAAAGAGTCGGAAACGGTAAGGCTGCATCCGGAATCATTGGCTCATAGTAAAAAACAATATGCCGGGCTCCTTCAGGAAGCTGAACACCACGGAAAGCGTAATTAGTTCGTAAAACTTCCTTTTCAACACCGTCCACTGCTGCCTTCCACCCCGGGTAATAGGTGTCGTTCAGTACCAGATAGGACCCTTTGGATGCTGCAGATTTGAGCACGATCTCGATATGATCCGGTGTATCTACCGTGATCTTGGCTTCTTGCGGGGCGGATGCAGCGAGTGGCCTCATCGTGCCTGATTGTAGGTCCCACTCTCCTGCATCCTTACTGAGAACGGTCAACTCGCGTCGCGGATCAAAATCGGCAGATTCCATAAAAGTAAGCAGAGCTTTTTCATCGGAGAAAATTCGTCGGGTAAAGACCACGTTAGCTCTGGAGATTGCTTTTCGGTTCAGATATGCGTCAATTCCTTTGAAAGATGTGGCAGGGAATGCTGTTTTATCGGCGGATAAACCGTCATCTTTCATGAAGAGCCATTTTGCAGAGCTTACATCGAGATATATCAGTTTATTCCGGTCGCCGTTAAGAGCATCCCGACACCACGTTGATACATTGGCCGACCAATACGGGAAGAAGGAAAAATAGTAGCCGGTGGATAACGTTCCATTCAAAACGGTAAGATTTGGCGTGTAGGGATAATGGCGGTTCACTGTGTTGGTCTGCCAGATATCATAAGGCACCATGGCACTTGACGTCCTGAATTCCTGCGGTTCGCCTGGAGGAATATTTCCTTTCCAGCCAATTATCTCAAAATTATGGATTGCCATCGGAGACTTGATATTAAACGCAGTCGATGTAAACAGGGATAGTACGGCCACGGTGACTCCCAAGAGCACACCACTCCTGGCTGTCTCTTTTGCAAGAGCCATATATGACGCCAGTACCATCCCGATGGAACTCAGCCACAATAAACCCGTAAGTATGGTTGAATATTCCATTGCTTTAATGGTCTGCTGAAAAAGCCTGCTGTAGTAACAGATATATATCACCCCGACTGCGGCTGCAACAGTCAGAAGCATATATTTAAATACCCGTCCGAAGACGACTGGTGAGAAACCGTTCTGTCGATCAAGAAGGGAGTCAATACCGCGAGCAGACAGAAACGAAATGCAGATTGGCAGGAAGAATAACCACCGGTAAGGGAATCGGAAGTATTTAAGAACAGGCAATGAATGGACTAATTTCCAGAGCCCCACATACGGCCCAAGGGCCATGAGAATTGAAAATATTCCGAGAATGACAAAATAACCACGGGAAGCCCCCTTCTTGCTATACAACACTCCTATTACACTCAAGAAGATGGCAAAGAGCGGAAAACGGATGGTGTTTGACATCCCCCCCCACTCCTCCCAGCGGGGAGGAGTGGGAAACAGGGATAAGGGGAGCCATCCCGGTTCGAGATGCAAGCTGTTTTGTAAAACATCCAGAGATATGACGGCACCGGCGGTTCTGGCTGAGAAGCGGAATTCCTCCAGCATGGGCAACAGCTGAGGAGAAGCAATTATCGTCGCTACAGATATGCTTCCAAGTAATAGCAGGAAGCGCAATCCGATTCCCCGGACAGTTTCCGTCCCCGACTCCGCATATTTTGATTGGTGCAGCCAATGAAACACGAAAAACAGCGATAACGTCATGCCGATATAAATCATCATGACCGGATGGCCGGTCAGGAAGACACATGATAAAAACATCGTCAGGCAGATAAAAGAGTACCGGCGCCTCTCCAGGAAGAGGGCACACGACAGGAATACGCCTGGGAGCAGGGCATGGCACCACATTATTGCTGGAACGTTTTCCAGGCCAAAGGTGGCTGTACAAAAGGCATACACAGAAGCCCCGAACAATGAACCGATCCAACTACTCTGTGACTGGCGAAGAAAAAGGGCACACAACGTAAATGCGATTATGCGGGCAGAAATCATTTCCACCAACCAACCAGTCTCAGCCGAAAACATTCTGTAAATAATTTGCGTGGAGGGAAAGCATATTCCGTTCTGCCCCTCAGCCAGCAGAGAAAAACCACATGCCGAATATGGCACCCACTGCGGGCTGAATCCGTTTACAAAAGCATCACGCAGGAAGGCTCTGAACGGAAAGAACTGCAGTATTCCATCTTCAAACAGTAACGTGTTACCGCCATTTATACCGATCCAGAGGTACGCCAATAGCGGGGAGAGAAATAGTATGGAAAGCACGGTAACGCCTCCATTTTTCTTATTCTCAATTTCATAAAACCATTGGTCGATTGTTTTTGACAACGAAGACTCCTCATTACATCTCTCTATGATTTTGAAATCAACACTATGGAAATAATTGACAGTAGAATTCCTGCCATCCGCATGCGGCTAATATCCTCACCGGCTGCAAAGCCGTAGAGTGCAATGATCGAGAGGATACTTGCCATCATTATT
Organism: uncultured Geobacteraceae bacterium; assembly: GCA_903875605.1. Classification (GTDB taxonomy): domain Bacteria; phylum Desulfobacterota; class Desulfuromonadia; order Geobacterales; family Pseudopelobacteraceae; genus JACRCG01. The sequence continues at coordinate 103,424 of CAIQWT010000017.1, read as the reverse complement.
GGCTGTACTTTGCTGATATCATAAGACTTTAGCGCCATATAATACGTAGAAAATGAGACAAGATAAGCAAGCATGCTTACAAGAAGGCATATAATCCATTTTACCTGCATGACACTATGTGCACTGGCAATCTTCAAAAAAATCTGAGCCGTTGCTGTAGCGATAATCCCCAGAATAACATATGTTTTTGCGCCAATATTCATTTTGAACCCACTAACCTGTTTACAACATTCAAATGCCGTCCACTGAATTTTGACGGGCTTCTTTCGGTGGTCTTACGGTAATTTTCATGCGCCTCAACAATACAAATCGGCCTCCCTTTGACTTCATCGTAGATCTTCGACAGGTAAGTTCCGAGCAGACCTATGCCGATCATAATAAAACTCGACAGAATAAGCAGTACGATTATAACAGTGGTGAATCCGCTAAACGCATCACCAGCCAGTTTATTGTATAAAGTCTGCCCACCAAGGAGAAAAGAAAATATGAGAGTAAAGATTCCCAACACTGAAACAATCTGTAAAGGTTTTTGCGAATGAGAAGTTACTGCGTCTATTGACAACCGAAACAGACCGAGCGTGTTCCATTTTGTTGTACCGGCGTTTCTCTCTTCTACTTTAAATTCGACTGTGACGTGATTTAATCCGATCCAATTAGTTAGCCCTCTAAAAAATCGGGTTTTTTCTTTGATGCCGTTTAAAATCACTATGGCCTTTTTGTCCAACAGCTTAAAATCAGATGCGCCGGCAAAATTTATACCGGTCAGCCTGCTGAAAATTTTATTGAAAATGGCACTCGCCGTCCTCCTGATGAGGTTTTCGTTCAGCCTCCTTGTTTTTACCGCGTCAACTATATGTGCCCCTTTCTCCCACTCACGAATCATGTCCGGAATAAGATTTGGCGGATGCTGAAGATCAGCATCAATTATAATTGCAGCATCTGAAGTGCTGTGTTTGAGTCCTGCGACTATGGCAGCTTCCTTGCCAAAGTTTCTAGACAACTTGACGAGGCTGATATTCCTTCGTTTTTCTGATAGTTTTTTAATCTCTAAGCAGGTGCTGTCGGTACTTCCATCGTCAACAAAGATAAATGCGCAGTCATACTTGCCATTATCGATATGCGTATCAATCTCGTTGACCAGGGAAAAAATATTTGGCTCTTCGTTATAGCAGGGAATTACAACGTCGATTGTTCTGGCTGGGGTCTCCATATACTCTCCTTAGCGAGGTTTATTGTCCTGAAACCACACTCTTTGCACTTGTGAATGGCTGATGAAAAATAGAAATATCATCCGCATCGGAATGGGGTATCCATATATTGTGCCAACGGTATCAGCTAATTTATGCCTTGTTTACAGTATGTTACATGGATATACGACGATTGCATGTGGTTCAATAAAGTGGAGTTACAGAAAATGCCGGCTACCAAAGCTTGATTGGCAGTAACGAAAGATGGATGTTAAAAAGATTACTGATGTTATGGGTTTTGCCATGAATTAAAAATAATAATTGTATAAATAACAAATAATGATAAAAGTTATTAAGTTGCTTCCCACGATTAATAATTAAGTTTTGTAACAGTAGGTGGAGGTGTGGAGCGAACTCCAACGGATTTAATAATGCCAACCGAAATGTTCTGCGTTGAATTTTGGATTTGGAGACTCTAAAGATGATAACCAAACAACTCGAAACTGCTCAGCAACTCCGCCGGCGTGCCGAAGAACTGTTCCGTGCAAGCGAAAAGCTCATCCAGGAGTCGACCACCCACGAAGACACGAAACAGCTCTTCCACGAACTGCAGGTGCTTCAGATAGAACTGGAGATGCAGAACGAAGAGCTGCGCCTGGCGCATGGGGAATTGGGTGTCTCGCAGGCCCGTTACTTTGATCTTTATGATCTGGCTCCGGTCGGCTATCTGACGCTCAGCGAAAAATATATGATCCAAGAGGTCAATTTTGCCGCCGCTACCATGTTTGGTGTTACCAGAAGTTCGCTTGTCAATGAGGGGATACACCGGATTCTCCCCCGAGAGTACCAACTCATCTTCTACCAGCATCTCAAACAGTGCATCGAATTTGGCTTGCCACAGAGTTGGGAGATGCCTCTTGAGCGATTCAGTGGCGAACAGTTCTGGGTGCAACTGCAGGCGACCCGGACCCAGAGTGGAGAATGCTGGGTTACCTTTAGCGATATCAATGGACTGAAACTGATGGAGAGTGCCCTGCAGAAGGCAAACGCCAATCTGGAACAGCAGGTGCTTGAGCGTACGGCTGAGCTAAGTAAAAGCGAAGAATCCTATCGTACCGTGGCGGAATACACCTACGACTGGGAATATTGGCTGGCCCCGGATGGCAGGTTGCTCTACATTTCCCCTTCATCTGAAATCCATACCGGATATCGATGTGAAGAGTTTGAGCAGGACGACGACCTTATGAAAAAGATTATCCATCCCGATTACTGGAATGAGTTCAATAGACACTTGCCTCCCAATAATGGTGCGCTAATAATAACGCATCAAAATCACCAGGTTGATTTCCGGATTACAACCAGGAGCGGCCAAGAACGCTGGTTCGCACACGTATGCCGGCCAGTATATGATGGCAGCGGAAAATATCTGGGGCAACGAGCCAGTAACAGGGATATTACCGAGCGCAAACAGGCAGATGTCGAGTTGCGCTTGAGCAGGGAAAAGTACAAGATCACTCTTGATAACTCGTTCGATGTCATTTTTTCGCTCACAGCAGAGGGCAACTTCCAGTTTGTCTCCCGTGCCTGGGAACGGCATTTCGGCTATTCAATCAAAGACGTTCTCGGAAAGAATATTGCCGTATTCGTCCATCCGGACGATATCTCCGCACTTATCAAATATTTCGGTAACGTAATCAGTAACGGAAAAAGCGAGACAAGCCCGCCTTATCGAGTTAAAGACAAAAAAGGCACCTGGCACAACTTTATTGCCAACGGCTCCCGATATGCGAGCACTACTGAAGATGAGTGGCAGTTTATTGGTGTCGCCCATGACATTACCGACCAGCTTACGGCAGAGCAAAACCTACTCCAAGCCAAAGCAGAAGCAGAAACCGCCAATATCGCCAAGAGCCAGTTTCTCTCCACCATGAGCCACGAAATCCGCACGCCGATGAACGGACTCCTCGGCGTGGTTCAACTGTTACAGCAAACCGAACTGACCCCGGAACAGTTCGAATTAACTGAAATAGCTTTGCACTCCGGAGTTCAACTGATAGACCTGCTTAACGACATTCTCGACCTTGCTAAAATAGAAGCGGGCAAAATAGAACTGGAAATAGCTGACTTTGACCTGACGTCAATGATTTCAGATACTATCAACATTCTGTCACTTCAGGCTCGTGAAAAAGGGGTGTGTCTCATCTCTTCTATAGATGACGAAGTCCCGGCTGCACTTAAAGGTGATGCCGGACGATTACGCCAGATCATTGTCAACCTGGTCGGCAACGCCATCAAATTCACTCCAAAGGGGAGTGTCACGCTGCGCGGCCAAAAATATGCCGAAGATGGCAGTTCCCTCACTCTCCGTTTTTTAATCCAGGATACCGGTATCGGCGTTGCGGCCGAAAAACTGGAGAATATCTTTGCCCCGTTTATCCAAGGCAACGGTTCCACTACGCGAATCTACGGCGGCACCGGACTGGGGCTGTCGATCTGCAAACGGTTGGCAGAGTTGATGGGTGGTACAATCGGTGTCGAAAGCGTCGAAGGTGAAGGTTCAACGTTCTGGTTTACGGTGGTGATGGAGAAACAGAAATTCCCCCTCCGGGTGAAGGGGCTTGAAACGCCCTCACATTTAGACCCCCGAGGGTCCAGCGGGGTAGGGTTGGCGAGGGGGAATACCATTCGTATTCTTTTAACCGAAGATAACCCGACCGCCCAAAAAATACTAACCAGGCTGCTGAAGAGTTCCGGATATCTAGTAGACGTGGTGGGTGATGGCAAGGCAGCCTTGCAAGCTCTGGAGAATAATGATTACGAGCTGGTACTGATGGACTGCATGATGCCGGAAATGAGCGGTTACGATGTTACCGCTATCATCCGTGATCCGTCTTCAGCGGTCCGCCGCCACGATATCCCGATTATTGCGCTTACCGGCAACGCCATGAAGCAGGATCGTGACGAGTGCATATCTATTGGGATGGATGACCATCTTGCAAAACCACTGCTTTTTCCTGTTCTGCTTGCCATGTTGGAGAAGTGGCTAGGGGGGGCGGCTAACGCAACTAAAAAATAGTCTCAAAAAACTGTTAATAACCAATTTGTGAACGTAATAATTGACTTAATTCACTTATTTCATTCGTAGCGTCGTTGCCTGAAACTGCTTTTACTAGGTATAACTATGACAACCGAAATGTTGGGGTTCACGATAAGACTGTTCACCACCAACTGACAAGTCAATCCCAAAAAAACAATTTCAGGCAGTCTGTAGTATGCCTCACTTAAATTTCATCTAATTCCTTATTGTATAGTTTACTGATGACGACTGTTTTACGTTTCCTGCCGCGTCATATGCTTTGGCATACATACTGTAGCTGCCATTATATGCTGCAGTTGTAGCCACACAGTAACCAAATGGTGAAACCGTAACTGTTTTGTCCAATCTGCCGCTCACATAGTACTCCACCTTGGTCACACCTACGTTGTCGCTCACGGACACTACAGCACAGACGGTTCCTTTGATTGTTGAATTAGCGACCGGGGAGGTGATGGAAACCGCTGGAGCGATAGTGTCGACTACACCGTTTTTTACGGTAACTACAACCGCTGCGGACTGCGTAACATTGCCTGCCGCGTCATATGCTCTGGCGGTGATGGAGTAAGAGCCGTTTGCCACTGATTTGCTGTTCCAACTAAAGGAATATGGAGTGGTGGTATCAGAACCCTTCAAAGAGCCATTAACATAGAACTCGACTTTACTGACCCGCACGTTATCGCTGGCTGAAGCTGTGAAAGTGACTGTTCCGCCGATCGTCGCGTTTGCTGCCGGAGAGGTTATGGCAACCGTGGGAGCGGTAGTGTCGGCAACTGTCATGGTGACATACCTGATATTGTTGGTTTCGTTATTCTCTGCAACAACGGTATATGCATCCGTCCTCGCAATAACAAAGTAGGTGCCGGGAGTCGTGTCACAAGGTACCGCCACAGAGGTGCTTCCTGAACTGGAAGCTCCAACAGCGAGCTGAGGTATTTCCCTTGACCCGATAAGGATATCTGTAGCGTCATATACGGCATCGGCTGACCGGTAGTATTTCGTAACGGAAGCTCCAGCGACAGCAGAACCGTTGTTACTGGTGGTGTCCGTTATGGAAATCGACTGGCAGGCGTTAGTTGACGCCGGAACAGAGATAGCTGATATAACAAGATCCGGCAATACCGTCACTGTTGGGGGAGGAAACAGGGTTGCCCATGTATATGTCTGCGGCTGAATGTTCACGGCTGATTTGTAAACTCCGTTTACCATTGCGGCAAACGACACATCAAACTCCATCCTGTTTGGCCTGGCTACTATACTGGTTAAAGTCGGAGCTACAATATCAGCGACCTTCCCCAGGAGAGTCCATGCTTCCTGCGAATCCACGGTATGATCGCCGGTTCCATACAGGCTGATTAACCCGTTCCTCAGCGTGTTATACCGAATAACGGTATCCCCCGATGTTGGCGGAGGAGTGATCTTCAAAAAATGATTGGTGGCTATAATATGGTCGTAGGTTGGATCAGTATATGCGGCGTTTCTGACTAAATTCGGACCGGAAGAATTTCCAGGACTGGAAGAATCTTCAATATAATATACAGAATCACCAGAAGCCTTGTATGGAGAGCCGACTTGAATACTAAGCGGCGTGTATTCGGAGACTGTATTTACAATAGATAGTGGTTGAAAGTCATAATTATCCGTCGTAGAGTTTTCAAGAATATTACGGAAGACTTCTATTGATGGGTGAAATAGATCGGAACTGTTAGAGTTATCGCCACTCCCGGCATTTACCATCACGGTGATACCATACTCATTCATCCCCGTAACGACACCAATCCACCCTGGCCAGGCAAAGGATACAAACTTGGGCTTGCCGGTCGGTTCGTAGGTTATCAGTATCTGGTCTTTGAGTATATTCCCTTGTGGATCTACGAAAAAATCATAATTTCTGGCGATAATGGTCTCGCCGTTTGCTGTTGCATCTCCCCAGACTCCAAAAGAAGAGCAACCGAAGTATAGCTCGACAAAAAGATTGAACGCTTTTATGTCTCTCTCATCAATGTTTCTATTCAAGCTGGGAACGAACAGACTCTTTCCACTGGCAGCCATTCCGGCCACCATTCCGTTAATCTCGTCCTGAGATTCGGAGTAAAAGGTGTGATGCAGTGGAATCAAGGGAAGGCGGGATTTATAGTCTGCTGCCTTTTCTGCCACCGTGTTGCCGGTAGCCAGATAGCCGACGACATAGCTATCAACAATATCGCGGATTTTATCGGCCATTAAATAGCCATGGGCGTACCCCATCTCGTAGTGACTGCCCCAGAGTCTGAGAACCTGCTGACTACCAATCTGGCGCAGACTGCCATTTATTGCTGTTTCAGCTGAAGATGCTGTCAAAAGACCGTACCCAAGAATAAAAATACCCGTCACCACCAAGCAGAGACAACGCTTCAACACTTTCCCTAAGTGAGTTCTCATCGCACACCTCCCAGCAGACGTTGATAAACAACCTATCAGGTGATGCCGTTGCCCGCCGATACACGGCAAAAGGAAGCGACAAAACAATCAAATTGTTTGATCTGTTGCCAGTATTGTCTCATTCTCAGAGACTGACAATACATGCTTCGGCGTATTTGAGGGGTGATTTATCAGTGGGGATAAGAGGTTTGGCGTATAAGGTTAGTAAATATGCTGAAATAGGGTTTTTGAGGCCCAGACGGAAGCCTCAAGTCGACTCGTCACGTTGAGCTTGCGATAGGTGTGATTAAGATGAGTCCTGACGGTATGGGGACTGATGAATAGTTTTTCGGCAATTACTACGTTGGAGGCACCAAGGGTCAATAGGCCGAGAACTTCAACCTCTCGTCTGGTCAGGTTGTGGGGGTAGGCATGGTCACTGACCGGCATGCGGTGGGACCTGAAGCAGTTTTCAAGAATGAGGTCCGCCATCTTTCTGCGCGATACCCATAATTCCCCGCCGAAAACGGCTGCAAGCCCCTTTAGGAGAGTTTCAACCGGATCATCATGATAAAAAAACCCATGAACCCCGTATTCCAGAGCTTTTTTTTCGATTCCCAGGTGATGATCCAGATTGAAGAGTAGCAGTGACCATTCCGGCGGCAAGCGCTCCAACTTTGCCAGCACCGTATCCTCCAGAGCAACTCCGTTCAACTCAAAACAGTCATAAAGAACGGCAGTATTTCGCGTATGCGGTTCCCCGCATACGGCGGCAATCGGAAGTATATCTTCAACAACGGTGCTCTTGCACAAACCATGAGTTTCGATGTAGGTGGCAAAGAGCGCGTTTTGAAAATGATTGGGGCCTACGATAAGAGCCTGGCAATCCAACTGGACATTTTCACAATCTATGTTGAAATCTTCGTATCTCATTTCCGGGCTCCGCCCGCTGCAATCAGCAGCATCTTGTCCCATCCTGCATCCAGTCGGCAAGGACATGCTCCCGCCCAGTACCCTCGGCAGCAAGCGTATTTGCGATTCCGTATTCGATATTCATCTGAGCTTCCCGCCCTTCTTCATACAGCTTCCAGAGCGGAGTCCCATGATGCGCATTCAAAGTTCCTGTCGCCTTGGCGAGAGAGAGCGTGTCAACCATCTCATCAAATTTTGCAATCTCGCGCTGATGGATTTCATACTGCTTTGTTCCGATAACCTGAGACAGTGGCTCATAGTCGCTGTATTCGCCCGGGCGGTGGTGTTCTATGCCTGTAGGTGCGGGATCAAACAGACAACAGAGTGTCACATGACCGTCATTAATATGAACTTCGTGCTTGTTGCGGAAAAACTGCCGTGCCTGAGTCTGCTCATTAAAGCAAAACTCTTCTTCGGGGCTTCCGGAAGCTTCATTCAGATGGTAAGCTGAATTATTATCAAGCGCTAACCATGGACCCCAGAGCTGTTTTGACTTTCCGTACGGGTGCTGTGCCATACGTACACGGGCCTCCCCCTTAACGTCATAGCAGACGTTACACTCGGTTCGGGAATTATATGACATTTTGAAAACCGGCTCACCATCCTCGTTATGAGGAAGTCCGGCGACATCGAACATTGTTGTCCTGAACCAGGAGACCGGATTTCCTGATTTAGACACCAGGATCGGGTCGTGGTGCAAAAATACCCTTCGGCTTAAGTACTGGGGGGTAAAGGTCCAGCGCAAAGACTGAGAACCAGAGGCACAGGCAGCAAGAAATGTTTCATCGCGCAGGAGAAAATACTTGCCACGCGCCTGTCTGGCCGACGTTCCGGACACGCAGACAAGTTCAGCACCCGGCCACCCATTCAGAACACTCACCGTACCAGGCGGAAGGTAGAGATGAACACCTGCCGTCAAAACAAAGGGGCTCCTGTCATCGCCCGCCACATGAAGAGTTCCGCTTCCTTTCAGCACGCTGATGATGTGACCTACTTTCGCTTTTGGCTTAAGGTTTCCAATTTCACAAAACCGCACCCGGTCAATGTCAAGCCCTTCGGGATGGATTTCGTGATTCAATATTTTTATTTTTTCGTACGGCTCACCTAGTTTCCGTTCCCAGTTATTTTTGATAAGCTTTTGCATTGGTTCCCCCTATTTCTTATAGGCTCACCGCCGTGCCAAGATTCTTACGATCCACCTTTCCTGTTGAGGTCAACGGGAGATGATCTCTGATTTCAATGCCATCGGGGATCATGTATTTAGGCAGGCGAGTGGCGCAGTACTTTGCGACTTCGACCTTGTTGATTGCGGACGGAGCTGTCGGAACAATAATTGCGGAAATCCTGTTGCCGATAAGCTCGTCCGGAACAGAAAATGCCACTGCGATAGCAATCTCCGGGTGGCTTGAGAGAACTGCCTCAATTTCTCCAAGCTCAACCCGATAGCCCCTGCTTTTAATCATGCTGTCTTTACGACCGGTAAAAACATATTCACCATTTCGATCGATCCGGACGAGGTCACCGGTTTTATAGACAATTTTCTTCGCTAACGGATAGCGCGGATCAGGCACAAACTTTTCGTTTGTCATAATCATATTATCCCAGTAGCCAAGTGCCACTGTAGAGCTGCTGATAAACAGTTCCCCCTCATCTTCCGGACGTACTACGAGTTCTCCGTTGTCACGTAAGGCAAAAACCTCAAAATTCGGGAATGGCCTGCCGACAGGAATTCTCCAGGTGTCATCATCGGGTATCTGCTCAATCGGATAACACATCGAGGAGTTTGCTTCGGTTTGACCGTAAATGTTATAGAACGATGCCTTGTTCATATATCTCGTTAATATCCGGAGATACTTTACCGGCATGATATCACCTGAAAAATGCACTAAGCGCAGCGTGTCAAAGCAGCGGAGATTCAACATGCCTTTGTCGGCAATTAGCGTCAAAACGGAGGAGACAGAATTCCACACTGTAATCTGCTCTTTATTAATGTATTCAGCCAATTTGACAGGAAATGTTGAAAGCTGTTCCGGCAGCAGCACAATGGTCGCCCCGCACTTAACGGCAACAAATATGTCAAAAACAGAGAGGTCAAAATGCAGCGGCGCCTGACTGGCAAATCTGTCATTTTCATCTGCGTTAAAGAAATTTGCGGCCATTTCGACAAAGGTAAGCGCATTCCGGTGCGATATCGCCACCCCTTTAGGATTCCCGGTAGAACCTGATGTATGGAGTATATAGGCCGGACTGGTATCTGAAGCTTCAATTGGGAGATATTCAGAAGTCGCTGCAGCTGTTTTCATGTTCAGCGGCAGCGATTTCAGCATGATCTTTTTGTGCGGGAACTCTTTTAAGGCCTCTCCGAATAAAAGTACTGTATTTACAACAGTCTCTTCCTCCGAATCTGAGAGCAGCGCATTTAAATTACCGGCTGTCGTGATCAGGCATTTAATGCCACAGTGCCCGATCATATAGTTTACCCTGACAGCAGGGGCCGTCGAATCGAGCGGTACATATATTGCTCCCGCCTTTAATATTCCAAAGAGAGCAACAATCTGCTCTATCGATTTAGTCAGCAGTATTCCGACACGGTCACCTTTATTAATTCCCATTTGCTGAAGTGTCAGAGCCAGGATGTTGCTCTGATGCTCCAACTCTGAGTAAGTCACCGATTTATCTTTAAAGAGCACGGCATTTTTATCAGGTTTTTTTTCAGCACTGTGCAGTAACAAATGCTGTAATAAATAATCACTCATACGTTTTCTCCGTAAAAATTTCAGAGACCGAGCATGGTTGCAATGATATTTTTCTGGATCTCTGATGTGCCTGAATAGATTTTGCCTGCGATGGAGTCGCGCAGGTTTTTTTCAAAATCCATTTCCGTTGAGTAACCGTAAGCACCATGAATCTGCAAAGCTTCCATGCAGTTTTCGACATAACTTTCACTGACAAACAATTTGGCAATGGCCGATTCTATGGGTGCCCGCTTTCCTTGTGATTTCAGCCAGGCGACTTTGTACAGAACCAGTCGTGACAATTCAAGCCTTACCAGCATTTCAGCAATTTTATGTGAAACAGCCTGGTATTTACCTATGGGATTGCCGAACTGGCGGCGGTCATTTACGTAGCGGATACACTCTTCAAGATCTTTCCCCATCGCACCGACGTGAGTCGCAAACAGACAACTCCGCTCCCATTCCATTTCTGAATTGAAAATGGCAGCGCCTGACCCCTCTTTTCCCAGCAGGTTCTCTTCAGGCACTTCGCAATCCTGGAGAACCACCTCCCCGATCGGACTGCTCTTTAATCCCATCATGTCAAGCGGCTTGCCGACAGAAAAACCGGGGAACCCTTTTTCAACTATAAACGCCGAGATGCCGGCAAAACCCTTTGTCGGATCGGTAACGGCAAACACCAGCAGTAGATCTGCTATCGGTGCGTTTGTTATAAACATCTTTGCGCCGTTGATAATGTAGCGATCGCCTCTTTTTTCGGCCTTGCACTTCATGCTGAAGGCGTCAGAACCTGAATCAGGTTCCGTCATGGCGTGCCCGCCTTTGAGGGAGCCATTGCAAAGGCCGGGCAGATATTTATCCTTCTGGTAATCAGAGCCGAATTTGAGTATCGGAGATTCGCACGTCCAGATATGAGAATTGATCGCAAACAGCAGACCGCTGTCACGACAGGCGTAGCCCAGTCCTTCCATGGTGGCAACGCAGGTCATGATGTCCATGCCGAGACCGCCGTACTTCTCCGGCATGGAGAGCCCGTGCACCCCGAATTCGGCACATTTTTCCCAGCCCTCCTGATTGAATTCCCGGTTTTTTTCCCGTTCCTTCACACCTTTGTTGAGAGCCTTTTCCGCAAATTCAATAGCCGATTTTTTGAAGATGATCTGGTCTTCTGACAGAGAAAAGTCCATTGTGTATCCTTTCGTTTCTAGGCCTGTGATTGCAACTTAACCAGTGAAGCCATGCTGTTCAAACTTTGAAAATTTTCCGGAATTATCTCCTCATCCAGAATTTTCATGCTGAAGGTTTCCTCCATAAACGTTATCAACTTCATAAGACCCAAAGAATCAATAATTCCCTGTTCGAGAAGGTCTTCATCTGGATCAATCGTTTTTTTTCCAAGTACACCCACGATTTCGGCCAGTACATATTTTTCAATATTATTAATGATGCTCATCTGGACGTCCCCCTTTTGATGTGATACGATCTGCTTTGGGTATAACATGCATGCTAAACCCCTTCAGGAAATCTTCCGAACGCTTCAATGTATTTACCGGGACGCCACGCCCCTTTTATCATGAGCAGATTCAGGCAATACAATCTGAAGCCCATTTTCAGCAATGAATGCGCCAGCGTACTATCTCTTGCCATAACACGCGTTCGGCATGTTTTGCCCTTGAAAACCGCCACTGCGTATCGGAACAGACTCCCGGCCTCTTCTTCACCCTCTGTAAGCAGTGGTCCCAACTGGACCGAACCGGCGCTGGGAAGGCAGGCCAGAAACCCGCGAATCCCCCTCTGATCCCGATAGACCAGAACCTTTCCCCATCTGACAAAATAGGCTATGTCTACTCGACGATCAAACTGACTTCTGGGCAGATCATATTCACATATCTCATCAATATCTTTTGCCGTCAGTTCATATATAGTGCTGTGCCTCTGATCCGGGGGCTGTTTTGAGTTTCCATTCAGGTATAGATCCAGCACCTCAGTCACAGGTAGAAAGTTATATGCATACATCAATGAAAATGACCTTATGTTGAACGCTTCCTGCACAGCGCGCAAACTGGAGAGGCATTTTCCCTTTTCCATGAGAGCATCCATCAACTTCGCTGCTATGGTCGTACCTTGAAAATGTGGGTCAATGCCCATGGGACCGGCACCACCGTGCTCACCCCTTTTATTAAGAAAAACCACTCCAACCACACGACCGTCTTCTTCCGCGACAATACCTTCGCTCGACCCGTAGTGAAACATGGCCCAAGCCCATGATTTCCCTTCCTGAACACTCTGCATAACAGGAGCATAGCCGTACTTTGTCGCAACGCCGGTGAATGCGTCATGCAAAATTTCTCCGACCCGCTCCGTATCGTCTTTGGTCATGCCTCGTATAATGGCACCCATAATTACCTCATTTGGGACTCTGAAAATTAACTGACGGATACTCTCTCATCTGCATCGTTAACCCATGCCTGTTTCTTGGTCCGCGCCCCGGAACCCCACCGTGGTTTGTCCGGATCTACCGGCCATGCCAGCCATTCCCGCAACTCATAGCTCCGTTTCGCGTACAGCTCAGGAGGTTGATTAAAATAAACGCCGCCTTCCATAGTATTCTTTGTTATCGAGACGCCGGTGCCGATAATACAATCCCGGGCGATGGTGACCCCTTCCTTAATTGTAGAATTGGCACCAATCAGGCAGTGTGATTCAACCGTTACCCCACCAAGTATGACGGCGCCGGGTGCTACAAAAGAATGATCCTTCAGGACAACATGGTGTCCGATCATCACCGAATCTGTAATTGTTACGTTGTTGCCGATTCTGGTAAAGGGCTCAACAGAACTGTGGGTGCCGATGGTACAGTTGTCTCCAATCACCAAACCGGGCCACGTGGATGCCTTTGAATTTATGTAGTTTATCAGCTTATATCCCTTCGCTTTGGCCTGAAGATACTTCTCCTCCCGCACTCTGTTTACTTTTTGGAAGCTGATAGAAACAATCATCCCGTAGTCAGAAGGGTGATACCGGGACTCAATCTCTCCAAACGGGACAACCGGTAAACCGAACAACGACTCTTTGGTTATGTATTGGGGATCAACAGTAAATGCCGCTACTTCATACGGGGAATCATGTGTCAGGCACTCGTAATAGAGTTCAGCAAACAGACTGTTTCCAAAGATTATTACTTTTTCCATTTCAAACTCCCTCTAATGGCTGGAAATATACCTTCACCGTTACGACATCTCGCAAAGACACTCTGTTGTCCATTTTAGCAACGGCTGTACAACACCCGGCTCTTTTCCATACCAGGTGCCCTCTCTCTCCCTTACATCGAGAATATTAATAGCAACCTGGCTTTCATAGCTGTAGATAACTGAACTTAAATTTTTCACTACCAGTACAGAAAATCTATGCCGTCCGCTGTTGAGTAAATCACCAGGGAAATAGCCGACACTGCGGAACAGTCCCTTCGGCAGGATCTGTTTATTCAGACTGCCCGTGGAGAAAACAATCAATCCTTCCGAATTGTACAGGTGAATTGTTATATGTAATTGTGCCTCGTCTAGCATATTCCAGAATTCAACTTCCACCTGAAACGCTGTCTGCATCGTCAGTGGCTCTGACGCGTGCCCTTCCTGCCGCCGCACTTGAATACACCGAAGCCGTACGGTGTCATTACCCGGTGCTTCACTCATATCATTCCATATTTCTTCAGAAACATTGTTTGTAACGCCACCTGATGTTGCCAGATAGCTGGAAACGACATCGGTCGCAGGGCCATCTTCTATAATTTCTCCGCCGCTGACCCATAGGACCCGTTCACATAGGCTGTTGACGGCTGTCATATTGTGGCTGATAAAAATCACTGTTCGTCCACATTTGGCAATGTTGCCAATCTTGCCCAGACATTTTTTCTGGAAGGCAATATCCCCAACGGCAAGGACTTCATCCAGTAACAATATCTCCGGTTCAAGATGAGCGGCTACGGCAAATGCTAGGCGCACATACATACCGCTTGAATAGCGTTTTACCGGTGTATCAAGGAATTTACCGATCTCGGCAAAATCGACTATCGCATCGAACTGTCGACGAATTTCCTCTTTTTTCATCCCGATTATCGCTCCGTTAAGGTAGATATTTTCCCTGCCGGAAAGTTCTGGGTGGAAACCGGTACCAACTTCTAAAAGGGAACCTATTCGACCGTAAATATCTGCCCGTCCGGAGGTTGGCACAGTAATGCGGGAAAGAATTTTTAGTAGCGTACTTTTGCCGGCACCGTTCTGCCCGATAATGCCGACTATTTCACCCTCCTTGATTTCAAAGGACACGTCCTTTAAAGCCATGAAAGCTTTATTGCTTGGCTTTTTCTGTATATTTCGATGAAATATCGACTTAAAGCCGTACGCAAGCTGATCGCTAAAGGTGTCGTGGCGAATTTTCTCCGTCGCGATATTATATTTTTTGGACAGGTTTTCTGCACGGATCGCAATATCACTCATTTAAGTCTCCTGTAACCTGTGATCAACCATAAACACCGGAAGAGAAAAAGTTCTGGTTTACGATTTGGCTACTAGATGTCATCAGCAAAAGACTGTTCCATTCTCTTGAAGAATACAACGCCACTTGTTAGCAAAAGCAGTACAGCAACGCTGCTTACAGCCATGACCATAAAATCCGGGTTTCCTTTACCGAGAAGTGCCCAACGAAAACCTTCAATGACACCAACCATCGGATTCAGGCTGTAGAACAGCCGCCAATTTTCCGGCACCATACTTACGGGGTACGCTACAGGTGATGCATACATCCATACTTGGCAGACAAAGGGAATTATGTTTGCAATATCGCGATATCTCACGTTGATTGCTGAGGACCACAGCCCAACCGCCAGGGCGGTCATTATCGCAAGAGCAAGGAACAGAGGCAGAGCCAATATCCCCCAGGTGGGCGTAATCTTGTACCAGCTCATCAGAACCAGCAGAAACAGAAATGAAAAAAATAAATCGACTATCGGAGCAATCGAGGCTGCGACGGGAATCAGCAATCGAGGAAAATATATTTTCGTGATCAGGTTGGAACTTTGGACAATACTGGCAGAACTTCGCATTAAGGCTTGGGAAAAGAATGACCATGGAAGCAAAGCCGTGAAGGCAAAAACGGGATACGGTATCCCATCCGAGGGCATTTTGGCTAATTTACTGAAAATTAGCGTAAAAATTATCATGGTTATAAGAGGCTGTAGTATGACCCAGGCAGCGCCAATAACCGTTTGTTTGAAACGCAGTAGCACATCCCTCCACACAAAAAAATAGAGAAGCTCCCTGTAGTGCCAAATACTGACCAGATCTAGCTGAAAGAGACCCCATTGGGGCTGTATAACCGAGAAGGGCTTTTTAAATCCAATTTCTGCTGTTGACTCCATAATATGCCTCACTCCTTAGACTGATAGAGTAGCGCCACTTAAAACATCCTTCACAGAAGAGAATCCAAAGTTGTCCAGCAGATGTCGTATTTTCAGCTCCATTCGATCAAGATTCAAATAATGCCGGAAACGGGACTTTAACCCCGCCTTGATGCGCGGCTGCTGAGGGTCAATCTCCCAAGGATGAAAATAGACAATTACCGGTTCATTTTCGTTGATATTGATCGACTGAATTGCCCGAGCTACCAGTGCAGCCGGAAAGAGTCTCAAATAGCCGCCACCGGCAATCGGCCATTGAGAGTGCCACCTACCGAGCTTCAGGGAAAATGTTGAAATCGGAAATTCCTGAATTGTGCCAGAGTGCGTTGATATCTTGTGAGGAAACCGTTTTCCATCTGGAATGCCATAGATATCGTGAGTAATGGGGAAGATGCTTGAATCGTAGGCAAAGCCCTCCTCGACCAGAACATCAAGTGCCCAGAGAGAGTTTGCAGTAATTGAATAGCTTGGCGCCCGGTATCCATGCACCTGCTCTCCGCAGAGATCTTCAAGTATGTTTTTTGCCTTTGAAACATCCCGGCGGAATTCCTGCGGGGAATGCCGAAAGATGAGCTGATGTCCATACCCATGGCAGGCTATTTCATGCCCTCGGCGATGAATCTCTTTCACGAGTGATGGGCATCGCTGCGCTACCCAGCCAAGCACAAAGAACGTCGCTCGAAGAGAAAATTCATCTAGCATATCAAGGATGCGCATAGTATTGCCCTGAACTCGAAGCGGGTAGTTATCCCACTCCTCAGGCTTGACATGCCGATCAAAAGCGGTCACATGGAAATAGTCTTCAACGTCTATTGTCAGCGCGTTAATCATCAGTCACCTCAAAATGTTTTCCTGATCTCTATCATCCCCCGGTTAACGTGATAGTTGTTAGACGTAATGCCCGGAGAGGTGTATTGCGCATAAATGTAGGTAAGAGAGGCTGTCAATTTTTCGGCCAGAAGATAGCTGAGCCCTGAATCTATTTGTAAATGTTTGATACTACTCCCCTGTACTTGCAGCGGCAGTTCGTACTTTTCAGCAGTGAAAGCAAGGTTACCGCTTACATCGACAGTGAACTCATACTGACCACGTGCAGTTGCTCCATATTTCTTTGTCTTAACGGGATCTATTGTTGTCAGTACATATTCAGAATACCCTAGAGAAAAACCTACCGAACCCCTCTTAAAACCTTGCTCGATATTGCCATTAACAAAATTTTCCCTCGTTATGTTTCGGAGCGGATCTTCATCGTATTTCACTCCGGTTGTGACGGTAACGGTTGTCGTATCAAAAACGTGCGTCAGTCCTGCGTTCCAAAGCTTGCTGTTAAGGCGCTGACCACTGTCATATTCGATCCAGGTATTTCCTCCCTGCGCAAAAATGAATGATTTGTCTGCATATTCGTAGCGCAAGCCCCCTAATGCTTGGTGCTGGCTGAAATTATCGACAACGGCTAACTCTCTGATAAAGGTATAACCGGCCGTAATTTTCCATTTATTCATCAATTCGTACGTCGTATCCAGATATGCGATGTGGTCCGTTTTTTCGACAGCTGATGTACTAAAATAGCGTGTATCTATGTACCGGTAACCAGGCGTCAACATGATCCTCTTCGTTGGATGTAGTATGAAATACGGCGAAACTGAAACAACATTGCGGTCTACCTGGTCAACAAAAAGACTCTCCCTGGTCACATCCCTTGTTATATCCAGCGAAACCCGCTGATAGTTATCATTGATATCCAGAAAGAGAAGATTATCAACAGCTGTGAGGTGCCACTTTGTTGTGAGTGAATGTGTTGTCTCGTCAGGATGGTTATTCCTGGCGTAATGCCGGTAATCAAAGACGTAAAAAAGATCTCCCGTCAGCACCGGTGCTTTGTAACTCAAGGTTAACCCCGGAAGCGTCCGTGTGGTATATTCTGTAATTCGGTTGCTCTGTGTTGCGAAAACATTATCATTGTACTCCTCACTGACAGCAATCGAAGGGTGTACTTCAAACTCGGCAGCATGAGAAGCTGTGGCCACAATGAACATGCTGTAACAGAGAGTGTTTTTGAGTACATTCGACATGTAATCCCTCACCGTATTATTGATATTTGAAAAGGCGGCCAAACATATTACCCATTAATGACGGCGTGTTTTCTTCACCACTAAATATACTTGACTTTTCGTTTTCAGCAGAAGGATTGTTATTGTAGAACGAGCTCATAATGCTGCTTGGCTGTTCCTGATGTGCCTTCACGGCCTTCTCCAGGTCACTTATCTTGGCAGCCATTTCCTTGAACATCTTCTGGCTGGATATTTCCGATTCTTTTCCCAGATGATCGAGTCGGTCGTTAATACCCTTTATCATCTCGGAAAAGAGCGGTTCTGTGCGTACAACCGCTGCTTGTGCCTCGGCAGTATCGTGTCTTGAAGGGGATTCAAACAACGCCTCACTTCCCCAGTAATGGTATTCGAAGTCAAGATCGCCAATGATATCCTGTACCAGTGCGGCATCAATAGTTCGCGTCTCTTCAGCAAACGCTGCCAACAGAATAAAATCACTGATGATGTTTATAAGCCTCGGAATCCCTCTGCTGTAGGTGAAGATGATGTCAATGGTTTCCTGTGAAAAACTGACGGCATTGCGATCACCGGCTTTTTCCAGACGATGCAGAATATAGAGTTCAATTTCAGCCCGGCTGAGTGGTTTAATATGGCAATTGATACTAATTCGCTGGCGCAGTTGAATCAGTGTTGACGCTGCCAGCGTTTTGCGCAGTTCCGGCTGTCCCACAAGGATGATCTGCAGAAGTTTTGCATGGTCGGTTTCAAGATTTGAAAGCATCCGTATCTCTTCCAGTAGGTCGTGGTCTAGGTTCTGAGCCTCATCTATGATGAGTACCGGATGATTGCCCTTTAAAAACTGATCTATCAGGAAGCTGTTCAAGTCTCTTAAAAGAGTGATCTTGTCCTTATCCTGGACTGGCAAACCAAAATCGTCGTTGATCATGGCGATAAGCTGCTCTGAATCAACCCGCGTATTAAAGATTTTAGACAAAACTACATTGGTGAGATTCTTTTTGATCAGGTCTCGTATAAGCGTCGTCTTGCCGGAACCAACTTCACCGGTAAGGAGAATAAAACCGACCCGCTCCTTGATTCCATAGTCCAGGTAAGAAAGTGCCTTTTTATGAGAACTGCTCATGAACAGGAAGTCCGGATCCGGCAGGAGATCAAACGGTTTCTGTTTCAGATTAAAAAATGCTTCATACATTGAGTTGTCCCCTAAATTCTATTAAGTAACGCCATACCGCTTACCACTTTTGCCGTTTCCTTACTCACGCACACCCTTCTCTACAATACTGGTAGCGGTCGCTCTGGAATTCGGTTGCTGCTTCATTGTAGACAATGCCTAGCATCGGAGGCCCCTTGACGCAGTCGATTGTTTCCTCAATGTTATGCAGAGTAACCAGGCCCTCCTTTGCCACTAGAACGATGCCGTCAACAATGGCACTTAATGAGCGAGTCTCGGCAAATGGGAGCACGGGTGGAGTGTCAATAATAATGTAGCGGTCGTGATAGCGGTTTTTCATTTCAAGAAAGAAATCTCGCATCCGTTGCGAGGTGAATACTTCAGCGGGATTAGGCACACTTCTTCCCGCAGACAAAAATGACAATTTACCGATTCCGGTACGAATAAGTGCATCCTTGACTTCAACATCGTCCAGAAGACAATCCGTAAGACCCACGGTATTTTCTATTCCCATATAGGTATGAATCTTCGGCTTCCTGATGTCTGCATCAACAAGCAACACGGTGTGATCGAATTCCTGCGCCAGACTGATGGCGAGGTTGAGGGACGTTAGACTTTTCCCTTCACCGCCAATAGAACTGGTTACCATCAACAAGTTCAGAAACGGTCCTGTTTTTGTCAGTTTAACAATAACCGATTTCAACTTGCTGTACTCTTCTGCAGCCTGAGTATGCGGGTCATTTACCGTCACAAGCAGCCGGTTCGCTACCTTGAATGCCGGCCTTGTTACTGTCGGCGGTAGATGCACTTTGGGAGCCGCCTTTTCCCCGGAAAAACCAGCTGTTATTTCAACACGCAGTTTAGCAGCCTTTTCAAGTGCTTCTTCAATTCGACTCATATCAGTTCCTTTCAAAACAGTAATTAATCAAAAAATTTACTTGAGAGTAAAACTCTTCATCTGCGTTTTAATGTCGGCGGCGCTTATGATATCTACGGAGAGATAGCGCATTAATTCGTGATTCGTTGTTGCCAGAATGAACATAAAACAGGCCGCGGCGACACCATAAAACCAGTAATCCCGCCTGCGTAAAGCCTCCAGTTCAACAGGGTTTTCTATTTTTGGCACTACCGCAAGCACCTGAATTCCCAACGATTTAAGTGCATCAACATTCCGTACCGACTTATCAAGAAAATCTAGCAGTACTAGGAAGCTAAAACTCGCGATCAGGCCTCCGAGGATGCCGAGCATCATCATTTTTACCGGTTTGGGACTGAACGGGCGGGTCGGAAGAACCGCCGGATCCACTATGCGGAAAGTCGTCGCTTTACCCTGCACTTCCACCTGTTTAGAGACATCTAACTGCCCATATCTGGCAATAAGTTGCTCATAAAGATTTTTTTGGCTGTTTTTCTCCCGTTCAAACTCGTATAGCCCCGTTCTAACTACAGGAATATTTCTGAGCTGAGACTGCTTTCTTGCTATTAAACGGTTCTTATTGTTTTCACTTTCGCGAAGCAAACTCAACTCCATCGAGATCTTTTCCATTTCTAATGCGGAGGCTTCAGCATAGCCTGCCCTTACTGAACCGGTTTTAAGCTGTTCCTTGATAGATGCTATTTCGTTGTTTGTTTCCATAACCTCAGGATGGCTGTCCGTATAGATCAGCTCCAGGTCCTGTTTTTTATTCTGAAGTACGGCAAGCCTTGCCTTCAGTGGATCGTTCTTCTTTACGATATTCTGCATCCCCTCAATCTGGCGACGTTTTATAGTAATTTCATTAATTGCCTGCTGGGCCTCGCTTATCTCAGCAAGTAAAACACCCTCATTCAGTGCAAGCAGGTTTCCATTATCTTGCTTAAAACTGTCGGCCTTGGCTTCTGCCTCTTCGAGTTTTGCCTTGGCAGCGACAATCTGCTCCGAAAGAAATTTAATGGCGCCTGTTGATTCTTCCCGCTTGGAAGTTATGTTTTCTTCGATATAGCGGCGAACCAGCGTATTCACGAAGTCACGCGCTATAGCTGGTTCCTTGTTGTTGAAAGTGATAGTAAAGAGCCCCTCCCTGTCCTTCACCTTTATGTCAGTACTATCCTGAAATTCTCTAATCATCTTTTCCTGCTGCTCGCTGGAAAGCGAATTAAAGTCAATTCCGAGTTCATTAAACACCTTGAGCAACAGGTTACGACTCTTCATTGTGTATGCCAGTAGTCTGAGTTTGTCCTCAAACGATGGTGCTACTGCAATTCCCTTTACCAACTCGCTTATGAAGCTTTTTTCGATAAAAATAGTACATTTGGCCTCATACTTTTCAGGAAGAATATACGATGTGATTGCCACTGAGGCCATAATTGTCAAAGTCAGAGACACGAACAGATATTTCTTTTTGATGATGAGTTGCAGGTATTTTTTGTAGTCAAAATCCGCTGTATCTTTCATATCTCACCCCACAGTTTGGTTTTAATTACTACCGTTAAAACATCCCTTCCTTAACTATGATGAAATCATTTGGCTTAAGCTTAAGGTTCTGACTCAGATCGCCATCATTGATAAGATCCTTTGCCTTAACCGTTATAAAGACGTCCTTATCGCCTTCTTTTCTCAGAATTGTCGTATCATTCTGCTTGGCAAACTTACTGAAACCCCCTGATTCAAGAACAGCCTGCAAGATGGTTATCCCATCACGGTACTCAATATACCGAGGCGTATTTACCGCACCGAGGACATAGATGCTCTTATCAGCAATAGAAAGGGCGGGGATGTAAATAGAATCTCCCGATTCAATGGCAATGTCCTCATTGGTATCTCCGCTGATATAGAGTTTGTGGAAACCGGCCTTGATCTTTTTCCCGTTTCTCAGTATGTATGCCCTTTTTAAGTCAGCACCCCTTACTTCACCAATGTTGCACAAAAGCTGCAGGAGAGTTGTGCTGCGGTTGAGGTCAAATGCCACCGACTTGACACCTCCGCCAAAGATGTAGACCTTGCTGTTGGTAATCTCTTTAACGGTAACTGTAACGTTAGGGTTCTTGACCAGCTCCTTAAGCTTCTCACCAAGTGACTTTTGTAGCCCGGGCGGTGTAAAACCGGATGCTTTCACATCTCCCACGCCGGGAATGGTTATTTTGCCATCCGGGCGCACCTTGACAGAAACGTTAAGCTCTTTGACGCCCCAGACGTAGATATCCAGAGCGTCACCTTCCCCTATAACGTAATCACCTGCTTCAGATAGAGCGGGTAACAACAGCAATCCGAAAAGTACAATTAGCATCCATTTTTTCATCGCGATCTCCTTTGTTAATTGTTCGTTAACCGATAATGAGTTATCTTGCACCTCTCCTGAACAGCACCACCTGAATAGTTTCCAGGATGATAATAACGTCAAGGGTGAGGGAAAGATGTTTGATGTAATAGAGGTCAAAACGAAGCTTCTCCGTGGCATCCTCAACTGATGCTCCGTAAGGATAGCGAACCTGTGCCCATCCGGTCACTCCAGGTTTGACGAAGTGACGCTCCGAATAATAGGGAATAAGTTCCTTCAGCTTGATTACAAACTCGGGGCGTTCCGGCCGGGGACCGACCATGCTCATTTCACCGCACAGAATATTTATAAACTGCGGCAGTTCGTCGATGCGGCACTTACGGAAGAATTCACCCAAACGAGTAACCCGCGTATCATTTTTCTTAGCCCACACCGCTCCGCTGGCACTTTCCGCATCAACGCGCATTGTTCTGAATTTGTAGAGGAGGAAGTTCTGCTCTCGCTCTCCAACACGCTCCTGGCGGTAGAAAACCGGCCCGGGGGAATCAAGTTTTATTGCCAGGGCTATAAGTGGCAGAAACGGAATAGTCAGAATGATGCCGGCAGTTGCACAGAAAATATCGAGTCCCCTTTTGAGAACCTTGCGTACTCGACTGACATTAAAACCGTCAGAAAAGATAATCCAGCTCGGATTAATTCCTTCGAGAAACAACTTGCCGGTAACGTGTTCATAAAATGATGGTGCGTCCATAACCTCGACACCTGCCAGTTTGCAGGCCATTACCTCCTGAAACGGGAACACGCCGCGCCGCTCTGTCAGAGAAACCACAATTTTATCGGCCTTCTCGCGTTTGGCAGTTTCATAGATCCCGTCACTGTTTTCTAGAATCCGGTCAGGTGACACTTGAGGGACCTCTTCAGAGCAGCGCACATACCCTGAGAGTAGATAGTTTTCATCAGATTCCGGGATAAGCGCCCCCATATTGCCCGCAGAAGTTCCGACGCCAAGTATGACGACACGACGGGCAAATCCCCGGTGTTTTACATAGAGGCGGTATGTTGCGTGACAGATAAACTGAAGAATGCCGAAGATTAGAATTGCTGACACAAGCATCCCACTGCCAAATTCTCTCGGGATATTTGAATAGGTGAGAATGGAAAATATAAAGCACGAGACCCCCAGAGAAGAGCCAATCTTAACGGCAATATCCCTGGCAACCAGAGTGTGATGATTACGATATATTTCAACAAGAAATGACAAGAATACGACGATAACAACAAAAGTTACGACTCGTACACTCCCCATAGCCATAACATCCTCTAACGTTGGAGCTCTTCTGGACCTGATCGGAATGGCCATAAGAATTGCCATAATTGCGGCCAGAGTGTCGCCTATAACCAGTAACATCAGTCTTTTGTTCTGTTCCATCGGATGCTCCTAATTGAGTTCCGTCAACAGGCTTTTTACCCGCTGGGCACCCGCAAAATTATCAGCGCGAAGTGCCGCCTGTAGAAGTTCTACTGCCTGCTTCTTCTCTCCTGAGGCCTGAAGGACAAGTGCCAGGTGATAGTTGATCGCTGGATCACCCGGAAGGAGTTTCAAAGCTTTTTCCAGGTACTTTCGCGCTTCCGGATAACGGTTATTTTTCAAGAGAGCGTAGCCGAGCGTATCCATGATCCGGGGATTATCCGGTTCCAGAGCAAGTGCTCTTTCGGCCAACTGGAGGGCTTCTTCTTTAGATCCGTGACCTTCAAGGTAAATATATGCAAGATTATTGAGGGGAGCGGCATATGTTCCGGATTGCGCCGAAGCCGCAATATATTTGGCAATAGCATCCTTTTTACGACCCTGTTCATCCAGATACACCCCTTGAGTAAAATAGGCCGGTGCGAATGTTGGCTGTTTCAGTATCAGTTCGTCGCAGGTCTTAAGCGCCAGGGCATGGGCGCCGGCCCTGTAATACCGTGATGCCAGCGCAATATACGCTTCAGGCGCTTGTGTCTCCTTAGCTTTCAGATACCAGGCAAGCGCATCGCTGTCGCGTTTAGCCGATTCCAGTAGCATGGCTCCCCTCAGGAGTGCCTTAACATTACGCGGTTCCCTTTGAAGTATTTCTGAATATTCATTCAGTGCCTTGCCAATTTCACGGTTGGCGCCATAGTATGCGGCATACATAAAGCTGGGGCCGACAGAAGAGCGGTCACATGTCTTCGCTTTATCAAGATAGCGGACCGCTTCGACAGTTTTTTTATCTGCAAACATGGCCCGAGCCATTGCGCAGTAGAGAATCGTATCACTTTTGCCGTTGGCTAAACCCTCCTTTAATGTCGCAACTGCTTTTGCCCGATTATTCCGCGACTCATAAAAAGTTGCCAGAATCAGCCGTGTATTGATCATTTCCGGTGCAATACGGATTGCCGTCGTGAGATCGAGCTCAACCTCTGCCGTCTTGCCACGGCTTAGATGTAGCACCCCCTTCTTCAGATATGCATCAACTAGTTTTGGCTCCAACTTCACCGCCGTATCAAGTTCGCGCATACCCTCTTCATATAACCCCTTCGCCATGTAGGCGCTGCCAAGCATATTATGCGCCTGCGGGTTCTTGTTATCCGCTTCCACAACCCTGATCAACTCGACAATAGCTTCATCAACCCGTTTATGCTGAAGAAGAATAATACCGACAAGAAGCCGTGCCTGGTGGAACTCCGGAGCTCGGTCAAGAATCAAGCGGAACTGGCTCAGAGCATTTTCCGGCTCTTTATTGCCGTAGAGACTGAGGCCTAGAGAAAAGTGCCCAGCTATAGTCGGTTCGATTTTGTTGGCGTGCTGCAACAGAGTTATAGCTTCGGAATAATTTTTGTTGCGGCATGAAATAATACCTTTCAGACGATACCCTTCAGCGCGTGAGGAGAATTTCTGTATAAGTTCCCCGGCCATAGCGTCCGCATCGGCTGTATGCATCGTCTCATAATACAGTAGCCCGGCCTTGTACCCGGCAACCGGATCGGAAGGGTTAATTGCCCTCAGCTTTCTATAGATGGCAAGTGCCGGAACCTTTCTGCCACGCATGATTTCTGTGTCCGCCAGAAGGTAAAGTGCCCGTACATCTGAAGGGTTATCCCTGACGATCCCCTCCAGCATTTCTCCTGCTTTTTCAGCTTTTCCCTGTGCAACATAAAGCGCAGCCAGCTCAAGCTTCACGGACAATTTTTCCGGCTCTTTCTGCAATGCTCTCTTGAAAAAGGTTTCCGACTTCTGGAAGTCTTTTTTGCTGCGCCATGTAGTGCCGAGCACTTCAAGCGCTTCGATAGAATCAGGTTTTTCGAGAAGATATTCTGCAGCATGCTGTATCCCCATGTCCGGTTTCCCTAGGAAATTGAATATTTTTGCCAGATCAAGATTAATTTCTGGTTGCTGCGGGTTCAGCAGTTTGACCTTCTGGAGCTCTTTTTCCGCGAGTTCATATTTTTTTTCTGCCTGATACGCCTTGGCTAATTGATAACGTGCATCCAGATAATTCTGTTTTTTCTCCAGAGCGCTTTTGAAAAGGACTATCGCACCGCCGAATTTACCCTCGTGCAGCAACTTGACACCTTCAACATAAAGTTCTTCACTGGTTTTCCCGGCACAGCCTGAAGTACCAATAATAAGCGACAGTAAAATAATAGCTTTTTTGTACACTGAAGTATCCTCCGGAAGGGCTCTATTCGCCTTCACTCTACCGACGACTGTTTGCTCAATCCACTAGGTAACTATCCACACAGCGTGCCATAGCGTATTTGGTTTATAATTTCAATTATTACAGCATGATATAAATTAGTAGGTAGAAAGTGGGCATGTTAATGCATGTGCTGCATTAGCGGTGTTGACCGTCCGGCAAAGCAATGGAGTCTAGTGCCGGATACGCAGTAAAAAAGGTGACCGATGTTACGAGTGTTGCATTTGTGACCAGCGAGTACCTCGGAATGTCTTTTTTGTAATAATTCTCCTCAGAATTGTCGGTAAACTTTACTAATATTAGATGCAAGAGGAAGTATCGCATATAAATATCAAACATATTAATTGGTTACTAATTGGCACTGCCGTTGCAAAGTATCGGTTAAGCGTTAATCTGCCACAATAACCAATCACTACAGATATCAAGGAGGGGAAGGACATGAAGAATCTACTCGTACTAACAACGTGCTCAGGAATTTTATTCTCATGGATCTCTGTCTTGGCAGGAGTATCACCTGATATTGGCACACTACAGATAGTTCCCGCTTCAACACCGACGACGTTACTTCTTCTCGGCGTATGCCTGAGTGTCATCTCCTTTTGGGGGAAGAGGCCTGCATCAGATTAGTAAAATATTTTATGAACATGGTTTCAGGAGGGGGGTGGCGACATGAGACATTGTGCAAAAATATTGTTGGCTGAAGATGACGCCGTTGCAGCTAACCATTTAAAGCAATCGTTAATCCGAATGGGGTACCAGGTTACCGCTGTTGCCACTTCTGCAGATGGCGTTATAGAAAGCATAGCGGAAAATAAACCAGACATTATTCTTATGGACATTGCCCTTGAAGGCGAAATTGACGGCATCAATGCGGTGCTAAAAATTCATGCCGATGAAGATATTCCGGTTATATATGTAACGGCAAATTCAGACAGCGAAGTCTTTGAGCGGGCCAAACAGACTGAACCGTACGCCTATCTCATCAAACCATATGATCTTGGGCAGTTGCATAATACTATTGAAATTACCCTGCTCAAACACAACTATGTGTCAGAGATTAAACGAGCTGAGCATTTAATTCGTCTCCTAAACGAAGAGCTGACTACTACAAACAAACAGCTTAATCAAGAGATGCTCTTACGGGAGAGGATTGAAAATCAACTACGCCACAAAGTGACGCATGATCACTTGACCGGCCTGCCAAACCGTGTGTTGCTCTTTGACCGCATGAAACAGGCTTTCGCATTTGAGGCGCGCCATAATACGCTTATCGCATTAATGATGCTCGATCTGGATAATTTCAAAAGCATTAACGACACATTGGGGCATCTGTCCGGAGATATCCTTCTAAAGAAGGTTGCTCTAGGATTACAGAGTTGTATGCGCCAGTACGACACTGTCGGGCGCCTGGGCGGTGATGAATTTGTTATCATCATTAACGACGCCGACACAATACAGGACATTATCGCCTCTGCTGAAAAAATTCAGGCAGTTTTCCAGCATCCATTCGACATCCTCGGTCATGAAACATATGTGACAACCAGTATCGGCGTGGCCGTCTATCCACTACATGGCTCAACAATTGAGGCGCTGCTTAAAAAAGCTGATATGGCCATGTATGTTGCTAAAAAAGAGGGGCGCAATACGTTCAGATTTTTCTCTGATTCTATGGAGATAAAAGGCCATAGCCAGCAACATGGCATGAGAACAAAACGGCGTATAGCCCAAATGGAAGAATCAACACTGAATAATTTCCATTCACGCACTGCTGACTCTTCAGGCAAAGACCAGATCGTTAATTGAACGAGGTGTGCCATGAAAGAAAATGTCAATCTCAGTCATTTGAGAATTCTTGAGCATATCCCGCTTTTTTCATGCTTGCTTCCGTCCGAGCAGACAATGCTGAATCAAATTATCAAGGAAAAGCATTTCAAGAAGAACTCCGTAATACTCATGGAAGATGACTCAAAGAATTTCATGTATGTCATTTTTTCGGGAAAAATTAAAGTTGTGCGAGTCAATCCGGATGGCAAGGAACAAATTCTGGTTATTCGTAAAAGGGGTGATTTTTTTGGCGAGATGACGTTGCTGGACGGAAAGTCCCAGCCGGCCACAATTGTGGCGATGGAAGATGCCGCCGTAGGTTTGATACTAAAAAGCGACTTTGAACAGTACTTTATGAAAGATGCCACCGTATTAAAACAACTTATTTCTCTGCTTTGTGAGCGTTTGAGGGAATCTTGGGCCATGCTGCGGTTACTTGCTCTGCCTGATGCGGAAAGCAGAGTTCGGGCAGTACTGGCACATATTGGTTCTATATACGGCATTAAGGATGCGCGTGGTGTTATGATTCCGTTCAAGATTACCCATAAGGAGATAGCAGATTTTGCGGCACTTACCCGAGAAACAGTGAGTAGGCTGTTGGCACGGCTAACCAATTCAGGCGAAATCGAAATTAATGGCAGAAAAACGATTATTCTCAAATACTCATTTTTCCATCTACCGTAGTTCTACTTTGTCACATTACCGTCTCAGCACCGAATTCAACCCATCCCCGCTCCCCTGATCAAGGGGGGTAGGGGGGCTTTGAATGTGACAAAAGTAGTACTTGATTGAAACTTCATGTGCGGCAGCAGACAAGTCGCTGGAGGTGTTAGAACTTCAGCTCTCTATGAGTCGCCTGCTCTTACCAGCAAGGCAGAATCACCCTTTTGTAACATTCGTAAAAAAACACACCTCCGCTAACTTCTACGAATTCACTCATATAATCTCCAGATTCTTCGCGCAGACGGTATTTCTTCTGACAACACCTACCATCGGGAAATCACTCTAAAATAATCCGTAAATGCCCGTATATCACAAGATAGAGAATAATCCGGTCTTGGCACAATATGTGCCTTAGGACTTCCATGTTTTTGTTGCTGAAGTCATTATGCCATTAAATACATAAATATTTAGGATAGTTACCGCATTTAACACCTCTACTTTAAATACACGGCACACTCTTAACTACCGGGGGGGTAGCACCATGAATGTCTCTCAAAATGTCCGCCTGAAGCAACTGCAGCAGAATGCTTCTCATCTGGAACTGCTTTACCTGCATAAAAAAAAGAAAGATGACGAGACGAAAGAGTGCATGGAGTTTCGTACCGGTGAACTGCTGCACATGCAAACGAGGCTGGATACGGGCACTATTGATCAGGCCCGCCATTCTGCAGTAGGAGAATTTCTCGGTGTTGTTGCCCACAAGTGGCGTCAACCGCTGAACACGATAGCGCTGATTATTCATAACATGGTGGATGCCTGGAAATACGGAGAGATGAATGATGAGCTTATTGACCGTTCTGAATCCCGCGCCATGGAGCAGATCAATCTACTCACCCGCAGCATCGACAACTTCCGCAGTTTTCTTGACCCGGAGAATACGACAGAATATTTCTATCCGGCTGAAAGCATAAAATCGGTTGCTGCCCAACTGTCAGGCTGGGTTTCAGGCTCTTCATCTATTGAGGTACGTGTAACGGATGAATCCGGTGACGCACTTCAGGCGGCGGGGTGTCAACACGCCTTCGAGAGGGTGATGGTCAACCTGATCTGCAATGCAAACGATGCTATCGAGGAACGTCAGCGCGTAAGTAACACAAAAGTAGAGGGGATTATTAGTGTCAGTTTGACACGTGTAGACAATAAGATCGTTATCATGGTTGCGGATAACGGCGGAGGAATTGATGAATCGAAAAGCTCGCATATTTTCAAGCCGTATTTTACGACAAAGCAAAAAAACGGCGGCTTCGGCATGGGTCTGTATCTGTCGAAGCTGATTATCGAGAACAGCATGAACGGAAATCTGTGGTTTAAAAGCATACCCGATGGCACACGATTCAGCATCATGCTGCCCGCCATTTCCGGAGAATGGATGCGCGAATGAATGTAAAAAAAGGATATATCAATTTTATATGCCGAGGATGACGGTGCTGCCAGTGAGGAGATGTCCGAGATGCTGAATGCCGATTCGACCATGTATTACTGGCTGAAAACGGAGCAGAAGGACTTGAACTGTATCGGTAAAATGCTGCCGACATTATCATGACAGACATCTGCATACCGGTCATGGATGGTCTGGAGATGAGCCGGGCTATTCTGGAATGTAACAATAAGGTTCCTATCATCGTAACATCGTTGCACAGAGAGACAAAATATCTGTTAAGCGCCATAGAACTGAGTATCAGCCGATACCTGAATAAATCGAAGACGCTTCGTTGGACACCAAAACCGGCAGGGTGAAAAGTCCGGAACCTTGTCTGGTACCGCTACGGTAGTCGTATCATCTGTGCCGTAAACCATCCGGGTCCGGTTACGGTCCTTAGACGTGTATAGGGTTAAAAATCCGACCGTACAGATCTGCTACATAAACAACATCTCGGCTCAAAACTACCAGACAGGTGAGGCGTTTATGTATACCGTCACCTCCCTGGTCCGGGCGGCGGAAGCAAATGATGAGGATACTGGCAACCATATCTTTCGGGTAGGCGAATAATGCGCCGCAGTCTGGGATATTCAGACGCAAATACCATTATTGTTGAACAGTAGAGCCAACTGCATTACGAAAATCGATGAAATATATCAACGATCCGCCGCGCTAGATGCCGGGTGCGGAGGAGTGGAGACACTCACATGAAGAACTCTCAAACCACATTGGACTTGAGACACAAGGGAACAGCGAGAAAGATCCTGATGGCGGACGATGAGCCGGTTGGTAGGGAGATTGTTACTGCCATGCTGGAGCGGCATGGATACACCGTAATGGCGGTAGAGGACGGCATCACTATTCTGGGAATGTTGCAGTTGGGAACGTTTGATCTCCTTCTTACCGATATATCTATGCCGGACATGGACGGCATAGAGGTTACAAGAATCATACGTTCCGGAGAACTTAAAGGCGTCAACACCCTGATCCCGATCATCGCCCTTACGGCACATGCCTTGCCGCTGGATCGGGAGCATTTTCTTTCCATCGGCATGAACAGCTACATAAGCAAGCCAATTGATTTTAAAGAACTGCTGGCACTGATTGAGGAAAACTGCAGCGGCACGGCATAACTGGACGGTTAGCTGTGGAATAAAGAGGTTTTCATACCGAAGGAACCTATCGCCCGAGGCTGAGTGAAAATAGCCCGCCGGATCGATAGAGCCCATAGAATCATCAATTCTCTGAAAGAAAGGAACTGATCATGAAAAAATGTATTACCGTGCAATCCATGATCTCAAAGGATTCAGGCTGTCTGGTTGAACAGCCGGATTGCTGTTATGCCCGCAAATTCGGCTTCAGCTTCGAGTGCCGCCATCCCGATCGCGCAAGTTTTCACGCTCATATTCTCGGCGAACTCACGAGAGTCGAGGCTCTTGAACAGTACCGGCTATTGAGACAAAAAAGGCGCGATGAATTTATGGCAAGCCTGGATGAAACCATCAGGAAGCATTTCTCCTCCCGCGAAACTTTCTTCTGCCAGTCAATATTAGCTCATGCTGCTGGTATTTAATAAGTAGTTACAGGAGGTTAGCATATGAACGTTTTCCGGATTATTTTTATTACTGCTCTCGTTTTTATCCTTTGTACGCCAACAGTGTATAGTGCTGAATTTGATCCTAACGAAGATGGTCTCACGGAACTTTCTTTGGAACGACTGCTTGAAATTACCGTTGTATCAGCCTCCCGTAAGAGCCAGTCTCTTGCCGATGTTACTTCTGCGGTTTTTGTTATTACTCAGGAAGATATCCGTCGCTCCGGAGCAACAACCATTCCTGACCTGCTCCGGATGGTTCCAGGTGTTCAGGTGGCAAGTATAGACGGCAACTCCTGGGCGATTTCAATTCGCGGATTTAACGGCACGTTCGCCAACAAACTGCTCGTTATGATAGACGGCCGCTCTGTCTACACGCCGCTCTATGGTGGTGTATTCTGGGATGTGCAGGATTCCCTGCTGGAAAATATTGAGCGGATCGAGGTTATTCGGGGCTCAGGTGGGACAATGTGGGGTGCAAATGCAGTAAATGGGGTTATCAACATAATCACCAAGAATTCTCAGGATACCAAAGGCACATTTTTTAGCGGCCTAGCTGGAAGTAATGAAAAGGGAACCGTCGGCGCTCGCTACGGTTCTGACATTGGCGAGAACACCAGCTATCGCCTTTTCGCCAAACATGTCGATCGAGACAGCACATACATGACTACAGGCAGAGCCCAGGACTCCACTCGACTTACTCGTGGTGGATTCCGTCTGGATAATGCCGCTTCCAGCAGTCTGCAGTTGACGCTGCAGGGGGATATGTATGGCGGCACAGTCGGAAATACTGCAACTATACCGACCCTTTCATATCCCTTCAGTAAGACGGTAAATCCCTCCACCGATCTATTGGGAGGGAATTTTCTTTCACGCCTTGACTGGCTGCAATCGGAATCATCAAAGTTTTCCCTTCAGCTCTACTATGACAGGACCAGA
This sequence comes from uncultured Geobacteraceae bacterium, assembly GCA_903875605.1. GTDB lineage: Bacteria > Desulfobacterota > Desulfuromonadia > Geobacterales > Pseudopelobacteraceae > JACRCG01. The sequence continues at coordinate 70,865 of CAIQWT010000017.1, read as the reverse complement.
CGAGATACAACTTTTGTAAAAGAAGATCGCGACACGGTTGATATTGATCTTCAGCACAATCTCCATTTTGCAAAAAGACATGAGCTCACTTGGGGAGTCGGCTACAGATTCCTTCATGACAACACGGCTGGGACACAGGGTGTCTTCACATTGACTCCCGACAGTCGCTCAGACAACCTGCTGAACCTGTTTCTTCAGGACGAAATAACCCTGCTCCCGGAAACGATCCGTCTCATAATCGGGACAAAATTTGAGCACAACGACTATACCGGCTGGGAGCTTCAACCATCTGCACGGGTCTCATGGACTCCGGTCAGGGGATACTCTGTATGGGCTGCCGTAACCCGCTCCGTCAGGACTCCAACGAGGTCTGATCAGGATGTCAGAATCAATCTCGCCGTTATCCCGCCGACCCCCGAAATACCTCTCCCATCAGTTCCGGTTATGATCGGCAACAGGCAGCTAAAGTCGGAGACTCTCATCGCCTATGAACTCGGTTTTCGTGCCGATACAAGTCAAAACACCTCCATGGACTTCTCACTTTTTTACAACAGATATCGTAACATTATGGGATCAGAGCAAGGCATTCCTTACATCGAGGGTGGAACACAGCTCACTATCCCCATTAATTATATCAATTTGCATAATTATCAGAGCGGTGGCGGAGAAATGTCACTTCAGTGGCAGCCGCTGGAGTGGTGGAAACTCAAAGGTGGCTACGCCTATATCCGGTTTTATGGAAGCGAGGTGGAGGATAGTCGGTTGAGCACAGGGACTCCGGCGCACCAGGCAACAATCCGCTCCATGTGTTCTCTTGGCAGAGACGTTGATTTTGATTTATGGGTCAGATACGTTGGTAACAATCGGTATCCTTTGATCACTGAAACTGTTCATATTCCGGCATATACAACCATGGACGCTCGTGTTGCATGGCGACCGGCGGATGGCGTCGAGCTTTCATTAATCGGTCAGAACCTGTTAGAGAAACGTCACATTGAAACGGTTTCTGACTTTACCGTAATGAGACACGAAGTGGAGCGTTCGGTGTACGGGAAAGTGGCATGGACTTTCTAGTTTCCAACCAGCATAGATTCGTCTGGCTGACAGCTATAATCCTCTTCTGCTCGTCACTGCAAGGGCATGCGGACACGTCATCGGGGGAATTTAAGCTGAAGGCGGCCTTTATATTCAACTTTGCCAAATATGTCGAATGGCCGAACAGCTCATTCAGTCAACAAAACGAATTCTGTATTGCAACCCTGGGACGGAGTCCACTGGACAAGGAATTAGCGAAATTAAGCGGAAAGATCATCCAGAACCGAAACGTTGTGTTTCGCCAGTTCAACTCAATTGAAGAGACAGCACAATGTCAGGTGCTTTTTATCAGCCGTTCGGAACTTGGAAAGCAAACGTCTATTGCTGATTTTTTCCGGAATACACCGGTACTGACACTCTCTGATAAAAATGATTTCAGTAAAAGCGGAGTAATGTTGTCGCTTGTGGATGAAAATGGAAAGATTGTCTTTGATGTAAATATCCAGGAGATGCACCACGCCCGCCTGAAACCGAATCCGCAGCTTTTGAGGCTCGCAAGGAATATCTACGGTAGACCATCAAATGAGGTCTTTAAGCCATGAAACAATCCTTAGAAAATATAATAAACAATACCTCGATCCGCAGGAAACTAACCATGATGCTTCTTGCCACCAGCGCCACTGTTCTCGGCCTGGTGATGATCACCTTCACGATCTATGAGGTAATTACCACCGCCAAGTCTATCAGGGACGACGCTTCAGCCACGGCAGCAATCATCGCCCGAAATGCGGAATATGCCATGCTTTTCGGGGATCAAAATGACGGAAATGCAGTCCTGCAGGGGCTGAGAGCATCCACAAGCATTCTTTCAGCCTATATTGTTGCCACTGACAATAATCTGTTTGCTGATTACGAATCAGGTATACCACATTCTAAGGATAACCTGGCCGACATACAGCGTGATTCTCAAAATAGCAGCCTTAGGGATTGGTATAGTAATATAGCTGTGTCGAAGCCGATTGTCGACCAGACCGGAATAACCCTGGGACATGTTTTGATGGTCGCCTCCAACGACAAGGTTTACGTCAAATTGCAGCAGTTTTTACTGCTCGTGCTAGTTATATTCACCCTGGCAATAGTTGCGGTCTACTTCATATCAGGGTATCTGAAAAGATTTGTTGCCGACCCGATCCTGCAGATGTCTGACTCCATGCAAAACATCTCAGCAAGCCACCAATATACCGTGCGCCTTAATTCATCCCGCATGGATGAACTTGGCGACCTGATGCGCTATTTCGACGAAATGATAGACCGCATAGAGGAGCAGGAAAAACAGCTTCAACATCACAATCATGATCTGGAGCAGCAGGTTCTGATTCGCACGAATCAACTGATAGATAACAATATCTCGCTGCAAAAGGCTAAAGAAGAGGCAGAAAAGTCCAATAGTGCCAAGTCCCAGTTTCTGGCCAACATGAGCCATGAAATCCGTACACCGATGAATGGGATACTCGGCATAACGGAACTCCTGCTCAATTCTGAGTTTGCTGTGCAGCAGCGCCGACAGCTGCTTATGATAAAATCGTCGGGGGAGTCTCTGCTGACCATCATCAATGACATACTCGATTTTTCAAAGCTTGAGGCCGGCAAACTTGAGCTAGAAAATCAAGTTTTTGACCTCCACGCCGCCACTACGGAAGCCTTTGAGCTGTTTGTACAACTGGCCCAACGGAAAGGGCTTGATTTCACCTATTCCATCCATTCCGATGTTCCGCAATTTGCCGTCGGCGATGTCAGTAAACTGCGGCAGATCCTCGTCAACCTACTTGGCAATGCCATTAAGTTCACCGAGCGCGGCGTTGTATCCCTGTTGGTGAGTCTCCTCGAAGAGGTTGATGAAAAGCTGGAACTCAAATTCATCGTCATAGATACGGGGATCGGAATCGATGCAATCGCCCAGGAAGAGATATTTACCAGATTCTCGCAGGCGGACGGCTCTATGAGCCGCCGTTTCGGCGGAACCGGACTCGGACTGTCCATAGCGAGGCAAATCAGTCATTTGATGTGTGGTGAGCTGTATGTAGAGAGCATCCCCAATGTGGGGAGCTCCTTCTTTTTCACGGTAAAGCTTGGACGCAGCCAGAACGGATGTACTATCTCCCCCATCCAGCAGGTGCACCACAACAAAAAATACCATTTTGAGGTAAATGCTCTCCTGGTTGAAGATACACCGGTGAACCTTGAGGTAGGAATCGGAATGTTGGAACTCCTTGGATGCCGTACTGATACCGCCTGTAATGGAGTGGAAGCTCTGGATGCAATCGGTAGGAAAAGGTATGACGTGGTGTTAATGGATTGCCAAATGCCGGTCATGGATGGTTTCGAGTCGACCCGGCGAATCCGTGAGCTGGAAGCTCACCATAACAGCAAGATTTCTGAACGTCTGATCATTATTGCCGTAACCGCCCACGCGATGACGGGGGAACGACAGGCTTGTCTTGATGCCGGCATGGATGACTTCCTGACAAAGCCTTTCAGTATTGCCAGTTTGGGTGATGTATTATCCCGTTGGCTTTCAAACACCGCTCCATTCGAAAACCTCACAGAAAATTTACAGATCACATACTCAGAAGTTACGCCGGCGTCGGATTCTGCGGAGACAGTGTTTGGACAATGGAGGATAGATACCAGTTGCCTCGATGCAATACATTCCCTGCAGCGCCCGGAAAAACCTGATTTGCTGCAGAAGGTTATAAACCTGTATTTTGAGGATGGCGTCCGTCAGATTGACGCGATACGTAATGGTTATTCTGCCGGGGATGCGGCAGTCATAACCGGCGCAAGCCATCGCCTCAAGTCCGGCAGCGCCAATCTGGGTGCTACCTGGCTGGCAGAGCACTGCCTAGAGCTTGAGGGCATCTGCCGGGAGGGGCTCTTGCCGGAAGATCTGACAATTTTCACAAGAATAGAGGAGGGATTTCATGAAGCCAGAACACAGCTCGAGGTATATGTTGAGAATAAGACAACCACACAAGGATGGGAATCAAATGGAGAAACTATATGATAGCGCAACATGGAGTGTTGATCATTGACGATTCCGAGGATGATGCCCTGCTCCTTGAACAGGAAGTCATAACAAGCGGGTATTGTCCTAATTGTGAACAGGTTTATACCCCGATTGCGATGCGAAGCAGATTAGATGCAAAAGCGTGGTACGTAAACGCACTGGAAGAATTGGAGGCTCAGAATAAAGAACTTAGCCGCATACAACAGGAACTGCTGATTCACCAGAATGAGCTGGAGATGCAAAACAAGGAACTGCACGCTGTTCAGCATGAACTGGAGGTTTCGCGGAATCGTTATCTGTCCATCATTGAAGACCAGACAGAGTTAATCTGCCGCTATCTTCCGACGGGACGGCTCACTTTTGTGAACGGGGAGTATGCACGATATTACGGTATGAGTCAGGAAAAATTGATCAACTCGGATTTTGTTCCGAACATTCCCGAACCGGATCTGTCAAAGATCATGGGACTGCTGTCTGAAATCACCAGCGAGAATCCATTGGTTGATTACACGCACCGAATTATAACGCCCGCCGGCGAGCTGCACTGGCAGCGCTGGACACAGCGGGGGATATTTTCATCTGAAGGAGTCCTGCTCGAATATCAGGCGGTGGGACGCGATATATCCGGGCAGAAGGTGATAGAGGAGAAACTACTCCTGGCTAAATCCGCCGCTGAAGAGGCCAACATCACCAAGGGCGCTTTTTTGGCCTGCATGAGTCACGAGATTCGAACGCCGATGAACGTTGTTATCGGTTTTACCGGTGTGTTGCTGGAAACTGAGTTGGATAATGAACAGCGGGAATATGCCGAACTCGTCCGCCAAAGCGGCGAAAATATGATTGTGTTGATCAATGACATCCTCGATTTCTCCAAAATAGAGGCTGGCAAACTCGATATTGACATAGTTGACTTTGATCTGCGCGCTACCCTGAACGATACTGCCTGTCTGCTGGCAAAACGGGCTGCTGATGCCGGACTAGAGCTGATCTGTCACATTAATCCTGATATGCCGTCGAATCTGAAGGGTGATCCGGGGCGGTTAGGTCAGATCATAACAAACCTGGTCGGTAACGCGATTAAATTCACCCCGACAGGCAAGGTTGTAATCAGCGCTGAGATTGAAACTGATCGGTGTGAAGCGGCCGTGATTAGGTTTTCTGTTCAAGATACAGGAATCGGCATACCGGAAAACAGGCGCGCCGCAATTTTCGATCCGTTCACCCAGGCTGAGAGTTCCACTACCCGTAACTATGGCGGCACCGGACTGGGACTGGCAATCTGCAAACAACTGGCTGAGTTGATGGGCGGTAAAATTGGTGTAGAGAGCTGTGAAGGAAAAGGTTCCACCTTCTGGTTTACGTCCCGTTTCGAAAAGCAAAACGCCGAAGCCGTATCCAGTACCGCTTCCCGGGTCAAGACGTCAGAAGTATCCTCGGGTATCTTCACCCGGCACACTGGCATAAAAGAGCAAAACTGCGAGGTCCGACCCGAGGCCAGGATACTGTTGGTCGAAGACGACATCATCAACCAGAAAGTTGCTCAGGCGCTGCTGAACAGACTGGGCTACAAGGCCGACGTCGTTGCGAATGGACAGGAAGCTGTCAATGCACTTGAGTCAACAAACTATGATGTGGTGTTGATGGACTGCCTGATGCCGGAGATGAACGGCTTTGATGCAACCTCACTGATCCGCAGCCCATGCTCGAAAGTCCTCAATCATGAAGTCACGATTGTCGCCATGACTGCCAATGCAATGAAGGAAGATCGCGAGCAGTGCCTTGAAGCGGGTATGAATGACTATCTGGCAAAGCCGGTGAAAAAGGATGAAATGGCAAAAGTATTGCTGAAGTGGTTATCGCCGCGTGAAGTATCCGGCTATATCCGGCCGCCGGAACTGTCGGCTAACGCTTCACGGGGAATCATTGAGAGTCAGTTGATTAACAGGGAGCACGATAAAGCCGGCATGTTACCGATATCGAAATTAATTTCCGAACAATCCTGCTTTCTGTATTAGGAGAAATGCACCATGAACCAACTATCAGACAGCGCCAATCACGTAATGATTGTTGATGATGATCCGTCTGTACGCATGATGATGAGTTCCGTATTAGATTCGCTTGGGGTGAGCTTTGATGAAGCTGAAGATGGCATGCAGGCATTGCTGCTTCTGGAAAACGTGATTCCGGATCTTCTCCTTCTGGATGTATCAATGCCGGGTATGGATGGTTTCGAAGTATGTACACATCTGAAAAGGACACCGGGTATTTCAGAGATTCCTATATTGATGATGACCGGGCTTGACGATGTATTATCAATTCAGCGGGCATACGACCTGGGAGTCACCGATTTCATTACCAAGCCGGTTCCCTGGTCTTTGATCGGATACCGCATCAGTTTTCTTCTGCAGGCGACTAAATCGTTTGCAAACCTTAAAAAAAATGAAAAGCGTCTTGCTCATGCCCAGCTACTTGCCGGTATGGGGTCATGGGAATGGGAATTACAATCTGACAAAATGTGGTTTTCCGATGAGGTACAGCATATTTTCCACTTTGATCCGCACGGCTTTGATTCTTCTTTCCAGACTTTTATCAACTCGGTCCATCCTGTTGATCGTAAGCTGGTAATGGACACAACCAGCCAGGCAATTGCATCAGGCTCATCATACAGCATCGATCACCAGTTGCTGCTCAGTGACGGCAAGTCATGTTTCGTCCATACAGAGGCGGCGGTCATCTTTGATCAGAATGGAGTGCCAATTCGGCTAGAGGGATCTATACAGGACATTACTGAACGTAAGGCAACGGAAAGTCAAATCCGCCAACTGGCTTTTTTCGACACATTAACCGGTCTGCCCAACCGCGCCCTCTTCCTGGATCATCTCAAGCGGATTCATTCCAGATCACTGACTGACAATAAACGCTTTGCCATGCTTTTTATCGACATAGACGGATTTAAGAGTATCAACGACACGCTTGGGCATCTTTCCGGCGATTGTCTGCTGCAGCAACTGGCGTTGCGGCTGAAAGAGAGTCTTCGCAGCGATGATTTTGCTTCAGCCGGAATGATTGCGCGCCTTGGGGGAGATGAATTCGTGGTAATTATCGAACACCTTAAAAACAGTGAAGATGTCGCTACGATAGCGCAGCGCATAATAGGCAACATACGGCGTCCTGTACTTCTGGAAACAACTGAAGTCGTGGTTACCGCCAGTATCGGCATCAGTATTTTTCCCGACGACAGCCCTGACACAGATACTTTGATCAAACACGCTGACATTGCCATGTATTCAGCCAAGGAAAATGGAAAGAATGCATTCCAGTACTTTAATCCGTCAATGCATGAATCGGCAACGCTCGTGCTCGAACTGGAAAAAGAGCTCAAAATGGCCATAATGAATAACGAGTTCTCGATGTATTACCAGCCGCAAGTTGATTTGACGTCAAAACGTATCGTGGGTTTTGAGGCGCTTATCCGTTGGAACAACCCGAAAATTGGCTCCGTTTCTCCGGAAAAATTTATCCCGATAGCAGAAAAAAACAATCTGATCTGCGACATTGACCGCTGGGTAATAGTTGACGTATGTCGACAGATCGGCGTATGGCAGGCCACTGGAATGCCCCCGGGAATACAGATTGCCATTAACCTTTCCGGCAAGAGCATCACGCGCAATGATCTGGCATCCTTTATACGGCAGGAAATCAATACACACAATATTGCACCCCGGACGCTTCAAATAGAGATTACCGAGGGGGTACTAATGCTGGATATTGCCGCTTCTTCTGCAACACTTTTGGAACTTAAACAGATAGGAATTTCACTAGCCATAGACGATTTTGGTACGGGGTACTCTTCATTACAATATTTACAGAGTATGCCGGTTGATACTCTCAAGATAGACCGGTCATTTGTGGCGGACATCTCGGATATTAACGAGAAGGCTCCAGTCATCTCTGCAATCATTGCGTTAGCCAGAAGCTTGGAATTAGATGTCGTTGCTGAAGGCATTGAGAATGAAATTCAGAAAGGTTTTCTTACTGTTCATGGTTGTCAGAAGGGCCAGGGGTATTTATTCAGCCGGCCCGTTCCGGCAGGAGACGTCCACGCGCTGTTCGGCCAGTCGTATGACTAAAAAACCAGCGATATCAGAATACGCCTTCCCCCCTGCGGGGATTCAACAGCAGGCTGCGCCCTCCGCCACTCCGACAACCACTTCTCGAACATGCCCCTTCTCCCGCCAGTCATCCACATGGGCCTTAACCAGAGGAAGTTCCTGCTCCATGGCACTTACGAGCTCCCGAATGATGTCATGGTTGTCACATTTAGCGTTATCCTGAAGGCCGATACAAATTTCTGAGAGTTTCAGCAACCCGAGGTTTTTACTCCCGCCGAGAAGGAAATGTGCGGTTTTATACACCTCTGAATAATCTTTCCCGGCTACTGCAGCACGCAGCGTCGGAATATTATTTTCGACACTTTCCAAATACGGATCTATCACCGCCGGCACAAAATCTTTCCCGACTTTTTTGAACATGGCACTCATTTTTTGCAGTCGAGCCATATCAAACATCTTGCTCTGATTTGTTTTGCGCATAACCTCACACTCGGGAGGCACCTCGGCACGCGACGTAAGACGTCGTAGCGGCGTTGACCAGCGAACCACTGTTTCCTGCAGCTTACTGAAACGGATCGGTTTACTTAGGTACTCATCCATTCCGGCTGCGAGGCACTTTTCACGAAAACCCTTGACAGCATTTGCGGTGAGCGCAACGATAATTGTGTGCCTATTGATACTTTCCAACCGTCGAATTTCTTTAGTGGCCTCGAACCCATTCATATTCGGCATGTTGCAGTCCATAAAGACCATATCGTAGTTATGCTTACTAACCATAGTAACGGCATCTTTCCCGCAGGCGACAACATCTACCTTGCACCCGATACACTGCAGCATTGTTGCCGCAACAACCTGACTCGAGTGATTGTCCTCAGCCACGAGAACACGCATATATTTGTGGGGCTCCTGAGAAATAATGCTATCCGGATTAGTCGTCAAAGCGTCCCTGTTGACGCCGCAATTCGTCTGCTGTGCACAGTGAGCAACAATGGTAACGGCATCTATAACCCGATGCTGGTGGAACGGTTTGGTCAATACCGCCGAAAACATAGAGTCAGGAAAGACAGCACTCAATCCCGTCTCAGGGGAAAGTGGCGCGAGAAGTATCAGCTGAGACTCTCTTATGTCGTCATCTGCCTTTATGCTACAACCTAGAGACAAGCCGCTTATCCCTGGCATATTCTTATCAATCAGCGCAATCCGGAAGGGATCATTATCACGCCGGGCACTTTTCATCATTTTTAACGCATGCTCTCCTGAATACGCCAGACTACAGCGCAGACCCCGAAAGGTAAGATATTTGCCGAGAATCAGGCGATTCTGGCGGATATCGTCAACAATCAACACGCGAACACCGGTCAACCCTGAATGCGTCGCCGGCTCTCTGTGTGACGTGTCGAGCGGTAATGCCAGGGTAAACCAGAAGGTAGAGCCTTTGCCATCTCTGCTTTTCACACCAATTGTACCACCCATCATTTCCACCAGGCTTTTGCAGATAGCAAGTCCGAGTCCGGTGCCCCCGCTCGTGCCGCATGAAACCGATTTCACCTGATAAAAACGGTTGAACAGCTGGGTAATCGCGTCTACCGAGATACCAATGCCGGTATCAGATACATTTATTTTAAGAAGGGTCTCTCCGACACCAGTGCCGAGACACTCCACGTCAAGAATGATATGCCCAGAAGCGGTGAATTTAATTGCATTGCCTACAAGATTTAACAACACCTGACTGATACGCCCTGCATCTCCAATCAGATGCGTCGGGATCTCAGGAGGGTAACTGAGAATGAGCTCAACCTCCGTGGCATTTGCTTTCGGTGCGAGCAGTTCGCTCACGCTCTCGCACAGTGAGCGCAAATCAAAGGGAGCCAATTTTATATCAATTTTTCCTGACTCAACCTTTGAAAAATCTAGGATGTCGTTGATAATGTCAAGCAAGGCAGTTGCGGAACCGAGTATGCCATTGGCAAAGGAGCTCTGCTGTTCGGATAACGGGGTTTGTAACAGCAGGTCGGATAGTCCGATGACACTGTTCATGGGGGTACGTATTTCGTGGCTCATGGTCGCCAGAAAGTCACTTTTTGCCTGATTGGCTGTTTCGGCTTTATTGTGCGCGCTAATCAACTCATGGGACTGTTGTTCAATCAGACGTTGTGACGTTTTCAACTCCTCCATATAACGCAGCAGCCTATCATCCGCCAGTTTTCGTTCAGTGATATCCCGTACGATTACCAACTGTTCTTTATCACCATAGCGGACAGAGCGTAATTCAAGAAAGTGCCGATTTTGCAGAGACAGTATTTGTAAACAAAGGCGCAGATCATCACTCGGAAACCAATCTTGTAAGTCTTTATTTGTATAACTGTCTGTGCCTGACGACAGAACATCAGTGATCTTCTTGCCAATCGGATTGTCAGTTATAAATGTAAAATCTGCGGAATCTGGACGTTGGCAATACAGTATAGTACCGTCATTCCTGCAATGGAAAATCATGTCGGGAATAGTCTTCAACAGCGCAAGCGTTTTCAGCTCGCTCAACCGTAGTTCATTCTCCATCTGCTTCCGGATACGCTCCTGCTCCTGCTTGTAGATCGCCATCTCAACGCTGTGCTTGAGGTGGTTGAGGTTGACCGGTTTTTCAAGAAATGCATACGGATTGGCACTCTTAGTACGGGAAAAGGTGGCATCATCTCCATGTGCCGTAAGAAAGATAATCGGTATATTCATTTCTGCAGAGATTCTGTTGGCTGCGGTGACGCCGTCCATCTGTCCCTTGAGTGATACATCCATCAGGATCAGATCGGGACGCAAGGCTTTTGCCGTTTCAATGGATTCCTCGCCGTTATCAATTATCTTAACAACATCGTAGCCGAGGCGTGCCAAGGCCTTTTTGAGCTGGTGGGCTGCAGTAGTCTCATCCTCAACGATCATTATTCGGTTATTTTGTGTCAATGCTCACTCCACAGTGACGCTTTTTGCCAGATTCCTTGGCTGATCAACGTCCTTACCTTTTAATATTGCAATATTATATGCCAGAAGCTGAAGTGCTACGGTGAACAGCACCGGCGACAGTGCTTCTCCCGCCCAAGGTATTAACAGGGTGTATTTAGCTCTTTTTCCGGTTTCAAGGTCGCCCTCCGAGCAGAGAACAACAACATTGCCGCCACGGGTGATGACCTCTTCCATATTGGACCTGACCTTGACAAGGTGCCGGTCGTTAGGTGCCAGGACAAAAACCGGCATTTCTCTGTCGATCAGGGCAATCGGCCCATGCTTCATCTCACCGGAGGGATATCCATCTGCGTGGATATACGATATTTCCTTCAGCTTGAGGGCACCTTCAAGTGCAATGGCGTAACTGATGCCACGACCAAGATAAATCGCATCCCATGAAGTCAAGTGCTCACAGGCAATCTCCTCAATCTGATCATCAAGTTTCAATGTTTTTTCAACCAGAGCCGGGAGTTCATAGAGAGCGGAGATCATTTCCTGACCCTTTTTCAGGCCTATGATGCCGTTTGCTCGCCCAAGTCGGATTGTCAAGAGATAGAGAGCTACGAGCTGCGTTGTAAACGCTTTGGTCGAAGCAACTCCTATTTCTAGGCCGGCATGCGTGAAAATGACACCATCTGATTCACGCGGAATGGACGAATCAACAACATTGCAGATGGATATGATGTGTGCTTTTTTACTCTTTGCTTCACGCAGTGCAGCCAACGTGTCTGCAGTCTCACCTGATTGAGAGATCACAATCACCAATGTTTTATTCGAGACAAGTGGATCTCGATAGCGAAATTCTGATGCGATATCAACATCGACCGGAATTCGGCAATGTTCCTCGATCAAATACTTTCCGACCAATGCAGCATGCCACGAAGTGCCGCACGCCACAATACAGAGTCTTTCAAATGAGTTTAGCTGCATGTCATTTAAATTCAATCCTTCGAGAAATGCATCACCTTCATCCTCCCGTAAGCGACCGGCAAACACATTCCTGATGGCCAGCGGTTGTTCGTATATTTCTTTCAGCATAAAATTCGGGTAACCATTCTTCTCCGCTTTCATTGGCGACCAGTCTATATACCGGGACTCCTTGGTAATTTCATCTCCACAAGTAGTGGTGAATTTCACACCACCATTCCTGAACACAGCGATTTCCCCATCCTCCATGATGACCATTTTCCGCGTGTTGGCAATAATGGCCGGCATATCTGAGGCCACAAAATATTCATTACCTCGTATTCCAATAACCATTGGAGAACCGGATTTGGCCGCAATCAATGTTTTATCGTCCTTGTGACTCAAAATACACAGAGCATATGCACCCTGTAAATCCCGCAAAGCCTGCTGGACAGCACTCTCGAGAGATTCTGCTGTTTTGAGTTTTTCATCGATGAGGTGTGAAATAACCTCTGAATCAGTTTCTGACGTGAAATCATGCCCTTTATTGGCCAAATCTTCCTTCAGCAACAGATAGTTTTCAATAATACCATTATGCACAACAACTACTGAGCCACCTTTATGCGGATGGGCGTTTGCAACGGTTGGTTTACCGTGTGTGGCCCAACGGGTATGGCCGATGCCGATAGTTCCGTGTAACGGATGTTCCTTGAGGAGTCGTTCCAGATTCACCAGTTTTCCGGCGCTGCGCCTTATATCTACATCACCGTCATCCATGGTGCATATTCCGGCAGAGTCGTAGCCGCGATATTCCAACAGCCTCAACCCGCCCATAATTACCGGTGTGGCGTCCTGATTTCCGACATATCCAACAATGCCGCACATTTTGAGTCCCCCTTCAGCTCTGACCATCATTCCTGTATATGTACATTTATACATTTATTGTGCCAGTGGGAACTGATAATATAATGCTGCTATATCAGATCATTACACACTTTTAGTAGATGGTTGGCGACTACAAACCTGGAAATAATAATAGGTGTATTTAATTGTATCCGGTGAAAGTAGCGACGGTTAAATGACGTCGGCTGATTGTTACAATTTTTACCACTGTTTCATTTGTGGCAGTGGAGACTACTCCGTATTACCTAGCCGCTTGCTTAATGTTTGACGGGCAATACCCAACAGTAATGCCGCAGATCTCTGATTACCGCAGGTCAGGTTCATTGCCGATGAGGTTAGATAATCCTCCATCTCCTTCAAGGTAGGAAACCGACCGAAAAAGCCATACAACACATCATCAACTGCCTTACTCGGCACTAGCAACTCGGTACGTACCGGACTCCCTTCGTTTTCAGACAGTCCGACAAAACAGTCAAGTGTCAGTAACCCTGAGGTGTGACGGGCAACGGCATCGAAAACCATGGCATGAAGCTCACGGACATTCCCTTCAAAGTGATAGGTGGAGAGGAGCGCGGTAACTTCCCGCGACAGAACCGGTTTTGGCTTATTGAGAGATGTTGAAGCTTTTTCGAGAAAATGATCCAGCAGTGATGGTATATCCTCCCGGCGCTCCCGAAGAGATGGGATCTGAATATGATGGGCGCAGAGACGATAATAAAGATCTTTGCGGAACTTGTTAGCGGCAATATGAGCGGAGAGATCGTGATTAGTGGCCACAATCAGGCGTGCATCGGTTTTCTTTAGCACATCTGATCCGACCGGGTAGAACTCCTGTTCCTGAATGAGGCGCAGCAGCTTTATCTGGGAGGTTTCGTTCAAATCACCTATTTCATCAAGAAACAGTGTGCCTCCTTCTGCGGTGCAGATTAGACCGTCACGCGCCTGATCCGCGCCGGTAAAAGCACCCTTTTTATGACCGAACAGCGTATCTGAAAACATATTATCATCAAGACCGGCAGCATTAACGGTGACAAACGCACCCTTTCTTCCACTTAACGCGCCAATCGCTTTGGCTATAAGCTCCTTACCGACGCCGGTTTCGCCCGTAACCAGAACCGGCTGGTTTGATTTTGCAATGACCTCGATGTACTTGAAAATAGCCCGCATTTTTTTACTGGTCGTAATAATCGCATCGAATGCTGCTGGATGTTCCAGGCGGTCGTTGAGCAGATATTCTCGCAAACTGCGATTTTCCCGGGATAACTCGTTAACACAGAGGGCATTTTCTATGCTCAATAGTAGTCGTTCGCTCTCCACAGGTTTTGTCAGAAAATCTGCTGCACCTACTTTTATACAGTTTACCGCCGTTTCTATGTCATCATGTGATGTCATGACAATAACCGGAATGTGCGGAAAGTCACGGGTCAGAAGAGGGAGCAGCTCCAGTCCTGTCACATGCGGCATCATCAGATCCAGGAGGATTATTGATACCGGATTGGCCTCAAGAAATTGTACTGTTTTTCTGCTGTCGGTGAGTGTTAGGATATTCCTGAATCCTTTGCTTTCCAGAGCGGTACTATGTATTTCAAGTACGACAAGGTCATCATCTATCAGCAATATGGGTAATTGTGAGTACATAATTGAATTCATGACAAAACGTCTCCTGTGCAAAATTGCAGGTTGTACTCTTCAGGAAGCAGGCTCGATAGTTTTCAGCCGTTTACTAATTGTTTGCCGAGTGACCCCCAACATTGATGCGGCTACTGCATAATTTCCTTCAGAAATCTTCAAGGCCTCGACGATTAAATAATCCTCTATTTCCCGAAAAGTCGGCAGTCGACCAAACAGGCTGTAGATGCCGGCATTAGCGCCAGTCAGTGCGACAAAGGGTACAGAAGGTTTCACTAGTGGCGCTGCGGAAATGCCGTGGAAGTATTCAAGTGTCAGCGTCGATTCATCAGAGCGGGCTACAGCGTCGCTGACCCTGGCCTGTAGCTCCCTGATGTTGCCGGGAAAATCATATTCTGTGAGTGCAGCAACTAGTTCCGGTGAAGCAACGGGAATGCCTCTGCCAAAATGCCGTGCTGATTCGGAGATAAAACTGTCAAGCAGAATAGGAATATCCTCCCTGCGCTCGCGCAATGCAGGGATATGAATCTGATGGCTACAGAGACGAAAGTAGAGGTCGCGGCGAAAGCGTCCGTCTTTGATGCGTTCCTGCAGATTGACATTGGTTGCAAGGACAATACGGGCAGAACTGGTCTTAACCAGATCGGCTCCAACCGGGTAATACTCCCGTTCCTGCAATAACCGCAGAAGTTTTACCTGTGACAATTCATTCAAGTCACCGATTTCATCAAGAAACAGCGTACCATTAGCTGCTTTACTGACTAATCCGTCCCGATATTGATCCGCGCCGGTAAAAGCACCTTTCTTGTGCCCAAAGAGTGTGTCAGAAAACATGGCATCGTCAAGGCCGGCAACATTGATGCTGACGAATAGTCCACGTACTCCACTTACCCGGTGGATCGCCTGGGCAAACAGTTCCTTACCAACGCCGGTTTCCCCGGTGATCAGCACCGCCTGCGGTGAGCAGGCAACAATTTCCGTGTATTGAAAAATTGCGCGCATTTTTCTACTGGAAGTCTTTATTGTCGTAAAAGCTTCAGCATGCTTTAATCGATCGCTAAAGAGACATTCTTTTAGTGCCGAAGCCTCCTGCGGCACACTGATTTCATTTAATGCTTTATCAATCGCTGTGTGCAGACGTTCAGGCTCAACCGGCTTGACAATATAATCAGCAGCTCCGGTCTTCATACAGCATACCGCGAGGCCTGCATCGCCTGACGCTGATTCCACAATTACAGCGATATTCGGGTAGGCCACGCAAATTCGAGCAAGGAGTTCCGTCTTGATCATGGCAGCGGATAGATCAAGAACTATCAGAGAGATGGTATGCTGCTCAAGAAACGACAGTGTGGCACGGCTATCGGAAAGGACAAGAACCGGACTTACTCCTGCATCCTGAAGCTGGATTCGGGTCTGTTCAAGTGATTGCGGGTCGTCACCAAGCAGTAATATGGAATTTTGCCGTTCAGGCTGTGTGTTGGTCAACCATTCCTCCCAGGCTCCGTACTTTAATTGCTGCCGATTTTTCCAATTATTTTGTTTGTAGCGTATAATTATCGGTTGTCAAGCATAATTAAAAAAATCTGTTAAATATTTTGTTTCTTTAGTCTCTATAATTTACCGCTCAAATTGTAACAACGGCAATAAACTTTACTTTCCTCTACAATCGTTTTTACAACAGTGTCCTCACGTTTTTTTATGTTTTAAAAAACGCCACTACAACAAACTTCCTAGCATAACTCCTTAGAAAATACTTCATAACCACTTGTTATTAAACGATCATTTATTGAGAGTAAACTGGCATGATCCGTGATTACTCCGACGGTGATGCACTATTTAACAGTTTAGGTGATGCTGATGATGTTTTCCGAATCTCTTCACACATACCGATATGCACTGGCATTTGCACTTGTGCTGGTATCCGGTCTATATGGGTCAGTGGTCGCTGGTATGGTTACGGACTGGTATAGTGACGACAACTATTCGCATGGATTTCTCGTGCCACTAATCGCCGGTTACTTTGTTCGGGAGCGCTGGGACGATCTTAAAGCTGCCTCTGTAGCACCATCGAATAGTGGCCTCGCCATAATCGGATGTGCCCTTTTACTGCTTGTCATAGCATCTCTAGGTACTGAATACTTTGTGGCCCGCTCATCTCTGGTTGTCCTGATTGCCGGAATGATACTCTATTTTTTTGGCACTGAAGTGTTCAAGATAACCCGCCTGCCTATTTTCTATCTGCTCTTCATGGTACCGCTGCCATATATTGTCTACAATACGATTGCACTACCGCTTAAGATGTTCGTCAGTTGGTTCTCCGTAAGTTTCTTGAAAGCGATTGGACTTGTTGTCCTGCGCGATGGCACTATCATCATGTTCCCGAATATTACCCTTGAGGTTGCCGACGCCTGTAGCGGCATACGATCATTGGTTTCAATTCTGGCCCTAAGCACCGCCTACGCCTTTGTTCTGCAGATCTCTCAGGTAAAGCGATGGATCATCATCGTTTCATCAATCATTATTGCACTTGCAACCAATGCGCTGCGAGTAATCGTTACCGGAATCCTAGCCAACTATCACGGTGCCGCAGCAGCTCAGGGCTTCTTTCACGAGTTTGCCGGAATGGCGGTATTTGTTCTTGCCATGTTAATTCTGGTCTCATTGGGTCAGATATTGCGTGTAAAAACATTATGATTCCCGGCGTTCGCTTCATACTTTATTATCTTCTTCTTATTGTAACCATGGGTTGTATGTTGCTTACGGTGAGAAAATCAGCGCCGCATACCAATCCACTGGCATATTTCCCGACTATATGCCGAGACTGGCGGATGACCTCTCAGGAGCATTTCAGCGACGACATTCTTGCTGTGCTTAAACCAACTGATTACCTGTCACGAAGGTATGAGGCCGGCAATGGCACCCGCATCGGTCTCTATATTGGCTACCACGATGGCGGTAGAGCAAGTGGTGACATTCATTCACCAAAAAACTGTCTCCCGGGAAGTGGATGGCAACAGTTGTCCAGCGAGCGAATTATTATTAAAAACGCGCTCGGGCCAATAAACCTTGTACAGGCGGTCTATCAGAAGGGCGAAAACAGGGAACTCTTTCTGTACTGGTTTCAGGTTCAGGAAAAAACCATGTCTGATGAATATTCGCTAAAAGTGACCGGAATTATAAATTCTATCATGCACGGTCGCACAGAGTCCTCGTTCATCCGAATTTCCGTACCGATTGACGGTGATGAACATGATGCTGCAGCGACAGGTTTACGTTTTGTACGAGATGTTTATCCGTTGATTCGTGAGTTTTTACCGGTTTAATTTTCAACGATGACATGGAGGAAGCTACATGAACACTCAGAGAAAAATATCTGTCATCGGTCTCGGTTATGTCGGTTTACCTGTCGCGGTAGCCTTTGGTAATGAAGCGAAAACAATAGGTTTCGATATAAATTCTGTCCGCATCGAAGAATTGCGCCGAAAGCACGATCGCACTGGGGAGGTTACATCAAGCGAACTTGAAGCCGCCGATATCCTGTATACATCGAGTATTGATATCCTGAAACTGGCGGATTTTCACATTATTGCGGTACCCACACCGATCAATGATGCGAATCAGCCAGACATATCTCTGCTCATCAGCGCAACGGTATCAGCAGGCAAAGCCCTGAAAAAAGGGGACATTGTTGTCTACGAATCAACAGTTTATCCTGGAGCAACCGAAGAGAAGTGCCTTCCTGTACTTGAACAAGAATCAGGACTCATCTGCGGGCGTGATTTCAAAATTGGGTACAGCCCGGAGCGGATCAATCCTGGTGACAAGGAACATACCTTCACAAAGATCAGGAAGGTTGTCTCTGGGCAGGACTTCGAAGCGCTCGATATCATTGCTGCAACGTATGAGAGAGTCGTGACTGCAGGTGTCCACCGGGCTCCCAGCATCATGGTGGCAGAAGCGGCCAAGGTAATTGAGAACATCCAGCGGGATATTAATATTGCCCTTATGAACGAGCTTGCAATCATTTTTGATCGTTTGGGCATTGATACATGGGATGTCCTCAAGGCCGCCAGCTCAAAATGGAATTTTCTACCGTTCAGGCCTGGGCTTGTAGGTGGCCATTGCGTCGGAGTCGACCCCTACTACCTGACCCACAAAGCCGAGAGAATCGGCTATATCCCCCAAGTGATCCTGGCAGGACGGCGCGTTAATGACGGCATGGGTATGTTCGTGGCTCAGAAGACGATCAAGGAGATGATCCGTGCCGGACACTGCATATCCGGCAGTATTGTTACCGTGCTAGGACTAACATTTAAGGAGAACTGTCCGGACCTGCGTAACTCCAAGGTCGTCGATATTATCCGTGAATTTGAAGAGTACGGAATTTCCATCCAGGTTCATGACCCACTGGCAGATCCTGCCGAGGCGCACAGGGAATACGGTATCGCGCTAGTCAAATTGCACGATTTGAAACCAGCGGTAGCAATTGTTTCCGCTGTTGCCCATGAAGGCTATCTAAGTTGGTCGGTGGCGGAGATCTCATCCTTGCTTGTTGTCAGCCATCCGGTGCTAATCGATGTAAAGGGAATTTTTGATGCTGCAGCACTTCATGCAGCTGGAATAAGAACCTGGCGCTTATAACAAGAGAGGAGAAACATGACCACTTACGAGAATATAACAACCGGAATTCTCAGTAAACCGAAACACTGGCTTGTAACTGGAGTCGCAGGTTTCATCGGCTCCCATCTTCTAGAGCAGTTGTTGCTGCTTGACCAGCAGGTGACAGGTCTCGACAATTTTTCCACAGGAAAGCGAGAAAACCTTGCTGAGGTCAAATCAATAGTCAGCGGGCAACAGTGGCAGCGCTTCAATCTTATAGAAGGTGATATCCGCCATCACGACACTTGCAAGGCAGCTTGCAATGGTGCTGCTGTAGTCCTTCACCAGGCTGCGCTCGGCTCAGTTCCCCGATCAATTGATGACCCGCTTAACTGTAACGAAAATAATGTCTGCGGCAATCTCAATATGCTCAAAGCGGCCTGCGATAACGGAGTCAAGCGAATGGTATTTGCTTCCAGCAGCGCTGTCTATGGCGATGATCCCGGCTTGCCAAAAGTCGAGGGAATCTGTGGACAGCAGCTTTCACCGTACGCTGTCAGCAAAATGGTAAACGAACTGTATGCCAATGTATTCTCAAGGCTTTATGGCCTAGAGACCGTCGGCCTACGATATTTCAATGTGTTTGGACCACGTCAGGACCCTGAAGGTGCCTACGCCGCAGTCATTCCACACTGGATCTCGTCCTTACGCAACGGCGAAAAAGTCTATATCAACGGTACTGGAGAAACGAGCCGGGACTTTTGTTATGTGGGAAATGTGGTCCAGGCCAATCTTCTGGCAGCACTGACAAACAATAAGACTGCAATCAATCAGGTGTACAATGTCGCGCTCAATGTGCGAATCACGCTGAATGAACTATACTCCCTGCTGCAAAAAATGATGCTGCCTTACTGCAGCCAAGTGAAAGAATACCACCCTTTCTATCGCGACTTTCGTACGGGGGATGTTCTCCACTCACAGGCCGATATCTCAAAGGCACGTGAGCTACTGGGGTATGAACCCGCATATTCCGCTGAAGAAGGATTGGAGGCCACCATGGGATGGTATATGAGTAAACTGCCTCGTAAGGACAAGGCGCCCACTCCGTGAATATGCTACTTTCCATAACTGCAATCATCGCAGCAGTCGCGTTTCCGCTCTACCTTGTGTTTCGGAAGGACGCGGTATCCCTACCGACTCCGCTCACCTGCGCACTTGTGTTGAGCGCTATTCTGGAACTTTTCAACCTGCTTGTGGTGAATAATCCAGAACATTTTTATGATATGATGAAATTTTCTCTCATCACAGAAGCCGTCATGATCCCGGTCTGGCTCTGGTTCGCCCTGACCCATGCACGACCAAGCGAATTACATACATTATCTATTTCTCTACGTATCACACTGGCAACGTCACCTCTTATCGTCGTAGCTACGCTCATTCTCCCGATTCGATCATTTATATATTCACCTGATTTTGTTTCAGAAAAAATTCTTTTTCTCAGCACCAACGGCTTCATCTTTTATCTTTTAATACTCTTCTATCTTGTGACGGCACTGATCAAACTGGAACAGACGCTGGTACAGTCAACCTGGACATCGCGCTGGAAAATTAAATATGAATTGCTGGGGGCGGGAGCGTTTCTCACCTTACTGGTCATTTACTACAGCCAGGGCCTCTTATTTCGAACTATTAACTTGGACTTGGCTCCGATGCGTTCATTTGTGCTCATCGTTGCTATAGCGATGATGTTCTATTCACGACTTAAACGTGACAGCGGTGTTACCACAGTTCACGTCTCACAGCAGATTGCCTGTAAATCAGCGGTACTTCTTGCTGTTGGAGTGTACATTGGTTTTCTTGGTGTAGTTGGTGAAGGAATGAAGTATTTCGGTAATGGGTTTCACCATTCATTGATCTTCGCACTTGTATTTTTGACCGGCCTTGCTCTGCTCACAATTCTGCTTTCTGAAACGGTTAAACGCAGAGTCACAATCTTCATTCACAAGAACTTTTACCAGAATAAATATGACTACCGAACGCAATGGCTGCAGTTCACAGATCGACTTTCAGCATCACAGACGAGTGACAATCTCTTACACTCAATCATCTCTGAATTCTGTGACACTTTCGGAATGGGAAGCGGTACTCTTTTCATCATTAATCAGGAGCGTGACACATACCGGCTTGCGACCTCAGTCGGTATGGAAAATATCAGTACCGTATGTTTCGGTATGAATGACCCTGCTGTCGAATATTTTGCCGTTAACAAATGGATTTATGATGTGCGGGAGAACATTGCTGTAGCTAATAATCTGCATAGGGAGTTTTTTAGCAGTTCGGGAGCCTGCTTCATAGTGCCGCTTTTCATGAGCGATTTGGTTGATGGCTTTATAATATTGGGGCGACCTCATAGCTCAAAAGAAATCTATACCCATGAAGATTTTGACTTGATGAGAACGCTTGGAAAACAGGCCTCTTCAGCGCTTCAAAATCTGCGGCTCTCGGATCAATTGGCCTGTTCGCGCGAGTTAGCAGCTATTGGAAAAGTTTCTACCTTCGTCATGCACGACCTGAAAAATCTCGTATCGGCAGTATCGTTATTACTTGAAAACGCACAGGAGCATATCACTGTGCCTGCCTTCCAAAATGACTTGCTCATGTCACTCGGGAACACTGTCATCAAAATGAGAGCTATAATTTCTCGTTTAAAGCATCTTCCGGAAAAACATTCACTGCAGATGTCACCGGTTAATTTGTTGGCAATGGTTCAAGATACGGCTGCGATGGTGACAGGTAGGACATTGGAGGTTATAGGGACCACCGTAATTGCAGAAGCTGACCGGGAAGAACTTCAAAAGGTCACACTCAATCTGATGCTGAATGCCGTTGAGGCAACTGAAGGGAATTCACCGGTTACGGTTGAGGTTGGAGTACATGGAAGCCCATTCATTCGGGTCAAAGATAAAGGGTGCGGCATACCAGCCGCGTTTATACAACATGTGCTTTTCAAGCCGTTCACCAGCACCAAAAAGCAGGGCATGGGAATAGGGCTCTATCAGAGCAGACAGATTATTGAGGCGCACGGAGGCAGAATCGAGGTCGAAAGTAGCATTGATAATGGTTCAGAATTCACCGTCTGGCTGCCAAAGATGCAGCCGATAGTGGTATAATACGAAAGCATTTATGGAAAAGCTCGTCATTATTGAAGATAATCAGGAAATACGAAGCCAACTCAGTTGGGGACTGGCAAGAGAGTATGAAGTTTTCGTTGCCGGCGAGCGCCTGGAAGCACTTTCCTTGATAAAAAAACATACCCCTCAAGTGGTGACGCTCGATCTTGGCCTTCCACCTGACGAGACGGGGTGCGAAGAAGGTTTTCGGTGCCTCGATGAAATATTACGAATATCTCCCGCAACAAAAGTAATAATGATAACCGGTAATGATGACCGCGAGAATGCATTACGGGCAGTCCAAAACGGTGCGTATGATTATTATAGCAAGCCCGTTGATTTAACTGAATTGAAGGGCATTATCAAGAGAGCCTTTCATCTGGCAGCCATTGAAAACGAAAACTCCCGTTTGCAGTACAGCATCAATCATCAGGGCCTCAGCCCGATAGGTATCATCGGCACATCACCTCGGATGTTGGAGGTTTTCTCGTCTATTCGCAAGGTTGCCTCTTCAGAAGTGGCTGTTTTGATTACGGGTGAAAGCGGCACCGGTAAGGAATTAGTAGCCAAGGCGATTCACGTCCTCAGTCCGAGAAAGTCAAAGGAGTTTATCGCTATAAACTGTGGTGCAATTCCTGAAAACCTTCTGGAGTCTGAGTTGTTTGGCTACGAAAAGGGAGCATACAGTGGCGCCTATGCACGTGTTCAGGGGAAGGTGGAGTACGCACACCGCGGAACACTCTTCCTTGATGAAATCGGAGAACTGCCACTCAATCTACAGGTTAAGTTGCTTCGTTTTTTGCAGGAGAAAACCATTCAGCGCATTGGCGGAAGGGAGGACATTGTAGTTGACGCCCGTATAATTGCCGCCACTAACAGGGATATTGTCAATGAGACTGAAACAGGCGGTTTTCGCGAAGATCTCTACTATCGACTTTCCGTTATCCACATAAAATTGCCGGCACTGCGCGATCGCGGAGAAGATATTATGCTGCTGGCAAACTATTTTCTCCATCATTACAGCAAGGAACTCGGTAAAAAAACGCGGCGGTTCAGCGCAGATTCCATAAAACTGCTATCCTCGTATGAGTGGCCTGGAAATGTGCGAGAACTTGAGAACAAGGTGCAACGAACGGTTATTATGTCAGACGGTCCAACCATTGAGCCGGAGGATCTTGATTTTTCAGTAAAAACAGCCAAGAAGGGAATCCATTCCTTTACAAACCTCACCCTGAAAGATGCCCGCGAATTGGTTGAACGTGAAATGGTAATTGCCGCGATTGAAAATCATAGAAATAATATGGCCAAGGCATCAGAATCGTTGGGGATCAGTAGGCCGACACTGTATGATCTTGTGAAAAAACACGGCATTGTGAAGCAATTAGAGTAGTCAGAGGCTAGTTCCCCGGATTCCCTCCTGTTTTTGTTCGGCTTGTTCAGGCGTCAGTCAGTGGATTGCAAGCGCATCGTAACATGATGCCAACAAGATTCCCTGTATTGTGTAAATCAATGAATAAATCTTTCCGTGGGCAACGTGATTACCGATCATGGTATTGATATCATAAAGTCCAGTCGTTTATGAATTTGTGGAGCACTCGGTCTTGTTGCCCGGTGCAATAGCTCAAATGCCTTTGATAGATCCGGCACGCCTTCGTTCTGATGTTTGAATTCCGAGGCATCTGCCAGAGCCTGGCAAAAGTCCTCTTGATGCAAACGCATTAAGCGCCTACCTGCTGTTACCTGCCGATCATAACGTTCCACAAGCAAATAATGTCGGTCGCTAATACGGCGAATCTTTGCTTTGACGGTATCAAGCTTCAGAACATTGGCCAGGGCCAGGCAAAAACCTTCATTGAAGACGCTCCACTCCATGCTGGCAATTGCCAGTTTAAGTATATGCGAACTCGGAGAGTTGAACAGCGGCAACACGATGCTCTCACCTTCAGCAACCTCGGGGAGATTGGCATGTGCGCCAGCAGAGACGGCCGCAATCCTCCTTCACTGGCGAGCGCCAGACGTTTTGGCGTTTCATCGAGAGGGAGTAAGAGCTCAACTTCATCGAGCAAACGAACGAGATCGGGTAACTTTTATTACCCAATGCATATAGGTATAAATTTAGAAATGCGACCTGTCATCGAGGCCTTCTGCCGGATATAAATCTATAAATCACTCCGGGTCATATTCCCCGAAGCTTGTTTTATGGGTGTTTGATCGTGACATGCGCTTTCGCCGGAAAACTAAGGATAAGCCACGATGTGCAATTTGTTACCCGGTGTCACATTTATAGCAGGTTCAATACACGTGTAAGGTTCAGCGACATATGGTTACGGGATGTTTTGAATATTTGATTGCGGATGGCGGCTGTAGAAAAAATCCGGAGCGTACTTGCTTCTCATCAGGAAGTGGAAATGGACGTAATGTCAGGCTCGCTTGCCAAAGGGAAATACAAAAATGGCTTGGATGTTGTCGGGTCTTTAAAGAAATACCCGAATTTGATGAGATTAATTCCTTAACATTTTCCAAATTATTAACGTGTGACCTCCCGGCTTGATAATCCAATCAATGCGCCCATAAGCCCTCTTTACACAATATATTCTTACCATACTGCACTCTCCTTTCGATGTATTAAAAACAATAAAATCAGGTAAGTAGACACTGTCTGTGTTGGTATGATTAATGATTAAGTCAGAGAGTAAACATACCGCGCTAGAACCCGGTTGCTAGGGGGATGAAATGAAAAAAACAACAGATGATCTGGCTATTAATGGCGGAATCCCGGCGTTTAAAAAGTCGCTGCATGTAGGACGCCCCAATTTTGGTGATCGGTCTCGTCTGATTGAACGCATCAACGATATGCTGGATCGAAAATGGCTGAGCAACAACGGGCCGTATGTGCAGGAATTCGAACAGCGAGTCGCTGACATTATCGGTGTCAGACATTGTATTGCGCTTTGCAATGGTACCATTGCCCTTGAGATTGCTATACGTGCCCTTGAATTAAAGGGGGAGGTGATTATTCCCTCATTCACCTTTGTCGCAACAGCACATGCGTTGCAATGGCAGGAAATAACACCGGTTTTTTGCGATATTGATCCCAAAACACATACCATTGATCCGGTCTGCATTGAAAAAATGATTACGCCCCGGACAACCGGAATCATCGGAGTGAACCTCTGGGGTCGCCCCTGCAACATCGAGGCATTGGAAAAAATAGCCGCTGACCATCACTTAAAGCTGCTCTTTGATTCCGCTCATGGATTTGCCTGCTCATGCAAAGGCAGAATGCTTGGTAATTTTGGAATGGCAGAAATATTCAGTTTTCATCCGACAAAATTCTTTAACACTTCCGAGGGTGGCGCAATCGTAACTAATGATGATGCTCTGGCAGCGAAAATACGGCTGATGAAAAATTTTGGTTTTTCTGGATATGACAACGTTGTCAACGTGGGCACTAATGGCAAAATGAATGAATTTTCAGCACTGACGGGCTTGACTAATCTTGAATCCATTGAGGAATTTATTTCGGTAAATCGCGAAAACTATGAGGCATACAGATTTGAACTCGCCGATATACCTGGGGTCAGCCTGATCAGTTACGATCCACTTGAAAAGTGCAATTACCAATATATTGTGCTCGAAATTGATGAATCAGTCACCGGCGTATCGAGAGATCAACTCGTGGAGATTCTTCGTGCCGATAATGTACTGGCCAGGCGCTACTTTTATCCCGGATGTCATCGGATGGAGCCTTATCGCTCCTATTTTCCCAATGCGGGGTTACTGCTGCCGGAAACAGAACAGCTTGCACAACGGGTACTGTCTCTCCCTACCGGTACTGCAGTCGGATTGGATGAGATACGGGAAATTTGCCAGATCATAAGGCTGTCGGTCTCTTCGGCCTTTGAAATCAATGAACGGATGTCAGGCTGCAATTTTATATTTGAACCGTATGCAGCTCAAAGAATAGAAACACTGCCGGTTGCATTGAATGTCTGATTCAATGGAAATCAGGAGAGTTAAATACATGAGTGGCGATATGAAAGTTAGTATTTCAATGGTGACATACAATCATGAACAATTTATTGCGAAGGCGATAGATAGCGTTCTTATGCAGAAGACTGATTTTGACTACGAAATAGTAATCGGAGAGGATTGCTCACGTGATGGAACCCGATCCATCGTTCTGGATTACCAACGTAGGTACCCAGATAAAATCAGACTCTTATTAAACGAGAAAAATATTGGCATGCATAAAAACGGTGTTCAGACAGTTCAAGCGTGTACAGGCGAATATGTAGCGATGCTGGAAGGCGATGACTATTGGACATCGCCGTGTAAATTGCAGAAACAGGTGGATTTTCTGGATGAGCACCGCGATTGCGTGATCTGTTTTCACAATGCGTTGTTAGTGCATGAAGATGGTTCCCAACAACCCTACGTATATTGTCCCCCCGATCAAAATAAATTTTCAACTATCGAGGATTTGCTCATAAAAGGAAATTTTTTACCGACGTGTTCAAAAATGTATCGAAGATCTCTTCTGGATAAGATTCCGGAGTGGGTATTTTCTTTGAAAATGGGTGATTGGCCAATTGATGTATTAATCTCTCGGCACGGGAATATAGGTTACATCAACGAAATTATGGGAGAGTACCGTATTCACCATTCGGGAGTTTGGTTTGGCATGAGGCAGAATTGGGAAGAGCTTACAAAGGCAAATATGGACGCCTACCATAAGTTATATTCTGTCTTGGAGGCAAAGTATAAAAAAATTATTAGGCATGTACTGCATGAACAGTGTGTAGAGATCTCAGAAAAATATGACGAGTTAGGGGAATTGGACAAAGCTAAAGAATTCGCGGGGATATCTTTTACTAAGCATTTTATAATAAGCGCAAGATCCTTCAGATTGATTTTGAAGTTCTACTTTCCTTTGTTATTCCAGCTTTTTAAATCCATAAATCGCGTGACTTTTGCTTTCAACGTAAGCAGTTCTAAATGAAAGGGGCAATGTTTGTCAAACAAGAAAGTTCTATTCATCTGTCATGACGCCTTACGAACAGGGGCTCCAATTTTTTTACTGAATTTCCTGAAATGGTTCCATCAAAATTCTGAAATTCCTTTCCAAATCTTGTTAAAGGATGGCGGAGAACTGGAATCGGAGTTTAAAGCCTTGGCACCACTGACAGCATTCAATAATAAATCATTCACCGGCAAATGGTGGAATCGCTTGGCTACATTAATGCCGTTATTTTCAGAGTTCGAAGATAGGCTCCAAAAAAATAAACTGAAAAGAAACCTTTTAAAAGACAATATCAAATTGGTTTATTCAAATACCGTAACCAATGGAGAGGTGCTTAGATTCTTAAGCGATCTAAAATGCCCCATCATTACTCAAGTGCATGAACTGGAATATTGGATACACTTGAGCGGGACAAAAAACTTCGATCTTGTCAGGAAATATACAAATCAGTTTATTGCGGTATCTGAAGCAGTTAAACAAAATCTTGTTATTAATCATGATATTCCGGATGACAAGGTTGATGTTGTCCACGGATTTATTCCTATTGAAGCATTAAAATACAGTTCCGGATATAAAAACAATATGCGTGAATCGTTAAAAATCTCCTCGGATGCTTTTATCGTGGGTGGCTCGGGTCATGAAACATGGCGAAAAGGTAAGGACCTGTTTATTCAGTTAGCTCTCAATGTACTTCGAAAGCTTGTAGACAGGCCAATCCATTTTGTCTGGATTGGCGGGCGACCGGAGAGAGCAGAACTCTATAAACTTGAACACGACATCCGTCACGCCGGCATATCGGCTAACATTCATTTTGTCGATCAGGTCGCAAATCCAATTGATTTTTACGCTGAATTCGATGTCTTTGCGATGACCTCACGGGAAGATCCATTTCCGCTGGTAAATCTTGAGGCAGCCGCATTAGGGAAACCGATCATCTGCTTTGACAACTCTGGAGGTTCTCCTGAATTTGTTAGAAACGATGCCGGTTTTGTTGTTCCTTATCTAGATATAAATGAAATGGCAGATAAAATAATCATGTTGCTTGAAGACGAAAAATTGCGAAAACAACTTGGCGAAAATGCTTTTGAAAAAGTTAGGGATAATTACGATATTTCCGTGGGTGCTAAAAAAATTCAAAATATTATAGAGCGTTATTTGTGAAAGGAGATAAAAATCAATGAATAACAGTACCGATGGTGCCAGATTGATAGCCTTTTATCTTCCACAATATCATCCCATCCCGGAAAACGACGAGTGGTGGGGTAGAGGTTTTACCGAATGGACAAATGTCGCAAAAGCGAAGCCACTTTTCAAGGGGCATTATCAGCCGCATATCCCCGCAGACCTCGGCTATTACGATCTCAGAGCCCCGGAAACAAGGTCTGCTCAGGCAGAGATGGCAAGTGAGCATGGCATTGCGGCATTCTGTTATTACCACTACTGGTTTACTGGAAAGACAATACTGGATCGTCCATTTAACGAGGTGCTGCAAACAAGAGAACCTGACTTTCCGTTTTGTCTTTGCTGGGCAAATGAGAATTGGACACGAACGTGGGACGGAACTGATAGTCAGGTTTTGCTTGAACAAAAATATGGTACTGATGATGACTTGGATCATATAAAAGCTCTGATCCCGGCATTGAGAGATCAACGCTATTTCAGGGTCAACGGCAAAGCGCTTCTTCTTGTCTACCGAACGGAAATACTGCCGGATCCGCTTAGGACGGCAGACATATGGCGTAACGAAGCACTTCGCTCAGGAGTAGGTGGACTGTATCTTGTCATGGTGGAGGGGTTTAAAAGCGGTATTGAACCGCAAAGTATCGGCTTTGATGCTGCTCTTGAGTTTGCACCGGATTGGCGCAACATGGGTGCTTCCAAAAACCGCAGTCGCTGGCAAGAGAGTTTGTCTAAACTTGGTTTGTTTCCAACTGTCTATTTTGAGCAAAATATTGTCGATTATTCTGAGCTGGTAATGAAAATGCTTGCGAAACCTGATCCCTATTATCCACGCTTCAATTGCATCACGCCAGGGTTCGATAACAGCTCGAGGCGAAAAGAACAAGCAGCGATTTTTATTAATTCCACGCCGGAAAACTACGAAAACTGGCTGAAAGAGATCTTGATAAGGACGCGTAGCAAATTCAAGGACGAAGAACAGATCGTGTTCATAAATGCCTGGAATGAATGGGGTGAAGGTAACCACCTTGAACCTGATCTGAAATGGGGAAAAGCTTATCTGGAAGCGACCAGGCGTGCATTGGAATTAAGCAATGCATGATTTCTCAATAGTGACAGGGGGATAAAATGCAGGTGACAAAGCCAGATTGCAGGTTTATAGCGCACTATCTACCACAATTCCATCCAATCCCTGAAAATGATTCTTGGTGGGGAAAGGGTTTTACAGAATGGACGAATGTTGCCAAGGCTAACCCTCTGTATTCCGGTCATTATCAACCTCGATTGCCGGCTGACCTTGGTTTTTATGATCTAAGAGTACCGGAAGTTCGTCAATTTCAAGCAGATTTAGCATTAGCTCACGGAATTGAAGGGTTTTGTTATTACCACTACTGGTTTCATGGCAAACGCCTTCTGGAGAGACCATTTAACGAAGTTTTAACTTCGGGGGAACCGAACTTTCCCTTTTGTCTAGCTTGGGCAAATGAGACCTGGTCAAGACGTTGGTTGGGCGAAGAAAAAGACGTTTTAATACAGCAGACTTATTCTGATGAAGATGATTTGAATCATGTGAGATGGCTATTACCGGTTTTTTCTGATCCTCGCTGCATTAAGATTAACGGCCGACCACTCTTTTTGATATACAGGCCCAATGATCTGCCGAACCCTCAAAAAACCACTGATATATTTCGAATTGAATCTATAAAAAACGGTCTGCCGGAACCATATTTAATAGGGGTTAACTCTCATTGTTGGAAATTGGACTGCCGATCAATAGGCTTTGACCATACCCTCTGCTTTATGCCGCAACTCAGTAATCTGCCTGAATTCATGAGTGACGAATCTTCAAGAGCCAAGCGAATTAGAAACAAGGTCTTGGGAGTCAATTGTTCGAAACTGAAGATTTATGATTACGAAAATGCTGTAACTTCAATGCTTTCAAATATGGATACATATAAACATTCCGTGATTCCATCAATATTTGTAGATTGGGACAACACCGCTAGGCGCGGAGAAAATGCGATTATTATGGCTAATACAACCCCAGCTAAATTTGGCAAGGCACTTTCTGGAATTACTCAGAATATTCAGGACAGGCCGATTGAAGAGCGGATCGTTTTTATTAATGCCTGGAATGAATGGGCAGAAGGGAACCATCTTGAGCCTGATATAAAAAATGGGTTGGGATACTTGCAGCAAATTAAGCAAATTAAGAACTTCGGGTATACAGAGGTGTCATATTGAATCCCCTGATTAGTGTAGTTGTGACGACCTACAACCAAGCTGATTATATTGAACAAACTCTGGAGAGTGTTTTTGCCCAAACTTATGATCGCTTTGAAATCATTGTCGTTGATGACGGTTCCACGGATGATACACAAGCCCGCATCGCTTCTTTTGGCAGCAGGGTCAAATATATCCGGCAGAAGAATCAGGGCGTCGCCGGATCTCGCAACACCGGTATCCGTAATACCTGTGGTGAGTACGTCGCTTTTCTGGATGGCGACGATCTTTGGGATCCGGAGAAACTATCAGTTCAGGTCGCTGCTGCTAAACGCTTTCCGGATTCTGGTCTCATTGTTGTGGATGGTTCTGAATTTGATGTCGATGGAACAATCTCATCATCGCTGTTTTTTGCTCCATGGTGTAAAGAACTTTCGGAAAACACGGTTACAAGTGGCCACTACCACCGTCAACTCCTGCAATTCAATTACATATCAACCACTTCACAAGTAATGATACCGGTAAAAGTATTTAAGAATGTCGGAATCTCAGATATGAATTTCAAACGGGCAAGTGACTATGACCTCTATATCCGGATCGCTTCTAACTTCGACGTGACGATGATAAAAAAGCGGATGGTTCGCTGGCGATGCCTGCCAACAAGCGCCTCCGGGCCGAGGAGTTTACGGTGTTTTCGCTATCTTCACGAAGAAATTGCTATATTAAAAAAACATTTGCAGAAGAGTTACGGAGAGGAAGAAACCATGCTGCGTCAGATTATCAGGAGCAAGTTGGCCTATGGGGCGGAGAAGCTTTATTATTACGGACTTGAAAAAGACAGAAACTATGCCACAAGGGTTCTGTTGCAGCTTCTGAAAGAAAACTGGTCATCTTTACTTGTAGCTGCTTTCCTCATTGGACTCTGGTGCCCAATATCAGTAACAAATGTATTTGGCCAGATGGCTCGGAGATTCCTTTTCATAGGTAACAACCAAGCGGAGATCCCTTCATGCAGATACCCTTAAACGTCAGCATACTGATCTGTACGTATAATCGAGCAGATAGCCTTGGTATTACATTGCAAAGCCTGTCCGGCGTTATAGTACCTAAAGGTGTTACGTTGGAGACGCTGATTGTCGACAACAACTCAAAGGATGGAACAAGAGAAATAGTGGAAAGGTTCAATGAAAATTACAAGTATAATTTAAAATATATTTTAGAAGCTGAACAGGGGTTGTCATCTGCACGCAATGCCGGGCTCAAGGAGGCAACCGGTGACATCATCCTCTTTACCGATGATGATGTTCTCGTTGATCCTGCCTGGTTGACTGAAATCGTCCATGCTTTTTGCTCTTACAATGCAGATTGTGTAGGCGGCAAGATTCTACCGGTATGGCCATGCGAAAGACCTTCATGGCTAACCAGAAAAATAGAAGGAAACATTGCTCTTCTTGATTACGGTGAAGGCACCTTTGAAATAGAGGATGAGAACCGATTGCTGTTTGGTGCGAACATTGCCTTCTCGCGAAGGATACTGCAGAGAGTTGGCTGCTTCGATACATCGTTAGGCAGAAAAGGGGATAAATTATACAGCCATGAAGATAAGGAATTATATAAACGGGTTATTCAGGCCCATGGGAAAGTCATTTATTCTTCGAGAGCGATTATTCACCATATCATAGGAATGCACCGCACCAGAAAATCATACTTCAGGAAATGGCACTTCGATGACGGCGAGTTTCACGGGATACAACTTGGAAATTACGATAAACGCAATATTTTCGGCATCCCATTTTACATAATTCGAGGCTTTATCGAGATCAGCAAAAAGTACCTGATCAGCATGTTGTCGTTAAATTCGGAAATGTGCTTTATAGATGAGTTGAATGTCTGTAATTCACTAGGCTTTATGAACGGTAGACTAAAATTATATTTCGGAAAAGACCCCAAGTATTAACAACTTAAAAGGGCTTGCCTTATGAGAATGGACATCAGTGTTATTCTTTGCACATACAACAGATGTGACCGATTGACAAGAGTGCTGGAGAGCCTGCGTGAAGTACAAACGACCTCATCCATCACATGGGAACTCATTATTATAGACAACAACTCGAGTGATAAAACAAAAGCCGTTGTTGAAAGGTTTGTTAATGATGGGGGAGAGCATATAAGCTACCTGTTTGAAGGTCGGCAGGGTAAATCGTTTGCACTGAATACCGGTATAAATGCTGCAACAGGTGAACTACTGGTATTTACCGACGATGATGTGACTGTGCATCCGCTATGGCTATGGGACATTAAACAGATCTTCGACACATATGATTGCATGGGGGTAGGGGGTAAAATTATTCCGGTTTTAGGGGGTGAAACTCCTTCATGGTTGAGTTTGGAGGGGCCGTTTCTGGGGCCACTTGTTGCTTTTGATCTTGGCACCAACCCTTGTCCACTCAATACTCCACCTTTTGGAGCCAATATGGCATTTAGAAAAAAAGCTTTTCAAACATATGGGCTTTTTAGAAATGATTTGGGCCCCACCAAGGAAAGTCCAATGGGGAAAGGTGAAGATACAGAATTCTCATCGCGACTTCTTAGTGCCGGAGAAACCGTAATGTATGCGCCTGATGCGATTGTCTATCACCCGGTAGAAAAGGAAAGAATGCACAAGGAGTATTTTACCGAGTGGTTTTTTAACCTGGGCAGGGCCGCGATGATTCGATCTGACAATCCTTCCGAAAGGATGGTTTATTGTTTTGGTGTGCCCAGATATCTATTCCGAATTATCTTTGAAAAACTTCTGAAATGGTTATCAACCTTTGATGGGCAACGGCGTTTCTGGTGCAAATTGGAACTCTACCAAGTCGCGGGAGAAATGGCTGAATTTTATCAGAAATACAGGGCTTCCTCACAACCACAAACGGTGAGTACACATGGACAGTAGAATAGTTTCAAATGAGCCTTTGCACCCGGAAATTGGCGTTCTGGGTCTGGTGCCCGGATGCTGGGGGGAGATGTGGCAGGTACGTCAACATATTCTCACCAGACTTGCCAGATATTTCCATGTTGTCTGGTGTAATAAGCCACGCGGTTGGCGGGATTATTGGCTTCCCGGCGCCAACAGTACGAGAGAGCCTGTTCCGGATAAGTTCGGAAACATGATGATCTACACCCCAGGGAGGTGGCTGCCGTTTTTGTATCGGCCTGTGTTTGTCGCCCGTTTATTTGAAAAAAAGCGTCTGAAGCAAGCAATAAAGAAGCTCCGGACAAAGGGGTGTAAACATATTCTCCTGTACATCTGGCGCCCTGAATTCGGCACGGCTCTGGATCTGGTCGATTTTGACCGCTCCTTCTACCATATTGATGATGAATATTCTTTTTCTTCGATAGAAAAGGAAACAAGTGCCGAAGAGGCGGCGTTGATTGGGCGGTCTGACCAGGTCTTCATTCATTCTCCAGCCTTGATGGAAAAGAAAGGGAACCTCAATATAAATACCCTGTATGTCAGTAACGGAGTGGACTTTCACGCATATTCCACGCCAAAGCCTGAACCTGAAGATATGAAGCAGATACCCCACCCACGCATAGGCTACACCGGCATAATCAAGGACCAGCTTGACTTCGAGCTGTTGTCCACTCTGGTGGAGCGTCACATGGAGTGGTCGTTTGTTTTTGTCGGTCCCCGGCGCAACATCGGCTCGATAGAGAACGCATTAATGAACCTTGAAAAAAAGGATAACGTATTTTTTCTCGGCGGTAAGCCGGCTGATGAACTTCCAGGCTACGTCCAGCATTTCGATGTCTGCTCACTCTGTTACAAAATTGATGGCTATACCAAATTCATATACCCGTTGAAGATTAACGAGTATCTGGCAACCGGCCGTCCAGTAGTAGGTGTTCCGCTCCCTTCAATTGAGCTGTTCCGTGATGTCGTCAGGATCGCTCAGACATCATGGGAATGGTCCGAGGCAATTTCGGTGTGTCTTGAACTCAAGGATAATTCAGAAGAGGCAATTACCCGTCGCCAGGAAGTTGCCAGACGCTCCGACTGGGATAATCAGGCTGCCCTGATTGCCAGAACAATGTGCGACAGAGCGGGGATTCAGTATCCCATTGGTGAATTATGCAATTTTCAATCATAATCCCGGCAAAAAACGAAGCTGCCAACATCGGCAGGTGCCTCGACTCGATCGAGAGTGTGGCATGGGACAGCAGTCGGTATGAAGTGATTGTTATCGACAATGGCTCCACCGATGGAACTGTCGAGATCGCACGTCTACACGGTGTTGCGGTTTATGTTAAGCCGGAACTTACAATTTCCGGACTCAGAAATTTTGGGGCGGGACAGGCTTCCGGCGGTATTCTGGCTTTTCTTGATGCCGACTGTACCGTAGCTGCGGAGTGGCTCAGTGAGGCGGCGCATTATATGTCTCGTCCGGATGTAGTCAGTTTTGGTAGCCCGCCAGTTGTCCCGGAAAATGCAACCTGGGTTCAGAAAGCCTGGTTTGAGGTGCGCAGAAAAAGTTTGTCAGTCGGTGAGACCAATTGGCTTGAATCAATGAATATGTTCGTGCGGCGGGATGCCTTTATTACCTGCGGCGGATTTGACGAAAATCTGATTACCTGTGAAGATTATGACCTATCACTCCGGTTAAAGAGAATCGGGCAGATGATGAATGACAGCGCCATAATTGCCGTTCATCACGGTGAAGCCGCTACGGTACGACATTTTTTTAGTAAAGAGCGCTGGCGCGGTATCAGCAATGTCAAAGGAGTGATACAGCACGGGATTGTTATGGCAGAGATTCCCAGTCTCATCGCTCCACCAGCCCACTGCCTGTTGCTCGCCGCAGCTACGGTGGGGTTGCCATTGATTAGACATGACATGTATCTGGTGGTAGTCATTGCCTTCATGGCGTGGCAGGTTCTGCTGCTAGTTTCGAGCTTCCGGAAAAATCGTACAAAGACTGACCTGCTCCGAGTAGCCCAATTGTATGCCTTGCTGAACGTCTATTTTCTGGCTCGCGGGTTGGCATTTTTTGGAGGTAAACGATCATGTGTATGAATATAACTATGACAGAATCGTGTGGCTTATAATGTGTGGAATAGCCGGTTTCCTCAGAACATCCGCCCCGACTGCCGATGAAAGTACACTCAAACGGATGGGAGAAGTAATAAAACACCGTGGCCCGGATGCTAGCGGTGAATATCTGGATGATCATATCGGTCTGGCTCACCGGAGGCTGAGTATTCTCGACCTCTCGTCCCAGGGGAATCAGCCCATGTTGTCGGCCGATGGTCACCTGATCATCGTTTTTAACGGTGAAATCTATAATTATTTGGCACTGCGTGCTGAGTTGGAGCGCTCAGGTGTATGCTTTAAGACAGCAACTGATACGGAGGTGATCGTGGAACTATACCAGAAACTTGGTAGTGCGTGTCTTGCACAGCTTAACGGTATGTTCGCTTTTGCCATCTGGGATACCGTAGAAAAGACCCTGTTTCTTGCCAGAGACCGGATTGGTAAAAAACCGCTCTATTATTATCATGGCGGAGGTGACCGTCTGGCGTTTGCTTCCGAAATCAAATCGCTGCTGCAGCTTCCAGGTATTAATCGGGATATTGAACTGACGGCAATACCTGATTATCTCAAATACCTGTATATTCCTGCCCCCAAGACTATTTACCGGAATATCTATAAGCTGCCGGCGGCACATTGCCTCACGGTTCGCCTCGGTCAGGCACCGCTAGTCTCAGAATATTGGGATGTAGATTTTTCAACCGCTGCCGGTTTCTCTCAAGGTGATGCGGAAGATGCGCTCCTGGAACTGTTAGAGGATAGCACTGCCTGCCGTATGATTGCTGATGTCCCACTGGGAAGCTTTTTAAGTGGCGGTATCGACTCCAGCGCGGTTGTCGCCCTCATGGCCAAAGTGTCGCAGGGGCCAGTAAAAACCTGCACTATTGGCTTTGACGACAAACGTCATGACGAATCGCTGTATGCCAGGGAGTTTGCAACTCTGTTAGGAACTGACCATTATGAGTACATCGCGCGGGGAAACCTTCAGGATACCGTTGCACTAATGCCGAAATACTTCGATGAGCCGTTCGCTGATTCATCGGCGATACCGACATACCACGTCTCACGGTTGGCGCGGCAGGCAGTTACGGTTGCTCTGGCCGGTGACGGAGGGGATGAAAATTTTGCCGGTTACGATAAATACGGTACAGAACTCAAGGAAAATCTGGCTCGGTATCTTGTCCCGACCCCGATACTGACCATGTTGCAGGCAACTTCCAGATGCTTCAGTCATCCGCTTGCCCGCAAGGTAGGCTCCCTGACTAGCAGTGCGCTACTGGATCCGGCGCGGGCTTTCTACCATACAAACTCTTTTGTCGATGACATGATACTGAACCAACTGCTTGCTGATGGAGTGCGCGGCAGTTGTACCGGATACGATCCCGGCGAACATACGACACGCTACTGGGACAAAGTGCGCGGTGCCGATCATGTTACCTGTATGCTCTACACAGATCTGAAAACGTATCTGCCTGACGATATTCTTGTCAAGGTTGACCGTATGAGCATGGCGCATTGTCTTGAGGTGCGGGCTCCTTTTCTCGATTACCGGATCATTGAATTTGCGGCATCTTTACCGAGTAAATGGAAGATACAGGGGAATAGAAAAAAAATAATTCTCCGAAATACGTTCAGCCGGCTTTTGCCAAGCGGCATTCTCAATAGACCAAAGCACGGATTTACCGTACCTCTCGATGCATGGTTTCGGGGAGAGCTGAAGGCATTTACTGAGCGATATCTTCTACATCGGCCAATACTGGCTGAGTATTTGAACCCCAAGACGGTGCAACGTCTGTGGCAGGAGCATCAAGAGCATAAGGCTCATCATGGCACGCTTTTATGGAGTCTACTCATGCTGAGTTTGTGGCAGAAGGAATATCTGGAGAGTTGAACGGATGGCATTTACAGGTAAAGAGATCTATGTCAGGGAAACAGCCGGAATCGACCGTATGTTCGAATACATTCGCGTCTCCGTCCCCTTTGCGTCAGGTGAATTACTGCCGGAATCATCAGTAACTCTTATCAGTCCGTCATTGCAGCAAATTCCAACTCAGACCCGGATACTCAAACAGTGGCATGACGGGTCGGTGAAGTGGCTCTTGATCGACAGTACTGTTGCGGTAACGTCTGGAAATACAGCAATCTATCGTGTTGTGTCTGCACAGGTTCCTGTATCTACTACTTCCTCTACGTTGCGCGTTTCTCCAGGTGACAAAGTTTGGCAGGTTGACACGGGTATCGGGACATTCGGTATTGATGCCTGTATTTTCAGGCCATTTACTTCGGTTCGACGCCAAGGTAGTGAACTGCTTTTATCTGAAGAGAGTTTGTGCTTGCTCTCTCTGGACGAGAACTCACACATTACGCCATTAATTGAGAATATCCAACTTGAGGATGACGGTTTACTGAGGGCTATTATCAATATTACCGGGCGCTTTGACCTCCCAGCAAATAAAGTGCTTCGGTTTACCTCGCGCCTCCATTTTTTTGCCGGCAGTATGGCCGTCCAGTTAGAATTTGGTCTGCTCAACCCGCAGGCAGCATCTCATTCGGGGGGATTATGGGATCTGGGTGATCCAGGTTCTGTGCTCTTCAAGGCGTTTGCATTTACATGGACTTTCCCCGCCGGAACTGTGCAAGAGGTCTGTTGCGTACCGAAGATCGGCGCAGCTCCAATCAAAAGCTCCGGGGATGAATGCTTGTCGGTCTATCAGGAGTCGAGCGGTGGCGAAAATTGGCATAGCGCCAATCACAGAAACAGGCTCGGTTGTGTGCCTATGACGCTCAGAGGGTATATCATTGAAATTGGTGGGGTTCCGTCTGAGACTGGACTGCGTGCATCTCCAGTTGTTTGGTGCGGGAAGGCTGAGGTTGGGATCGCAGCAGTCGTGCCGTATTTCTGGCAGGAGTTTCCCAACGCAATCGAAGCGGATAAAAGTCAACTTAAAATTTCTCTGTTTCCCTCCCGGTTTCCTGATCTGCATGAACTGCAGGGCGGAGAACAAAAGACCCATTACTTTGCCCTTGATTTTGCCGCCAGTCCGGATAGCATGGTCTCGGCTCTCTCTCCTGTTGTTGCCGTAGCCTCTGCGGCTGATTATCGAACTTCAGCCGTTTTCAACGATCTACCTGACAACGATGATCTGCTTGACCAATTCGCCTTAAGCACCGATATTATTGGAAAGCGGGAAACTGCTGATGAATACGGCTGGCGTAACTTCGGTGAGATTTATGCTGATCACGAAGCGGTCTATCACCTGGGTAATGAACCATTTGTGTCTCATTACAACAACCAGTACGATTTCTGTGCAGGAGCCTACCGGAAATATTTTGCTACGGGAGATACCATTTGGGGAGAGCTTGCTGCCGACCTTGCCCGTCATAGTATCGACATTGACATCTACCATACTGATCTTGATCGCGAGGAGTACAACAACGGCCTGTTCTGGCACACCGATCACTACCTTGATGCCGGTCTTTCCGGGCATCGATCGTATTCCAAAGAGCATCTAAAAATAAAAGATTTGCGCAACTGTGGTGGTGGACCGGGGGCGGAACATTGCTACACAACTGGACTGATGCTTCACTATTTTCAGACGGGCAATCCTGCGTTCAAGGAAACGGTTATAAACCTTGCCGAGTGGGTACTTACATCAATCACCGGATCGCGGACAATATTGGCCGCTCTGAAGCGGAGTGTCGGATATATACAGTTCTGGCATTCCTCTAGGAACATAAATAAACTGTTTCCCCGTTATCCGCTGACACGTGGGACGGGGAATGCAATTATCGCCTGCCTTGATGCCTTTGAGATCAGCGGAGGAAGAAAATTTCTCGATGCAGCTGAAAACATGATCAATGGTTCGATTCATCCGGATGACGATATCTTCGCCCGTAATCTTCTTGAAGCTGAAACCGCCTGGTCATACACCGTGCTACTGGTTGCGGTGGCTAAATATATAGACAAAAAAAATGAGCTGGAAGAGTTTGATCAGGAATTCGAATATGCCCGAAGGTGCCTGCTTACATACGCAACATGGATGCTCAGTAACGAATATTCTTATCTGGACAAAGCGGAAAATCTTGAGTACCCCAATGAAACCTGGCCGGCACAGGATCTCAGGAAGAGTGTGATATTTTTTCATGCGAGCCGATATGCGTATCTTGAACAACGAAATTCATTCATAGAAAAAGGTCGGTATTTTTTTACTGCAGCCCGCGATGAGCTGCACAGGCATGCTACGGGTAATCTTACTCGCCCGTTGGTTCTTGTGCTGCAAAATGGCTGGGCAGGATCGCAGCTGTTCAAAGATGCGGCAGTGTTTGTGGTTCCTGATTGCCCAAAAGTGAAAATATCGAGCAAGTCGACACCCCAACTTTCGTTGGGAGCGGTTGCCTCACGGATCTGTTCGGAGATAGGAGAAGCAGCACTGAATACGAATATACGACGGGAAGCGGCATGGTTATGGGCACGACTGAAAAGTTGATAATAGGCATCTGGGGATAACAGAGCAAAAAATGGAAGGATGTCCGTTGGTGGGCATCCTTCCTATTAGCTTCGACTTATATATGTTGTCTCAGCTTTTGATCCTTCTCTTCATGAAGCTTGCACCGAACAGTCCTGCTCCGAGAAGCAGAAGGGTAGCCGGTTCTGGTACTGGTGTCACTGTAACGTTGTCGAGGAAAGCACCGAATTCCTGTTGAGAAGCAAATGCTAACTCGGTCAGTGGCGAGATTGCTGAGAAAGTGAAGCTGTAATTTGTATAATCCTGGCCGAAGTTATGCAGATCCATATATTTGTTGCCGTCAATACTGGTTATGAATTCATTTGCACCACCTGCGCTTCGTAGATAATAGCTCAGTTCGTAAGCCTTGCCTGTTTCAGTTGGAATCAGTTGCTTCAAAGTCCCTAAATTTTCATGCGGTGAAATCTCGGCAGCATAGCTCCCATCGTACGCCCACATTGTAGGATGTACTGAAATACCAATGTCATTTGCTACCCAGCCGGTCAAATTTCCCGACTCAAAACCTCCGTTTTCTACCATATTCATTGCGTGTACGGGGACAGTACTTAAAGTTACAACTAAAACAAGTATTGCTGTAAAAATTGATTTTCTCATGTTCCCGGCCTCCTTGAAGCAAAGTTTTAAATCTTGGCTTGACTAAAAGCAATTGTAATGCCAAAGCGTAATATGCTGTAATAACAATATAAATTTAATTTTAATTTATTTTAAAAATCGATATGTAAGATTACCCGACAGATGTCAGGTGATATTTTACGCCTACAACGGGTTGCATCTAAAAGAAACTTTTTTCAGGAGAAGACATGACAGTAAAATATCTGATTTCATCACTAATTATCTGTATTTGTATTCCAGCATGCTCTGCTGTCCAAAAAACAGGAAACTTACTTGCTACGGATGCACGAATTCATCTGGAGTCAACCGATGGTTTGCTACATGGTTCTGCCTGTAATGTTAGCGCGTTACCGATAACCGGGATTCGCATCGTACATGTTAAAACTGAAGCTCAGCTTCAGTCGGCTATTTCATCTCTTCAGTCTGGAGACACAATTGTTCTTGCCAATGGCAGATACAATCTAACTGGCTCTATATATATTAATAATAAAGATGACGTAACCATCAGAGGGGTTTCAGGCTGTGACGACGTTGTACTGGTAGGAAAGGGCATGGACAGTGCAAACTACGGAAATGTTCTATACGGTATCTGGTCAAATTCAGTGCATACTACCATAGCGC
Organism: uncultured Geobacteraceae bacterium; assembly: GCA_903875605.1. Lineage (GTDB taxonomy): Bacteria > Desulfobacterota > Desulfuromonadia > Geobacterales > Pseudopelobacteraceae > JACRCG01. Next base: position 29,192 of record CAIQWT010000017.1, on the reverse strand, counting down.
ATCTGACCATTCGTGAGACCTACGAAAATGAAGTAGTGTTCAACGCCGGTACACAATCTCCTCATGTCTATAGCGTGAAGCTATTGGATGCAGGTTCGCAGTTTATCAAATCAAACCCTACTGACGCAGCCAATGGTATTGGTGTTAAAAACGGAATAATTGAATACTCATGGTTTGAATATACGAATGGAACGCCACACCATGCAGGTAAGATAGGGTACACCAATGGTATTAGCGCCCATGCCGTTGATGGTTGGAAGATCAGGGGGAATCTATTCAAAAATCTTCATACTCCTGATTCCGCCGACTATTTATGGAATCCCGCAGTACTTGTCTGGAACCATTCAAAAAATACGGTTACAGAAAATAATGTTTTCATTAATGTTGACAGGTCCATTGCCTACGGTCTTCAGGATGTAGGCGGATTCGACCATTATGGTGGTGTAATACGTAACAATTTTGTCTATCTTGCACCGAATCTTATGAGCGAGTACCGTGGGGCAAATTCCGATGCATCCATTCTAGTTTGGAATTCACCAACTTCTGCGGTATACCACAATACGATACTTACTAATAATAATGTCACCAATAGCATTGAATATCGCTTCAATACTTTTGGTGCAGAAGCCAGGAACAACCTGTCAGATGCACCGATTTCTACCAGAGATGGCGGTACCTGCCACCGAAGCGGTAACTATCTTAGTGCGAATACAGACATTTTTGTCGATGCTCCTTCCGGCAATCTCCATCTAGTCGATACCCCTGATATTCGCGCCAAGGTCATAATCGATACTGCGTCATCGGCTTTAGTATCCACGGACATTGATGGAGCCCCAAGACCGTCCGGCGGAAAGGTGAATGCAGGAGCTGACGAATTTGTCGAGCTAAAGGTCGGTAAATGAAAAATAAAATATCACAAATAATACATGCCCACCTAGTTGGTACGGAATAACATCTGCACTATTTTTAACATTCCCCGCGTAACACCTTTCCATACGTATGTTCCATGTTTGCAAGATTCAAATCAGCCATCCATTAACATCAATTCTTAACTATATGCGCAGAGTTAATTGTGCAATATACTGTTATTAAAGGCATAAAAATAAAAATGGCATTGGCATTGTCTTTGTAACTACGCAATAAGCTGTGGTCTAAAACTCTCAGAATTATGTGAGTAGTGACCTTCATGATAATCTGTGAGACTGGTAAAAAAGGCGAATAAGTTCTGCCGTCAAGTCAAAAGGTGCGTACATGAAAACAATCGGCATAGATGCACGCTTCATGCTTCGTCCACTACGAGGCATTCCTCTCTATGTGGCGCGACTCTGCGAGTTTCTACCCGAAGTCGGTAAAGACTATATGTTTTATTATTTCATCAATAAGGGATTTGAGCATAACGATTGCCCGGACAACTATCTGCCGAGATTGGAGGAGATTCAAAAGCGGCATGACAATGTGCGCATCATAATCTGTGACCATGACGCTGAAGTAGTCTGGGAACAGTTTTACCTCCCACGCCTTATCACTAAATACCGGATTAATCTACTGCATACCCCTGGGAACAGAATTTGTTTTTTCCCGGGAGTACCGACGGTTGTGACCATACATGACGTAATCGAATATCTTCTTTTGTTCAAAAGATTTGCAGCAAACCTAAGTAAATTTAAAACAAATATGTGCATGCATTTTTATAACAGCAGAATGGCAGCGTACATCTGGTCCACCTACAAGATTGCTTTGAGAAGAGCCTCGCATGTCATAACGGTTTCTCATTATTCGGCTTCCGATATAGTCAAATATTTCAAAATATCAACTGCATTAGTGACCGCGATTCACCATGGCCTAGATCGGGAATTTTTACTGGATAACGGCGACGATACATGTAGTGACAGGCCATCCCACACTCCACTTGATTCCCGAAGATATGTACTGATGCTTGGTGGCGATAGCCACCAGAAAAATCCTGAAGGTGCAATTGCCGCATGGTCTAAGGTGCCTGAGTCGATCAAAGCAAAGTACCGACTTAAAATTGTAGGCTTTTGCGGGGACGGATCGTCTCCACTGATACAGGCATTACATCGGTTCAAGCTGGAGGATTCAGTTGATATCCATGGTTGGGTAACTCAAGGGGAGTTGATTGAATTTTTACGAAGCGCTGCTCTCTTTCTCTACCCTTCACGCTATGAGGGATTCGGATTCCCTCCACTCCACGCAATGGCAAGCGGCACGCCTGTGATCTCAACAAATTGTTCTTCGATACCGGAAGTGCTTGGAAATGTTGGACTCACATTCGACCCTGACGATCATGAAAAAATTGCGTGTGGCATTTCAAAAATTTTAACCGATGAAGCTGCCTGGAATGTGCAGGCAGAGAACGGGATCAAACGGGCGCAGACTTTTGACTGGAAAAAATCTGCTGAGTCCCACATGAGGGTTTACGAGGAGGTATTCGGAAATGCGTGACTATCTATTCAGCGTGATAATACCGGCATTCAATTCAGAGCGATACCTTGGTGAAACAATCGAATCAGCTTTACAGCAGAAGAACGTGAAGTGTGAGGTAATTGTCGCAGACGATGGTTCAACTGACGGTACGTTTGAAGTTGCACAGAGCTTTGGAAAGCGTGTCAAAATAATATCCCAGCCCAACTCAGGCTGTTCCTCCGCCAGAAACGACGGGGCCAGAGCAGCAACTGGAGTCTATCTGGCATTTCTCGATGCAGATGATATCTGGCTCCCGGAAAAACTTGAGATGCAGAGTCATAAGCTCACAGCAGGATATGATATGGTCTATACCAATAGATTCAATATCGGAGATAAAGGTGATTTACCCGACGTTCAATCAGACATAGAAGAGATGCCGGAGGGTGATATTTTTGAAAATCTGTTGATGGGCAATGTCATAACCAACAGCAGTGTCGTCATCAAACGAGATCGTTTTTTATCCTTGAACGGTTTTAATACGGGGCTCTTTACTTGTGAAGACTGGGATCTCTGGTTACGTTATTCCGCATCAGGCAGCATCGGTTTCTGCCCAGAACCTCTAGTAAAATACAGGTTTCATGCCAGTGGAAAGAGCCGGAATTATGTGCGCCAGGCCGTTGCAAGAGAGAACATCATCTCATCAATACTAATGACGGATCGCGGCAGAAGCATCAGCGGTCCAAAAAAACGTAGAGTCTGGGCGTATACTTTTAGAACAGCTGCATGGGCATCAGCCCGTGCACAGGATATGGCCTTCTCGTTGAAGCAGTTCGTAAAAGCTTTCTGGCAGACGCCTTTTGAATTCAGAATATGGTGTGACGCGGTTCGTGTTATTGCCGGAAGAGCCTGAAAGGTAGGAAAAACATGGGAACAATACTATTCTATTCAACGTTCTTCTCAACGACTGCATCCTCGCTTGTCAAGCCATGGATTGGAATAATGGCATATTATCTGCTCGCAATTCTCGGCCCTCAGTACATATGGTGGTGGCACTTCGACGGTCTGCGGGCGTCTCTCTGGGTAGCCGTCTTTACACTTGGCGGTATTGCGCTGCAGATCGGGCAGAATAACTACGACTTCTCCTTCCTTAAAACAAAACAGAACCTCTGGCTCGCCCTGTTGTGGCTTTGTATCTCCCTTTCGTACTATTTCGGACCGTATGTTGCCAAATTTGATTCCTATGTACTCAGTCCGGATCAGCTCTTTTCGATAACGAACAGCATATTTCTGTTCTATTTTTGTGCCTCCCTTATCATCAATGACCTAAAAAAAGTATCATATCTCGGCATTATAATGATCATCTCTGCCGGATATCTTATTTATTGGGCCAATAGCCAGTATCTGAACAGTAACTGGGAACAGTTCAACATGGGGCGTCTCATGGGACCGGAAAGTGTTAATGGCAGTTCTATCTACCGGGATGAAAATACCTTCGCCATGCTCTTTGTGACCGGTCTGCCGTTTATCTATTATTTGGGCCATGAAATCAAACAGAATTATCTTAAATACCTTCTATGGTGCCTGATTCCGCTGGGGTGTCATGCAGTTTTTCTGACCGGTTCCCGAGGTGGCTTAGTCGGTCTCTGTGTGCTTGTTCTGCTTGGATTTTACCGGACAAAACATAAGTTTATGGCAATTCCGCTTATCATTCTATTCGTACTCTTCTATCAATGGCAAGCGGGCAGCGTCATGAAAGAGAGGGCGGATACTATTTCGGAATACGAGAGTGAGACCTCCGCAGAAATGCGACTGACCGCATGGAAAGGCGGTCTGAGAATTATGGAGTCTCATCCGTTGATAGGCGTAGGTTTGGGATCGTATATTACCGCTCTGCCAGATTTTATCGAGTCCTCTCCACGTGTCGCCCATAATACTTTTATGCAGTTTGCCGCAGAATCAGGCGTCGGAGCCGGTATTTGCTATCTGGTCATTGTCTATCTGTTCTTCCGTAACTCTAAAAGAATCAGAGTGTGGTGTAGTGAAAACAGCAAAAATATCATTAGCTCACGCATCGGTCACTATAACGATGCGTGTACATTATCTTTTGCCGGTTTGACAGTCTGTTCACTGTTTCTGAGTCTAAATACCTACGAAATCTATTATTTTTTATTGCTGATAAGTAACGCCCTGTTTGTAATGATAAGCAAACCGTTTGTGGAGGCCTGACCGGGATAGGAGAGGAAGCATGGGAACCGTAAAAGTCGGAATATATCTAATGATGATGGGCCTCGCGCTGATTATAACGCTCTTTCTGGCTGTGCTATCTTCAGCGGCTGATGTCTCAGAGCGGTTGAGCGGAAGCAGGCAAAAATTGCTGCAGAAGTCGAATATAGAATATCTGGGAGCGTTTCGAGTTCCTGACGGGAATTATGGCTGCCCCAATGACACTAAATGCTCATTTCATTATGGAGGCGGCCCGATCGCCTATAACGCGGTCAATAACAGTCTGTACGTGGTTGGGCACAGGCACAACCAGTGGTTGGCAGAGATTAATGTTCCTGCTCTAGTTCGCAGTAATAATCTCGGAGCTCTAAATACTGCGACGATACGCCAGAATTTTACCGATCTGACGCATGGAAAAATCGGCAATCTAGGTGTTGGTGGAGCGTACATAGAAAATGGCGGGCAGTTGGGTGGATTATTGCTGACCGGAAACAGGTTGCTGGCGTCTGCATATGCATATTATGACGGTTCGCATCAGGCTTACAACACTCATTTCACCGCTAACGCCGATTGGAGCAAAAATGGAGCCGAATTCAGCGGCATGAAACGGATAGGCGTCCCGCCTGCACCTCAGGCAGGGTATATATCCGGGTACATGAGTAAAATTCCTGGCGAATGGCAGGCTGAATTTGGCGGAAGTGCCATTACTGGCAACAGCAATCTCTCTATTATTTCGCGAACCTCCCTTGGACCGGCAGCATTTGTCTTTAATCCCAATGAAGTCGATTTTACGGTTGATATCGCCGCTTCTCCCCTTGTCTATTACCCTCCTGATCACCGGACCATAGGTGACTTCAGCACTGCCAACCCGTACGCAAATCAGACGACTAAAATTACTGGAGTGGTCTTTCCGGAGGGTAGTAGGAGCGTCCTGTTCTTTGGTCGGCACGGTTTGAACTGCTGTTATGGGACAGGTACGTCTGATGCCGCTCTTGTGGGAAAACCGGCCGTAAACGGTGGCTCCGGATACTGCTATGATCCTGCTGATGACAGCAAGGGAACTCACGGATATCCGTACGTGCACCAGGTGTGGGCCTATGATGCAACCGATATGCTGTTAGTAAAGAATGGCACAAAAAAACCGTGGGATATTTCACCGTACTCAGTATGGACCTACGAACTCCCCTTTCAGACAGGAGGTAGGAATATCCTTGGGGCGGCATATGATCCTGCTCGCCAGCGAATTTTCATATCACAGGATCATGGCGAGGGGAATCTGCCGGTTATTCATGTATTACAGGTCTTGTTGTGAAAATATCCGCTAGGTGCATCAGCATGTGAACTAAGGATTGTACTGCCATGAAAGAAATTATCAAGAACGTTGTAAAAACGACTGCGCTTCTCCTTGTACTGCCTCTCTATGCAGTCATGCGTGGTGGCGAGATTTTCATAAAGAGCGACCAGCCATTTCAAGGCTGCTCACAGTTACTGAGTCTTATACCGGGTCTTCCTGGCAATTACCTCCGTCAGCAGTTTTACCGGGTTGCGCTAGCCAAATGTTCGGATGATTGTTGCATCGAGTTTGGTACCAGACTCAACCAGCGGAACATTGAGATCGGTCGGAGGGTCTATATAGGTACCAACTGCTGCATAGGGGAGTGCATGATCGGAGATGATGTGCTGATTGGTAGTAACGTGGACATAATCAGCGGGAAGAATCAGCACAATTTTGACTACATCGATATTCCGGTGAGAGAGCAGGGGGGGAAGCTGCAAAAAATATCTATCGGTGAAGATTCGTGGCTGGGGAACAGTTCGGTTGTCATGGCGGATGTCGGAAAAAAAAGCATCATTGCCGCCGGCAGTGTTGTCATCAATAATGTTGAACCGCTGAGTATCGTCGGGGGTAATCCGGCCAGGATTCTTAAAAAAAGAGTCGAGACAGAACACAAGGGCTAACTACTCAAATGCAAGCTGACAAGATCCATATTCTGCAGGTAGTGCATAGTCTCGTTATCGGTGGCACGGAACGTGTCGTCTGCGACCTGGTACGTTCCTGTAATAATGACTATTTCAGCACGTCGGTCTGTTGCCTCGATACGCTGGGAGAATTCGGTCAGGATCTGATTGATGAAGGGTATGACGTTGATGTGTTACAGCGCCGGCCGGGAGTGGACTTCAATCTTGTTGGTCAATTGCGGCATATTTGCCGAACGAGAAAAATTCATCTGATGCACGCTCATCAGTATACCCCCTATTTTTATGCTGCGTGCGCTTCTCTGCTGAACGGGAGAAAATCAGTAATTTTAACAGAACATGGCCGGCACTATCCAGATCATCTCCGCCCCAAACGTGCCGTATTAAACCAGCTTTTGACGCTGGTAACGGCAGCATATACCGGGGTTTCAGAGTTTACCAGGCAAAGTCTGGTCTCTTTCGAAAAAATGCCGGCAGGACGTATTGAGGTCATATACAACGGTATCTGGTTAGATACCGTTGGGGGGAACAGGCTCGTATGGGAAGCGGTGCGGAGTTCACTCCAGCTTCAGGAAAAAGATCTACTTGTCCTGAGTATCGGGCGCATGGATCCGATCAAAGATTTTGGCACGCTCATCCGGGCCTTTGCTCCGGTTGCCACCCAGTTTCCGCAAGCCCGTCTTTGGATCGTCGGTGGTGGAAACAACACATATCAGCAGGAGTTGGAAAAACTTGTCGCTGACCTGAACCTTCAAGGCAGAGTCAGTCTGCTCGGCAGTCGCAGAGATATTGACGAATTGCTTTTGGCATGTGACCTGTTTGTGCTGCCATCAATCACCGAGGCCGCCTCCATGACTATTCTCGAGGCTATGTCTGCCGGGCGGACGGTACTGGCCACCAGGACCGGCGGTAATCCGGAGCTGGTGCTTGATGGGGAAAGTGGGCTTTTATTTGACGTTGGTGATGTCAGCGGTCTGACCGCCGGATTGTGCCGATTACTGGGCGACTCCGGACTGCGCAGCAGTATGGGGAAGTCCGGAGCTGTGAGGGTACGGGAAAAATTTTCCATGGATCACATTCTTAAAAAATACCACCAGCTCTATCAGGCTGCCGGGAGTGGCTGTGCGAAAAAAACTGAACGGTAAAATACGTGTTGCCCATCTTATCGGCAGTACCGGTCTCTATGGCGCCGAGCGCTGGATTCTGGCGCTCATGAGAGCACTTGATCCCGGACAGGTCGATGCAACGCTTGTAAACCTTGTTGACGCACACGGAAAACAATCCGATGTGGTGACTGCGGCACGGCAAAGAGGTCTGGCGGCGTTTGATTTTCAGTGCGGCGGCAGGTTTAATCCCCTGTCTCCAGTACGCCTGGCTGGGTGGGCTCGTAAAAATCAATTTCACGTCCTTCATAGTCACGGTTTCAAATCCGATACAGTTGGTCTGTTGACGGCAAGAATAGCAGGATGCAGGATTGTCACGACGCCCCATGGCTGGAGTCTGGAAGCGAACAGGAAATTGAAATTGTATGAAAAGATCGACAGGAACCTCTTCAGATTCATGGATATGGTCTGCCCGCTATCCCCAGACTTGGCGGACGGGATCGAAAAAAACGTCAACGTCGGGAAGCTCAGACTGATTTTCAACGGTGTCGATATCGATGAAGTACAGGGAATTGCACCGGCTGAGAGACTACATAAAAAAAGATACCTGATAGGGTACATCGGGCAGCTGATCGAACGAAAAGATCTCTCAACTCTTTTGAACGCCGTTCGATTGTTGCTTGATGAACTGGCTGATGTCAGGCTTATGCTGGTTGGCGCTGGTTCCGAGCAGGATGCCCTGCACAACGAAACCGTGACACTCGACATAGCCGCGCAGACCGACTTCATGGGCTTTAGAGCGGATGCCACCGCGCTCCTGAAAACGTTTGACGTCTTTGTGCTTCCCTCCCGGATGGAGGGCATTCCTCGTTGTGTCATGGAAGCAATGGCAGTCGGGGTTCCCGTGGTGGTTTCGGATATTCCCGGAAATAGGAACCTCGTGAGCGACGGAGAAACAGGATATCTCTTTGCTCCCGGCAACAGCCATGAGCTGGCCGGAAAGATTCGTGCACTCATGACGTACCCGGTGGTTGCAGAAAGTCTTGCATTCCAGGCAAGAAAGAAAGTGGAGGATGAGTGTTCTAACAGGAGAATGGCGGCAGAGTATACCTCCATCTACAATGAACTGCTCGGAGGAAATGCGTCATGAAGATCCTCTTTTTGAGCCAGCGCTTCCCATACCCTCCTGACAAAGGCGATAAACTTCGCTCCTTCAACATAATCAAGTTTTTGTCCCGGAATCATGAGATATCGCTGGTCTGTCTGACCGACACAGTTACAGATCTTACACTGAACGGCGAACTCGGTGCGTACTGCCACTCTGTTGATGTCGTGTATCATCCCAAAGGAAGGTCTCGGCTCAGCACTCTCGCCGGACTATTCTCGCCGAAACCTCTGACAGTGTCCTATTTCCGTTCCCGGAAACTTAAGGCGCTGGTTGACAGGAAACTCCGGAGTGAAAGGTATGATCTTATTTTCGTATATTGCTCTTCTATGGCTCAGTATGTAGATTACGTCCGGAATTGCCCTGTTTTTATTGATTTTGTTGATGTTGATTCGGAAAAATGGCGGCAGTACTCGCATTTTTCTCAGTTCCCGATGAATTTTGTCTACCAGTTGGAGGCATACCGTCTTCAAAAATATGAACGGCGGCTCTCCGGGCTATTTCGGCACTGTTTATTTGTTTCGGAAAAGGAGGCGGAGGATTTCAGAGTTTTAGCCGCTCCGGGTGCATCCGTTGTTTCCATAGCAAACGGCGTTGACGGTTCAACCTTTACGCCGTCGACTGATCCGTATAACCAGCACGCCGTCGTCTTTACCGGGGCAATGGATTATTTTGCCAATGTGGAAGCGGTTCTCTACTTTGTAGAGCAGATAATGCCGCTCATTTTAAAGCGGATTCCAAAACTCGTATTCTACATAGTGGGAAGCAAGCCGGGTAAAGATATCTGCCGGTTGACCGGGAAGTATTCCAATATTATTGTCACTGGTCACGTGGAAAGCGTCCGCCCTTTCGTCATACAATCTTCCGTATTCGTAGCACCGATGAGAATTGCCCGGGGGGTTCAGAACAAGATTCTTGAAGCTATGGCCATGGGTGTACCGGTCGTGACGACCTCCCTTGGATTCGAGGGTCTCAGCGCGACTCCCGGCAAAGATATTTTCGTCGAAAATGACCCGGAAGCTTTTGCCGGACAGGTCATCCGTCTCATGACCAACCCTCAGCTCCGTTTGAGTACTTCACTCAACGCCAGAAAAGCTGTTGATACATTCTACGACTGGCAGTCAAATTTGAGCTCGCTCGATTCATTACTGGCGACTGTTGACACATCCGGGAAGGCTGTTGATGCCAATTATCAGCCGATAACCACAACTGGAGACTACTATGGATATTGAAAAGATTAAAGAAGCCAACAGGCATCTCAATGATGTAGAACAAAAGTCGGGAACACTGTTTCTTCGTTCAAAGCCTAGAAACGTCAGTCTCGACCTCATCGGAAAGTGCAGCCTTGCATGTACACACTGCGGCGTTCACGTGCATGGCCTGACCAGCGGAACTGAAATGAGCGATGATACCTATGAACTTATCGTCTCCGAACTTTTTCCCACCACGGAGGTCTGTTCGTTGGGGGGGGGGAATTATGGCGAGGTTACTCTGGCGAAAAAATTTCACCGGGTCGTGAACGATTGTGAACGGAACGGCATCAGCATCAGTCTCACGACTAACGGTACGATTGTAAACAGCAGTTGGCTAAGCGATCTGGTTCGGAACGTGAGTGTCGTCGGGTTCTCGCTTGAAGGCATGGAGTCCGAATATGAAAAAATCCGGGGTTTCAAATGGTCTTCATACCTGAAAAATATTGAAAAGGTTATCGGGGAGAGGGAACGACAGGGGCGATCATTTCCAGTGGAGTGGCGCTACTGTGCCCATTCTGATAGCATAAGTCAACTGCCTGATATGATACGCCGTGCGAAGTCAATGAATATAGACCGCGTTCGCGTCATGCCGTTTTTTCCCTATGTACAGTCTCAAAAGTACAAGCAGCTGTTCTACCACCGCAGCGCTGCCAACTCGGTGTTCAGCGAATCACGTGCAGTGGCCCGGGAGCTTGGTGTGGAAGTCAGTATCCCCGCGGATTTCAGTACCGGTACTTTTGAACTCAATCAATGCGAAAAAGCAAAGGAAGTAACGTCACACTCCGGGCAATGTACAGTGGTGATGAAAAAGTGCGAGAAGCCGTGGAAAAATATGACATTGAATGAACTCGGCGATATCAGGGCCTGCCACATTCTCTGGCGTCGCATGGGGCGTGCATACGGAAGAGCAGGGCGCTCCGTGCATGGAGTATGGAACAGTCTGCCGTACCTGCTGCTCCGCGCCACCGTTAATCGCTGCTCGTCAAATCTCTGCTATCGCTGTCGTCAGCCCTCTTTTGAGGGGGAGTCAAGCACTGCTAACACCTCGCTGCTTCCGGGTCGGAAAGAGATTCTGCAGAGCTTCTTCACGCCACGTCCCAAAGTCAGCTATATTGATTGTCCTGCATAATGTCGTACCCGTCATCCTGATCTCTGACCTGGTTAGCTATGAATGTCCCTCCCTTCCCAGGGGAGGGACCAGAAAATATCAGCCCCACTGAGCATCTACACACTGCTGGTCTGTTTTTCCATCCCTTTGATAATAGTCCATTCCTGTGACGTTAATCACATACGGATTGCTTCGTTCGGTACATTATCCAATCACAATCTGAATGTGTAGACGACAATACTAAACCATCCGCGAGGATGGGACGGAAAGCCCATTGGGTCTCTTGAGACAGCCGGGTCGCCGAAATACCTCTGAATGGGTAGATGGTGATCCGGTATTTTTTTGTCAAGCGCTTGGCTAAAAAATACCGGTCACTGCTACGAAGTGCTGAAAGCGAATTGTGACAGTCAAAAGGAGGAGGAAGAACATGAGAAGTCGAGTGGAAAAGGCAATTATCGGAGTAAAAGATCCCGTATCAGCGGTTAATGATACATGTTTATGGCGATTACTGAAGGAGAACGCAATGAAGCGGACAATTTTTTTATTAACACTACCGATGTTACTGCTGGCCCAGGGTGCGGTGGCGGCAACTAAAGTAATAAACTCTTCAGATCTTAACTATGTCGGTGCGTTTAAGGTTCCATTAGACAATGGCGACAGTGCAAGCACCCTTGGGTATAACGGTGCCGGTCTGGCGTATAACCCTGCGAAGAACAGTCTGTTTATATCGGGGCACATCGATTACGGGAAAGTCGCGGAAATAAGTATTCCGACTGTTGTCAACAGCACCAACCTTGATTCCCTTAACAGAGCGGTACAGCTTCAGGGACTTCAGGATATTACTGAAGGAAATAAAAATAAAATTTCTGCCGGCGGTGCGGCGTATCAGAATGGTGCCGTAAATTCTGGTGGTTTACTGGTCTATAATAACCGTCTCATCGGGACCGATTTCGGTTTCTACGATGCAAATCACGAGGCCGTACGTTCTCACTTTTCATCTGGGTTGACGCTGTCACAGACAGGAGACTTTCAGGGTATGTACCAGCTCTATCCATCTCCTCAGGCAGGGTTTGTGGCTGGCCCAATGGCAATAATACCGGCTGAGTACCAGGCTGCGCTCGGCGGGAAGGCACTCACCTTTTTGCGGGCACCTTCACAGAATCCCGGACGTTCTTCTTATGGACCAGGGGCCTTTGCCTTTAATCCTGACGACCTGACCGGCTCTTCTTCGACGGTTATAAATTCCGTGCCGCTTATTTACTACGATATGAGTCATCAAACACTGGGAGCGTATGATGGCCCCACTAATAGCTACGTCTCTATCAAAGACGAAATATGGGGTATTGTATTTCCTGAGAATACCAAAACAGTACTGTTCTTCGGTCGTCACGGCAAGGGAGCGCGGTGTTATGGAACGGGTACTGACTGCGGTGATCCCATATATGCCGATAAGGGAGACCATGCATATCCATACGTATACTATGTATGGGCTTACGATGTAGATGATCTTATTGCGGTAAAGAATGGTACAAAAAATCCTTGGGATCTGGTTCCGAGAACGTGGGAACTTAACGTGCCGGTTGGTGGGTGGAATTGGAACATCAGCGGTGCCGCGTATGATTCGAGCACACAGCGTATTTATCTGCTCACAGATCGTGGGGAGTCTCCGCTTCCGGTAATCAATGTATTACAGCTGAATATCTCTGCAACAGCCGATACAGTTGCTCCTGTTGTTTCCGTAACTTCTCCCGCTTCTAACGCTTCAGTTAGTGGCACGACTTCTATCACCGCCACGGCTACCGACAACGTGGGAGTCAGCAAGGTAGAATTTTATGTAAACGGTACTCTGCAATCCACTGATACAGCAACTCCATACATTTATTCTTGGGACACCTCAACGCTCGCCGCAGGAACCTACTCCCTGATGACAAAGGCGTATGACTTTGCCGGTAATGTGGGGCAATCCGCCGCGGTGTTGGTAACAGTTCTCAAAGACACGACCGCTCCAGTCATCTCCTTGTCATCTCCTGTCAACAACGCAACGGTGAGCGGGTTAGTGGCCATCGTAGCAAGTGCCAACGACAATATTGGTGTGAGCAAGGTCGAATTTTACATAAACGGAGCACTTATCTCTGCAGGCAATGTGACACCTTACAGTTACAACTGGAACAGCGCATCAGTAGCAAACGGCAGCTACACGTTGACCGCCAAGGCGTATGATGCGTCTGGAAACTTGGGGCAGACAGGGAATATAATCGTGACGGTGAATAATCTTCTCTTAACAGGTCCCGGTTGGACGCTCACCTTTCAGGACGAGTTCAACGGTACTTTGCTAGATACTTCAAAATGGCTGACGACATTTACCGGTGGCGGCACATCTGCGAGCGGCCAGGGTGAACAGGAGTACTATTCAAGCTCCATGGTCTCCTTTCCATATACAGGTGCAAGTGGTTACTTGCAGTTCAATACATCATTGCGCAGTACCAATCTTTACAACTCCGGCATGATTAACACGTATGGCAAATTCAGTCAGACGTACGGTTATTTTGAAATGAGAGCACAAATTCCATCTGGTCAGGGTATGTGGCCTGCTTTCTGGTTATACAACTATAAAAATCCGGTAGTCTGGAGTCCTCCTGAAATCGATGTCATGGAGATAGGCGGCGGTTTACCGGGAACTGACTATATGTCGTATCACGGACCTTCCAGCGGCCAATCTCAAAATGTGATGACAACCGGTGATTTAAGCCTAGCATACCACACCTATGCAATCGATTGGGAGCCTGGAAGCATCACATGGTATCTTGATGGTGTGCAGAAATACCAGATCACATCAGCCACAGTTTCAGATATTCCTTCAACTCCAATGTACATACTTGCCAATCTGGCCATCGGCGGCAATTGGTTAGGCAATCCCGACAGCGCGACCATAGCCAAAATCACCGCTAATACCGTTCCGATGAAGATTGACTATATCCGTGCATATCAGAAGTCGTCAAATAGTGGATATGCTACGATACCCGGACCGACACCGATCCCATCTACAGGCGGTTCTACTACTGACACAACGTCACCAACAGTCTCAATCACTTCCCCTGCAGCCAGTGCAACGGTAAGCGGAACAGTCACTATTGCAGCATCCGCCAGCGATAACGTTGCAGTCAGTAAAGTCGAATTTTATGCAAATGGCACACTGGTGGGTACTGACACTGCGACTCCTTACTCTTACAGTTGGAACAGCTCATCAGTTGCCAACGGTTCCTACTCCATTACCACCAAGGCTTATGATGCAGCGGGCAACATTGGACAATCCACAGCAGTTGCGGTTACAGTGAACAACGCCGTAGTCGACACTACCGCACCAACAGCCTCGATTACTTCACCTGCAGCCAGTGCAACGGTAAGCGGAACATTCGCTATTGCAGCATCCGCCAGCGATAACGTTGCGGTCAGTAAAGTCGAATTTTATGTAAATGGCACACTAGTGGGTACCGACACTGCAATACCTTATTCCTATAGTTGGAACAGCTCATCAGTTGCCAACGGTTCCTACTCCATTACCACCAAGGCTTATGATGCAGCGGGCAACATTGGACAATCCGCAGCCGTTGCGGTTACTGTAAACAACGCCGTAGCCGACGTTACCGCACCAACAGCCTCGATTACTTCACCTGCGGCCAGTGCAACGGTCAGTGGCACAGTCAATATATCGGCATCCGCCAGCGATAACATTGCGGTAAGCAAGGTCGAATTTTATGTAAATGGCATACTGATGGGAACCAACACTGCAACACCTTACACCTATAGTTGGAACAGTACCTCAGTAGCAAACGGTTCCTCATCATTAATCGTCAAAGCTTACGATGCCGCTGGCAACTCAAGTCAATCCGCAGCCGTTGCGGTTACTGTAAACAACGCCGTAGTCGACGTTACTGCACCAACAGCCTCTATTACTTCACCTGCAGCCGGTACAACGGTCAGCGGCACAGTCATTATATCAGCATCCGCCAGCGATAACGTTTCGGTAAGTAAAGTTGAGTTTTTTGTAAATGGTGTATTGAAAGCCACCGATACGGTAACACCTTACACCTACAGTTGGAACAGTACCTCAGTGGCCAGCGGTTCGTATGCGTTAACCGTCAAAGCCTATGATGCAGCGGGTAATATGAAGCAATCCGCAGCGGTAAATGTAACCGTAAAAAATAGCGTGGCCGATACTACTGCTCCAACAGTTGCCATTACCTCACCGACCGCTAATGCTACGATCAGCGGAACGACTTGCGCAGCAGTATCAGTAAGCGATAATGTAGGGGTTACCAAGGTGGAATACTATGTGAACGGTACACTTAACAAAACCATAACAGCAGCTCCATTTGGATTCTGCGTGTCAACAACTGCCGCATATAACGGCAGTTACACCATGTATGCTAAGGCGTATGATGCCGCAGGCAACATAAAACAGTCATCTTCGGTAAGTTATAAAATTTACAACCGATAGACCTGAATATCCGCTGCAAACCATAAAGGCTGGCCTTTCGTAAAGGGAGGACAGCCTTTATATTTTCAAAATGCCTGCCCGCTCAAAAATTAACAATACACATAATTGTTCAATCCCCCGCATTTACACGCCGTTACACTCTTTTCGCCAGCTCCGTGTCTGTGTGTCGATTCAAAAGTGGCATAGAATATCCCGCCCGTTTTTCCCTAGTTGCTGTTATCGCGGCATATACGCTCTTGGCGTAAAAAATGTACTGAAATGGATCTGATTACTTCAATCTCAAAATAATGGAGCCCACCATGAAAATTATTCTTCCTGTCGCGGGTAAAGGAACTCGGTTACGTCCGCACACACAGACAAAAGCAAAATCACTTGTTCATGTTGCCGGAAAAACAGTCCTGGAGCATATTATTAGTCGACTCAATCATCTGTGGGTAACAGAATATATCTTCATTACCGATGAAAATGGCGGGCAGGTCTGTGAATTTATGGAAAGTAAGTTTCCTGAACTTTGCTGCCACTATATTGTTCAAACAGAGCAAAAAGGCCCTGCACATGCCATATTTCTTGCCGCTCAATGTATAGAAAAAGGCGATGACCTGCTGATTGTCTTTAACGACACAATATTTGATGCCGACCTGAGTCAGATTGACGATCTCTGCAGCGACTGCGATGGGTTGATATATTCCAAGGAGGTCGAGGATTATCAGCGCTTCGGCGTCAATGTTGTCCTGAATGGCTTTATTACAGAAATGGTGGAAAAGCCGGATAATCCAGTTTCTAAGCTGGCTCAGGTTGGGCTTTATTACCTGAAAGATGGTCATCTTTTCATGGAGTATCTGCATCAGGCCATTCTTGCCGAAGATATGGTGAAGGGTGAATATTATCTGCCGGCTGTTTTCATGCGGATGATCAGGGACGGTATGATATTCAAGGCGCCTGAAATAGATGCCTGGTTGGATTGCGGTAAGCCTGAAACATTACTTGAATCAAACAGCTACCTGTTGATCGGTCGTCATCATAATCATGGTTCTGTGACTGATTCTGTTCTTATTGAGCCGGTTCATATTGAAAAAGGTGCTGTTGTGCAGGGCTGCATACTTGGGCCGAATGTTTCCGTTGCAGCGGGGAGCACTATCGAGACAAGCATTATCCGGAATTCGATTATAAACGGCAAGTCTCATGTCAGGAACATGATTCTGCAGAACTCGATCCTTGGTGATGCCGTGCACCTTACCAGTTCGGCACGTTGCATGAATATCGGCGATCATTCGTCGATAGAAATGCAGGGTGGATAGTACGGGATTCCAACAGTATACTTTTGTTGAATGTATGTCGGAAAATTTTACAGTTTCACGTAAATGCCGACAAAATATAAAAAAAACTCGCTATTACAGGTATATATACTATGGCACACTTAGTGCTAAATAGTTTGTTCTACCAGTAGTCTACACGTGCAGGAATTCAGTCTGGGAGGAGGTTGCCATGTTAGTCAGAGTGAAATACGTTGATGATCGTTTTGATATGGTCAGGCCTGAAGTTCTGGATCGTCTGCTTGAAGCGGGCAAAGTGCGGGAGTTTAAACGGCATGATGGTTGGGTTATGCCTGGGATAGGCAACTTGCGACAAACGAAAAGACATAAATTTTCTGGGATTGAACGGCGGGTCGAGCATCGCGAGGAGCGGAGAGTTTTGGAGTGAATGTATGAAACATCCGGCAGCAACTGGCACAAAAAATATTTGTATTTTAGTACATTCAGGATTATTTTACTCTGTATTAAAGGCTGGATAATATGATATGTGAAGCTTAGATGCTATTGATACGGACTTAAGGAAACTGTAATGCGCAATGAAGAATTCAACACCCAGCAAGAGCAGTTCTGTATGGCCCTCACGCTGAAACAGCTCGAGGGCCGTAATCAGTCTTTGGAGTCTCGTATTCGTGAGGTTGAGGCTGAGTTGCGACTGAAAGATGAGCTCATCCGGCAGAATCAGCTCCATAATATTGGTGACCTGATTGCTAAACTTGCTCATCAGTGGTTGCAGCCGCTAAATAATATAAGCCTGATTGTTCAGGGTCTGCTTCTCGCTTTCAAGAGAAACGATCTGTCAGCTGAAGAAATGAACGCGGACGTTTCCGAAGTAATGAAGGAACTCCATCATATTACGGAGACAATCTTCGCTTTCCGAAAATCGTTCAAACAGGAATAAAACCATGAAGTCCACTTCACCAAAATCAGCCAGCGAGCTCCGCCGGCTGGCTGAAGAGAAATCCCTCTTCGAAGAGGAGGTGATTTTAGAGACATTATCACTTGGAGATGCGCGGCGAGTCCTTCATGAACTTCGGGTGCATCAGATTTTACTGGAGTTGCAGAATGAAGAGCTGCGCCGTATACAAACTGAATTGGAAGCGGAGCGGGAGAGATACTTCGGGCTGTATGACCTGGCACCGGTCGGCTACCTGACCCTGGATGAGGCAGGGGTTGTTAAGGAAGCAAATCTTGCCGCTGCTATCATGGTAGGTGTCGCTCGGAGAGCACTTATCAAACAGCCGATCACCCGGTTTCTTTTTCAGGAGGATCATGCCCTTTACTATATGCAGAGGAAAAACGGCTTTAAATCAAGTTCATCCCAGGCCTGGGATGTTCGCTTGAAGCGGGTTGACGGCTCTTCATTCTGGGCGCATCTACAGGCTACACCGGCACGCGACAATGAATACTGGATTACCTTGAGCGATATCAGCGAGCGTAAAAGGGATGAGGATCAATTAAATCAAAATGAAAAAGCACTGAAACTCCAGAACAATCTATTTTCTGCGCTTCTCAAGAATCTCCACGTTGGTGTGTTCATGGTGGATGTACCATCCGGGAAAACGTTGGTGGCCAACGATGCCGCGTTAACTATTTTGGGCCGTGGGACTCTTCCTGATGCATCCGAGCAAAATATTTCGGAAGTCTACAAGGCATTCAAGATCGGCACCAACGCACCATATCCACCCGGTGAGATGCCTATTCTGCTGGGGATGAATGGTAAATCATCATATGTTGACGATTTGGTGCTTGAACGCCCTGATGGAACGAAAGCCCTTCTGGAGATATTCGGCTCACCGGTGACTGATGATAATGGGCAGATTTGGGCAAGTCTTGTGAGTTTTAATGATATCACGGAGCGCAAAGAGGCCGAAAAGGTGGTGCAAGCCCGCCTGCGAATAAGCGAATACGCATTTAAACATTCACTTGATGAGCTGTTGACAAAGGTTCTGGACGAAGCCGAGCTACTGATCGAAAGCCAGATCGGTTTTTTCCATTTTGTTGATGTTGACCAAGTGACGTTGTATCTCCAGACGTGGTCTAGTAAGACACTGTCAACCTACTGCGGCGCTGAGGGTAAAGGAGAGCATTACCCGCTTGAGAGCGCTGGGGTGTGGGCTGACTGCGTCCGCGCGAGAAAACCGTTGATACATAATAATTATGAAACACTGCCCAACCGAAAAGGCTTGCCGCCTGGACATGCTCCGCTGTTACGAGAGCTAGCTGTGCCGATTTTCCGCAATGACCAGATTGTTGCGGTCATGGGGGTAGGTAACAAACAATCCGATTATATAGAACGGGATGTGATGGCACTTCAGAGTCTGGCAAATATGGTGTGGGATTTTGTGGAGAAGAAACAGTTGGAGAGGGCGCTTGAAATTTCTGAGGAACTCTATCACTCACTGGTTGAAACATCGCAGGATATGATCTGGCGATGTGATACTGAAGGTCGATTTACGTACGTGAACTTGGCCGTTTCGCAGGTTTTAGGTTTTGAACCTGTGGAGATACTTGGGAAACAAATCACCGATTTCCAAACCGCTGCAAATGCCAGGCATATCCAGCTTGCATTTAAACGCTTATTGAAAGGCGACACAATAGCTGGTTATGAATCGGTCTTCAGGGGGAGATTGGGCAATGATATTTATCTGGTGAGCAATGCAACGGCAATCCGTGATGAACAGGGGCGTGTAACAGGTGTCAGTGGTACAACATTCAATATTACTGATCGTAAGCATGCTGAAAAGGAGTTGCTGCAGGCCAAAGAAGCCGCAGAAGCCGCCAATGTTGCCAAATCAGATTTTCTGGCAACCATGAGTCACGAAATACGCACACCGCTCTCGGCAATGCTGGGTAATATTGAACTGCTGGAGGACTCACCGCTTGCGCCGAATCAACAGGAATATCTTAAGGACTGCAAGTCCGCGTCCCAGATGCTGCTCCAAGTCATTAATGATGTACTCGATTTTTCAAAAATAGAAGCGGGTAAGCTGGAGTTGAGTAACGTGACCTTCTCCGTCACATCACTGAGCACACAACTGGTGCGGATATTTTCCGCCAGTGCTGCTCAAAAGGGACTAGCCCTGACCCTTTTCGTAGCGGATAATCTTCCTGGATACATCTCCTGCGACCAGCAACGCCTGCGCCAGATAATCTCTAACCTACTCAGTAATGCAATAAAGTTTACTCATAACGGGAGTGTTTCCCTGGAAATTACCTGTGATGATCCCCCCTCCGCAGAACGTCCAGATCGAACGGTATTGCGCATCCTCGTCAGAGACACCGGTATCGGAATCCCGCCGGACAGGCTTGATCATATTTTTCACAGCTTCACACAAGTGGAAGGTTTTAGTACCCGCAGGGTACCCGGAACAGGGTTGGGGTTGCCAATCTCTCGGAAGCTGCTTGCCTTGATGGGTGGCAGCATTGCCGTTTCAAGCGCCCCTGGCGAGGGGTCTGTCTTTACAGTACTGTTGCCGGCGGAAGTCGGCCAGGCACAGGCACAGGCACAGGCACAGGCACAGGCACAGGCAACTCCTCGAAACATTCTTCTTGCTGACGATGATCTGAAAGGGAGGGCCGTCATGCAAAAAATACTGCAGCGGAGGGGCTACAATGTAACAGCGGTAGAAAACGGCATCGAACTCCTCGCCTCGCTACAGGTCGGAACATTCGACATCCTTCTGACCGATATATCCATGCCAGATATGGAAGGTACTACAGCCGCCCGCATTATCCGCTCAGGAGAACGTGACGGCATCGACAGAAATATTCCGATTATCGCCATGACAGCACACGCATTTGACCAGGATCGCATGCGTTTTTTTGATTCCGGCATCAACGGCTATGTGGCAAAACCGGTAAATCTTGAGGATCTGTTCAGACAGATTGAGGAACTGTGCAGTGGGTAATACGCGATGTTACAAATTGCGCACTGGTAAAAAAACTAACATTCCATAACTTACTACGGTTTAACATATAACACACATAATCACCAATCCCCTTTAAATATAGTACACCTACCAATCCCCTTTGTGTTCATAACACCCTATAATTACAAATATATTTTGACTTAAAATCTGGCATAATTTCTGTATTGCCCCCCGGAGATAATAATTTTTAAGGGGAGGTTCACATGGCAATTCGTATGACAGGCACAGAGGCACATTTGGAAGGCGACTGGACCCTAACCGCCGTAACCCGCAATGTAGATGCGCTGGCACAATCGTTACAGCAGTTTGAACCAGGCAATGAACAGAACCTTAGCATTAACTGCAGGGAGGTCGGGAACGTAGATTCAAGCGGAATGCAGCTGCTGAATGTCTGGCTTCAGTGTGTCAGATTCCGGGGGGTAGAGCCGACGCTGGTTAATGTGCCGGAAAGTCTCCGTCATGCCATGCAAGGTCTCGATTTTAAACAATATCTTTCTGATAATTTTCCAGGTCCGACTATGATTGCTACCTGAGCAGGCTCAATTTCATACAACACGAATTTAAGGAGAGCCTGCATGTACTCACTCGACAATGTTGGTAGAAACACAATTGCAATGGTTCTGGCAGGTGGCAAGGGTGAGCGGCTCAGTCCGTTGACACTCCGCCGGGCAAAGCCGAGCGTTTCTTTTGGCGGTAAATACAAGATCATCGATTTTGTTCTCTCCAATCTATTTAACTCCGGCATAAAAAAGGTTTATATCCTGACCCAGTACCGTGCGTTTTCACTGATTAAACATATTCGCGAGTCATGGGGGAAATGGACCGGTCTAGGTGAATTTTTTGTTGCCATCTCGCCGGAAACCAGCAGCGAAAGTGAAGAGTGGTTCAAGGGAACAGCCGATGCGATCCTTCAGTACCTGCGCTTTGTTGAATCATCTGATGCCGATTATGTGGCGATCTTTGGTGGCGATCATATCTATAAAATGGATGTTACCCAGATGATCAATTATCACCGTGTGAATCGTGCAGATATAACCATTGCCGCCCTGGAGGTGCCACAAGCGGAGGCTGATCGCTTCGGAGTATTTTCTGTAGATGACGATGCCCGTGTGACCGCTTTTGCAGAAAAACCGGCGCGGCCGCAAACAATACCCGGTCGGAGTACCTGCTTTGCCTCCATGGGTAATTATATCTTTTCTACTAAAAAGTTGATCGAAGTGCTGCTGCAAGCGAAAAAAAAATATGTAGATTTGGATTTCGGGAAGCATGTGATTCCGATGATGCTTGAAGCAGGTGACCGCGTCTTTGCCTACAATTTCAACGATAATCAGATTCCAGGCATGAAGACAGAGGAGCGTGGCTACTGGAAGGATGTCGGAACCATAGACTCCTATTACGAGGCGAACATGGATTTGATAAATGTCTCGCCGCAGCTGAATCTCTACAATTACAAGTGGCCGATTCTCACCAATCAGGGCAATCTGCCGCCAGCCAAGACCATATTCGATGACGACGAACGACGTGGCCTAAATATTGATTCGTATGTATGCGGCGGTTGCATCACCAGCGGCAGTACGGTGCGCCGATCTATCCTCGGCCCGCTCTGTAAGATCAACAGTTACAGTCTCGTAGAAGAATCGATTCTTTTTGAAAACGTCACGGTTGGGCGTCATGTCAAGATCAGGCGGGCGATCATCGATAAGGGTGTGGTGATTCCCGACGGATCGGTGATCGGCTACGATCTAGAAGAAGACCGCCGCAATGGTTATACGGTAACGGAATCAGGAATTATCGTCGTGCCGCGCAAAGATAAATGTGCAAACCACGTCAGACAAGCCGTGAGTGTATCTAACGATAAAGATGCTCGGGCTATTCAGGTGGTTGAGCATAAAAAACCGGTTCTTCAACTGAATACAGAGAAGCAACCTGACCAAGTTCCGAAACCTCACGTTGACTGGAGTATCTCTCAGGAGATACTTCAAGAATTCAAAACATCATCCAAGAGAAGTGAAATCAGGATGCAGGCATGACCGGACAGTACCAGCAATCTGACTACTTTAGGCACGTTATGCCAATTTCTGCCCAAATGTGGCACGCCCTTGGATTAGGTGCTTCTTCGCACAATATTTCTGAACGGCGCCTGCCACCGGTGCTTTTTTATCGCCAATTGGCTCTTTCCATCAACAAGATTCATCAGGAAAATGTGTCGACGGTACATGCCTCACATCTGAACTTATTTGCCACCTTGCTTCAAGTGTATCGATATATGATCGACATACTTGCAGAAAATAAAGCCTCTGGTCAGCTTGAACAGGCGGCGGGTAAGTGTGGTTTTGATCTGTCAGTTGGTGAGACCAGGCAGTCGCTTGAGCGTTTTGTGGATCTGTTTCCACCGGCAGATCTGCTCTCTGGCGCTGTAGGAGGCAAAAAATGGTTGAATGAAAATGACGCGCGGAGTCGGTTGGTATTGCGAGAGATGCTGCTTCTGCATATAACTGCAAAAAACCGGGCGGTGAATAATTTTAAAGATATTTTTGATGATCAGGAGTTGGCTCTTTCATCCAGATACGAATCTATCTCTTCAAAAGTTCTTGCTGCATTAACAAAAAAACCATTTGTGGTGCCGCTTAGCTGCACGCTAGGTGAGGCGTTGTGGGCGCCGATTAAAGCGGCACCCTATTCGCTGTCAGAGCAGATCCGTTTTGTGCGTGATACATGGAGTGCCGTCCTGCCTTCTGAGCTGCTTGCTGACCTGGATGCGGCTTTTGATGTTTTGCTTGAAGAAGAGCGCGAGCGCGTCTGGGGTGGCGATCCTGGGCCGCCGCCGGTACTGGAATTCAGGCGTGCCGGAAAGCATGGCGGAGGTTCCAGTGGAGTAGCTGCGCATGGTCGTGGAGATTCAATTTTTGCCGGGTTTGATTATCCGGAATATGAAAGTTTCTCGCAAGATGCTGACTGGATGTCCAATGTCGTCCTGATGTCCAAAATGGTGTATGTCTGGCTCGACCAACTAAGCCGCAGATATGGATTTTCGATAACCCGCCTCGACCAGATTCCGGATGCCGAACTTGACCGCCTGGCATCGTGGGGTTTCACCGGTCTCTGGCTGATCGGCTTGTGGGAACGCTCACCAGCCTCGCAACGCATCAAGCAGCTCTGCGGTAATCCGGATGCCATCTCTTCGGCCTATTCCCTTTTCGATTATGAAGTTGCCGATGATCTGGGCGGTTGGGATGCTCTTGCCGCTCTGCGGGAAAAAGCCGCTCAACGCGGTATCCGACTGGCCAGCGACATGGTGCCGAACCATACCGGCATCTGTTCCCGTTGGGTTGTGCAGCATCCAGACTGGTTTGTCCAGACCGATTATCCTCCCTTTCCAACCTACCAGTTTAATGGCGAAGATCTCTCCTGCGACGGTAATATCTGCATTCAGATTGATGATGGTTATTGGAGCAAACACGATGCTGCCGTAGTGTTCAAATATTATGACCGGCGTGATGGCAGAACCCGCTACATCTACCACGGCAATGACGGCACCAGCACTCCATGGAACGATACCGCCCAGCTCAATTATCTTATTCCAGAAGTTCGTGAGGCGGTTATCCAGACAATATTGCATGTTGCCCGCAACTTCCAGATTATCCGCTTTGATGCCGCCATGACTCTGGCAAAAAAACATTACGAACGTCTCTGGTTTCCACTGCGCGGCCACGGCGGCGGCATTCCGTCGCGCGCTGAACATGGCATGAGCAAAGAAGAATTCGACTCTGTCTTCCCGATAGAGTTCTGGCGTGAGGTCGTGGATCGGGTGGTCGTTGAAGCTCCTGGCACGCTGTTGCTGGCGGAGGCATTCTGGATGATGGAGGGCTATTTTGTGAGGACGCTCGGAATGCACCGTGTCTATAACAGTGCCTTCATGAACATGCTCAAGACTGAAGAAAATCACAAATATCGCCATACCGTCAAAAATGTGTTGGAGTTTAACCCCGAGGTTTTAAAGCGCTTCGTCAATTTCATGAATAATCCGGATGAGAAGACCGCTGTAGAACAGTTTGGCTCACAGGATAAATATTTTGGCGCCTGTGTGCTGCTGGCTACCATGCCGGGGTTGCCGATGTTCGGCCACGGCCAGATCGAGGGTTTCCACGAAAAATACGGCATGGAGTACAAACGGGCCTATTGGGATGAGCAGATTGACGAAGGATTGGTACGCGGCCACGAGTTGTGGATCTTTCCCCTGCTGCGCTGCCGCTGGCTGTTCTCCGGGTCGGAGAACTTCATGCTATATGATTTTCACTTCTGCGACTGCATCAACGAAAACGTCTTTGCCTATTCCAACCGGGCTCGCGACCAGAACTCTCTAGTTTTGTACCACAACAGCTTTTCCACCGCCGCCGGATGGATCAGGGAGTCGGTAGGCTTTGCCGTAAAAAATGGTAATTACGAGCCGGATATACATCGAACAACATTAGGTGTGGCTCTCGGCCTGACAGGCGAAGAGGGGTTTCTATGCGCATTTCGTGATCATGTCACGGGATTGGCGTACCTGCGGAATGCTCGTGAACTTTACGAATACGGACTGTACGTCGAGATGAAAGAATATCAGTTTTATGTGTTTCTGGATTTTATTGAAATCAGAGACGATAGCGAGAAGAACTGGAGCGCGCTCTGTGTGGCGCTTGAAGGCAGAGGAGTATACAGCCTGGAGGACGAACTGAAGCAGCTGCGCTATAAGTCTCTGAATGAGGCATTTATAGCGGAGATTGAGCTGATGCTGGGTGAAGTGCATTCCACATGTGAGTATTCCGCAGTGGCAGTTACCGCAGCTTCACGGGATTTTTTCATATTGCTGCACGGAGTGTTAGATGACCAGTCGAGTGAGGTGTGGCTCGGTGAACAGATTGCCAGGGTAGAGTCGCGGCTCACGATTCTTGCGGCACTTTTGAAAGTAAAGCCGATTTCCAAGGATGCCGAAGCTTTTCGTGCCAGGTTGACTGATCTTCTTAACTCGGCAGACGACAGCAGGTTGGTAGCGGCCTGGGTTCTACTGGGAGGCATGAAACCAGGTACTATGGAACAGTTCGGTATTGATTGCACGCTGAACCGAATGCTTGACAAGGAGTGTGCAGTACACCGTATGAGCCTGCTGAAAACGCTGCTGGACCTTGCGGAAGAATCGGTTGTGCCTGCGAACATGTTTGCAGTTTCAGCGTGCCGTGAGTTTTCTGATGTTCATGAAAGCAGTGGTACGGAGTGGTTTAATAAGGAGCGTTTTGAGGAATTGGCAGGATGGCTCTCAATCATCGGGCCAGTTCATGTGGGAACGCTTCCCGGGTCGGTAAGTGCTCTGTCTGCCGAAATGGAAAAAGCCGAGAGAGAGTTTATTAAATCCTGTGAATTGGCGGCGTACGCCGGCTATCGAACAGGTCTGTATCGACGTATGGCCGAAGTGTAAAGTGGTGTGTCGAATGAAAAAACACTAATATGGAGCGTTATGATTAGAGCTAATTCCAAAATTCACCATGGATATTACCTGGCATTTGCAGCAGTCGTGCTGGCACTGTTTTCTGTCGTAGAAGTTACCACGGAAGTTAAATCAGCAAAAAAAACGCATGGATTAAACAGTGAAACAATAAAAGGCGTCGCAGCACAACAATCAGCCACAATGAAAACTGCACACGAGCAGCGGGTTAGATTTGCAGCCAATCACGGGGTCGCTGACCCGGTATCGCTTGTCGCTGCAGTCGGGCATAGCCCGATGGCGAACCTGCTAATCAGCGTTGCTATTGAAGAAAGCCGTGGCAACCCCGTGGCAGTTGGCTCGTCGGGCGAACAGGGTGCCTGGCAGGTCAAAGCTTCGGATTGGGGTTTTGTGCCAGAAGATATATACGGACAGGCCGTCCAAGCCGAAAGAATAATCTGTGGTCTTATGATTCATACTAAAGGGAACAGAAAAAAAGCACTGGCACTTTACAACGGTGGAACTGCGCCACCTGGCAAAAGTTATCGCTATGCGGAGAGGGTACTGAGACGAACCAGGCATCTGCAGGTTGCAGTTAAACATCTGCCGAATGATTACAACATGTTGAGACAGGCACTACTAAAACTTCCAGGGAATACTCGAATGTTAAAGTTAACGTATCAGTCGCTTGAAAAAAGGAATGCATAATCAAAGGGAGGGTATTATTCCAATGATGATGAAGTTCAAACCCAAATAAAGGAGAGTAAAAAATGAAAATCACAGAGATCAAGGAAATCGCCAAACATTTAAATCTCAAGATCGGCAAGGCAACCAAGAGTGAACTTGTGCGGTCTATCCAGGAAGTCGAGGGAAATCAGCAATGTTTTAATAGTAACCTCTCTGAAGAATGTGGTCAACACTCCTGTGCGTGGCGTGATGATTGTGATTGAGTCCGGATCGATCACACAAACGGATACCGACTCCCCAAGCCGGACAGGCCGAAAACTTTCCGGAGAGAACAAGGGCTGGAGAACAACGGTTAAATCAGATTTGAACGGATTCTCACGGATTGACCGGGATGGAAGATGTTTTTTAGTCCGCGTTCGATCTGCACAATCAGGGTATCAGCAGGTTTCGCACATGGAGGAAAGTCATGAAGAAGATTGTCGTAGTCTTGCTAATGCTGTCTGCATCCGGTGTATCTGCTGAGGATGTTCTTGTTTTCAAGCATGGCGTGAAATTTGACCACAAAGGGCATCAAACTGAAAAAGTTGGCAATTGCACGGTATGCCATGATGAAAGTGTCGGTAAAATACCAGGATTCGGTAAGGAATGGGCGCACAAGCGCTGTATCATTTGCCACGATTTGCTCAATGAAGGTCGCAATACAAATTGTGGTGCCTGTCACCTAACAATGGGATCATTGAAAAGATAAATTAAAATGAAGTGAGGTGTCTACCGAGATCATATAGATATTCAGTTTCAAGGTATTGAATGGCGCTATGACTGTTCAGAGTATTGTTATTCCCTTGTTACCTAGCCTGCTAAAATGATTAGGGAGAGAAATATAGAGCTAGTTATGTATGGCACCGGTGGTGAGAAAAGAGGAGGAACAGAGCAGTTTATCAAGAAGAGTCTATGGTCATGCTGATTGTTGAAAAAATGGAAGAAACGGTCATTAAACTCAAATATATCAGTCGTTTTAGAAGCTTGATTGTGGCAGGCGTGATCCCCGCGTTGATTGTGGGTAGAAGTGACAAAAAAACATTTTCAACCCTAACCTTACCGATCCAGCTGCAAAGTTCAGCCAATACAGCCTCATGGCTCGCCTCTTACTTCTTGCCCTTGCCAAACAGATTAATGGCATTTTCGGCTGGCTCTTGTTTCCATCAGATTATTTGAGTCTGGTGAACACCATACTCTGGTTGAGGTGCGGGAGGTGCTGGATTGAGATGTGCTAATATTACTGCACCTGTGAGGCAACACATGAATATAAATGTAAAATATGCATTATCCCTTTTATTTGCGGTATCTGTATTAGGATGCAGTCCGGAGCCGAAAAATCCGGGGCCGCGATACGGAAATACCCCGCAACAACAGGCCAAACAGACTTATATGTTAGCCGTTCATCCACTTTACAATCCCCAAAAACTAATCCAGACATACCAACCGTTGGTTGATCACCTGAGTAAACAATTTAGCTCTATAAACTTTGAAGTCGTGGAGCCCTCAAAAGATTACAGCAATTTTGAATCGAAAATAAGAACCCGTGTTCCACATTTTCTGCTCCCCAACCCGTGGCAGACACTCGAAGCAATGAAGTTTGGCTACACAGTGATTGCAATGGCGGGACGGGCAGAGGATTTCAAAGGGACTTTCATCGTCCGGCGCGACTCCGTTATAACAAAACCATCCGACCTTAAAGGCAAGGCGGTCAGTTACCCTGCTGCCACTGCCCTGGCTGCCTGCATCATGCCGCAATACTTTCTTCACAAGCAGGGGATCAACGTTACAACACAGATTGAAAATCGTTACGTCGGTTCTCAGGAATCTTCCATCATGAATGTGTATCTTGGTTCCGTAGCTGCGGGCGTAACCTGGCCAATCCCCTGGAGATCCTTCCAGAAGGATCATCCTAAAGAGGCGGCCGAGCTGAAAGTAATTTGGGAGACTCCTCACCTGATCAATAATTCGTTCATGGTGCGAAATGATGTACCGGTCGAAATCAGGGGACAGAT
>CAIQWT010000016.1 GCA_903875605.1 uncultured Geobacteraceae bacterium | reverse complement strand
TGCCTTTTCATTATCATCTCCATTCAATGTAAAAAAGCCGGTTTTCTGCTTGTCAGAAAACCGGCTCGATGTTTCCTGGTTGAGGAAATTTCTAGCGTTTACCTTCCAGTACTTTCTGTGTATCAAGTTGCTTAAAGCCTTTGATAGTTGCTTTGTACCCAGTAAGATTGACATTGATAGTCTGGAAAAGGAAAGGAATGCCTGAAACTTCTGAAGTATAACGAGGTGCAAAAATGATATCTGCACCATTTTTTACCACAGCATTGTAAGCAGCTGCCTTTGCACACTTTGCAACAGGATCAGCGTTGGCAAACAAAGAAAATACCGGAGCCAAAGACCCCTGAGCGGCGGCTGCGTTCGGAGCATCAAACATTACGCCTGAAGCTTCTTTGTCTGCGTCACCAATGGTAAACATCAAAATTTTAGTTATCGAGCATGTACCGGAAATTTTCTCACCTATATTCAGATCTGCCTGAAAATTAGCCGTTGTGCTAATCCCGACATTGCTACTTTGAACATTCGTGCTCAGACCGCTGCATCCTGAAACAACCATCATAGCTCCTGATGCCAACAATAATGCAATTTTTTTCATTTTAATATTCTCCTGATTCCTAAGATAATATGCAGGAGTCTAGTATCATACTAATTAATGGATTGAAAGCTTGATTTAATGCCATAAGGAGAGTTTAGTAGAATACAGCTCACCTACCCAGGTTGTTTCTTGCGAAAAACTTGCTTATTTGTGTATTACTTCTGGCGGTGCGAAGTGTTCAGCAGTGGCAGAATAAATTTTTCAAAAACAACTTTTTGCTTAGCTGAAAGCAGATCAATATCTCCTTCGTTATCGAGTAAAAAAGTACCCACCCCGGATACTGTCTTAGTAAGAAAGCCTGTTCCTTTAACAATCTTTTCAATCTCATCGTTTCTTTTGCTCAGAAGATTTTTAAGCACGATCACATCTAAGTCCATTAATTACTCTCCAAAACGTTTAAATTTGTATGCATCTCTTGAATTAGGGTAAGTTCCGAATCAGGCGTTGACAATACACCAACGAACCTGGAACTTCTACCATCAAACGTTTTTTCACCACCCGAATCGGTAACTGTAGAACTTTTTGTATGTACAGCGACTTACTAGAATGAGCTACGATTCAGGTGCCGCAATTACTGGGTTCCGCTTTCCTCTTGACAAAATTTACCACGAATGGCAACCATTCAAACACATAAAAATAAGGCAAAAGAGAGGTAATTTATGAATGTATCAATCATCAATAAACAGGGCGTAAAGAGTTGTGTTTTGGATAAACTTGCAGGGGATTTACCTGTAATAATAGCGAAAGCACTGGAAGTACCTGGAGGAAATCTTGCTATACTAAAACCGGAACAGGTTTCTTTAGAGTTTTCCGAGGCAAGTCCCCGTGATATCGGGTCAGACATAAAGATTATAGTATTTGCCCGTAGCAATAATCCGAGAACATCAACTGAAAATGACCTGGCAAAAGCGATTCTTGAAAAGGTAATCGCGCTGATCACTGGAGTGGGCGAAGAGTGTTCTGTCAACATTCGCCTCTACCTTATGGAGATCGGCGCAGCAGAGCATTCATCTAGGACCTGAACATTGAGATGTTGAGGTTTCTGGCCAGAAAAACCAGTAGGGGTTCGCAATAATGTCCTCAAATGATACAGCGGCCTACGTCGCCAGTCTGATGGCTATCAACAAAACCACTCTACCCGCTGATGGTGGTGAGCGTTTCAACCGACTGATTTTTGCTAAGAGCCCCTACCTACTGCAACACGCTGAAAACCCTGTAAAATGGTATGAATGGGGCCAGGCGGCATTTGACCTGGCGCGCACGGAAAGCCTACCGATTCTACTTTCCATCGGCTATGCTACATGCCACTGGTGTCATGTTATGGCTCATGAATCATTTGAGGACAACGAAGTTGCCACGCTACTGAACCGCCATTTTGTCTGTATAAAAGTCGACCGGGAAGAACGCCCCGACATAGATGATTTCTATATGGCTGTTGCTCAAACACTTACAGGCAGTGGCGGTTGGCCATTGAATATTTTCATGACTCCTGAAAAACACCCATTTATGACAATTACATATCTCCCGAAACGAGGACGGGGTGAGATGAGTGGCCTGATGGAACTGTTAGCAAATATTGCCACACTCTGGCGGCAACGCCCCGATATGATCGAGAGAAACTGTCATGGAATTATGGAGGCTCTGGAGGGTGCGCGAAACCGCCATGGAAGCGAAATTCCTCTGAATATTTCAGCCAATATCGAAAAATCTTTGCAGCAGTTGAAAAAAATTTATGACTCAAAGAATGGTGGTTTCGGAAAATCCCCAAAATTTCCAATGCCTGTCTATCTTAGTTGGTTGACCGGACAGAAGAAACACCGCCCCATTCCACACCCAGCCCAAACCAATGGCACTAATACAGGGGAAACACTACACCACCCTACAACTCCTACAGTTGGCGAAGATGCTCTTCAAATGGCACTCCACACACTCCGGAAAATGAGATCCGGTGGCATCTGGGATCAACTTGGTGGAGGTCTGCACCGTTATTCGGTTGATTCTGTCTGGATGGCACCGCATTTTGAAAAAATGCTCTACGACCAAGCCATGCTGGCACAAGTAACTATAGAGGCCTACTTAGCCACAGGCGACCAGTTCTATCGCACAATGACAGAAGAGATATTCTCGTTTGTGGAGCGTGAACTCAAATCCAGCGAAGGTGCTTTCTGCTCGGCTCTTGATGCTGATTCTGAAGGAGTTGAGGGCAAATTTTACGTGTGGAACAAAAGTGAAATTGATGACTGTCTCGGCATTGATTCGGGAGTATTCTGCCTCTACCATAATGTGACTGATGAGGGTAATTTTGATGGACAAACTATCCTTACCGCTTCTGATGAACATGTTGAGTTTTGCCGAGTACATGGACTGGATGACGAAGGAGTGAAAGAGCTGTTGGTAAGATGCCGTACTAGTCTTTTAGAACTTAGAGAGACACGTATTCGGCCTCTAAGAGATGACAAGATCATAACATCCTGGAACGGCCTTATGATATCTGCACTCGCTACCGCAGGCATTGTCTACAGTAATCCAGAATATATTGCCAGCGCCTCCATGGTCACCTCATTTATACTGAAATCACTCCGCCGAGCCGATGGCAGACTACTGCGCAGTTATCTGAATGGAGCATCCGATGTTCCAGCGTTTTTAGAAGACTACGCTTTTTTAACGGCTGGTTTGCTGGATCTGTACGAAGCAACTCTTAATCAGATTTGGCTGAATGAAGCGCGAACGCTCGTTGAAGAGCTACTTCAATTATTCCGTAACCCTGAATCCGGCGAATACACCCTGACCGGACATGACGCCGAGCAGATGCCGGCCCGTGTCTTGTCCGATCACGATGGAGTTACACCTTCGGCACTTTCACGTACTGCTAATGTTCTCTATCGACTTGCATGGATCGATAACAAACCGGAACTGCTTGAATATGCAAGAAAAACGCTCAGCGGAATTATGGGTGAAATCAGGGAAAATACTCTGGGACACCTTGGTGCTCTGCATGTTCTTACTTTGTTAGAAACAGAGCCGACAACGGCCATATTCACCGGAAAGATTGACAGTATTGAAGCCTTAATGCTCAATGTGGCCCTGCACAATTATTCCATCAAGAACCTGATCATCAGAAGCGAAGAACGTTCATGCCCCCTCTCACTCTCAATATGCATACCGGGCACTTGTTACCCTGCAGTTTCCAACGAAGAAGAATTAAATCATCTGCTCTCAGCAACGTAGAAGTACCACTTTGCTGCAGACAACAACGTTGGTTTTCTCTGTTACCCATTAAAGTGTTGGATTGTTAGACGAAAAATATCTAAAAGCCATAAAAAATATTGGGGAAATATTTCACTGCGAGTTTAAAGAGAAAATAGATTTTATGTCACTGAAACATAAGGCAAAAGTTGATCTTAATGACCATGAAATATGGAGTTAATGAACCGTAAGTCACTGACGATAAATATGGATCTATTTAATTAAGATGAGGGGTTAGAATTAATGAGTGAGGTATTATTGAAGGTGTCCGAGAGGCGGGGAGGAGAACGGCGCGCCAAAGGACCAAATGCGAGAATACAGAGGTTCATTTTTCTGCCAAAAGAGCTGTTTGTATTCATACTTGCAAATACTGTTAAACTTCTTTTTGTACATGCCTTGCTCGATTCCTATAAAATAGATCTCTTTTTTTCAGTGTTATTGCTTGAGTATTTCTCGATGGCTATGGTCTATTTTATGATACCGGTAATTTGCAGGAGCAGGCTGATATTTTTGTTTTTCTATGCGATTCAGGTCATTTATACGCTAATTACCCTTTCGTATTATTTTGTTTTTGTATCGAACATTCATATCAATATCATATCTAAACTTTTTTGGGAGTTCTCTGCCGTTTTCGATGAATCACTATCAAGGGAAACGCTGTGGGCTTTTGCTATCTCACTGATTGATATCTTCTTCTTTTATCTTGTGTGGAAAAACTTCACCGCAATTAAAGACACCCTATCAGTGTCATTCAAAAATACACTTCTTCAGATAATTTCAGGATTCCTCCTGTTTTTGTTGATAATAACATCGGTAAATGCATACGAATTCATTGAAACTGGCAGCAATCCTGACCGACTTAAAGAAATAGAAGATTATTCAATGCATCACTATGGCCTGTTTGCATCCACCTATATGGAAATATACAATTACCGAAACGTCAAAGAGTCAATTCACAAACTCAATTATTCAAGGAAAGACAATACAAGGTATATTTCAAACAATAAAAGGTCTGTTAACACTTCATCTGTCCTTTTAATTCAGGTGGAGTCACTTGATGCAAACATCATCGGCCAGAAATGGCGTGGAAGATACATTGCACCGTTTCTTACCCGGATGGCAAAGAACAATGTCTATTATCCCTACACACTTAGTTATCGCTCCGCAGGGGGGACGTCGGACACGGAAATAGCCGTTTTGAACAATGTCCAGCCATTGAGTGACACCCCTACGTCCTCGATTTCCCAGTATGATTTTCCGAATTCGATAGCAAAGATTTTTAGAAACAACAGCTATAATGTACTGGCATTTCACGGTAATGATGGAGAATATTACAACCGAAACGCTGCGTATGCTCAAATGGGATTCTACCGTTTTTTTGACAAGAGTCGAATGAGACTGGAGTCCCAGGGATGGGGCGCTTCGGACGACAACGTATTTGACTTCGTATCGTCATACCTCAAGATCAGGAAAGTACCGTTTTTCACCTATATCATCACCATGAGCAGTCATGAGCCGTTCAGGAACGTATATAACTACTACACAACTGACAAGTTCAACGACGTAACTCCGGAGAAATTGAAAGACTATTTCACTTCAATATCGTATGCCGATAAAGCAATTAACAGGTTTGTCGATAACATACTGGAAAAACACCCGAATACCTATGTTTACCTTTTCGGTGATCACGCCCCCTATGTACTGAATGGAAAATCATCATATGGTGTTGCCATGACTGAAAAAGATCACCATTCTTTGCAGTTTGTGCCGCTGATAATTATCACACCAGACAAGAGGAATTTCAGAGAATCTTACTCTGCTGCAACTTTACTTGATTTAGCTCCGACAATAATCCAGAACAGCAAAATTTCTTACAGTTATGAAATATTGGGAGACAACTTGCTGGAACCTCTTCATGACGGCATAATCGAATACAAAGGGAAAACGCTTGGGAGAAGGGAGTTATATCAAAACGCTTCAAAAACGCGTAGTGAATTTCTAGATTTGGTAAAGTAATATTTGTGATTTGCCAGCAACTCATCCAGTATGTTATAAAATCTGTTATTAATTCACCTACACTCAATCAGGAGTATATCTACTAATGCTTACCGGAAAACAAAAACGCCACCTGCGGGCCCTCGGACACAAACTAAAACCCCTTATTCATATCGGCAAAAAAGACATTGAAGATGCCCTGATTGCTGAAGCAAATGCTTCTCTAGATTATCACGAATTGATCAAAGTAAGATTATTTGAAAGTTGCACACTGGATAAACATGAGGCATCTGAAACACTGGCGAAAGCTTGTCATGCTGATGTAGCTCAGATTCTTGGCAAAACGTTCCTACTCTACCGAGCTGCAACGCCACCCGTTATCATTCTTCCTAAAGCTGACTCACCACTGAAAACAACTTCGGCATGACCATCCGGACGGCTCTCTTTGATCTTGATGGTACTCTTGTTGACTCCCTCGAAGACCTGGCCGATGCTGTCAACCATGTCAGACACGTTTTTTCCCATCCTCAATTGACAGTTGATTCTGTGCGCTTGATGGTTGGCAAAGGCGCACCTAATCTGATCCGGCAGGCTCTACCACAAGCGTCAGATGATGATGTCAGCCATGCACTTACCCTGTTTCTGGAGTACAACCGGCTGCACATTGCTGATAAAAGCCACCTGTATCCCGGCATACTGGTCACACTCCATGCGCTTGCAGACCTCAGCATTAAGATGGCGGTTATCACTAATAAAAATGAGGACTTAAGCGAGTTGCTACTTCAGTCTCTTGGGATTTATGATCTGTTCGCATTTAATTGCGGCGGAGACACGTACCCGGAAAGAAAGCCATCCCCACTCCCATTATTGAAAGTAATCGACACGTTGGGATTCGCGCTGAATGAGTGCGTCATGATTGGAGATAGCAGTAACGATATTCAAGCAGGACAACGTGCAGGTATTACCACGATCGGCTGTTCCTGGGGCTATGGAAACCGTGATGAACTGGTGAAAGCTGATATGCTTGTTCACACACCGCAGGAATTAATTGCGGCTATTACCTCGGGATTAGACAGACAGATATGAACGGTTGGACTGGAACGATACTTAAGATTGATCTAACTACAGGAGATTACTGCCGCGAAGATATCCCCCGGCAACTTCTTGAAGAGTATTTAGGCGGGCGCGGCCTGGGTGTGCGCCTGATGCGTGACTATTACCAGCTTGACCCTTTCGACTCCGCTATACCGCTTATCTTTTCAGTTGGTCCATTATGCGGCACTCCCGCTCCAACTTCCGCCCGGCTTTCCGTTGTTTCCCGTTCACCATTAACCGGCACTATCTATGACTGCTCAGCCGGCGGACACTTTGCCTGGCGTCTTAAGGCCGCCGGCGTTGACGTCCTCTTCATCACGGGAAGAAGTCCGGAGCCGGTGATTCTAACCATAACCACTGAAAAAGTTGAGTTACAACCGGCAAAACAACTTTGGGGCAGTGATATTCCAACAACCGTTACCGCGCTCAAAAATCGCGGCAGTGTTGCTGCTATAGGCCCGGCCGGTGAAAACGGCGTCCTCTTCGCCAACATCATGATGGGGGAAGGCAATTCGGTTGGACGCGGTGGTATGGGCGCTGTTATGGGGAGTAAAAACCTTAAAGCGGTGACGGTGAACGGAGACCAAAGAAACACTATTGCCGATCCGGTGTTATTTAAAAATGCCAGCCAGGACATCATGCGGCTTTTTAAAGCGTCTCCCGTTATCTTCGGGCCGCTCGGCATCTCTGAATTCGGCACTCCGGTGCTCGTAGACCTTATGGCACAGCGCCGCATGGCACCAACTGAAAACTTCCGTAAAACATTCTTTAAACATTCTGCTAATTATTCCGCCCCGACGATTAAATCTGCCTGTGGAGCAAAGAAAGACGGTTGTTACGGCTGTCCGATTCAGTGTAAAAAAGCATCAAAAGACGGCAAACCGCTACCGGAATATGAAACGGTTTCTCATTTCGGTGCGCTTAACAATATCGATACGCTGCACACCATAATAGCGGCAAATGACCTGTGTAACGAGCTGGGAATGGACACTATCACTGCTGCAGCCACCCTTTCGGCTTGGGGAGAAATCAGTGGCACCTTTCCCACCGCCGTTGAGATACCCGGGCTACTGAACAATATTGCCCTGCGACAGGGAGATGGCGAATTGCTCTCACTCGGTTCCCGCCGCCTCTCAGAAAAAATGGGATATCCGGAACTATCCATGAGTGTCAAATCTCTCGAACTACCTGCATACGACCCGCGGGGAGCATACGGCATGGCGCTGGCATATTGCACCAGCAACCGTGGCGGCTGCCACCTGCGTGCATATCCAATCTCTCATGAAATCCTCCGTAAACCGGTGCCGACTGATCGCTTTTCATTCTCCGGCAAAGCCCGTATTATCAGCATCGCTGAGGACACTAATGCAGCCGTAGATTCTCTCGTTGCGTGTAAATTTGCCTTCTTTGGCGCCAGCCTGGAAGAGTACGCTGAACTTTTAACCGCTGTCACCGGAATAGGCTATTCTCCGCAGCGCCTGAAGGAGATCGGCAAACGGATTGTGCTTACCGAACGCTTTTACAATTGTACTAATGGTTTTTCGCGCAGCGATGACATGCTGCCGGAGCGTTTTTTCACGGAGCCCGGCAGTAGCGGTGACGGCATTGATATCCATCCGATTAACAGACTGCGCTTCGAGGAGGAGCTGGACAAGTATTATCGGATTCGTGGATTGAATGTGGATGGGTGCTTTGCTGATAGTGACTTTTTGAAGGGGCAGCCGTAAATTAATTAGGAACAGTACACAATATAATTATCCGGGATAGCATTCCCATTAAGGCAAAACCTTGGATCTTATTAAAAACCTATTCTCAAAGGTTCTACCCGTTCGCCTAGCAACCGGCAACAAGGGTACTGGCGAACTGGGCGAAGATGTTGCCGTGCACTTTATGATTGAACATGGCTACCGTATTGTGGAGCGTAACTACCGTTGCAAGGGTGGTGAAGTCGATATTATTGCCCGTGATCCGGTGGATAAAAGCCTGGTTTTTATTGAAGTAAAGGCCCGCCGTGGGCTTTCCTACGGAGTACCACAGCTTGCAGTAACTCCTTTTAAACAACGTCAGATATCAAAAGCTACGCTGACATGGCTCAGTAAAAACAGTCTGCATGATACCAATGCACGTTTTGACGTAATTGCCATTCTCCTTGTAACTAACGGACAGCATAAGATTGAGCATATTGTAAATGCTTTTGATCTGGCATATTGAAGGACGATTGCTTATTATTGACTATAAATGAAAGAGTCGAATATGCCCGACTGTTGTGAACGTCGGTTATGGGAATGGATTAGTGCGGTTCGTATCAGGAACGTATTCCAACTGAAGGAGACTCCATGGATTTCACCGTTGTTCTGGCTCAAATAAAACCGAAACTCGGCTGCGTTGCCGATAACCTGACAACGATTGAAGGACAGATTGCAAAAGCGCAGGTAGCCGGGTCGGATCTGATAGTTTTCCCTGAACTGGCAATGTCCGGCTATTTCCTTAAAGATCTGGTGCCTGAAGTGGCGGTACGCATTGACTCTCCCGAGATTCAGCGATTGATCGAACTTTCCAGGGGCATATCCATCGCCATCGGCTTTGTTGAAGAAGCTAATGACTACCATTTTTTTAACTCGGCGCTGTACCTTGAAGATGGCGCAATCCGACATCTACACCGCAAGGTATATCTTCCTACCTATGGCCTTTTTGATGAGCAGCGCTACCTGGCCCGTGGCACGTCGTTTCGGGCATTTGACACAAAATTTGGACGTTTTGGCATGCTGATCTGCGAAGACATGTGGCATCTTTCAGCTTCCTATATTCTTGCCATGGATGGCGCAACGACACTAATCTGCCTTTCGAGTAGTCCCGCTCGCGGCATAGACGGCGATTCACTCGGATCAGCCTCAGCCTGGCAAAAACTTACATCAACAACAGCCCTATTCCTCAACTGCAGGGTTCTCTATAGCAATCGGGTCGGCTTTGAAGATGGGATCAACTTCTGGGGCGGTTCGGAATATATTGCACCTTCAGGTGAATCCGTTGTTCGCGGCGCGCTTATGGAAGAAGATTTTGTTACTGCGTGTGTTGATGAAGGATCGCTCCGCCGTGAACGGATTTTTTCACCAATGATGCGTGATGAGAATCTGTTTGTGACGTTGCAGGAACTTCAGCGCATTTCACGCCAAAGGGGGCAATGATGGCCGGACTGCACGCTAACACCGATTTACTAAGAAAACTCCTGGTAGGTTTTGTAAAGGATGAAGTCCGTAAAGTCGGCGTCAGCAAAATAGTGATTGGACTTTCCGGTGGAATTGATTCAGCACTGGTTGCATTTATTGCAGCAGAAGCGCTCGGGCCTGAAAACGTCCACGCTATCTGTATGCCCTATAAAAGCAGTAATCCGGAAAGTGAGACACATGCCAGACTGGTTGCAACCGCGTGTGGCATCAACTATTCAATAATTCCGATAACGGCGATGGTCGAAGCTTATTTCGAAATGTTCCCCGACGCTGAAAATATGAGGCGCGGCAATAAAATGGCACGCGAACGGATGACAATTCTTTTTGATCACTCGGCATTGTTGCGTGCTCTCGTGCTGGGTACCAGTAATAAAACTGAACTGCTATTAGGCTATGGCACCTTGTACGGAGATATGGCTTCAGCCCTAAACCCGATCGGTGACATTTATAAAAGTCAGGTTTGGCAGCTCTCGTCCGCAATGGGAATACCAGCTGCAGTAATCGAAAAACAACCATCTGCCGATCTTTGGGCCGGGCAGACCGACGAAGAGGAACTTGGATTCACGTACCGTCAGGTAGATGAACTTCTGTTCCGAATGGTTGATCAACGGCTAACTAAAGCGGAGCTGGTTGCAGATGGCTTCGATATCGAATTTATCGAGACCATCTATGCAAAGATCCAGAATTCTCATTTTAAACGCCGCCTTCCGATTATTGCTAAGGTTTCAAACCGCACCATTGACCGTGATTTCAGATACGCAAGGGATTGGGGAAAATGAAAAGCAAATCTAACAGCACCCTCGTTTATTCCACCGAAACGGGCCGGGTAAAGTCAGCAAATATTACCAGTAAACCTGCTACCCAGCCGGATGACGGATTCGTGCGTTTACGACGCGAAGTCAAAGGTCGCGGAGGAGGAACCGTTATTGTAATCAGCGGTATCAAGCTTTCAGCCGTTAATACAAAGGAGTTGGCTGGAATTCTCAAAAAAAAATGCGGCTGTGGTGGAACAGTTAAAGACGGAGTCATAGAGATACAGGGAGACCACAGGGACACGTTGTCAGCGGAATTGATATCACGTGGTTTCAAGATAAAACTGGCTGGTGGATAACATAAATCATGACGTATACCGAATTTAATTCAATAAGTTCTTGACCTCTACATGTTTTTCACCTATGTTTGTAAATCATTTTATCCTAGCTAGCGAAACCATGAACAATCGTTTCATGGTTCAAGACATTTGCGAGAGTGGCGGAATTGGCAGACGCACCAGACTTAGGATCTGGCACCTCACGGTATAGGAGTTCAAGTCTCCTCTCTCGCACCATCCAAATTTTCTATGTTTGTTCTGAAGCTCATACCCATACAAACATTACATTTCAATATAGAAGAGGATAGCTACTATGCAGGTTCACATCGAAGACATCAGTACAGTTCAAAAGAAAATAACTATTGAAATTCCTGTTGAGCGAGTAAACGCAGAAATTGACAAAGCATATTCAGCCATCCAGAAAAAAGCCAAGCTTCAGGGCTTTCGCCCCGGTAAAGCACCAATGCAGCTCATCAAGCGAACCTATAGTGATGCAATGCGCGATGATGTCATGCGCCGTTTTTATCAGGAAACTCTTTACAAAGCATTGGATGAGCACAAAGTAGATCCGATAGATTCTCCTACAATTGAGAGCGATATACTTGAAGCTGGTAAGGCTTTTAAATACAGTGCCCTTGTCGAGGTCATGCCGCAGATCCAGCTAAAAGCATATACCGGCTTGATTGTGAAAAAAGAAACTTATATCTCCAAACCGGAAAGTATTGATGGCGAACTGAAGCGTATGCAGGAAAATATGGCACAACTTGTTCCGCTTGATGAAGACACCGCCATTGAAAATGGTCATACCGTGTCTGTCGATTATTCCGTTACGGTAGAAGGATCACCGGAGGATAACAGCGGTGATCAGACAGCTGAAATCGAAGTTGGTACGGGCAAACTGGTTCCTGGTTTTGAAGAGCAGTTGATAGGGTTAAAATCCGGTGAGTCTAAGAATTTCAGCCTGGAACTCCCGGCTGAAAGTACCAATGCTGAATCAGCCGGAAAAACCGGTTTGTTTTCGGTCACCGTAAAAGAAATCAAACGCAAAGACCTCCCCGAACTTGACGACGATTTCGCCCAGCAGTTTGGTGAATACGATACAATGGAAGCGCTGCGTGCCAAGATGGTTGAATACCATGAAAAGCATGAAACGGATCGCATTGATAATGATCTCAAAGATCGGCTTATCCAGGCCCTGATACAGGAGAATCCGTTGGATGTTCCTGAGTCAATGGTAAAACGGCAACTTGACCATATGTTCGAGAACCTTAAAAATCGACTTAAAAGTCAGCAGATGTCGCTTGACATGATGGGCCTTGACGCAGAAGGTTTCCGTGCACGTTTCCGTGACGATGCTATTGATAAGGTAAAAGGCGGTTTACTGCTGATGGCTTTAGTGGATAAAGAAAATGTGTCTGTAACTGATGAAGACCTATCGGCACAGTATGAAAAAATTGCTGCCGGAAATATTGAAATGCTTGATCGTATCAAAGAGTATTACACAAAAAACCAAAATGCTAAAAGCTCTATCATTTCAGAAATCAAGGAAGATAAAGCTATCTCCTATCTGATTGACCATGCCGTTATCACCGAAGTTGACTCAGATCAGCTTAAAGCAGCCTAAGGAGACCCAATGTACATCCCTATGGTTGTAGAGCAAACCGGCAGAGGCGAGAGAGCATATGACATTTATTCACGCCTTCTTAAAGAGCGAATCATATTTCTCGGCGGACCGATAGACGATCAGGTCGCGAACCTCATCATTGCCCAGTTGCTATTTCTTGAAGCCGAAGACCCGGATAAAGACATTCATCTGTATATCAATTCACCCGGTGGAGTTGTAACCGCTGGAATGGCTATATTTGATACAATGCGCTACATTAAAGCTCCAGTGTCGACAATTTGTGTAGGACAAGCAGCATCAATGGGGGCAATCCTGTTGACTGCCGGAGAAAAAGGCAAGCGATTCAGCCTCAGCCATTCAAGAATAATGATCCATCAGCCACTTGGAGGATTCCAGGGACAGGCTACTGATATTAGTATTCATGCCAAGGAAATCCTGCGTATGAAAGACGAATTGAACGGGATCCTTGCCGATCTATCCGGTCAGAACAAAGAAAAAGTTGAAGCAGATACTGAAAGAGATTTCTTTATGTCTGCCGATGACGCAAAAGAATATGGCTTAATTGACGCAATTTTTACGCGCAAACCGCTCACTGGAGATACGCTATGAGCCGTCGTGACTCGATTCAGGAACACTTGACCTGTTCTTTTTGCGGAAAAAGTCAGGATGATGTAAAAAAACTTATCGCGGGACCTGCTGTCTTTATCTGCGATGAGTGCATCGAGCTCTGTAATGATATTATTGCAGAAGAGATGAAGTTGGAAGAGACAACCGGCCCTGACCTGAAGAAACTTCCTAAGCCACGCGAAATAAAAGACATCCTAGATGAGTATGTCATTGGCCAGGAAATGGCTAAGAAAGTTCTTTCAGTTGCCGTCTATAACCACTACAAACGTATAGAAACGAGTGGTAAACCAGGCGAAGTAGAAATGCAAAAAAGCAACATACTACTGCTTGGACCTACTGGATCCGGAAAAACTCTTCTTGCTCAGACACTTGCCCGCATCCTTAAAGTACCATTTGCCATGGCTGATGCTACTAACCTGACTGAGGCCGGTTATGTTGGTGAAGATGTAGAAAACATCATCCTCACATTATTACAGGCTGCAGACTAT
Source organism: uncultured Geobacteraceae bacterium (assembly GCA_903875605.1). Lineage (GTDB taxonomy): Bacteria > Desulfobacterota > Desulfuromonadia > Geobacterales > Pseudopelobacteraceae > JACRCG01. Next base: position 11,295 of record CAIQWT010000016.1, on the reverse strand, counting down.
GATGTGGAGCGAGCCCAAAAAGGTATCGTCTATATTGATGAGATTGATAAAATAGCCCGTAAATCAGATTCGCCCTCAATCACCCGTGATGTTTCAGGTGAAGGAGTTCAGCAGGCTCTCCTCAAGATTATAGAAGGTACTATAGCAAGCATTCCTCCTAAAGGCGGCAGAAAGCATCCACAGCAGGAGTTTATGAAGGTGGATACCACCAACATTCTGTTTATTTGTGGCGGAGCCTTTGCCGGATTAGAAAATGTTATTCAGCAGCGAATCGGTAAGAAGTCACTCGGATTTGGAGCTGACATAAAAAAACGTGATGAGAAAAAACTTGGTGAGCTTCTTAAGAGTCTTACTCCGGAAGACCTTCTTAAATACGGCTATATTCCCGAATTCATCGGACGCTTGCCAATGCTTGCGACGCTAACAGAGCTTGATGAGGAAGCTTTAGTTCAGATTTTAAAAGAACCAAAGAATTCTCTTGTTAAGCAGTATCAAAAACTCTTTGACCTCGAAAAAGTTCGCCTGCGTTTTACTGACGGTTCTCTTGTTGCTATTGCCAAAGAAGCATTAAAGCGCAATACAGGTGCGCGTGGTTTGCGGGCCATTCTTGAGAATTCTATGTTAGATATAATGTACGAGGTCCCATCTCAATTAAATGTACAGGAAGTCGTTATCAATGAAGACGTCATTTATCACAAAGAAAAGCCTATTGTAGTATTTGATCCGGAATTAAAAGAGGCTGCCTGATTTAACTTGTAATTCAGTGTGTTAGCCAAGGTACACTTGCTTAACCGGCTTTAAATGGCCACATTGTCTTTTCAAACATTCACAAGCGCCCATAATATGCGTGTTTACAGCAAAAAAAGACTTGACACAATTTAAGAACATCTGCTAAACAGTGTATCGCTTTGTATTTAACAATTAAATAACTGGAGGTGGAACGTGACAAAAGCAGAATTAATCAGTTCAGTAGCAGAGCAGGCAGGCCTTAAAAAAGTGGACGCTGAAAAAGCAGTATCCGCGTTTATTGCCAGCGTAACAACAGCTCTGAAAAGCGGTGATAAACTCAGCCTCGTCGGTTTCGGTACATTCTCCACAGCAAAGCGCGCTGCCCGTAAAGGTCAAAATCCTCAGACTGGCAAAAAGATTGATATTCCTGCTGCGACTGTTCCTAAGTTCAAACCAGGTAAAACTCTTAAAGAAGCAGTTAACGTTGTTCCTGCAAAGAAGAAGAAGTAATTCACAGTACGAATTGCTGAGGGGTTGTAGCTCAGTTGGTTAGAGTGCCAGCCTGTCACGCTGGAAGTCGCGGGTTCGAGCCCCGTCAACCCCGCCATAAAATTAGGGCGAATAGCTCAGCTGGGAGAGCGCCAGCCTTACAAGCTGGATGTCACAGGTTCGATCCCTGTTTCGCCCACCAATAAAAACAGCCACTTAGCGACGATGCTAGGTGGCTTTTTTATTGCCCAGCGGTTTATAGGGTCAATATAGGGTCAATGATAAAAAGAGTTTTGTAGAGTTTGAGCGAATATTTTTTTAGATTTCATATGGGAAGAGCCTGTATAACTCAATAACACAAAGTGATTTGCCAATCGAATCAACGATGGGTTAATTTCTAAAATATTTATAGATTGTTTCACGGGAACATTTAAACTCTCGTGCAATTCTTGATTTGGGAACACCTGCCTCGATCCTCTTCCTGACCTCTTCAATTTGTTCATCGGTCAATGCAGCTTTTCTACCCTTATAGACTCCTTTCATTCTGGCTATACGAATGCCTTCTGATTGTCGTTCCCTGAGAATTGCCCTCTCGAACTCGGCCACTGCTCCCATAACTGATAGCAGTAGTACAGACATGGCGGCATCATCCCCATTGAAGACAAGCCCCTCCTTTACGAATGTAATCCTAATACCTCTTCCGGTAAGTTCCTTCACCATCTGCCTCAGGTCGATTAGATTACGTGCGAGTCGATCCATTGAGTGAACGAAAAGATGATCTCCGTCTCTAACGAAGCGAAGCATTTCTTGAAGTTGCGGCCGGTCGGTAGATTTCCCTGAAACCTTGTCGGTGAAAACCCGGTCGAGTTCAAGACCATCCAATTGTCGTTCGGTGTTCTGATCCGATGAAGACACTCTGACATAACCTATTTTTTGTCCATTCATATCTGGCTCCTGACATATTTGTGCATAAATACTCGGAGAGAACCCTAGTCTGACATTTTCAGGTTCCTCCGAGCATTGTCTGTTACGGTAAACTCTAAACTGACGCTCAATACTCATCTGGAAACAAAACCGTTGTTACCGACCGATCCCATTCCGTAATGATCCATATCTTTGATACCCCTTCTTTCTCGTAAGCAGAAAAAAGTCGATCTTCTCCTTGCAGCGCCAATTCATTGCTGACTCTGTCCTCATCGCAGAGTTCACCCCAGTCACCTGACAAATGCCGCCTCAATGATAACGACACATGTTTTGCAAACTCTTCGTTGACAGCAATCAGATCATTAACACCTCTGGTCACAACAAGTTGTCCCGGATTGAATTTCATATATGGTATTCTCCTGTTGATTAGTAGTACGTTCCCTGGACTCACAGTCAGTTACAGCAAACCCCGCTCGACAAACGACACAAAGCTGTCGCCGATAATGATATGATCCAACACCTTCACTCCGAGGATGTCGCCCGCTTCCTTCAATCTCCGCGTAATTTCAATATCCTCTCTGCTTGGGTTCGGATCGCCCGTAGGATGATTGTGCAAAAGAATGATTGCCGCCGCTGATGAGAGCAGTGCCGTTTTGAACACCTCCCGTGGATGGACAATGCTTTGGTTCAGAGACCCGACTGACACTTCATCAACACAGCAGACCCTATTTTTGCCATCCAGATGCAGGGCGAAGAAATACTCCTTGGTTTCCTGTCGCAAAAAGCTGAACGTATCGAACACCTGTTCAGGTGCGCTGAAGCGGGTCATGGGCTTCAGATAGTGGGCATCCTCCTCCTTGATGGTCAGCGTTTCATAAACCGCCCTGATTTGTTTGAGCTTAATGGTGCGTGATTTCGGAGTTTGTTCCTTTTCAATAGGCATGACTGTTATCCTTTCGCGTATCGTCAGCGTATTCCGGCAACAATGACTGCCAGAGTTATCAGGGCAAAGACTGCGGGAAACATCCACCGGGTATGCTGCGGTCTGAATCGGTTTTTCCGAATCCGTACTTTTCTGCGTGACTTGATATCCGTCCCGAAAATTCCATGTGTATGCTTTGACATGTGACCTCCAAATGAAAACGCCCTTGAACCGTGATGGCCAAGGGCGCTCTTTGATTGAATTGTGATTGGTTCGTGATTACTTGACCGCTTTGCATTCCAGCTTTGAATAACCCGCCCGTTCCTTCATGACTTCAGGGTAAACATCGGGGTAATTGTTCTTCAGCAGATTACTGTCCACCACCATACTTGAGGAAACAGTTGATACGACCAGATCAACTGTTTCACTTCTTCCCTTAAAGACTGGCCCCGTAAAATCCATCAACTCCTGGCGGATGTTTTTCAGCTGCTTGTCAGCATTGTTCTTAACGCTGTTCAGTTCGACATACTTATTGGCAAGCATCTCAATCTCTGGTGGCAACTCCACTTGGGGCATACTCATGGCCGGACAATCGGTACGATAGGAGCAGAAACCACAGAGATGCGATACGGACGGTTTAGCCTCATCCTTCTCCGCCATACAGTCCAACAGGTACAACCCCCGACTGCAAAGATAATTGAATAACGATTCGTTGTACTCGAAGCCATTGAACTGGTGCATTTTTCCAGCGTTCAGATCAATCGCCAGAATAGAACCGCCCAATTTCCCTTCGGGATACTGCAAGCGCAACAACCCCAATTGAAATGACAACTGATCTATCCATTGCGGGTATGGCTCATCAGGAATGCCGTTTACCGACTTGACCTCAATGACATGGAGTTGTGGCGTATTGTCAAAATCGGAATAGAACAGAAAATCCACATGCGCCTTTAACGGATGGTCGGGGTGCTTCACTTCCACCTGAGTGTCATAAAGATCCTTCACGCCAGCTGCATTGAAAATATCCTCAATCAATGTTTCTGCCACATGCCCTCGACTGAACTTCAACATGGTGCTGAAACTGTGCTCTTTCGGATTCTTCTTCGACAGATACACTTTCCTGGCACATGAACCGACATCACTGGAACCGATGTATTGCGTTCGGTCGCCAAGTTCGGCGCTTTTGACCTTGTTCAATGCTGCTACTGCTGTCTCGAAAAACGGTATGAGTTCCATGACCTGCTCCTTTCGACAATTAAACTGACTCGTTGGTGAATTTGAAGATCCAGCGCTTCGTATCAGAAGACCATCGGAAACCATTTGCCTTCAACAACTCCTTCTCGTTGAATGAATTAGCGGAGATGCACCCTTCATTGCCGTCCATGATAATGTCATAGGAGACATGTTTACCTTCCAGCAGGTCGATAATCTGAAGCGTCTTTTCATTGCTGACCTGTCCATCTGCTGGTGACGGCATATCAGGCCAACCGTCGTCCTCATCAATAGGGTCTGCTATCGGTTCTGGTTCAGGTTGGACAACTGGTGGTGTTGATTGCCGTTTCGACTGCTTCACGGGTGCTGTTTCCGCTTGCTGCTTTTTGACGATAGCGAGATGTGACTTGTCAGGTTCGATTCTGGTACAGTCAGCCTCGATGGTCTGAGTGACAATATCCCCGTTCGACAACTCCATACCTGCCCCCAACTCTTCAGGGCTGTAGACGCCATGAATATTGAACGCCTTGCGTAATGCCTGACTTTCGGCAACCTTCTTCAGCATGGTTTCGGGCTTTTCTGCCCAGAATTTGGTCGGATTCCCTTCAGCGGTTCTCTGACAATATTCGTTATATGCAACTTGAACGGTGAACGGTTTCGGGCTGTCCTTTCTCCAAACGCTGCATTCAGCCACTAACTGATATTTGAGTTTCCACTGACCATCTTCCAACTGCGGCACTTCACGAATACCGGCTGATGTCTCAATACCGGCAAACTGACTGGTACGATGTGCAATGGAGAGAAAACCGTCACGCCCGACCATCGGCTCCACTTTATTGAACCACTTATCGCCGATCTTCTGACGGCGGTTAACGAAGAAGATTTCTTTGGTAATCGGATTCAGACACAACTCTCGTGCCACCGAAAAACAGTAGGCCTGTTCCGCCTTGCTGGCACCTGATGGGAAAAACTGACTCTCGATAACTGCCAACTGTTCCTTGTCGAAGTCGATTCTGGCTAATGCTGTGCTCATGATTGATGCTCCTTTCGTGGTTGATGATTGTGGACTTCATAATGTCTGCGACTATCTGCTTGCCTTGGTTTCTCTGACTCTCACCCCCTTAAAATAAAAAAGCCCAAAACTATTACGGTTCGGGCCTTTCTGTGTATGTGCTGCTGTGACATGCTGCTAATTCATTTAAGAACTCCTGTCGGCGGCAAAACCGATTTTGTTCATGCCGCCGTACCGCTTCATCCGACTGGTCAACTCTTCTTTGGCGATGTCCGTCACTATCTTATAGTCGATAGTGGTGATGCCGCGAAAGGCAAGTAGTCGAACAACTCGCTCAACTACCAAACGTATTTCTCCACCAGTTAAGCCCATTTCGGCAAGTTGTGTAATATCGACGTCCGATGCCAACCGCTTCATCGGCAGAATGCTTTTCCAGAGTGCAATTCTGATGTTTCGGTCTGGTGGCGGTAATTCCAACTTATAGGTGAACCGTCTGCTGAATGCTTCATCGAGAAGATCACGCCGATTGGTGGTTGCCACCATAATTCCTGCAAATCGTTCCAGCCCTTCAAGAAACAAGTTCTGCATGTTGTTGTTCATGCGATCTACCGCGTTGCTGCCTGCGCCACGAGCACCAAGGAGCTGATCCGCCTCATTGAGCAGCAATACTGGTGCGGTGCCAAACTCCTTATTCAAATCGGAATAGTCCTCGAAGATCCGCCGCACATTCTGTTCACTCTCTCCGACCCAACAACTGAGCACTCTGGCGGCATCAATCTTTAGAAGCGGTCGTTTCAGTTCACTGGCGAGATATTGAGCAGTTAATGTCTTGCCGGTGCCTGGTGGACCATATAATAAGACGGTGCTGCCGGTCGGTGATCCCCAGGCTGTCGGGAGTGATGATTGCCACCCTTTTCTGATCTGCTTCCCTTTCAACGACTCACTGAATAACAGTGACCTGATTGCCTCCATGACCGGTGGGGGTAACTGGAGTGAATCTGTTTTCAATTTTGGCGTTTCAACATCAAAGAGCGTGTGCTTCTTAACTCTGGTTTTAAGCTCCTGGGTTGTGTTCTTCCCTTTTGGTTTGCCGATAAGAGCTGCTATCGCATTCTGAGTCAATTGAACTGATTCACCGAATTTGCCATTTGTCCCTTCAATGAGTCGATGCCGCATCAATGGGCTCTTTTTATCGAACAGATGATCCTTCATCCGTTTTCTGCATATTCGGCCTTGGGCAAACAGGTAGGTAACATCTGACGGGGCGCTGAAATCATAACGTACATCGCCCTCACGCATGCCCAACAAGCCAATCAACAATAAATATTGGTAGACGCTCAAGGAATATTTCTTCTGTACTTCTGCCGCTGGTAGTGATGATGTCGTTATCTGAACTCTCTGAACGATCCGCCTGAACCATCCCTCTGGTTGCAGAGTTGCGAGGTCGATTTCTGGCTCATTGACGCGATACAATTTGCCGTCATCTTGAATCATCGAATGCAAATAGGAGAAAACGTTATCGAGATACGCATCATTCGTGGAAAACGGATTGCAACTATTCTGTATTTCTCCCATTTCCAGATGGAATGTGTCTCCCAAGTCGAGATACGACTGTAACCAGCAGAAAGGCGGCTGGTCGGTAAAGGCCATGCCTTGTCGTTCAAATATCCTGATCCAGCCTTCATCTGCCAACTCTCCGAGCGCTTTGACATAATCAATGGTTCGTTCGGGGTTACAGACCATTTGGTCAACTATTTCATACCCCTCGATGCAGGGATCTGTCGCCATTTTAGCTTTCAGAATATAAGCAAGCATGCCGATTGCATGATAGGTCATCAGTTTCAAACGAACGGGTCTGTCTCTTATCGAATCAATTACGTTCAGAAGCAGTTCGTTTTCATATTTACTGTTCTGGAGCATTTTCTTTCGGCCGGTTTTTTCTGTATCCCTCAACTGTTGTAACTCTTCCAGGTAGGCATCTCGTGCCTTTTTGTGTCGTGTGGTGACGCACATGAGATACTGGACTAAGTGCATTGTTCCTCCTTTCTCGGTAACACCGATTTTTGAAACTATTCAGGTCATAAATGTGCAAAATGGTTTCGCCAACTGAAGAAACTCTGCCAGTTTATCGCGGGTCGAAAGGTCACGACTGTAATAATCAAGGATGTGAAAGTTGTCTTCCAGTTCGGGAAGTTGCGTTATCGAGGTAATGCGCCGTATTTCCGAAACATAGCTGACCGATGGCCGCTTTCTACATACAAATGGTCCTTCGGTGACGTTGCACGGGGCATAGCTGATGTAATTATTCTTGTTGATTTCAGCAGGAAGTCTGTCCAGTGAGAGTGCCGAAATATCACCAATATTTCGTAATAATCGGAACACCTCGTCTCGTGTTGACTTCCCGCGTGGGATGGTCGAACGTTCAAAGTAGTTGTGATGTACATAGAGTTCATGAAAACCGGGCTTAATGGCAATCAACTCTGCATAGAGGCGAGACAGCGACTGTGAACTGATCCGTTTCAGGATTGCTATGATCCGCTGCATGTTGTGATGCTCTTTCTGCCAGTTTTGATCCCTGGTCTCGATTGTGAAGCCTGCATCCTGCCAATAGGAATCATTGACCCTTCGTTGCGGTGGATTCCCCTGGTAGATCGTTAGACCTGAAAGGGTTTGAAAGGCTTTGTTGTATTTGTACGTTATGAACTGCTGCGGGTTCTGGAAATTCGACAGATAAATGGCATTCAGGTATTTGAAGCGCAAACAGTTGAAAATCCGCTCGACCTCCATTTCAGGGGTAACCAAATACTTCATAATGGTATTCGGTTCGGGGCCTTTGAGATTGAGGTAGCGTTCACCTACTCCCCGCAATGAGATATGAATTTGTCGGCAGGCATTTTGAGTGAGTTCACTGATAACGTGATCTCCGTTTTGGTTCATCTGAATAAGCAGGTATGACGATGAATCGGGCAGAATGAACAGGCCGTCACGCTTGATATTTGTCAGCAGAAGTGGGCTGCCGACTGAAATGTTGCTCATCATCAACTCCTTTCGGGTCTGAATACAATTCCATTGCTGATTGAAACAAAAAAACCGAATGCGGAAGCAATTCGGTTTCAGTACTTTTTCCTGAATTTCGTCATTTTCTAACGAATTGACTGATTTCAGGGCTGATTATTTTGTTATTTGCTGATTTTTATACGGTTTTTGATGTTTGCGGGAGTTTTTGCATTCCGATTCTTCCCGTAATTCATTATAACACACTAATCTATTTTTGTCAAATTTGTGCCATTTTTCGCTATGTTATGCTGTTTGGTGATATTTACGCGAAGAAACAAATATACAACCTACTGATTTATTGTACATCGACGCTCCGTATGCCATCTGGCCTCCACGCAGGGCTAATGACATGGGAACCTTTCTGTTCGGCTGACAACAAGCTGCCGAATGTTACTTTGAACTCGCCATAGCGGTCATTCACGGTGTCCATTGCTTTGATGGCGTCGGATTTCTTCTGAACCTCCCGAAACAATGATAACTGTTCGGCAGCATATTTTAAATTCGTCAACCGAACGCCAAGTTGACGGATAGGTTGGGGTAATTCAAGGGTATCAAGTATGGACACCGCCGTTTTGAAAATGTCTTCCGATAAATTGATGTAACTTCCAATTGTGGTCTGCTTGCCGACACCAGAATAGAAGTCGGCAAACCTGATATGCAGATGAACCGTTTTTCCGCTTACTTCATATCTCCTGGCACGCCGACCGACCATCTCTGACAGTTGCAAAAGGAATTTCAAAATATCTTCACGGCGGTCGATGTCATGTCGAAGCGTCATTGAGTGCCCGACCGATTTTACTTCGTCTGATTCCTCCAACGGGATCACCGGCGAATGGTCGATACCTTGTCCCATTGCCTTGTAAATCTTGCCCAGGACGCCGAATTTGCGCGTCAACCTGGCTTCGTCGCATCGACCTAATTCACCACAAGTATAAATGCTTAACAAATTCATGTGCCGTTGCATCTTCTTACCGATTCCGCAGAGTTCCTGTATTGGAAGCCGTTCCATAATCCGTGACACATCATCCGGCAGAATTATGGTCAATCCGTCAGGCTTTTTCATATCCGATGCCAGTTTTGCCAGAAGCTTGTTAGGAGCGATTCCGATACTGCATTTCAGGCCGAATGATTGGAGAATACGCGCTTTCAACAAGTGAGCGATCCGTTCGGCGGTTCCGAAGATTGAAAGAGAACGGGTTACGTCCAACCATGCTTCGTCGATACTGAATACTTCCACGTCAGGAGTATAATCCTGCATCATCTGCATAATGCGACTGCTTGTGTAGGTATACTTTCGGTTGTCGCCGACTACAATAATCAGTTCTGGGCAGGCACGCTTGCCCTCCCATATAGCCATGCCGGTTTTGACCCCCTTGGCTCTGGCCTCATAGGAACTGGTAGTGATGACGGTTCTACCACCGCCGCCGACAACAGCAATAGCTTTGCCTTGAAGTTCTGGGTTGGCTTGCTGTTCGACAGAAGCGAAAAACGCATTTAAGTCTAAATGAAGTATAGTCCGATGTTCAGTCATGACTATTCTACTTTATGAGGGTAGAGCATCCATGATTGGTCAAGGGAGTTGAAGACAAGCTCGAACAAAGAATCCTCTTCGTCGATTACCGCGAAATGCAATAATGGCGCGTCGCCGACCTTGTCTTTCCAGTAGTAAGTTGTCTTAGCAATCTTGTGCTGTTTGCGGTTCAGCTCGAACCAAACCGGTTTCGGCTTGACGCCATCCTGATACACGACAGCTATGCGGATTGGTAGACCAGACATCATTAGTCGAAAAAACGGACAGTTTTGATAAGCCGACCAGCGATTACGGTTTCAGTCTCACCGGCACGCACAATAATCGGCGACATAGAGATGTTTTCTGGTTGCAACCGGATATGGTCATGTTCACGGTAGAAACGCTTCAGGGTTGCCTCACCGTCTATCAAGGCAACAACAATTTCACCAGTTTCGGCGGTCTGTTGTGGACGGATTATCGCATAATCTCCGTCGTAGATTCCCGCTTCAATCATACTGCTACCTTTGACTTTCAGGATAAAGTTACCACGCCCTTTGAGCCAGTTGGCGTCGATTTGGCAGAAGCCAAGGATATCTTCAGTGGCAAGTTCCGGCATACCGGCCCGAACGGTGCCGACTATCGGGACGGCAACGGAACCACTTCTTCCGACAAGTGCAATGCCTCTTGACCCATCCCGACGATTGACATAACCCTTCCGCTCCAAGGCTTCAAGGTGCCTCATCGCGGATACAGTTCCAGCTGTTCCAATGTGTTCAGAAATTTCCCGGAGTGTCGGAGGACATTCGTGATGGTTGATATATGCGGAAATGTAGTCCAGCACTTGTTGCTGCCGGTCTGTGAGCGGTTCCATAGATACCCCGTATCATTTGATATAGTATATCAGACGATAGCTAACGAGGGGGTGATTCGTCAAGAAGAAAAATCAGACTTTTGCTATGCAGGCGGGACTATCGAAGCGGGTATTGTTTACTAATTTCGGAACTTCAAAATATTCAATCTGGTCGTCAGAATAAGGTGAATAGAGGTGTTCCAGATGATGCGGGTCTTGAAGGCTTCTGTCCAACCACATCGAGTAATTATCAGGATGGATAATTACCGGCATCCGTTCATGGAGTGCGTCAAGCTTCTTATTTGCCGTTGTTGTCAAAATTGAAAAAGTTTCCAGAACCGCACCTGTCGGGTCAGACCAATATTCCCATATCCCCGCCAGTGGCATTATCTGATTATTTACAAGATGAATGTAATGCGGGATTTTTTCAGTTCCTGTATGAGTCCATTCATAAAAACCTGACACGGGAATGATACAGCGATTCTTCTTGATTGCGTGACGGAATGAAGGTTTTGCGGCGACAGTTTCCGACCTGGCATTTATCAGTGAAGCTCCCTTTGACGGATCAGTTGACCATGACGGCACCAGTC
>CAIQWT010000015.1 GCA_903875605.1 uncultured Geobacteraceae bacterium | reverse complement strand
CCAGTTCATTTTGCTTTCGCAGGGCACGTTTTAAACTATCGAGGAATTTGCCTTTGAAGGCTGCACTAAGCTGATGAACAGGATAAAGGTACTGACCCGAATGACCGATTTCTTTCCACTGTCCATCCAGTGTATATCCGGCTGCCGGGACTATGCAGTGGATATGAGGATGAAGCGACAAATTCTGACCACATGAATGAAGTACTGCTACAGCCCCGGTTTCAGAGCCATAATGCGAGTATCCGAATGAATAGATAGTGTTCCAGACAGCAGCAAACAGAATATCGTAATACATCCTCTGGTTATGCAAACAGACGGTGTTAAGCTGGTGGGGCACTGTAAAAATAATGTGAAAGTGCTTAACCGGCAGGGTGCTTTGCATCAGGTCGTCGATCCAGAAGGCTTGTTTGGCCGACTGACACTTAGGACAATGCCTGTCGCCACAACTGTTATAGCTATAACGAACCGTGCCACAGTTATCACATACCTCTTCATGTCCCCCAAGTGAAGCAGTCCGGCAATCTGATATTTTGCCCAGAACCTTTAATTGCAGGGGGGTACATCTGGTTCCGGCAAGCAGACCGGCGCCGAACAGGCTGACCACATCGGCCAGTTCAAACCTTGCCCTCATTTTCAGATGAACCGGGTTTCTTTTTTTTCGGATAGTTGTAAAGCCTGTCCAAAGGGCTGTGAGGCTTTAGCAGCGGACATTGTGCCACATGCAGATAAAGCATTGTTGTGGTAATGTCGGCATGACCCAGGAGTTCTTTAACGGTTACTATATTTAGTCCCTGTTCGAGCAGATGTGTGGCATAAGAGTGCCTGAGCGAATGAAGATTTACATCTTTTTTTATAGAGGTCTTTTTCAGGTTTTCGCGAATCACCCACGATAGTCCCTTGACGCTGTAGCGACCATCTGGTTCTTTACCATTAAACAACCACACATAAGGGTTTTCCGCACTGAGATATTTTCTGAGTCCTAATGCCATGATTTCGCCAAGTGGAACAATACGGTCTTTCTTGTACTTGCTCTGTCGAATGTGGATTACCTTACGTTCAAAATCTATGTCAGATATTTTGAGATTGATAACCTCCTGGCTGCGTAAACCCGCAGAATAGATCAGTGTCAGTACAATACGCTGTTTAAGAAGGGCTGGGGCGGCAAAGAGTTCCCTCAGCTCCTGATAGTTAAGGATAACAGGAAGCTTAGTTTCTTTCTTCAGTGAAGGCAGTGCGATAGCGTTCTTGTTCATCCCCAGCAGACGGTAGTAGTAGCGAAGACCGTAGACCATGTGTTTAAAGCTGCTTCGAGACGGGGATTTGGGGTCACGTGCCAGAGCAGCAAGGTATTCGTTGATCTCTTCTGGTTCAATCTGTTCGGGAAGCTTTCCGAAGTGAATCACAAACATGGCAATGCGCAGGATGTAATTATTTAATGTACTTTTACTTTGTCCGCGCAAGACAACCTGTTGCTCAAGCTTACGGACAACATTTTCAAATTCAGGAACAAGCATAATGGCCTGCTCTACAATAGTAAAACCTGATTTCTTTCTCATATACAGTAATTTTAGTGATGAATAATTCTGCATTATAGAAAGAATCAGGTACTTTTAAAAGCTATCCCGCGGAGGCGGGATTTAGTTCAACAACAGCTAAGCATAATGCGGGTCTCAGAGCAACCGAAAGTTCATCAATCGCTTTATCTTTTCAGGTACCCGGACTATTCCACCTAACGCAAACCCGCACTATACTTAGCCTCGACCGTTAGCGGTAAGGCGACTGGGCATAATACCATGATTACCAACGCACAAGCAAGAGTTTGGCGGCCCGTCCCTGCAACCTTCCCTTCGGCCTCCAAACATATGCTTTATTTATCCTGTAAAACTTTAACTTTTGAAAAATATTTGAAATTATCATTTAAATAGTTTAATTTTCTGAGTGATTTTCAATGTAATGCTTTCAGCTATGGATTTGTGCACTATTATACTGACCTGGATTCAAGTGTTAAATTAAAAAATTAAAACTCATGAAAAAACAAATCCTGAAAATTTCACACCTGGTATTGGACCTGATACCGATATTAATGGGGCTTGTATTGATGGGAACAGGGTGCGAAAAAGAACCACAGGAAGATCGACAAAACTTATTTGGAACATGGAAATTTGTTGCTTTTGGCACTACCGATGGCTCCACCAGAACTGCACAACCCAATGACTGTGATAAATGCTATGTGATCACTTTTAAAGAAGACACTACAATGGTTGGTAAATCTGTAATTAATATTCTGGGTAAAAAATTTATTTTATCAGTAGATCAGTTAAGTTTTCCTTGGGGTGTTTTGGCAACAGAAGT
>CAIQWT010000014.1 GCA_903875605.1 uncultured Geobacteraceae bacterium | reverse complement strand
GTAAGTTGACCGTTTCGGCGAAAAAATCCCGAGATTTGCCGATATTGGAGACTGTCCGCTATCAGATGGCGCAGGCCGCAGTCAGGCGGCACTATGTTTCTGTGGCATCTGGTGTTGAAAGCGGCAAAGTTAAATTTAATCTGCTTAACGGGCTTGTTACCCAGAAGTTGCTATTTTCTCATGATTTGGTACGTAAACCGGTTTCACTGCTCTGGTTTAGGCTGATATGGCCGCTTATCTGGCAAAAAAGATACTTGATGCCGCTGGTGCAGCCTAAAGGCATCTACTGCTTTTATTCCCGGCGCTTGATAGGGGAAATATCCCGGATTATCGGCGAGCGCTATTGCCTTGAAATTGCTGCCGGTGACGGGACGTTGACACGCTTTTTGAAACAGGAGGGAGTACATGTGACGGCAACGGATGATTATAGCTGGCAGCACTCAGTCTCATATCCGGAATGGGTTGTCAAAAAAGATGCAAAGGAGGCTCTGAGCCTGTATTCACCGGAAATTGTGATATCCTCCTGGCCTCCTGCAAACAATGGCTTTGAAAGGCATATTTTCAAAACTCGCAGTGTTCAACTCTACATTCTGATCACCAGCCGTCATCAATATGCAGCAGGGAACTGGGATGCCTACCGGGAACAGAGTCTGTTTACCATGCAGGAGAACAGTGACATGAGCCGGATTGTGCTCCCGCCAGAAATTGACGCTGTAGTATATCTGTTCACGAGAAAACTTGAGCTGCCATAACAGAGTAGGTAAGATGACCTGTGGTAATAATTACGATCTCTAAAACACCGGGAAAGAATCGCGTTATGATAATAAGATCCATAATCTTGATAAGTACATTGGCTTTTCTCTGCTGCTCTGCCTGCACTGCGAAAAAAGAGAAATCCAAAGCAAAACCTGCGGTGCCGGTCAAGGTGGCACCGGCACTGAAAAAAGACATGCCTGTTCAGGTTAAGGCCATCGGCAACATCGAGGCATTCACAACTGTTGCCATCAAGTCACAGGTTAATGGCCAGATAGAAAGGATTCATTTCTCGGAAGGCAGTGATGTGGAGAAGGGAGCCCTTTTGGTAAGCATCGATCCGGAAACTTTCCATGCGACGTTGAGCCAATTTGAGGCCGCTCTGGCCAAGGACCTGGCCCAGGCCAAATTTGCCCGTGAACAGGCCAGTAGATACGAGGGATTACTGAAGGAGGGGATTGTTACCCGCGACCAGTATGATCTATTGCGGTCTAATGCAGAATCATTGGCTTCTGCCGTCGTTGCCGATCGTTCAGCTATAAAAAGTGCAAAAATCCAGCTTGAGTACTGCTCCATCCGTTCTCCCATATCCGGGCGGACCGGCACCATAGCAATACAACCAGGCAACCTGGTAAAGTCTAACGATCTGCCGATTGTGACTGTCAATCAGATCAGCCCGATCTACGTTACCTTTTCACTGCCTGAAAAGCGGTTGGCAGAGATAAAACGTGGCATGGCTGCCGGACGGTTGAAGATAGCGGCTGTGATACCAAACGAGCCGGGCACTACTGAAATCGGAACGATCAGTTTTCTCGATAATGCCGTGAACCCGGCAACCGGAATGATTAAACTCAAGGGAGTTTTTGCGAACAAGTCGCGTAAACTCTGGCCGGGGCAGTTTACCGATGTGCTGATAACACTTGCCTCGCGTCAAAATGCGGTAGTAATTCCGACCCATGCTATCCAGACCAGCCAGCAGGGTGAGTTTGTCTATGTGGTGAAACCGGATAACAAGGTGGAGATGCGTCAGGTAACTTCTGCTACATCAGTGGGTGAAGAAACCGTCATCGAGAAAGGGTTGGAAGTTGGTGAAACGGTGGTGATCGACGGCCAGTTGCGCTTGACCCCCGGTGCGGTTGTTGAATCTAAAGAGAAGCAGCAATCAGAAGGTAAAAAGAAATGAACATAGCGGAGATTTTCATCCGCCGTCCGATCATGACCTCGCTGATCATGATTGCCATCTTCATTTTCGGAGTGGTATCCTATCGCCTATTGCCGGTAAACGACCTTCCGAACGTAGATTTCCCGACCATCCAGGTCAACGCCAACCTGCCGGGTGCCAACCCAGATACCATGGCTTCAGCTGTGGCAACACCGCTGGAGAATCAGCTCTCTACCATAGCCGGAGTTGATTCCATGACCTCAACCAACGGTGTTGGTACGACCAGGATTACCCTCCAGTTCAATCTTGACCGTGATATCGATGCTGCAGCCCAGGATGTACAGGCGGCCATATCGCTTGCCATCCGGTTTCTGCCGAAAAACATGCCGACCCCGCCGGCGTTTCGTAAGGTAAACCCGGCTGATCAACCGGTCCTCTATCTGGCGCTCAGCTCACCCACACTCCCGCTTTCTGCGGTTGACGAATATGCCCAGACACTTATTGCACGACGCATTTCCACCATCAGCGGTGTGGCCCAGGTCAACGTGAATGGTTCGCAGAAATATGCCGTCCGGGCCCGGCTTGATCCGAAAGCACTAGCTTCCCGTCAGATCGGTATTGATGAAGTTTCAATCGCAATAGATGAGGCGAACGCCAATCTGCCGACCGGGACACTGGATGGCACAAAACAGGCTTACACTATCGAAGCCAATGGACAACTGTTCAAGGCATCCGCTTACCGGCAAGTTGTGGCTGCTTACCGTGAGGGCTCACCAGTCCGGTTGGAAGAACTTGGACAGGTGATTGACAGTGTTGAAAATACCAAGGTAGCCGGTTGGTACAACAATACCCGTGCAATCGTCCTTACCGTACAGCGCCAGCCTGGTACCAATACGATCGAGGTTGTGGATAACGTTAGAAAACTGTTGCCGAATTTCCGCAGTCAGATGCCCGCTTCAGTCGAACTCAACGTACTTTACGACCGCTCAATCCTGATCCGCGAATCGATGCAAGACGTAAAGTTCACCCTCTGTTTGACAATCGGCCTGGTTATCATGGTGATCTTCCTCTTTCTGCGCAACATTTCGGCCACGATAATCCCCTCACTGGCGGTGCCGATGTCCATCGTCGGCACCTTTACCGTCATGCATCTGTTCGGTTTTTCCCTCAACAATATCTCCATGATGGCCCTGACTCTTGCGGTTGGCTTCGTGGTTGATGACGCCATTGTCATGCTAGAAAATATTGTCCGGCACATGGAAAAGGGTGAGAGTGCCATGGAGGCGGCGTTCAAGGGCTCCAGAGAGATCGGTTTTACGATCCTATCCATGACCATATCTTTAGTGGCAGTCTTTATCCCGGTTCTGTTCATGGGGGGTATTCTGGGGCGTCTGCTGCACGAATTTGCGATAACTATCAGTGTGGCGATTTTGGTCTCTTTTGTCGTTTCCGTGACCCTGACCCCCATGCTCTGCAGCCGATTTCTGAAGCCTCCGGTGACTGAAGATCACGGACGACTGTTCATGATGATGGAGCGTTTTTTTGATGGCATGCTGCAACTGTATCAATCCTCCCTGAAGCTTGTACTGCATTATCGGCGAACAACCATGGTCGTAACACTGCTGATTACGCTGCTGACAGTCTGGCTTTTCTTCGTGATACCGATGGGATTTCTGCCGGTCGAAGACACCGGTCGGATCAACGCCGATACTGAGACCGCCCAGGGAACTTCTTTTGCTGATATGAAGCTGCATCAGGAAGCCGTTGCGGCAATTATAGCTGAGGATCCAAATATTGAAGGTTTCATGTCATCCATCGGAGGAGGTCGTGGCAGCAACGCCGGAAGCTTTTTCATGCGGCTGAAACCGCGTGATCAGCGAAAACTGTCGGCGGAGGAGATCATCCAGGAATTGCGCCCCAAGCTGGCCAAGGTGGCAGGTGTCCGCACCTTCCTGAGGAATGTACCTTCGATCCAGATCGGCGGAACCAGCTCAAAAAGTCTCTACCAGTTCACTTTGCAGGGACAGGATACGGATGAGCTGTACCGGTCTGCCACCGAGTTTGAGTCTAAGCTGCGGGAACTGCCGGATCTTCAGGACGTGACCAGCGACCTGCAGATCAGCAATCCGCAGGTACATGTCGAGATTAACCGAGATAAAGTGGCGGCCATGGGACTAAGCATATTGCAGGTGGAGGACGCCCTTTCCTATGCCTATGGTTCACGCCAGGTTTCCTCAATCTTTGCTCCTACCAATCAGTACCAGGTGATTCTGGAGCTAGACCCTCTCTACCAGGGAGATCCGGCAGCACTGGGTATGCTTTATATTCGCGCTAAATCCGGGCAGTTGATTCCGCTTGAAACAATTGCAACCATTTCCAAAACCATCGGTCCGCTGGCAGTCAACCATCTGGGGCAGCTTCCGGCGGTAACGCTTTCGTTTAATCTTCGTCCCGCCGTTGCTCTGGGAGATGCCATGAAACTTGTCGACAAACTGGCCGACACGACTCTTCCCCTGACCGTCAGTACCAGTTTTCAGGGGACAGCCCAGGCCTTTAAATCTTCGTTCAGCGGATTATGGCTGCTGCTACTCATGGCCATATTTGTAATCTACATTGTGCTCGGAGTACTTTATGAAAGCTACATCCATCCGATCACGATCCTGTCCGGACTGCCGGCCGCCGGCTGCGGGGCCTTGATTACCCTGATGATCTTTAAATGTGATTTGAATATCTACGGTTTTGTTGGGATTATCATGCTGATTGGCATTGTCAAAAAGAACGCCATCATGATGATCGACTTTGCCTTGGAAGCTGAGCGTGACCATGGGAAAAAACCGCTGGACGCCATCTATGAGGGAGCAATCGTACGTTTCAGGCCGATCATGATGACCACTATGGCAGCCTTGATGGGAACCCTGCCAATTGCTATGGGACTTGGTGCCGGAGGGGAATCGCGGCAGCCACTGGGCCTTGCGGTTGTGGGAGGTTTGCTCACCTCACAGTTACTGACTCTCTACATAACTCCGGTGGTTTACTACTATATGGATCTTCTACTTCATAAGGTAAGGCCACGCAAAGTTATCTGTGCAGATATTAATGCAGCGAAGTCGACTTGATCTGCTGCATATAATCAAGCAATGTTATGTTCAAAGTCATTGATCTAGCTTGTCAGGTGTGCCAACGATCCTTTCACAGATAAATAGGTGGAAAGATTGCCTCAGTGACTCTGACTATTGTAGTTTGTACTGCATTATGGAAAATGACCCATTTTGAAGTGAAACAGTAACATGAGGATGTTGCCATGCGGATAGTGATTGCTCCCGATTCATACAAAGAAAGCTTGACCGCTCTAGAAGTCGCAACAGAAATTGAAGCTGGCTTTCGCGAGATATTTCCAGATGCAGAATATCTAAAACTTCCCATGGCTGATGGAGGTGAAGGCACCGTTGCAGCTATGGTTACCGCAACAGGAGGCACACTTATAGATGTGACAGTAACCGGCCCCTTGGGTGATCCAGTCCTAGCCGGTTATGGTTTAACCGGTGATGGGAAAACTGCAATTATCGAAATGGCTGCCGCCAGTGGTCTGGCTCTGGTCGCTCCACCTTTTCGAAATCCATGGAAAACAACATCCTATGGTACGGGGGAGTTGATAATGGCTGCTCTGGATAATGGTGTAAACCATCTTATTATTGGTATAGGCGGCAGTGCGACTAATGATGGGGGAGCCGGGATGCTGCAAGCTTTGGGGGTGAAACTGCTGGATAGTTCCGGAGGTGAGATCGGTTTTGGTGGCGGCAGTTTGTCGAACCTGGACCGAATAGATATCAGCGCTATGGATCCACGGCTCAAAGAGTGCCGGATCGAAGCTGCCTGTGATGTCAATAATCCCTTGACCGGCCCGAAGGGCGCCAGTGCTGTCTTTGGCCCGCAGAAAGGTGCTACCCGGGAAATGGTTACAGAGCTGGATGCTAACCTTATCCGCTATGCCGGAATTATAAATAGAGATATGGGTAAACAAGTAGACCAGGTCGCGGGTGCTGGAGCAGCCGGTGGCATGGGAGCAGCCTTGCTTGTTTTTTTTGGCGCAAATTTGAAACCGGGTATTGAAATAGTTATGGAAGCTGTTGGACTTGAGGCTGTCATAATGAATGCCGATCTGGTGATTACCGGTGAAGGGCGCATTGACAGTCAGACTATTAACGGCAAGACACCGATCGGTGTCGCACGAATGGCCAAACGTTTCGGCAAACCGGTAATAGGAATCGCCGGCTGCTTGACAAACGATGCTGCCGTAGTTCACGAGCACGGTATTGATGCGGTGTTCAGCGTGCTCAGCCAGGCCAGCACCGTGGACGAAGCCTTAAAGAACGCTGCAGTAAATGTTCGAACAGCTTCACGAAATATTGCTGCGACTCTAAAGCTTGCAAGAGAAATACAAAAAGGTGCCTTTTGATTTCCATGCTCAAATTTATTGCTCAAGTATTCCTGCTGTGGGTCATTTACTCTCTTAGTATCTGGGTAGTAAAAACTTCTCACATACCTCTGCCGGGTAGTGTTCTGGGGATGATCATCCTGTTTGTTCTTTTATCTACAGGAGTCATTAAAGAACAATGGCTGACCGCAGCAACAACTCCGCTACTCAAACATCTCACTTTTTTCTTTATTCCTATAGCGGTTGAACTCATGCAGTGGGGTGACTTGTTTGTTCAGAATGGGTACCTGCTGTTTCTGCCACTGGTAATCAGCTCATTGGTGGCGTTATTTGCAACGGGTGGGATAGTTCAGCTACTCACCACATCCAGCAATAATGATGGAATGAACTGACATGAACAGCCCGACAATGACAGCTTTCACAATAATACTTACTGTTGTGCTTTATATCATCAGTAGAAAAATATGGTTAAAGACGCAAAATGCCTTGCTGGCACCCTTACTGCTCAGTACTACGGCAATTATCATTATCTTTCACTATTCTGGAATAACTTATGAACAGTACAAACCGGGTAAGTCAATTATGACCTTATTGCTCGGTCCGGCAACCGTGGGACTTGCACTTCCCCTCTACCAAAACCGGCGTATTTTGCTTGATACATTTATTCCAATCCTGGTCGGTATCGTCTGTGGATCCATAGCGACAGTAACGACTGCCGTACTGTTAGCCAAATGGAGCGGTCTTGATTCAATGCTTGTTAAATCAATCGCTACTAAATCAATTACTGCACCGATTGCTATTGATATATCCCGCATCATAGGTGGTGATCCAGCCATAGCAGTGGCTTTCGTAGTCTTCACCGGCACTCTTGGATCAATGATCGGAGCAGGCTTTTTGTCTTTGTGCAAAATAACTGATCCGGTTGCCAGAGGGATTGCGATGGGAGTAACAGCTCACGGCCAGGGCACTGCAACTATTCTGCATGAGGGACAGACCCAAGGAGCAATGTCTGGAGTCGCTATGGCGCTGGTAGCAATTTTCACCTCATTCGTAGCGCCTTTTTTCATTCCATTGCTTTTGAAGTGATGTGCGGTGAAAATTTCAACGGCCGATAAGGTTTCATACTTCTGAATAGTGCTAATCTATTGAAGCGTACCTCTTACCGGAAGAATACGAGTATCAAACGCATTAATATGCTGCATAACATTATCCAACTCCTCGAAATGACCACTCCACATCCTAACTGCCTGTACTTTGGCAAAACTTGTATTGTCGGTCAGGTAATATTCAGGCTGAACCTTCACAAAACCTTTTGAAACCAGATAGTCTGATACATAGTGACCGTCCTTATTACCCCAGCCATCATCTTTTGCATATTTGACAAGCGTTTCAAGTTCTTTCTTTGTTGGCAAGCGCCAGTCATCAAACCCGCCGTACATCTTCATGTTTATTTTATCAAGAAATTGCCTGGCAGTATTAATGGCAATCTTCCCGGTAAGCCCCCCATTTCGCACCCACATCAATCCGGTCTTATTGTCCAGCATGGTCAATTCCGTAGCAGTAAAGAGCTTTCCAAGTTCCTTGGTGGCTGTTGTCGTTTTGTACTGAGCATCCTTTGGCAGCATGGTAACCTGTTGTCTTTCAGGCTGCACTTGTTTGAGGTTGGCTTCTAAAGCTGCGGCCTGACTCGCTTTGGCAGCTCTTTCCTCTGCCTGACGGGATCGCACCTCTGATTGCTGGATCTTGGCTTCCATCTCTTGCAATCGGCGGTCCTGCTCTGTACGTTCTTTAGCCAACCGGGACTGCTCTGCGGCCTCCAATACCCTCCGTTCCAGATCAGCCTTGGCAGCGGAATCGCTCTGTGTTTTAGCCTGCTCCAACAGTTGAATTTTCTCTAAGGCAATATCAGCAAAGTCACCTGTAGGAAACTTCTTCAGATAGGATCGCAATGCCGAGATGCTATTGGTCTTTTCGGCGCTTTCCCAATAGCGAAGGTCCACCACTCGTGTGTCTACGGATATCTGGGCAGGTACGGGCGGTGGCGGTGTTTCCATCGCCCGGAAGTAAAACTTGGTTCCCATAACTCCGTCAAAAACTGGTCGTTGGGATCCGTTTGTATCACGGCTGACTGCGGAAGAAACATCGCGCATAACATCAACTAACTCGACACCTTCTTTCTGAATCGCTTCCACAAGTCGCTTCGTAAAGACGCCATTATCTCCGCTTGCACCATCGGATGCAGTATTGCCGGGGTCGGTAGAGTAGAGGATTGAAGTACTTGATGGTGTTACCACTTTGGCCAACCCACGCGAAGCACTTCTGCTGAACTTGGTCATAAACGGATTGTCTCGACAGGCATCCAGAATGACAATATTGTTGGTACCTGCATCGCGCATGCGCTCCATCAATTCATTGAGCGGCAAGGCATCGCGGCGAAGATCATCTGCATCCTGCAGTTCGCTGTTGCGCAGATCGACGGGAAGCAGATAATTTGAGCTGTCTACCTGAACACCGTGGCCTGCATAATAGAAGAGGCCGACATCACTTTTCTTGAGTTTCTGCCCGAATTCCTTGATGGCAGAAAACATGGCCCTTCGATCGGCGTTTTTTCGCACTACAACGTCAAATCCGGTCTCTTTGAGCGCCTTGACCATGACGTCAGCATCATTGACCGGGTTCTTCAACGGGGCGTCCGTATAGCTGCTATTGCCAATAACCAGCGCCAGTCTGCGCTCCGTAGAAACATTCTTCTTGTATACAACCAGGGAGCGATCTTCTGCAGCCGAAGCAACGAGACAGCATGACAGCAGGCAGACCATTGATAAAAAGCAAGAACGTAGCATGACAAGACTCCGGACCGACCTAAAATAAGAGACTAGATCGCAATCTAAGTGATATTAATTTGTATTTATGGGAGGTTGAAACTACACTCGCAAAAGGGTAGTGTCAACGCAATTTCGGGTGGAAAAGACTGGATTTTACGGGAACTAGCGAGTCCACTGAGGCGTTATAGGTCTGCTGACTACCTAATGACAGTCTTAATGTGTCAGAAGTTACTATATCGGAGTGGGAGATATTAGATGCTAGCGATCTACCAGGTATTATATTGACTCCACAATCCTTGGGGTGTATTTGTGTTGCCCACAAAGAAAAATAAAATCTAATTTTAGCTCCCAGCTATTTACAGAATCGCTACAAACAAAAGGGAAATAATAAACTGATTTGTGAAATCAAAATTAGCGACCCCACCGTAAAACCCATAGTTAAGGGAGGGGAGCAGTCAAGACTCTCTTAAATTCAGGGGAATGTTATGAAAACAGTGATCGGCAAAAATATATTTATTAAAATATGCGCTAATATACTGTTTTTTTTAATGTTGGTCGGGTGTGTCAATACGCAAGTGCGTTCAAGTATGGAAGCGCAGGGTTACGGGTTTTCTCCTCCCAGCGGTACATATAACGTGCCGTTAACAAATATGCTGTCTGCGTATCCTGTCTCAACATCCGGAAAGCTTAGTGTAGCACTTGTTATTCCGAATTCTTTAGTTAGCGGAATCAAAGAACAACGTATAGCCTGCTCATTGACTGACTTCAAATATATTATCCGTACCGGTAAACAATTTCAGTTGTCTATGCTTGGTCAATTAAACTTACTTTTCGGGAATGTAGACATCATTTCCAACAAATCCTCAGTCAGCAGGACATATGACCTATATATCGAACCTTCCATTCCAGAAGTCTCTATTGTTTCTAGATGTAACGCTAATATTGTCTACGATTACGGGCAACTAGAAGCACTAGTGACAGGCTCAGTAATAGTTAAGGACCCTTTAGGTAGAATAATTTTTGAGACTCAATACAATAAATCCCATGTAGGCGTGCTTACTCAAGGCCTGCAAAATTCAGCTAATCCTTTTAATAAATTCATCATAAGTGAGGAACGGTATCCAGCTGATAACAAGGTGGAACATGGTCCAATTTATCTGGCAATCGCTCTTAATACTGCCTACAGTTTGGCAATATCTGACGTTCTTGAGCAACTTAAAAAATCAGAAAGTTTCAGAACTTATCTTCCTAAGCTTGGGGACGTCACTCCTATAATGGCAATTACTAGCACAAAAAAACAGATAAATACGAAACAAAAGGAACAACCGGCAACGGTTGCACAAACTGCCAAGAGACCATTAAAAGAAGCCGCACCACCAACCATTACAATTGTTTCTCCAATAGTAAAGCGTGGCTCAAAGGTTGTTGTCAGAGAGAATCCAATAAATATCGTCGGTAAAGTTGAAAATACTATAGGAATTAACTCTGTCACCGTTAACGGTCAGCAGGCGGCACTAGATGAACGTGGTAACTTTTCAATGGAACTACAACTAAAAGTGGGTAAAAATCCGATAATTGTAGAAGCACTGGACATTAATAATAACCGTTCGGTTGAACGTTTTACCGTAACAGGCACTGTCTCGTCTTCCGCTATAGCTGAGGTTACCAGCTCTATTCAGCAGACAAAAGCGGTGCCTGCGGTACAGAATGAGGCACTGAAAGTCAACACGGACGGACTCAAAACATTGCTTACGAAGAATGATCTGGAGGGTCTGAGAGTTTACCTTGATAAACATCCTGAAGAGCTATCATCCATAAAAAATGCTAGTTTGCGCCTACGTTACACCGGTCCCCCTGAACTGCGAATTATAGATATTGCCCAACTTGTGAAGGAGGGGAAAAACGATCAACTTATCATCGCACAAATTAACAGTGTTGCAGGTCCCTATAAAAAATTTTCCGTCTCTGAATTAGCTGCACTGAAAAAAATGGCGATTTCCGACAAACTGGTTGTAGCAATGATCACGGTTACTACCGAATATACTAAGGAGCAAAAGCGCATCCAAGTGAAACAAAATATTCCAGAACCTGTTCCGCAGCCTATGCAGCAGGTGCAACAGCCACTCCCACAACAGCAACAGCAACAGACGGCACCTGAATCTAATGTGTTGACAGATTGCCTGAAGCTGGCTGCTGCTATCAGGCTATGTGATCAAGCTGGCGGTTTCGTTGCTTATGGATGTAAAGCGCTCGCCAGAACACAGTTTACCTGTCCTACATTGTAAACAGTAACCATCAATCATTATGCAGTTCAGGGCCTTCTATAATGATACCAAATATGTTTCTACGCTTTCAGGATTCATGTCATTTACAACGGAAAAAACTTCTTTCAAATCATTAAGGCGTAACTCAATTCGGCAGTCACTCCCAGGTTCAGCTTTTGTATAGCGAAGCAGTATTTTGGCGCTTAACGTGAGTAGATCCCTGTCCTGTGTGCCGATAACAATAACAACCGGGGTGTTGCCGTCAAGCCAGGTCAGGGCTGCTTCACCCGGCTGCCGAGCAAGTTCAAGCTGGTTATTGTCGGCCTCGTTGCGCCCCATGATCGCTTTGCTTTGTGGCCCGATACGGAAATGACGCCCGGTTTTGAGCAAACGGAAATCCCGAAGATTAAGTTCCTCAGAGTGATTGAAAACATCCTTGATTTTGGGTACAAACGACAACTCGGTCAGCAGGCAGCCACCTGCCGGGCAAGGGTAGTTTTTGACATCCAGATCCTCTGCCATCTGCATCTGTACCGAACGAGATCTTCCTTCAATTGCCAATAGTTTGTCCCTATCCACCCATCCTTCTTTTTCTGGGATGGTAGGTTCAAAATGGCGCGCTGAAAGCGGACGTAACAGGAGTCCTTCCAGTCCGCTTTCCCGCTCGATCACCCTTAGTGTGTCACGCCGCTGGCTCATTGGTCGTTGTCCAAGAACCTCTCCGGTAAATACAAAGTCGGCACCAATCTCGAACATATATTCTTTTGCTTTTTTAAGCAGATATATACGGCAGTCTACACAGGGATTTACCCCTTTCCCGTAACCGTGAACTGGATTACGGACTATTTCCAGGTAATCCAGTCCTTTATGCACTACTTTAATCGGAATATCGAATTCCTGTGCAACGCGAACCGCTTCAGATTTACAGCCTGAGTTTTTTCCGGTACATGTGCAGAAGGGGGATGTGAAATTAAGTGCTTCAACTTCAATTCCAAGATCAAGCATCATTTTAACGGCAAGAGTGGAGTCGAGTCCGCCAGAGAGGAGGGCAATTGCTTTGCGTTTCATAAAGAGCTCCTGGGGCTCCATGACAAGAACGTTCTGTTAGGGTGGTGACTCGTCACAGGACCAAATTTTTGTCAGGCTAGCATGCTGTATTAGTGAATGTAAAGCTGTAAGTCGAAAAAATGACACTTGTACTCTGAAAGAGTTCTGCTAAGATTACTTACGAGATGATATGCAGCATGCCTTTGATTCCAATATACGAGTAAAGGTTTTATATGGTTGCACCATCAGAAAAATTCTTTTTAGGGCGTCAACCCATTCTTGACCGCGTGCAGGAGATAGTCGGTTATGAACTGTTGTTCCGTTCGGCTGATATGGATCATGCCGTTTTTGAAAGTTATTCACACGCGAGTTCTCACGTAATCACCCATGCCCTTTCTTCATTTGGGATACATGAGGTGCTGGGAGGAAAATTCGGTTTCATAAACGTGCATCTTGGACTGCTGCTGTCAGAAATGCTTGAGCTATTGCCTATTGGTCAGACGGTACTTGAGTTACTTGAGATTATTCGACTTGATGATCAGGTGATAGAACGCTGCCGTGAGCTCAAAAAAATGGGTTTTATTCTTGCCCTAGATGATCATGAGTATGATGATGCTAACAATGAAATCTACAATGTTGTTGATATTATTAAAATTGATATTTTATTAACCGGTGTGGAAGCTTTGCCGGAAATGATCAAGCAGCTACGCAAGTACCCAGTCAAACTTTTGGCAGAAAAAGTTGAGACGGTCGAACAATTTCAAATCTGTTATGATTTAGGTTTCGATCTGTTTCAAGGGTATTTCTTTGCTCGCCCGATTGTGCTTAATAGCAGAAAAATTGATGTATCGGGATTGGCACTGTTGAAACTGCTGCAGCAGCTGACTTCGGGTGCCTCTGTCGAGATGGTTGAGATGACATTTAAAGAGAATCCCGGCCTTTCCTACAATTTACTGAGGTTAGTAAATTCAGTGGCTCTGGGTGCACGTGAAAAGATAAAAACGTTGCGCCATGCGATTATCATGCTGGGTATGAACCATCTACGACGCTGGACACAGCTTTCTCTTTTTGCCGGGCATGATGCGCGCTGCATGAATCATCCTCTGCTTGAAATGGCCGCTGTCCGCGGACGTCTTATGGAAATTATGCTGAAGCAGATGGGTGTTAACAATGAAAAAGCGGAATCAGCCTTTATGGTGGGCATTCTGTCTCTTCTTGATGTCCTCTTCGAAACGCCAATGGAAGAGATAATTGCCCACTTGAATCTCAATGATGAAATAAGTTCAGCTTTGTTGAAGCGGGAAGGGGCGCTTGGCAGGATGCTAATGTTATCAGAAAAGCTTGAGATAACTGATTTTGCTTCCGTACCGGTTCTGTTGGAGGAGTGCGGGGTTTCACTTGATCAGCTGCTTACGGCACAACTGGAGGCGTTCAAATGGAGAAGTTCGATTGTTTATCAAGATGATTAGTGCTGCGTATCAGTCATTTATGCCGTTGTCTGCTTCCTTTAGGCAGCAACTCTAGACTGCATGTGACAGCAAAGAACAACCTTCCTGTGCATATTTAGTTTCGTAGTTTTGATCTACCACCCAGTAAAGATGGTCGCCTCCCAGCATGATAGCAACCGGAGTGTTCAAAGTGAGTGCATACAACTGAGCCACTGAATAAAACGGAAATTTTGCGTACATGACATACTCCTGAAATCTGAATTTACCAAAACAAACCGTTCTTTTCCTTGCTGATTTACTAAAAGCATAATCAGTGCCAACCTGTAAATACTATTTATATTAGTTAGTTATGTGCTTGTGTCGGATTGTTGACGCGGTAGAGCCGTTGCGCGACGCTGATATTTCAAAATAATGACGGAGAATTGCCGCATGTGGATGACGACACTTTTAGCCCGCTATCTTGCAGGTGATTCCTTGAAAATAGTCCTTGAGCACAGTAGGTATGTTGCGGATCTTGCATTGGAAGTTGCGGGACGCTTGGCTGTAACGGAGTACGACCGACTTTTTATTGAAGAGGCTGCTCTTCTGCACGATGTCGGTGTGTATCAGGTATATGCACCCGAACTCGGTTTGTATGGCAGTCAGCCATACATTTTGCACGGTGTCCTCGGACGTGCCGTACTGGAGGGTGAAGGTTATCCACTTCATGCGTTGGTTTGTGAGCGGCATACTGGCGTAGGTTTGACTCGTGATGACATCATTCGCCAGAGTTTGCCGCTTCCGATTCGGGATATGTGCCCGCTTTCACTCCCGGAGCAGATAATCTGTTTTGCTGATTTATTCTATTCAAAAAAACCGGGCAGGTTGAAGGAACGTAAAACAGTTGCGCAGGTGAGGAAAAATCTGCTTCCATTTGGTGAAGTAAAAGTGACTGTTTTTAATGAATGGCTTACGCGTTTCCAATAGCCGTAATAATAATTGAGATATTCTGTCACGAAGGACTTCCAGAGGATTAGATAATCATCTGAACTTATTGCTCATATCCGGAGCAGGTCTTGTCGAACATCCTAAAATCGGTTGCTTTTTTTCATTCGCTGTTTTACATTAACCCGCCAATTTAGCTTCCGAATAAATCAACCTCTCCAGGCGGTCCCTTTGCAGAAAAATGCTTTAACTATACAAGATCTTCGCGTTCGTATCGATGGTATTGACGATGCAATACTCGACTTGCTGAATGAAAGATCACACGTTGTTCTTGATGTTGGAAAACTGAAATCAGGTGATAATCTTGATTTTCATGTGCCGGGTCGTGAACGTCAGATCTATGAACGTCTGCTTAGTCAGAACCCCGGCCCGTTTCCCAATGATGCCTTGAAAAGTATTTTTAGAGAAATAATCTCGGCATGTCTGGCACTTGAATCACCCATGAAAGTTGCTTTTTTAGGCCCCAAGGCGACTTTTAGTCATCTGGCTACAATGCAGCAGTTTGGCCTCTCGGCAGAACTGATTCCCATGAAGTCGATTCCGGCTGTATTTGAGGAAGTAGAAAAGGGGAGGGCACTTTACGGTGTTGTTCCGGTTGAAAACTCCACTGAGGGCGTTGTTTCGCATACACTCGATATGTTTGTGGAGAGTGGTCTGCAGATAACTTCTGAAATAATGCTTGAAGTTCATCACGATCTTTTATCTCGAACAGGGAGAATTGAGGATGTGAAAAAGGTATATTCTCACTCTCAACCTATCGCCCAATGCCGTCAGTGGCTGGATGATAACTTGTCCGGTGTTCCAACCGTTGATGTAGCATCCACAGCCGTTGCCGCCCAGATTGCCAGTGATGATTACAGTTCGGCTGCTATTGCCAGTGAACTTGCCGCTTCACTATATGATCTCAAAGTTGTTAGAAGTCGTATTGAGGATCAGGTTAATAATTTTACCCGTTTTCTGACAATATCCAAAAAAGCGAGTGATCGTTCCGGTAATGATAAAACCTCCGTGCTTTTTTCTGTTAAGGATGAGCCGGGAATATTGTGTCGTATGCTGGAACCTTTCGCTTCGCGTGGCATCAATCTTTCCAAGATTGAATCGCGCCCATTTAAGAAGAAGGCTTGGGAATACATATTTTTTGTTGATTTTTTCGGGCATTTTTCAGATCCGGACGTTCAGGCTGCCCTTGACGATCTTAAGCCTTGCTGCCAGTTTCTAAAAATACTCGGATCGTATCCGCGGTCAATGTAGGTACGCATGCGATGATTATACCTCGTTTAACGGTCATAGGAGTCGGATTAATCGGCGGTTCGTTTGCCATGGCACTACGGCGTGCAGGAGCTGTCGGGCATATTGTCGGCGTTGATAGCAATCGCGATAACCTCATACAGGCACTTGAGCGCGGCATCGTGGATGAGATTGCTGAAGACGCTGTTTCCGGTGTTTCGGCTGCTGATGTTGTATTCATCTCTGTTCCGGTTTGCGCAATTTCCGCTGTTGTGCAGAGTATTTCAGTCGCACTTCCTCCAGGTTGTATTGTTACCGACGGTGGCAGTGTCAAGGCCGCTGTTGTCAGCCAGTGTGATGCTCTGATACCACACAACTGCACGTTTGTAGGTGGTCACCCTATTGCCGGCACCGAGCATGCTGGAGCAGCTGCGGCATTTCCAGAACTTTTTTCCGGCAAACGCTGCGTGCTTACACCCGGATTGACGTCAGATACCAATTCTATCTCCATCATTTCGCAACTATGGGCCGCAGCTGGTGCCGATGTGTGCTGTATGGAATCCGGGCATCATGACAGGATTTTTGCAGAAATATCCCATCTACCGCATGCTGTAGCATACGCACTTGTTCATGCGGTTGGCACTGCAGATGTTGAAGGTGAAAATGTACTCTCCTACACTGCCGGTGGTTTTAAAGACTTCACGCGGATAGCTTCCTCTGACCCGGTTATGTGGCGCGATATCGCCCTGATGAACCGCGAGGCGCTTCTTACTAGCATAGATGGATTTACTGCCAGCCTTAATGAACTGCGCAGGCGCATAGAAAACAGTGATCAAGCCGGACTGACGGAGTTTTTTACAACTGCAAAACAGTTTCGCGACGCAATAGTCTGATTATGCACATCAATTGGAGAACCAGTGAATTCCATTATCATTCAGCCGGCTGCTTCCGTTAAGGGAGAGATTGTTGTTCCCGGAGATAAGTCAATATCTCATCGTTCAATTATGCTCGGAGCAATTGCCAACGGAGTCACATCGGTTCGCGGCTTTCTCCGTGGTGAGGACAATATGTCAACTATGCATGCATTTCGTGCCATGGGTGTTGACATCAAGGACGATGGCGAAACAATTAATATAACAGGCTGTGGACTGCGTGGTCTGAAAGAACCAGGTGATGTACTGGATTGCGGAAACTCCGGTACGACAATCAGACTTATAACCGGGCTTCTTTCAGGTCAGTCTTTCTTTTCTGTTGTTACCGGAGATAAATACCTACGCAAACGTCCAATGAAACGTGTGGTCGAGCCTTTATCCCTTATGGGAGCACGCATCATTGGTCGTCATGGAGGCACTTTAGCGCCGCTGGCCATACTTGGTGGTCCTCTTACCGGTATCAATTATCAATCGCCGGTTTCAAGCGCTCAGATTAAGTCCTCTATTATGCTGGCCGGCCTTTATGCCGACGGTGAAACACACATCAGCGAACCGAGTCTGTCCCGGGATCACTCGGAGCGGATGTTTACTCTTTTTGGTGCCTCGCTCGTCAGAAATGACTCAGGTGTTTCCGTTTTTGGGGGTGTAGAACTGACTGCCCAGGAAGTGACAGTGCCGGGAGATATCTCATCAGCAGCCTTTTTTATCGTAGCCGCCTTAATTACACCGAATTCCGAACTGCTGATAAAAAATGTCGGTGTCAACCCGTCACGTACCGGCATAATTGATATATTGCTGGCTATGGGGGGTAATATTCAACTGCTTGATGAACGTGAAGTCTCAGGTGAACCGGTGGCCGATATTCTCGTGCGATCATCCCGTCTTAAAGGAATCGCTATTTCCGGCTCTGTTGTTCCTCGTGCCATCGACGAATTTCCTGCGATATGTGTTGCCGCAGCCCTGGCGGAGGGAGTTACTACTGTTAGAGATGCCAGGGAGTTGCGTGTTAAAGAAACAGACCGCATAACTGCAATGGCTGTTAATCTCAAGAAAATGGGAGTTCTGGTTACTGAGACCGCGGATGGTATGGATATTACCGGCTCAGATCGACTTTTTGGAGGCACTTTTGACAGCTGTGGGGATCATCGTATTGCCATGTCGATGTCAGTTGCAGCGCTGGTCGCTTCCTCAGCAATTACAGTCACTGACATAGCCTGCGTGGCAACTTCATTTCCTACCTTTTTCCCATTGCTTGACAAAGTGGCTGTGAAATAAATTATGAAAATAAGATCAAACGGAATTGTTATTGCGATAGACGGCCCTTCCGGTGCCGGAAAAAGTACTATTGCCCGACTGTTGGCTGAACGCCTTGATTATATCCAGATTGACACCGGTGCTATGTATCGGGCTGCGGCACTCCTGCTTTCACGAGCGAATGTTGACCTTAGCGACCTTGTGGCGGTTGAAGAGTTCTGCAGACATATAAACATACGTCTTGAATTAATATCCGGCAGGCAGGTTGTACATGCCAACGGTCTGGATGTCACGGATCAGATTCGTACTCCGGAGATGTCACTCCTGACATCTCGTACTTCGACTCTTAAGCCGGTACGTGAAGCTTTGCTGAAATCTCAGCAGCAGATGGGAATCAAAGGTGGCGTTGTTCTAGAAGGACGTGATATCGGTACAGTGGTATTCCCTGATGCTGAGGTGAAATTTTATTTAAGTGCTTCTGTGGAGGAACGTGCCAGAAGACGTTTTGAAGAGTTGGCAGGCAAGGGAGAACTAGTAACTCTTGCCGAAACAATTGCGGATGTAATTCAGCGCGATCGGCAGGATTCGGAGAGGGATATCGCTCCGCTCAGGCAGGCTGAAGATGCTATTATGATCGATTCATCCAGGCTTTCTGTTGAAGAGGTGCTGGCCAGCATGGTTTTATTGTGTCGCAATAAAATTCCAGATCTGGAATCGTTGATATGAAAGTTATACTTGCTAAACAGGCCGGGTTTTGTTTCGGGGTAAAACGTGCAACGCAGTTGGCATTTGAAGCGGCGGGCAAGAATCAGAAAACCTACACGCTCGGGCCTATTATACATTCACCGCAAGTGGTCGGTAAGCTTGCTGACTTAGGAATTAAAGCCCTTGATTCACTCGAGGGACTTGACAGTGGCACTATAATCATCAGGTCGCACGGTGTCGAACTAAAAGAGATGGATGAAGCGCGTAAGAAAAAACTTGATATTGTTGATGCGACTTGCCCGTTTGTCAAAAAGGCTCAGGAGCATGTGAAGAGTCTATCAGAATCAGGCTATGGGGTTGTAGTTGTTGGTGACGCGGATCATCCTGAAGTTCAGGGCATCGTCTCCTATGGGGGAGAGAAAATATTTGTTGTTGCAACTGGTGAAGATGTAAAGAAACTTCCTAAAATGAGTAAGATCGGGATTGTAGCACAGACAACCCAATCATTTGAAAATTTGAAAAATATTGTGACTGAATGTTTGTTGCGTGGAGGTGAAATCCGCGTTTACAATACAATCTGTGACGCGACTGCAGTCCGTCAAGAAGAGGCAAAGGAATTAGCAGGTCAAGTTGACTGCATGTTGGTGGTAGGTGGATTTAATAGTGCCAATACCCGCCGCTTGCTCGAAGTCTGTGTTGAGCTTCAGCCGCGATCGCATCAGATTGAAACAGTAGCGGAAATCAACCTGGCTTGGTTTGAAGGTGCTGAGCGTGTCGGGATAACGGCCGGTGCATCAACTCCAAAGTGGATAATCGATGAAGTTGTGAATAAAATTGAGCAATTGAATAAAAGCGATTGAAATATTCGTATCATATTGCTACATTGCCTAGCTCAATAAAAAAAAGTAGTACGATAAATGTCTAGGGGGTATGGTGTAATGGTTAATATTAAAAGGCTTGACGCTGCCGGAGAAGAGAATGAGGAGCTCGACGGCGAGCAGCAAAGCAGTGAATTTGCAGCACTTTTCACTGAAAGTTTAAAAGATCGTCCCGAACGGGATAAAATCATAGAGGGAACTGTAGTGCGCGTGGATGTAGATACGGTCCTCGTTGATATTGGTTTAAAGTCCGAAGGCCACGTACCCGTTTCAGAATTTCGTAATGCTGATGGTGAAATGTCCGTTCAGGTCGGAGACAAGATTCGTGTTCTAATGACTCGTCAGGATGGAAAAAAAGGGTACGTACTTTCCAAGAAAAAAGCAGACTATCTTTCTGCATGGGATAAGATTGGTGACGCCTGTCAGGAAGGCGGTATTATTGAGGGCACCATTACCGGTAAAGTAAATGGCGGCTTTAATGTTGATATTGGTGGAGTACAGGCGTTCCTACCTTCTTCACAGGTTGATATCCGTCCATCATCTGACTCAGATGGCTACATTGGGTTGAAAGCGCGATTCAAGGTAATTAAAATCAATCAGCGTCGTGATAACATTGTACTGTCCCGTCGTGCTGTTCTTGAAGATGAGCGCACCGCCGTACGTGATGTTACACTTGAAAAGCTTGAGGAGGGACAGATTGTTGAGGGAACAATTAAAAATGTAACCGACTATGGTGCTTTTGTTGACTTGGGCGGCGTCGACGGATTGCTTCATGTATCCGATCTTTCATGGGGCAGAGTTGGCAAGCCTACCGACGTCCTTAAGCCGGGTCAGCAGATTACTGCTAAAGTTCTCAAATTTGATCGCGCCAAAGGTAAAATATCTCTCGGCATTAAACAGACTCTTGCTGATCCGTGGTTGGAAGTTCCTGCCAAGTTCCCAATCGGAAACAGAATAAGTGGTCGGGTTGTCAGCCTGATGGAGTATGGTGCATTTGTTGAGCTGGAGTCTGGGATCGAAGGACTTATTCATGTTTCTGAAATGTCGTGGACAAAGCGCGTCCGTCGTGCTGCAGATGTCCTTAACATTGGAGACGAGGTTGAAACAATTATTCTAGGCATCGACATGGGCAACCGCAAAATTTCTCTAGGCTTAAAACAAGTTTCTGAGAATCCATGGACGACTATTGCTGAAAAATATCCTGCAGGTACCAGAATTGAAGGTCAGATCAAGAATATGACTGATTTTGGAATGTTTATTGGCATCGAAGATGGTATTGATGGTTTGGTTCATGTCTCGGACATGTCCTGGACAAAACGCATCAAGCACCCTGGTGATGTTTATGAAAAAGGTAGCCTTGTGCAGGCTGTTGTTCTGAAGGTTGATGTTGAAAACGAGCGACTTTCTCTTGGTATCAAACAGCTTGAGCCCGATCCATGGAGTCTTGCTCCGGGTAAATATCGTGCCGGAGTTTTAGTTACCGGTAAAGTTACGTCCTTAACGGATTTCGGGGTTTTTGTTGAGTTAGAGGAAGGTATTGAAGGACTGATTCACGTATCTGAACTTTCTCGTGAAAAAATTGCCTCAGCTAAAGAGTTTGCAGCTGTAGGTGATAATCTTGAGGCAGTCGTATTAAGTTGTGACCCTAAAGATCGTCGTATATCACTTTCGATTAAGTCGATGCATGTAGCAGTAGAAAAAGCTGAATTTGAACAGTACATGGGTTCACAGGGTGAGGCTACATCAACCTTTGGTGATTTACTGAAACAGAGCTTAAACAACCGAACTAACTAAATAATTATGAGCAGAGGTGCGTATGACCAAAAGTGAACTAATTGAAAAAGTTGTTCAATCTCACGATATGTTGAACGTCAAGGTCTCGGAAATCGTAGTAAATACCGTTTTCGATTCAATTGAAGAGGCTCTTAAATCTGGTGATAAAGTTGAAATTCGTGGCTTTGGTAGTTTTACAATCCGCGAGCGACTTGGACGTGAGGCACGAAACCCAAAAAGTGGGGAAGTCGTACTCATTCCTTCCAAAAAAACCCCGTTCTTCAAAACAGGTAAAGAACTTAAAGAACGGGTAAACTGCTAGTAATAGGTTGTTGACACTAGCGCCCGAATGGCGGAACTGGTAGACGCAAGGGACTTAAAATCCCTCGGTCGAAAGGCTGTGCCGGTTCGATT
>CAIQWT010000013.1 GCA_903875605.1 uncultured Geobacteraceae bacterium | reverse complement strand
GAATTCAACAATTAATGGAGAATGGTCGCTCATGTGGTTCCATTTGCTGTATTCACCGATTTCAAACTTTTCTACCCTGTCCACCCAAGATTCAGGTGCAAAGCAGTAGTCTATGTGGAAAGGCTTTTCATTCTTACGGTACATGTAAAAAGTTGATTGCTTTTCTGATCCATGCTTCTCGTTGTTGAGTTTGTGATACAAACTGACTATGCCCATTTCTTTCAAGCTGTTCACAACGTCAGAATGGTTTCCGATGGAACGCATCTTATCCCAAATCTGGTTGCTATTGAAGTCACCAATCAGAATTGTGTCAGCTGAAGCTATGAATTCCTTGTAGTGATTGATTGCTCTATATGCCTGTCCAATGTAGCTGATACTCTTGTCAGCATGATTCTGTGTCCATACAGCGATCATATTGAAGTTGCTGCTACCCCTTACACGAAACGGAATACAATATTCAATGGCAGGAACATAGGAGTCATCAAGCTCAAACTCCAAATCAGTGTAAGACATTATACACATACCTTTGGATTCCAGACTTCCGAACCACTTGATGGAAAGTGGTCTTGGAAAGTTCAGTTCCTTAAACAGTTTCTCTGGGGATTCACATTCTTGAATGATCGCTATGTCTGGTTTGTATGCAGCTATTTCAGAAGCTTTTTTTCTAAAAGCTCCTTGGCAGTTCCACGATACGATTTTCATTTTTGTCCTAATGTTTCTTCGATCTATAGAGTATCTGTTGGAGATGAAATCGCCTCAAACTTGACGAGTTCTAATAAGGTAATCTGCTGCCCCTATGATAAGTCAATCTTACCATGCTAAACATGTTACATCCACAATCCCCTTCATCAAACATCCCAATCTAAAGAATAGTACCAAAGTTTACATTGGCTAATTGGATATTAAGCCAATAATATCAGATGGATACACTTATATTTGTGCATTTAAATAGACAAAGAAATAATCTGAATGTAAACTTACTATCATATTACAATAAATAATAATATTAGAAGGGGTAACTGATGGCAGCGTTGAACCATCCAAAAAAAGGTGACTCAATCAAAGTTGACCCAATCAAAACAGAGAAAGACATTAAGCTGATCAAGAAGCACTTATCAGACAAGGTAAGGGATCTTTGTATTTTCACTCTTGGCATCAATACCAACCTACGAGCTTCTGACATCCTGAAGATTAAAGTATGCCAAGTCAGTAATGTGAAGGTGGGAGAGCATTTCAGAGTGAGAGAACAGAAAACACAAAAAGATCGTGACATCACTATGAACAAAAATGTTTACGATGCTATCCAAAACCTTCTGGCATCCATGTCCAATGTTGAAGGTGGTGATTTCCTTTTTAGGTCAAGGAAGGGGCATCAGGCTCTATGTGTTCCTTACTTGAATGGAATGGTGAAGGGATGGTGTAAGGAAATTAATCTTAAGGGTAACTATGGCAGTCATACTTTGAGAAAGACATTTGGATATATTCATCGTACCGTTTTCAATACTGATATTCCAACTTTGATGACTATGTTCAACCACTCTACGCAAAGGCAGACGTTAAAATATCTTGGTATTCAACCAAATGAAATCAAAGATGCTTATTTGAGGGAAATCTAGCTTAACAACATTGGAAGATGTGATCATCAGGTTCTACTGCAGCGGTATCAATATTAATCTCCATACATACAAACATTAAATCGGCGGATATTTTTTAAGCCAGCTTTTCGAGCCTTCGAAAGTTGTAAAGACATCAACTCCGACTTGCATGATAATGTCACCTAGTTCAAGTTGTTTAAGCCAGTTATGGGGGATAGAATGTTCACCCAACAATGCACCAAGGATGTTACCTGTGATGGATCCTGTAGAATCGGAATCACCAGAATGATTGACAGCAAGCCGTACACCCCTTGCAAAATCATCTCTTGCAACTAGGGCACAGTAAAGACTTATAGCCAGCGATTCCTCACCAACCCAGCCACCACCTATTGATTCAATTGTTTCAGGGGAGGGCACTATGTTCTGATCACGCCAGATATCTAATGCCGCTTGAATTGCTTCAGTAGTTTCCATAGAGCCAACACGTCCGTTTAAAAAGCTGAGGCTTACCCGGATGCCTTCTTCGATTGAACCTCCAGCTAAAATGGTTGCAATAACAGCAGCAAGTACACCTGCAGGATAATAACCTGAAGGGTGCCCATGAGTTAGGGCAGCGGTAGCACAACCTATTTCAAATGCCAAGCGTGCTGTACTTGCATTGTCACCACTGCTGATACGGGCTGCCAGAAGTCCAGCAGGAGCAGCACGCATAATTCCACCGCAGCCTTTGCTGGTATTTGCAATGATTCCGTTTTCTAAATAGGCACTTTCCTTAAGAGCAGATATACAGGTATTGCCAGGGGCTCGCCGTCGATGTAACCCTTCCACATCAATCAACCACCCTTCACGGCATTTAGAATCAGAGCTATTGTCAGTCTCACCCTGCGTTTTTAACCAGCTGAAATAGGAATGTCTGACATTAGCAGTAAAGTCTGGCGTACTGCCAAAGTGCCTTGAAGAAGTCCATGCTCTTAACAACCCTTCGGCAGTGAAAAGCGTCATCTGAGTGTCGTCGGTTATCTCGAACAAGTTACCTTCGCCTGGCACCATATCCTGAATGCCATTGGCCCCATATTTTTGAATAACGTAATCCATGTCATTGAATTCGATTGGCCAACCTAAAGCGTCACCGACAGCGCCACCAAGCAGACAGCCCGAATAGTAGTTTAGTCCAATTCTATTCATTTTTTAGATAGCTCCTTACAAATAGTCGAACAAGAAGGCCATTGCTTTAGCTTCAAAACGTTCTGCTCCTGCGCTTCTGTCTCTATAGTACTAGGTCGAGTTTTACGTACCAGCGTGACTGCGTCGGACGGTTTGAAGCCGAATTCCACCAGCAATCTAGCTGCGATAGTCCCGGTCCTTCCAATCCCACCACGGCAATGAAGCAAAACCTTGCCACCACCTAACAAAATCGACTTAATCCGCTGTCCGCTCTCCAGCCATTTTTCTTCAAAACTATCGTCTGGTATATCAACATCCCGAATTGGCAAGTGATACCACTCGATATCTCTACCTTCAAGGAGAGAAGGTAGTGTAGGTATCCCTAGCATCTTCAGTTCAAATTCTTCCAGGAGGGTTACAACGGCATTGGCTCCCCAGTCAGCAATTGCATCAAGATCAGTAGCCAGATTTCGATCCCATACGGTGCCAGAATAACCCCGATCTTTCTTGCCTGGGCAAAGCGTCATGCCGATATGGCCGCGTTTACCTGGTAACGCGATTGTATCTATGCGTAAAGGTGAATTCTCGCTATTAAGGGTCTTAATCATGGTCAAACTCCTCAAAGAGGCCAGCAATCAATTAATGCTCCATAGTTCTGTTAGAGGGCAATTGCAGTGCAAGCATACTGTAGATAGCCTTGCATATATTCTTCCACCTGCTTTGAGGTCAGATACCTCATGAATGTGCTGTGATGGAGAGGCGGCAATCATCTCGCCGCAGTTCGGGCAGCCAAGACGCCAACCAGTCAGATATGTATTGTCATCATAATCAACAATGTGGTCACGATGCGTTTGTCCGGGCCAAGTGAATGCCAACATGCTGTTTCCTCTCAAATCTTCAGTACTGTTCATTATGGAGCCCAACGATTGTCCCGCCGTTTAAGGCTGCTGAAGTCATTGTTGCGGTAGACTGTAATGACGGTATTATCTTGTGCAGCACAGACCACTTGTAGTCCTTCAATCCGGTCCGGGCGCAAGCCGTCTTTCCGACATATTTCCGCTTCCTGGCGGCCGAGTGCATAGACCACTGCCCCACGTACATGATACGTCCTTCCATAACTCATCACATTGGCGACATCATCCTGGCTAATACGACGG
>CAIQWT010000012.1 GCA_903875605.1 uncultured Geobacteraceae bacterium | reverse complement strand
GTGATTCGGCAACAATAACCGCCCATTATCATACATAGCTTCAATAATCATAAATCCTCCTTATTCCTGGCTGCCGCAATAAACGGATCATACTCCCGATAGTAATCTTCTTCATCATAAAGATTTGACGCAAGTACCATACAGACTGATCCCGATGAAAAATTATCGAGTTCACGCCAGATCATTGGGCACACGTACAAGCCATAGTAAGATCTATTGAGAGAAAAGCGTTTTTTTCCATAGCCATCATCAAGAACAACGTCAAAGCTACCAGACATAGCAATAATCAACTGGTGTAAAGCCTTATGTCCATGTCCACCACGTTCAGCTCCACCCGGGACATCGTAAAGATAGTAAACCCGCTTGATGTCGAAAGGGACATGCCTTCCCCCCCCTTCAATAAAGGTGAGATTTCCTCGCGGATCAGATATTTTTGGCAATTCAATGATTTTGCATTTTTCAATATTCAACTTGACCTCTCCCATCCTGCTTTCTGATGTTCAAAGCTGCTTAAAACTTGAAAGAGTGTTTATAAGTGAAAGTAGTTTTGGACGACAAATTTTACGATATTCATTTTCAAGAAGAGAAACCGCTACAGTATTTTTATAAACGCCATCATAGATATAATGATCTCGTAAAACGCCGTCTTTCTTGTAGCCGAGATAATAGCGGGTTTTGAGCATGCCCAGATTATCTTCCATAACATCACCATAAATCTTATGCATTTTCAGTACATCAAATGCATAATCACAGAGCAGTAAATCCGCATCAAAGGCAACTGGAGCTTTACCTATCCACGCATCCTCTCCAATGAGTAATCTTCCCATCTGAACAGATTTATGAGTATGGCTGATGTCATGTAGCGCTATCATGCCAACAGGTTTGTCCTTGTATTCAATAATAAAATTAAGTTCGTTAGTTATTAGCTTAGCAGCAATCCATGACCTTTGATCTTCAATGGTTTTAGCGCCGCGCTGCAGCAGTTTAGCACGATCACTTAGGCGCCATTTAAGTGTGATCTCCGCATCATCAACAGTTATCGGCCTAAGCCTGGAAATTTTGCCGCTAAATATCATCGTTAGTCTCTTCTTTCGCAGGGGAATTATCTTTACGTACTTTTTTATACCTGGTACTGCACTGCTCATCCCCGTCAATTATTTCATATTTTACCGGCACCTTGTATTTAGCCATTCTTTCCATACAATATGTGCGCAGCCGTTGGGTCAACTCAAACCGGTCTTCCGGTTCGTTAAGTGAGACCTTTGCCTTCACAACATTACCCATAACCGGGTGAGGAACGGC
Organism: uncultured Geobacteraceae bacterium; assembly: GCA_903875605.1. Taxonomy (GTDB): domain Bacteria; phylum Desulfobacterota; class Desulfuromonadia; order Geobacterales; family Pseudopelobacteraceae; genus JACRCG01. The sequence goes on along the minus strand of CAIQWT010000012.1, from coordinate 2,204 downwards.
AACTACCGTTACCTCGCTTATATTACCTGCACCAAGCAGTATGTTTTCTATCTCTGCCGGGAATACTTTTTGTCCACCAACATTTATCATTTCAGATTTGCGCCCAAGAATGCGCATGTATTCACCACGTATTTCGACGTGGTCACCGGTACACATCCAGCCATCTTCATCTATCGGACTGGGCGCATTCAGATAGCCGACCATGTTGGCTTCGGACCTGATCCAGAGAATATTATCCACGATCTTTGTTTCAAATCCGGCGCCGCCAATCTGAACCCAGACAGATTCGTCACTTTCAGATTTTGAACGCAACACCCCCAGTTCTGACAAACCGTACGTCTGCTTGATCCTGGCATTAGGAAAAATTTCTTTTACCTTTTCAAGGGTTGTAGCCGGCATTACTTCAGTGCCATAGGTGATCAATTTGACCGATGAAAGATCAAAGTTTTTGTAACAATATGAGGCTATTAAAAGATTAATAAATGTCGGGGTAGTAGGCAACAGGGTAGCACGGGATTGTTCAATAACGCGACAGACAGTTTCCGGGCTTCGGTCAGGGAGGCACACACCAGTTCCCCCATACGCAAAAGTGGAAAGCAGGGTATTGAATCCTCCAAAGTGGTCCAACATCAGGAAAAGAACTGTCCGCCAACCCGATCGCTCTTCGACAAATTTTCGCATGACCCGTTCGCAGTCCTGCAAGATCCCTTTTGGTTTACCGGTAGAACCCGAGGTGAAAACAATCAGACCCGGCACACCCCTCTCAAGAAATGCCGTGGTTAACTCATTCGGGATCGGATTGTTGCATTTCTCGAAGGTGTAGGAATCATCGGATTCGAATTTAAAAAGGCAGTCAACTCCGGCAATCTTGATGAATTCAGGCAGTTCATGCTCAATTGCAGCCGTAAACGGCACAAGAATGGCTTTGGCCTGCATCAGTGCAAAGACAAGCGCACACACTTGCGGTGAATATTCGGCAACAAAACCGCACACGGTACCACGCCCGATATTATAATCAGGAAGACGGGCACTCCAGGCGTCAACCATTTCCATAAAAGCAGGATAGCTGTATTCGTGTCCGTTCCAGAAAATAGCAGTTCCAACTACGTTTTCACGCATATTTTGAATGATTGTGTTAATTGCTTTCATGCAGTCTCCATCTATTTAAAAATAGATATCAAAATTTTATCAGCATTGATCCCCAGGATAACCCAACCCCGAATCCGGAGATTAGAACAGTAGACCCGGTAGGAATTTTCCCGACTGACAGTGCCTTCTTCAAAGCAACCGGTACTGAAGTTGAAACAAGATTTCCCGTGTCGGCAAGATCGACAAAAACCTTATCCGGATCAAGCCGTAGAGCTTTAACCAGCGAGTCCAGCGTCAGCTTGCTTGCCTGATGAAAAACATAAAGATCAATATCTGCAACGCCAAGTCCATTGCGTTGTAATAATGCTCTGATCTGTTTGGGTACGGTGGACTGTATAAAACTCCAGACACCCATTCCATCCATGTAAATATTGTTCTTGGACCGGATATTACCGCTTGAGTCTACCTCTTCAATCGCCGTTACGTCACTAGATGGGAGTCTGCATCCTCCTGCGGGAACATAGAACTTTTCAAAATGTTTTCCTGACGTGGCAAGCATAACATCTATTATACCTTCACTATCGTCTGCATCTGTTATCAATGATACGGAAGCACCATCACCAAAGAGAACTCGGGAGGCCCTGTCCTTTTTCCCGATGTATTTCGAGTACGTGTCCCCGGTAGCAAGTAACACATTATGTGCTGTTCCTGACATTATTAGCGAACGGGCGATGGCAAGACCATACACATACCCTGAACATGCCAGATTGAAATCAAACGCAAGCACCTCCTCTTTCAAGTCCAGATGACGATGAAGGAGAAACGCATTGGATGGCATAATATAGTCGGCTGATTGTGTGCAGAAGATGATAGCATCTATCTCGTTTTTGTCGTGTTTTCCCGATGAGAATAGCTTATCCGCCGCTTTTGCTGCAAGATCAAAGGCGGTTTCTCCATCGGCAGCAATATGTCTCTGCACCACCCCGGACTTTACTTCAACATTTTTCATGTCCCAGTCAGGGTTCTCATCATGGAGATCACTATTAGTAACTATTTTCTCCGGAAGATGATATTCGATATCTTTAATTTTGACTTTCATAATCCCTCGCAATAAT
>CAIQWT010000011.1 GCA_903875605.1 uncultured Geobacteraceae bacterium | reverse complement strand
GCTTTTTGCATAAGTGCGATATCATTGATGCAGTGCTGCAGACTGAATTCGGTTAATTCGAGTTTGATTTTACCGGCTTCAATCTTGGACAGATCAAGGATGTCATTGATCAGTGACAGAAGGTTTTTAGCTGATACCTTGAGAACCTCCACATATTCCTGCTGTTGTTCGGACAAATCTGTGTATTCCAGAAGTTGAGTCATGCCGATAACGCCGTTCATTGGGGTCCGGATTTCATGGCTCATATTGGCCAAAAATTCGCTTTTGGCATTATTGGATAATTCGGCCTGTTCTTTGGCAATGGTCAGCTCTTCGTCCCGCAGCTTACGCTCAGTGATGTCTTCAGCCAGCCAGAGAGCTCCCTTGGACATGTCTGCCGGATCAATCGCTTTGCCGATAAATCTGACAAAAATGTGGGCACCGTCTTTTCTGACCATTTCCTGCACAGACTCGAACAGCAGACCCTGAGCCAGAAGTGGATACGCATCATGCCCCAGCTCTTCGTAAGCTTCTTCCGAGGAATACAATATTCTGGTTGTCTGAAACTCCAATTCCCCTTTTGGATACATAAATAGCTCTTCCTGCTTGTGATTCACCCAGACCTGTTTTCTGTCGATCAGTTTGGAAATGCCGATGGGAGCATTCTCCAGAATGATACTCATTTCCTGCATGATCTCAGTGATTTTGTTGGTGCGCTCCTCGACCAGCTGCTCAAGGTTCTCATTCAGCCGCCGCAATCCATCATACGATTGCTCCATTGCTTCGCACATCAACCGCACACTGTCCGTCAAGCCCAGTGTTTCGACCGTTGACGGTGCAGGCCATTCGATGTGTTCTCCGGCAGCAATTTTTCCCGGTAGAAGACGTGTCAGTGTCTCGAAGTCTGAAATTGTAGCCGCCATTTTTTTAGAAAAAATCCTTGAAAAAAAGATCAATAACAGTAGTAGAACCCCAATCCCTGCCAATGACAGCGACGTCTGGTGGCTGATTTCCAACAGTGTTGGTTCCAGCGAGGCTTCCACAACCAGCTTCCAGCCTGGATTTGTCTCTAACGGTTGCTCAACGAAGTAAAACGAAGACATCCAGCGTTTGGCCGCACTTATTCCGGCTCGCTGCGTTGGTACCCAATGGCTGACTCCGCTGGAGAGCTTCGTTATTGTTCCATTTATCGGCAAAATAAAATTGTCAAGCGGCTGAAGCGTCGTTCGGGTACTGGCCACCACCTGTCCCTTATCGTCAACGATTGTTGCATTCATGTCGTGTGTCTGGACCGAGTCTCTAAGAAGCTGCTTCAGGGAATCAAGTTCCATCACCCCGAAGGCTGCCCCATTATAGCGTAGACCATCCAAAATCGGAGCAACCAGAATAAGCCTTGCGCCAGGAGTGCCGATTTTACCTGTAAACAGCTGGGTCCCCTCTGGATGAGGAGCTTTCATAACTGCTGAGATATAGGGCCTGGCAGATAGGTCAAGTCCAATGGTTGGCAGCCCTGTATCATCTTTAGCGGGTGAGAACCCCTTCGTGACACCACGGGCATCAACGACTCCCAGACGTTTGAACTCCGGTATGGCTGCTCGCATGGTATCCAGATTTTTCTGCAGAGAGAGTGATCCCTCAACTTCGTGAGCGGAGTTGGAAACAGCCAGGTAACGGATCATTTCCTGACCGCGCCGAAACCATAGTGAAACGCTCTTTTCAGCAGAGTTTATTGACTGCAAGGTTTTATAACGGTGGTCGGCAAGTTGCGCTTCAAGAGTATGGCGAATATCGATATACAAATAGAAGAAGGCAGGAAGTACCACAAATAGTGAGATGGTCACAAAGATGAGCTGCCGCAGAGTCGTAAGGCGCCCCTGCTGTTTGGTCTTGTAACAATAGCCAATATAAAAAGCGCTTGCCACCAGGGTGTTGGCAATTCCGTTAATACTCTGTTTCAGGGCAATCAGAATTACGGCAGAAAACGGAAAACCCATGATAAACTGATAAAACAGAATTACCAGCAGCAGGCCGCCACTGAGCCAGAAAGCGAGGTTGCCGACCACCGGATTCCAGTTTCGTTTTCGGTAGAGAAGGCCGGTGCAGAATGCTTCAACAGTAAAGATGATAATGGCCCACGGCTGATGCCAATGAAGATAGGTGCAGCTTGCCGCAATAAGTGCTGCAGTCACACCGGTTAGCAACCCAAAGCGCATGAGGGCAAACATGGTGATGATCGAGCCGAACAGAAAATCAATATTGAAGAAAAGTTCGAGCTTAAACCAGTTGAGTGCAAAGCCGGCAAGGCCGAACAGGATGCCGCTTGTCAGGCTTTTAAGGATAGCTCCCCGCTGATTATGGAGGTCTGCTGTGGCTGATGTAATTGCCATCGTGGTCTCCGAATCTAATGGGCTCAGATTTTAAACTTTGAAAGTACGCCCCGAAGGTTTTCAGACTTTTCCGCCAGATGTGCAGAAACGCCTCCGACCTCACTGGCAACAGAGCTGTTCTGGCCGGATAAAACTATGATTTGATGCATCAGTTCGATCAACTGCTTGGTGCGTGTGGCAATATATGTGCTCTTCTTCACCAGATCTGAGGAAATATCTACCGCTCCGCGAAGTCTTTCGTCAGTTTCGCCCACGTTCACGATTAGACGTCTGGTCTCCTGGGCAATTTCACGCATCCGCGTGGCACTCTTTTCGTTCGCTCCGCAGACATTCTCAACTCCGGTTACAACAGATTGCACTCCGGCATTTATCTGAACAAGCGAATTTTGTGTTTTGGCAGCAAGTGCCCGCACTTCATCAGCAACGACTGCAAATCCACGCCCCGCTTCCCCTGCACGAGCCGCCTCTATTGAAGCGTTCAGCGCTAACAGGTTCGTCTGGTCAGCAATGTCAGAGATTATTTCCAGAACTTTACGAATGTCGGCAGCTTTAACAGCCAGTTCCTGGGTCTGGATGTTCATCGCTGCCTGACTGTCTGATTCTCCAATGATTATACCGCCGGCCCGATTCAAGTCCTCAACAAAGCGTGATAATGTTGTCCGGGTTGCTTCGATGGTTTCCGTAGTAGAAATGGCCATATCTTCAGTTATATCGAGGTTTCCCGCTACATCCTGAGTCAGTTGGTTGCAATGATCTATCATGGTTGATTGCCGCTGAATAATCTCCATCAGATTGGCAACTATATGCGAAAGTTCCTGACTGGCAACTGCCGTCTCATTTGAGCTGCTGACCGATTGAGTAACGCTGTGCTGTACCTTGGCAATGAACTGGTCTATCAAGGTAGCCGCTTCTCCGATTTCGTCCCTGTGCGAAAGCCCGAGGCGTTTTGTCAAGTCGCCATCTCCATGCGCCAGGTCGTCCGCCATTTTAACCATTTGCCGTACCGGGATGGTCATCTGGCGGCTTATCAGAAGGGAAATGCCCATGATAAATATTGCAAAGGCCACGCCTCCTCCAAGTAGTGTCCACCTGATGATTGCCGCCTGTTTGTAGACGTCATCTATATAGATGCCACTTCCCACAATCCAGCCCCACGGTTCGTACAGCTTGACGTATGAGATCTTCTGTATCGGAGAGCTTGCGCCTGGTTTAGGCCAAAGATAATTAACAAACCCTCCACCCTTCTCTTTACACACCTTGGCAAATTCCTTAAAAAGAAATTTTCCGGACGGATCTTTGTTCTCGTTCAGATCGGTGCCGTTAAGCTCCGGTTTGTAGGGGTGCATTACCATGCGAGGATATAAGTCGTTGATCCAGATATATTCCTTCCCTTCGTAGCGGAGCTTGCTGAGCCGAACAGCGGCCATTTTTTTAGCCTCTTCAAGCGGCAATGCCCCACTTTTGACCTGCTCGTCATAGTCGGCCAATATTCCCCAGGCTAATTCCACGATATGGCGGGTCGCAATCTGCTTCTCCTGAACAATATTTTTTTCAAAAAGTGGTACCAGATAGACCATGGTCCACAACATCAGGATAAAAACCATTATCGCCGGGGCAACAAGTATTTTCGTCCTGATTTTCCAATCTTGCACACGGGTCATATCTTCTCCTCGCCAGTATCGGTGTTTATAATAAAACCTACGGCTCATTTAATGTGATTTATACTGCGTGCGTCTATTGGACTTCAGAGAAATACGGTTGCCTCCACGACATTTCCGCACTCTTGAAATTCGACCGTAGAGAATGAATACCGCCGTGACATTGCAATCCCCCGGCCATTTGGATCCAGTGACCGCCCCGGATCAAGATCCAGATATTTTACCCAGTCAAACCCCTTTCCCTGGTCGATTATTCTGAACACAAGGATGTCCTTTCGCCGTTCAAAGGTTGCGGTTGCCGCGAGACCCGTGTATTCGGGGGACGCAAGGCGGCGTTTCAGCTCGTCTTCCCAGCCGTCTTCATACATGAGTCTTTTCTTTTCGTCATAGGTAATCCCGAGGTTGCCATGCTCCACCGCGTTAAGAAGTAATTCAACAAGTCCTGAGGAGACTTTGTCAGGATCCGGACACATGGCAGCGAGGATTCCGGCCACACGGTTGACATCCTCAAGCGTGGAAAAACTTATTTCAGCACGGGTGAAGGATTTCATTGACTCGATATATCGTGCCGTCTGAGCTGAAACTTCTTCCCGAAGCTCGATGTCAGCTATGACAGAGCGAACAAGGCATTTAAGAGCATTAGGCATGTATGGCTTGGTCAGGTAATGGAAGGCCCCGGCTTCTATTCCTTCGGCAATCTGTTCGGGTGATGTTGCTCCCGATTGCATGATTACCGGCAGATCTTTCAGGCGGCTGTCTGCCTTGATCCTCTGGAGCAGCTCAAGGCCGCTAACCCCGGGCATCATGCGGTCGAGGATGACGAGGCTGAATGAGTTATCCGGCTGGCTAAGCATTTCCCAGGCAGTAGCCGCATCGGCAGCGCTCTCTACTACACAATCTTCACTGCCGAGCAATTCCTCTATCAGGATAAGAATAAAGGGCTCGTCGTCCACAGCAAGTATTTTCCATTTCGGCATACCCCCTCCTTATTTCTCGATTAAACGAACATTGAACGCCTTAACAAGACTCAGTTCATCAAGAAGCTGATATAAACGCTGATCGCCGACAATCATGGAAATGGTTATCTTGTCTATGTTGACCAGCTTCATCAGATAACCGATGACGGTTGATGTCATGGAGAATGAGTCCTGTATCCTCAGGAGTATGTTTCTGGGCCCGCTTTTTTGCAGGGCGTTAATCGCCTCTTTGATCCCGCTGCTGTCTTCAATAGACTTGATATTTCCCGCGATGGTCAGTTCATTATTACCTTTAAGTTCAATCTGCATACGTGTCTTCTCCTTCAATTGTTTTCAGAATTATCAGGCACCCACCGGGTGTGCCAATAAAAATAGAGTCACTCAAACGGCGGATCATTTGCAGGCCGCGTTCGTTAGCCGACGGTCCATCCGGCTTTAGGCTGAGAGCGTCAACCGGTACTCCGGGGCCGTTATCCCGCACTTCCATAAGTAGTAGTGGCTTTTTTGAACCGTTCCAAAGAGTTGCAGCAAAAACAATGCCGACATCCGGCGCAAAAATCTTACCGTCGATAGCTTCCTTATAAGACCCCATCTGCTGCAATCGGATCTTTTCATTCCGCTCAATCCCCGCACAGCCATGTTCGAGAGCGTTAGTAAGTGCTGCAATCAAAACGGTTTCCAACTCGTTTCGCTCTATGGCTCCAATATTTGTAGCTTTAGTCAGTGCCTCAAGAAATTCTTGTATGGTGTTTTCTACTCCAGCTAACGTCAAATCAGGTTCCCAGCGCCATTTCAGGGCCGAATCGAAATCCAGCCTTCGCAGGTGCAGCAGGGTCAAGTCATCAGCTGAGTTTGGGTCTGTTTTGTTCTTAAAGCGTCGTTGCAAAGCAGAAAGAGTTGGTGAATCACGGTAATCGCTCTCGAGCACTTCACGGTAGGCCCCGCCATTGTTGTTCAGCATTGCGTCCGAAACTCCATCGGTCATAACCAGCAGGTCAGCTACTCCTGACAGGGATATTTTGCCGATATTGACTTCACCGGAGTAAATTCCTATCGGCTGATTCTCTCCGCAAACCCGCTTAACAGATCCATCCACCCCCCTTAGTAACAGCGGAGGCAAGGCAAAGACAGCAGACTCCATCTCCTCTTTCACAAGGTCAACCAGAAAAAACCCGCAGGAAAGGACTTCGTCCTCCAGCAACATACTGGAAAGATATTCTTGAAAACGTTGGAGGAACACGCGGAGGGTGAAGCGTTCCCATAGATGAAGATATTCGACCTGATAATTGAAAAAAGAGGTGATTAATATCGCCGTCAGTGACGCAGACATGCCGGAACCCATGGCATCTGCAACAAAGATGAGCTGCCGCCCGTCGAACAGCTTGCGGATGGAGTAACCGTCACCGCACATGATGTCGCGAGGAGCGTAGGCAACATTTATCGCCCATCTTACTCCTTTGGCGCCATCAAGAACCTGATTGCGCAGATCGTGCCGCACTACGTGCCGTTCCTTACGTCTTGCCGCTTCCTGTTGGGTGGAATTATACTCTTCCCGATAACGTAGTGACTCTACTTCCTGCTGGCGAAGCTGTTCGAGCAATCTTACATTCGCTATCTCTCCGGCAATGGTATAAAGCGTCCGGATGAGTACCTCGAAATCAAAAGGCTTTGGCACAAAGCGATCAACCCCACCGTTTATGGCCTCCAGGAGAGTCTGATTGTCAATAGAACTGGTCATCAGCACTACGGGGGTGTCAGCTCCTGTGTTGCGAATTTCACGCATAAGGTCGAGACCGGATACTCCAGGCATTAAAAGGTCCGTAAGAACGATATCCGGACGGTGTTCACAGAAAAGTTGATACCCCTCAATACCGTCTTCGGCTGAAATTACCAGCTTGAAATGCTCTTCAAGTCGCATACAAAGCATTTCTCTACTCATCTGCTCATCTTCCACCAACAGCAGAGTCAGATTTTTTACATCCGTTCCGGAGTCTGAGTAGTGACACTCCGTAACGGGTCTTTCTGTCATTGAACCAGTCGTCATATTTGCCGCCATTGCGCGATCCAACCGCGCTCAGAGTTGTTACAGTTTAAACTGCTGTACCAGTCGCTGTAGCTCCTCTGCATTACCGTTCAGTTGGGCGGCCGCTGTCGCAGACTCGTGAGCACCGAGTGACGTTTGATGAACAACATCTGTGATCTGCTGCATATTGCTTGAAATTTCGCTGGTCGTTGCTGTCTGCTCTTCGGCGGCGGTCGCTATCTGATTGACCTGCATGGCTACCGTACTGATCTGTTCAAGGATTTCGCTCAGCGATGTTTCCAGTTGGGCTGCCTCAACAGCACCGCGTTCAGTTCCCTTGACGCCTTCTTCCATAGATACGATGGCTTGCCTGGTCTCATTCTGAATAGCCTTGATCATCCCGCTGATCTCTTTGGTTGCTAGAGTTGTACGCTCTGCAAGGGCTCGTACTTCATCGGCGACCACGGCAAAACCACGCCCCTGATCTCCCGCACGCGCTGCTTCAATTGCCGCGTTCAACGCCAGAAGATTGGTCTGGTCGGCGATGTCCTCAATGGTTGATACAATTTCGCCGATCTGGTCAGAGCGCGCCCCGAGAGATGCAACTATTCCAGCGTTTTCTTTTGTTTTTGTGCCACGGAACTTGATGCCGTTAATTGTATACTGCACGACATCAAAACCGGTTTTTGCTGTTTTTGTTGCCTGTTCTACAGCCTCCACAGCGTATTGACAGTTCCGGGCTATGTCGCCGGATGTTGCTGACATCTCCTCACCTGCAGTGGCTACTGTGGCAGCCTGTGCCGCGACCTCTTCAGAGCCGGTCGCTATGCGTTCAGCGGTGCTGTGTACCTGGTTAGCCGCCGCGGAGACTTCATGGGAGGCACTGTCTATTTTAACAAGCAAAGCTTTAAGCGAACATGCCATATGTTGAATCCCCTGAAAAAGTTGTACCACCTCGTCAGGAGATTTTGGCTGATTTCCAACGTCGTCAAGGCAGATATCACGGAAATCACCGGATGCCATAAGTTCGGTCTCCGCCACGGCCTGCTGTAATGGTTTTGTTACCCAGCGGCGCACGATTAACATGAACACCAGCACAAGAATAGCAACGACCAGCAATGTTGAGACTCTCATAACATTGCGCAGTATTCCTGCTTCCGTATTAAGTTCATCAAGGGACGCGCCAACACAGATAACCCAGTTCCATTCCTTAAGATACCGGAATGCGACCGATTTTTCTCTTGGTGCGGTCTCGCCAAGCTCCTTGTTGATCCAGTTGTAGCGGATGATGCCGTTTTTCAGTTTGAGCATTTCCCTGATAAATTCGTGCCCATCTGTGTCTTTGGCATCAACAATGTTGGTCCCTTCTTTAGCCGGGTGAATCTGCAGTTTGCCGGCGTCTTTCCCCTCTTTTGCATCAAGAGCGTAGATATAACCAGAGCGGGCTATTTTTATAGTCCGGATCTTTTCTTTAAGGGTCTTGAGGCCGTCCGTAAAATCCACACCGATAAATAGAGCTGCAATAACCTTACCTTTTTGATCTTTTACCGGCTGATATTTAGTAATGTAATCCTTGCCGAAAAGTGCCGCTTTGCCGGTAAACTCCTCTCCTTTGAGCAGCCCCTGATAGGCTGGATGCGCCCTGTCCAGGGCGGTGCCGATAGCACGGGTGCCATCTTCCTTTTTAAGTGAAGTACTGATCCGGATGAAATCATCTCCAGAACGGACAAAAACGGTACTGACAGCACCGGTAACTTTTGCGAATCGGTCGACTATCTCACTATTCAGGTTTAGTTCTGTCGCTCCGGAAGTAATTAACGGTGTCGCCTTATCTCCTATAACAACAGTTTTTGAGGGATTTACCTTGTATTCTCCGGGAAAATAAGTGCTGAAAACCGAGCATATTTTCCCTGCACTGTCGGCCAGAGCGGCATGGTACATCGACATGGAGTTTATCAGTAAGTCCGCCTGCTGTGAGAGTTCCTGCTCTGTCCGTTTTTCCAGCCGTTTTGAAATGTACAGCGTTAATGACTCTGTAAAAATACCCATGACTGCAAATATAAGCAGCGCCTGAACCAGCGATAGGCGGACGCCGAGAGAAAACCTGGCCGTTTTTTTCATACTTAAAAAACTCCTTTTAAATGTGTACTTATTTGGAACAATTGGGTGAAGGTTGGATACAGATAAAGCATTCTTAATGCCAAATTCAAAAAGCCGGCATATTAGGCGCTTAGATAACGGGATTGGAAAATTAATGTACTAATACGGTACAGTATGGGGATTGATGGTACAGGTTGGCAGGGATTAGTTCCGGTAAAACATCTTTCGATCGATTTTTAGCAGTTGGGCAGCCCTGGATTTGTTTCCTCGGCAGCGCTCAAGTGTCTGGACAAGAATTTGGCTGGTCAGGGCAGCAAGTGACAGATTTTGTGTCGGCATCTTCAGGGTATAGGTCGCAGAAAGGAGATCCGTATTTTCTGGTTTACCAATCTGTGGTAGTTCATTAAGGAGGCCGAGATGTTCAGGGCCGACCAGATCGCACGAAGTGAGAATTGCCGCCCGCTCGAGGCGGTTGCGTAGCTCGCGGACATTGCCCGGCCAGTCGTAGTTGAGAATCGCATCCATTGCTTTCAGAGAAATCCCTGGCAAGGGTTTGCCCAGATGCTGCTGTAATTCTGAGTAAACATGTTCGCAAATCTGCCTGATATCCTGCTTTCTTTCTCGTAGCGGCGGGATCTGCAGGGGGAATACGTTGATGCGGTGATACAGATCTTCACGGAATAAGCCGGCTTCCACACGCTGGGCCAGGTTTGCATTGGTCGCGACAATAATCCGGCAGGACAGCGGGATAAGGTCACTGCCACCAATCTTTTCAAAAGTGCGCTCCTGCAGGACGCGCAGTAGTTTGCTCTGAAGGGGAAGCGGTAAATCTCCAACCTCGTCCAGCAGCAGGGTGCCGTTTCTGGCCTGACTGAATTTACCCTCCCGATCTCTATCAGCGCCGGTAAATGAGCCTTTCACATGGCCAAACATCTCGCTTTCCATAAGATGTTCCGGTATGGCGGCGCAGTTAACTGCCACGAATCCGGTCGGCATACCGATGCTGGCGAAGTGGATGGCCCGCGCCAAGACCTCTTTACCCGTGCCGCTTTCGCCGTAAATTGCAACGGTCGTATGTTGAGAGGCACATACTTTATTCGCCATCTCAAGCATTTTTTTCATTGCGGTATTAACAGTTATGATGTTCTGGAAGGTAAATCGTTCCAACAAATATGCTTTTATCTGCAGGTTTTCGGAAACCGCACGGTGAAAATCAACGGCCCTCTGTACTGTCAGCTGGAGAGAGTCCGGGTTGAATGGCTTCTCAAGGTAATCGCAAGCTCCCTGGTGCATTGCAGCAACAGCACTTTCAACACTGCCGCAGGCGGTCATGACAATAAATGGTATGTTAATGTCACGCCGGCGCATTTCCTTAAGCAGCGAAATACCATCCATAACCGGCATACGAAGATCTGAAATAAGAAGATCAAATTCCTGCTGAACGAGAAGTTCGAGAGCCTGCACTCCTCCTGAAGCTGTGACAACTTCAAAACCAAAACGCTTCAGGAAGCCTCCGAGGACAAGCAACGAGGTAGCGTCATCGTCAACAGCAAGAATTGTGGCAGTAGAGTTGTTCATGCGGCTGTCGTATTGCCAGGCAAGCTTCTCAGCCAGTTTACCCGCGCTACTGTCGGAGGATGCGAGAAATAGAATCCGGCGTAAAGCGGGTGCGGAAAGAGATTGGAGAGATTCTCTGCCGACATTTTTACAAGAGCGGCGGCAAGATCTCCGGGTCTGCCTGTAAGCTCTGAGGCAAAATCATCTGCCTCCCGCTCATGACAACGCGAGCGCCAGGCAGAGAACGGCCCCAGCGGGAATAGAGCAAGAGAAGCTACAAAACCAAGTACTACCATTTTAGCCGGCAGCGAGATGTCAGCCGGTAACCCCAGCAAACTGGGCAGACCCGGCCAGGCAAGCAGTTTAAAGCTGATCCATGAACCGGCCAGCGCCATGCTCTCTGCCCATAATAACCGTTTCCAGATGTGCCCCTTTTTCCAGTGCCCGATTTCGTGTGCAAGTATTGCAACAATCTCTGCGTGACTCATCTGTTTTATCAGGGTGTCATACAGCACTATCCGCTTAACTCTACCAATTCCGGTAAAATAGGCGTTAGAGTGTCTGCTGCGCTTCGACGCATCCATCTGCAGCACCTTGCCGACCTTTAATCCGGCTTTCTCCATCATTATCCTGATGTCGTCCTCGAGCCCCTCCTCGGTTACGGGCTCATATTTATTGAACAACGGTTCAATAACATACGGGGAGATAAACATCATAAACAGGCTGAATAGTGCCATAAAACCCCAGACCCAGAGCCACCAGTTCAGATAACTCCACTGAATCAACTGAAAAATAACTGTTATCAGAAACGTCAGCAGGATTGTGCCTATGATCTGCGATTTGAAGAAATCAGTCAACCAGATGCGCGGTGTAGTGGTGTTGAAGCCATAGCGGGCCTCGATGCGGAAGGTGCCGTACAAATCAAAAGGGATGCCGAGCAGAGTTGAAACCCAGGTTAGTAGAAGAAAGAACAGGATAGCTGAGACAGTAGTTGAAGCGCCTATGCTGACAACATTACGATCGTATACAGCTATCAGTCCACCAAACAGGAAAAAGATAAGCAGGACATTGTCGAGTAGCGAATCCCAAAGTCCGAGGCGACTTGAATCAAAGGTATAGGCGGAACTGCGCTGCAGCTTTTCTACGTCAATGGCGTTTTCAAAACCCATCGGGACGGTGTCTCCGTGCTGCTTGAGATGTTGCAGGTTGATGTGGCGTAACCAGTAAGTAAAAGCGGTTATGGCGGTGAAAAGGCTGAACAGGAGTATTTTCATCAGATGTGTCCTTGAAAAATAAGGGCAAAGCAGAGTTCGCCCCGAATTAAACAGATGCTGAAATGTACATTTACAGCAGTCTTACCACTTCCTTCACACAAATGTCGATACCGTCGGCTACTTCGGAGATGCGACTGGCCAGCATATAGGCCGGCGATGTTACCAATTTATTCGGTATATCAACGACCAATCCGGTCACCGGGCATTCCTCATGACGTGCCCCTGTTTTTTTAATTTCTGCGGCTGTGCCGGCATCGTTGCCGATGGTCACTTTGGCCGAATATTCTTTACCAAGTACTGCCGCTAACAGTACCGGCGCAATACAGACGGCACCGATAGGCTTGCTGGCTGCGACCATCTCTTTCAGCAGTCGGGCAACATCGGGATTGACGTCCGCTGCTGCGCCCTTCAGAGCAAAGTCGCATAGATTTTTTGCTGCTCCAAAGCCGCCAGGTAACATAATGGCATCGATATCTGCAGCGGTGACTTCTGATATATCGCGAATATTACCACGGGCAATTCGAGCCGATTCAACCAGTATATTGCGTTTTTCACCGGTTTCCTGCGAATTCAGGTGATTTGTAACGGAAAAATCGGCAGCGGGTGCCATACAAATGGCCTCACACCCATGGCGATCGATTGCCAGCAGGGTAAGTACCGCTTCATGGATTTCACTGCCGTCATATACACCACACCCGGACAATACAACACCGATTTTCTTCATGTTTTAATCCTCCTCGTAACAATAGAGTAATTTCGTTCACCAGACATACAGTGGAATCAGTACTGCTGCCATGACGCAAGCGGATGGCAGAAACAGGCGGTGATAAACCTTGGCAATGTCTGCCTGAAAATATTCGCACGTCAGTACATAACATAGATGAACCGGAGAGAGCATCACGCCGGCAAAGCCGGAACCGAACGCCAGAGCCACAAGCTCAGGCGAGGGGTGTGCCCCCCCCATCAAAGGCAGCAGCAGAGGGAAGGTTATGCCTATATAACCGACCGTCAGTCCGGTCATAATTCCGGCAATAAACGGTATTAAAAACAGCAGTAGATGAACCGGCATGTGTGACAATGTGAAAAAAGAAGAAATGCCGGCCAGGGCACCCGTAGTGCGCAGCACTTCCTGAAATATCATTATGCCGATTACCAAAAAAAGTGCTCTGCCGGAAACGCTTTCGAGTAGATTTTTTATAATCATAGCGGGTGTATAGCGATGGAATATATAGAGTGAAAAAACAGCCCCGCCCAAAGACAGTGCGGCGTTGACCCGGAATAAGACTACCAGCAGCAGCGCCAGCATAATAGGTGAGATCAAGGCAATAAAGGTCAGTAATTCCATCTTTCGGTTAGTTGAAGAGGGTGCAGTTTCCTGCTTGTCGATACCTCTAAAACAGAATATTACCCCCCAGATGATAACGGACAGGGCAAAAGGAAGGTTGACTATAAACAGCGTCTGGGTTGAAAGGCCGGTGATACCGGTGGCCAGAATTATACCTGGATACAGAGGAGAGACATATTCCCAGATGTGGCGATACCAGTAGTTGATGAACGCCTTCTGCTCTGCCGAAATATTGGCGTCGCCGGCAGCTTCATTAACCATAGGCGCAGAAAACACCGCTCCTCCTGGTGAGGGCAGCATGCCGATCATGGCAGGCATGGCGGCCATGACAAAGCGCCGGTCAGGAACTGCTGTTGATAGCGAACTGACCATGCGTTTGAGCATACCGGTGGTGCGCAGTATATTTTCCATCACCATTGTCAGCATCAGGGTCAGGGTCATCTCTATGGATTTAGGGGAAAAAACAGCAGCAGTGGCAGCTTTGATGAACTGGAGAGGCGGGGTCATGTAGATAAGCCCCAACATCACGGCGCCGATCGGCATAACAGCCGACATTGACACCTTGCGACGCAGGAGGACGATAATCAAAATAAGGACGGAGGCTGTTTTCAGCAGGTCGGTCATGACAGGTCAGGCTGCCTCGGCTTTACGGTTGAGCGAATTGAATACCATGTCCAGCACACTTTTTTGGCGCGCTTCAAATTTATTAAGTACAGCCAGGCAGGTGCCCATCGGACAGATATCATGCAAAAAGTCTGCATCCCTTCCCGAAAGGATGACGATGCGATTTTTATCCATTCCGGCACTTACTGCAAATCTTAGCAGTTTAAGTCCATCCATGGCCGGCATTTCCAGATCTATCAGCATCAGGTCGTAGCTGCCGACTTTAATGGAGTGGAGCGCTGCCATCGGATTGTTACAGATATCCACCTTTAGCAACGGAAAATTGTCTGCTATATACGCCGCCAGAAAACGGGTAAAGGCGGGATCATCATCAATTAATAGTATTCTTCTCATAGAGACTTATTATAGCGGATAAGATGGCCTGGGGAAATAAAAATGATACTCATGGATCGTGTCTGAGCCGATTTAGCAAGCATAAAAAATGATTTGTTGATAGCAGATTCCCATGCCGATGAAAATTAAAACAGATATTTAGAGCGGTTAGTAAAAGAGCTTTGCTGGCGGAAAATAAATCCGGAAAGCAGTAAAATAGCGACTATTACGCTGATATTACTGGTAAGCAGTCCTGCGGAGTCAATCTGTTTGCCTACGATCATTTCCAGGTCTGCCGGGGTTATGGCCAGCAGATTTGTCAGTGTGTTTGCCACTTCAAAGGCGTTATAAGCGAGCAGCAGATACCACGTCATGTTTTGGCGCTTCATGAGCCCGAGAAACAGATAGAGACAGACCAGGCTGTCGACAAACACCAATGCATCAGACGTTCTGCCAAGGTAAATTGACCCAAAAAACGGGATTGGTTGGCCGTAGCTGGAGACTGTCAGCATGAAGAAAAACAGGTACAGGCCACCTAGCAGCGTCATCCCCAGGGGACGTCGCAATTCCTGCTCATTTTGGATATCGCTATCTTCCACGTAGTTCCCGTTTTTTCTATGGATTATTAGACTTGCGCATATCGCTGATAGCAACGCATAAAAAGATAACCAACAGGATAAATCCGCAAAAAATCCAGTCTGCCGTACTGAAATCGAACATTGTCAACTCCTCTTGAAAGCTTCTGCTGCTTCTGCCATAAGACCAATCTCCTGATAGCAGGTTCCAAGCAGATAGTAAACTTCATTCACAGGAAACTGCTCTGCAAATACAGCGTCCGACAGCACGTCTTTTATAATTGCGGCAGCGTCGTCATTGAAGCCGTTGTGATGCTGCTCTACTGCAATCGATAGGGCTGTGAGGTAGTCGAGCGGCGGTACAGTCGGAATCCTGCCTGCCAGTATCGCCGCAATACGCGCTTCAACCTGCGCCCGTTCGGCGGGTTCCAGCAGTGTAATTATGTCACTCCATATTTCAGCCGCCTGGTCGTAGCGACCCAGCATATATAAGGCCTCGCCATACTCATACGCAGTGTGACGATCGGTAGAATTAAGGCCGTAAGCGATTTTAAGGTGTTTTTCAGCAGCGTACCAGCAGGTAACGGCATGATGCATGCTAGACAGCCGCGAACCCTTGTCTACGTAAACTCTGGCTATTTCCAATGGCAGGCCGGCATTTTCAGGGTCAACAAGTGCCATAATCTTGAGAAAATTAATTTTGCGATCCAGGTAAGGGGTGTCAACCTCCTTGGCTTCGAGCATTATAATCTGCCCACCGAGATCAGAGATAATATGCGGATATGCCTCTTTCAATACTTCGGCATAGTCGGCGGCTCCGCTACAGTCCGGATTAAGGCGCAAAGTCTGGTAAATACCGCGGCCGACCATGTCATAATCTGGAGTGCTGCCTGCTTCAAGCGCAGCAAAATCTTCATCGAGGAGCGGGATAGGTGGTTTGCCACACCACAAAATAGCTACCAGACCATCTCTGCCGTTTAACTGGTAGTCGTCCTGAGGGGTGAAATATCTGATGCCGGCCAATGGTGTCAACTGCATCTGTTCTTGGGTCATCTTTTCTCTTCCTCTCTTCCGGGGAACGTGTTTAGTCCGGCATGAACGTCGATCATCCGGTATATCTGCACTTCGTCCCACGGTTCATCCATTATGCCGTCATGAATCGCCCAGCTTCTGCCGATTACAGTACGCTCCAATCCTGGCATCCTAAAGGGGTTAGACCCATCCAGTCTAGTAAAAAGTTTCCCGCCTGGTTGAAACTCGCGGTCTATCTCCATCATCAGCCTTTTACCGCGTAGATAATCAAATCCGTATTTTTCGTAGCGTATAGCATTGTCGTAGGTGAGTGGTTCGGCTACGATCATCTGTAGACCGAGTGCATCGGTAAAGCGCTCCAGCAACGGAAAAAATGTGACAAATAGCTGTAATCCGTGATGCGTCTGGTTAGGAAACAGGCCGGCTCGCATGGCGCGCAACTCTTCAGGGACATTACGCCGTCCATGGGATGCAAACCAGTTATTCTCACCGTTTTCATCAACATCGACAGCATAGCGTGCTGCATTCGGGTCTCTGATGATACAGAAGCTGAGTTCCATCTGGTGAAACTGGGTGTCGGACAGTTCCAGAAAAAAAACTATTACATCGCTGTCCGGCCTGGAACGTGCTTCAATTCTTACCAAAGGCAGACCTTCAGGTGCGATGATTTTGATTAAGCGTTCTCCGGCGGAGTTGCAGAAAGAGTTGTCGACCAATCCCAGAACATCGCGCAGTCGTTGCGGCAGCAGGCAGGAATAGATGCGCTCCTTTTCAGTCACATCCAAACGGTTGATTGCCATAATGGAGGAAAGAGGTCTACCGGCAGCGTCGAGCAGCTGGCTATTATTAGGAAGGAGCGCCATAGCTTCCAATTATACCAGGGAAAATAGTTTTTTTAATACGGGCGATGCTTTTCTCGACAGCTGCAAGAGCCAGCTCGCGTTCCCCCTCATCTGCCCAGTGCATTGCATCCAGAAGAACCCGGTTCTGGTAGCCTAATGGTACTATTTTGTCAATAAAAGCAGGCGGCAGGCGTGGGTTAAGTTCAACACTATTCATAATTGACCAGGCCAGTGTCCACGCGCGGGCGGTGTTCAAAAGATCATACCCCCCCCCTCCCAACGCTACCCAGGGGATCTTGAGCCGCTTTATTTTTGAAAGTATTTCGCCGTAGCTGTGGGTAGTAATCTCCAGATTTGTTAGAGGATCGGTTCGGAAGGTGTCAGCGCCGATCTGGGTGATAATAATATCAGGATTGAAGGCGGCAATCAGAGGGTAGGCCACCTCATCAAATGCTTTCATAAAGATAGCATCGTCAGTGTGGGCCAGTAGAGGAACATTTACGGAATACCCTTTTCCCCGACCTTCCCCCGCTTCGTCCTCAAATCCGGTGCCAGGATAAAAATAAATGCCACTTTCATGAAGTGATATTGTAAGTACCTGATCAGTATCGTAATAAGCCTCCTGAACACCATCTCCGTGGTGGGCATCAATATCCAGGTAGAGTACACGTCGACCACGGGCTACCAACCAATTAATAGCGACTACGGCATCATTAAGGTACGAGAAACCTGACGCTTTGGCGCGGTGAGCATGATGCCACCCACCTGTCAGATTAAAAGCGATATCAACGGTTTTTTCTTCGACCAGGCGTACGGCTTCAAATGTTGCTCCGACGCCTAGTGCAGCACACTCATAAAGCCCCTTGAAAACCGGGCACTCTGCATCTCCAAGTCCATACATGAAATCTGCCCGGGGTTCCTCTGAAGAGCTGAATTCCTTCAAGCGTGCGATATAATCAGAGTCATGAAACGAAAGCAGCAGTTCATCAGACGCCGGCTGGCAGTCGCGGATCTGCATATTCGGAAGTTCCAGCAGTCCATATGCGTCCAAAAGATCAAATGCAAGGCGGTTGCGCTGGAGTTTAAACGGGTGATCATCCCCGTAATTGAAATTACCGAAAAGAGGAGAATATATCAATGCGGTGCGGCAGGATTGCATCAGTTAGCCTCAAGGTACGAAATGAAAATATTAACAGCTTCCACGACTAACGGTGAATGGTTTTCATAATTGGCGTCTTTTTGTGCTTGTAATATGAAAATGGAGATGTTATGAAAGCAACTCACTTGCCGAAGTGGTGGAATTGGTAGACACGCAAGATTCAGGTTCTTGTGCTCGCAAGGGTGTGCTGGTTCGAGTCCAGTCTTCGGCACCAATCAGCAAAGAATAAGCTCCATATCTCTTCGAGATTTGCGAGCTTTTCTTTTTTAATCTTCCTCAATTTTATAGCGTATGGGTTATATTGTTGGCTCTACAGTCGTTACTGCGCGTGTCCATGCAAATAGTGCTTTAATAGTGTCGCAATCCGGACCTGAATAGTTAACTCAGCACCTACCTACTGATACTCCATTATGCCGGCTAATTTACAATATGTACTCCGGCAGGTTCGTGTTGTGTTGTTCGGGAATAATACACAGCTGGTTTTCCGAAAGCCATTGCATATCCGACGACATGGTCTTCAGGAATACCCAGCCGAATTTTGAACTCAGGCAGCATTTCACATATAACAAATTTAGCCAATCCATCCCAGACCGTAGCAATGCCGAGGGTTTGAGCGTACAGCTCAAAGGTGGTCAAGGCTATCAAGCAATCTTCAACAGGCGTAACGATATTCTTCGGTGCAGAAACAACCAAAAAGTGCGGAGCACCCCGGAAGATAAAGTCTGTTCCTGCTTCTTCCCACTGGTTAACATAATTGGTGAAAAATTCCATTCCTGCCGGGAACCCGTTTGCACTGGATATTTTTACAAGCTTTGCCATCATCTCATCTCTAATCTCAATCAGCCTTGCTCTATTGTCAACCACAGTAAATCGAACTTGTCTGGCATTTCTTCCAGTAGGAGCATAACAAGCCACTTCAATAAGCTTCATCATGACATTCGGTTCAAGATTTTCAGGCTTGTACTTTCTGACAGCTCTGCGACCTTTTATAAGGAGTTCCATCTGAGAGGAATCCGGCAATTTGTCTTTTAACGATAAACTATTTACCGGGTCATATCCAAGTATCGAAATAGAAGCCGTTGGGCAGATGGCCAGGCAATGCTGGCATTTGTAACAATTTGCTTCATTTTCTTGTGTAACGGAAGGGCATCCATCTTCCATCGTGATTATCTGTGCTGGACAATCTGAGGAACACTGACCACATTTTATACATGTTTTTTGGTTAACTTTGAACTCAATCATTCAGACCTCCATTTGAGTGCTACGAATTGAACGCAACGTGCCCGGCAAAAAGCTCATCGGCAGAGAAATCCGCTTATTCCCTGATCTGCCCATCCCCATAAACAATGAACTTGGTAGTCGTCAGATCCTCAAGTCCCATTGGGCCAAACGAGTGGAGTTTTGTGGTGGAGATGCCGATTTCGGCGCCAAGGCCAAGTTGGCCGCCGTCAGCAAAGCGGGTCGAAGCGTTGACCATCACACAGGATGAATTGACTTCGCGGATAAAGCGTTGGGCGCGGCTGTAGTCGCTGGTGATGATCGATTCGGTGTGCAGTGAGCAGTAGCGGTTGATGTGAGCTATAGCGGCATCAATGTCGTCGACGACCCGGCAGGCGAGTATAAGCTCCAGATATTCAGCATGCCAGTCGTCTTCCGTGGCAGGTTTTGCAATTGGAGCATAGTTGCAAAACTCATGGTTACCGCGCAGTTCGACACCCAGAGCAGACAGGGTGGCTGCTATTCTCGGAATGAATTCAGCAGCGACATCCTTGTGGATCAGGAGCGTTTCGAGAGAGTTGCACACACCGGGCCGCTGAGTTTTACTGTTTATGATTATCTGCTCCGCTTTATCAAAATCAGCTGATTGATCGACGAAAATATGACAGACGCCCTTGTAATGCTTAATAACCGGAATGCGCGAGTTTTCAACGACAAAGCGGATCAGACTTTCACCGCCTCGTGGGATGATCAGGTCGATAGCCTCCTCCTGTTTAAGCATCTCCAGGACACCTTCACGTTCGATGAACGGAATCAGCGACAGAGCTGCCTCAGGAATATTCATTTCTCTTAGTACGCTCTGCAAAACTACAGCAATAGCGAGATTGGAATTTATCGCTTCAGAACCGCCGCGCAGAACAACGGCATTTCCGGCTTTAAGGCAGAGGGCTGCGGCATCTGCAGTAACATTTGGACGCGACTCATAGATAATGCCGATGGTGCCGAGCGGAATGCGCATTTTGCCGACCATCAATTCATTGGGGCGTTTCCACATTTTGGTTACCTCGCCTACCGGATCTGGTAGAGCGGCAATCTCGCGCAGGGCATCTGCCACGCCGCTGATGCGATCTTCATTCAGCATCAACCTGTCGAGCATGGCTGAGGAGAGCCCTTTTTGCTGCCCGGCTTCGAGGTCTTTACCATTCTCGATAATCAGTTCCGTTGTGGCATTTTCCAGGGCAGCGGCCATTTTCAGCAGCATATCATTTTTGACGGTAGTCGAAAGACGAGCCATGACAAGTGAAGCTTGGCGGGCATCCTGTGCAATTTTTATAACTTTTTCTGTAATACTCACGGTATCAACTCCAATGATAAAATCAACCGGTCAATAAGATGACGGTGCCAAATAGTACGCAAAAAAAGGGTCGTCAGCAAGATAATTGACAGTGCCGGTACTGAATGCTAAAAGAACCATCCA
The DNA here is from genome assembly GCA_903875605.1 of uncultured Geobacteraceae bacterium. Classification (GTDB taxonomy): domain Bacteria; phylum Desulfobacterota; class Desulfuromonadia; order Geobacterales; family Pseudopelobacteraceae; genus JACRCG01. The sequence goes on along the minus strand of CAIQWT010000011.1, from coordinate 7,966 downwards.
TGCAGACGATCCTAATACTATTCAGTCCGGTGCGGCACATTCGAATCATACTCTATGTAAGCTTGCTGCTGATTGTCGGATGCACCAGCCATATCCCGCGGGAAGACCTGTTCCTCCCCCCCACATGCAATCCCGCAGAAGACAGGATCAAGCTGGTAACTATTCCATTACCGGTTATCGCTACAAGTCCCAATGAGGGGGTAACGAGCGGAGTCTTGACCGCTTTTCTTGCTCACAACAGTCGTGACGAAGTTACCACACTTCTTGCTCCACAGGTGACCTACAACAACGCCTTTGGCGTTACTACTTCACTGTATGGCGCCTTTTATCCAACTTCCGAAAGGAATGTTGAAATCAATCTCTCTCAGTCAGGTAGAGTGAACCACGATTACGAGCTTCGCATAAGAGACACTTCGCAGCTCGGCAGTAAGTTGGAGCTGAACGGGTTTTTCTTCAAACTTGCCGACGGTTCATCACGCTTCTTCGGGTTTAACGCCAAGAGTCCGCAGCAGATGGAAACAAATTATGCCAATGACGAGCTTGGCTATAATGTTTCCGCCGGTTATCAAATCGGGCGGCGTTTTCAGATCACTCTCGGCGATCGTTTTCGTAGCGTTGACATCAGGCCGGGAGCATTCAAAACTCTGTCTGATATTAAAGACAAATTTTCTTTAGCAACAGTGCCGGGAATAAACGGATTTTCAACTCATGCTCTACGTCTTTCCTTTTCATACAGTACGCTTGATAGTCGGGACACACCAACCTTTGGCGGCTATACCAGGATTTCCTTCGAGCCTACGGTCAAATCCCTGGGCGGTGCAGGAGATTACCGGCATTACGAAGTTGAGGCAAAAGGGTTTATTCCGCTGGATAATGCCAGGTATATCAGCGTGTTCCGTTTAATGTATAACCAGACGCTAGGTGCCGATGTTCCGTTTCTGGAACAGAGCATCCTTGGCGGCGAATCCAGTCTGCGTGGTTACGGGCGTAATAGATTTATTGACAACAGTTTTATGCTTTGTAATCTCGAAGAGCGCATCCGGCTTTTCCGCTGGGAGGTATTCGGGGTGACGGCAGATTGGGAAATTGCACCTTTTATCGACCTCGGTGCAGTGATGGAATCCCTGAATAAGGCAAATGTATCCAACTTTGAGTTTAACCCCGGCATCGGATTTCGAGCTATTGTGCGCCCGAATATTGTCGGCAGGGTTGATTTAGGGGTTGGTAAAGAAGGGCCGGCTGTGTTTGTCGGACTAGGCTATCCATTTTAAGAGAGAGGCTTATGGACATACACCCGTCATTCCTGAAGGTGAGTATGTCTAAATTCTCTACCTGGTTTTTTTATCCGGGCGGTCTATCTCGAACTTTTCCAGCCGGTACTGCAGAGTTTTATAGCTCATCCCCAAAAGCGGTGCGGCTTTGCCGATGACCCCTTCTGCCCGTTCCATCGCCTTAACTATCAGTCCCTTTTCAAGCGCCTCGAAATCGATCCCCTCTGCTGGAAGATCAATATTGATTCCGCCCGTCAATGAGCCACAGACGGAAATTTCACTTGGAAGGTCGTCCGGTTCGATATAGTTGCTCTCAGCCATCAGGATTGAGCGCTCTATCACCGACTCCAATTGGCGGACATTGCCGGGCCAACTGTAGTTCAAAAGCAGCTTCATTGTCTGCTTGGAGATTCCATCCATCGTTATTCCGGCTGCCTTGCTGTACTTTTCCAGAAAAAACTCAGCCAGAGTTTTGATATCACTCCCCCGCTCACGCAGAGGTGGAAGATTGACTCTGATAACGTTCAGTCGGTAGAACAGATCCTCACGAAAAGTCCCCTTTTTAATCTCCAGCTCCAGCTCTTTGTTGGTGGCTGACACCAAGCGAACATCCAGAGCAATATTAACCTTGCCACCAACCCGGCGGATCTCCTTTTCCTGAATGGCCCGCAGCAACTTTGCCTGCATGGCGACATTCATTTCGCCTATTTCATCAAGAAACACCGTGCCGCCATTAGCCGCTTCGAAGATACCTATCTCGCGGGCATCTGCGCCGGTAAAGCTTCCTTTTTCGTGACCGAAAAGTTCGCTTTCGATCAGCGTTTCAGGAATAGCAGCACAGTTGATGGCGATAAACGGTTTGTCGCGGCGTGGACTTCCATCGTGGATTGCGCGGGAAATAAGCTCTTTACCGGTTCCCGATTCGCCTACGATCAGGACGGTCGAATTTGAAGGGGCAATTTTGGCGATAACCCGGAAAACTTCCTTCATCTTGGGATGTTCACCCTGCATATTAGGTATCGTTGCGATGGAGTCGATTCTTTTCTGTAGTACACGGTTCTCACGGACCAGGCCAATGCGCTCGAAGGCTCTCAGCAGTGTCAATACGAGATTGTCTCGCTCCAACGGTTTTTCAAGGTAATCAAAGGCACCTTTACGCATCGCCTCAACTGCCGAATCTACCGAGCCGTGGGCCGTCATCATGATGATACATTGCTGCGGATCATCAGCCAGGACCTTTTCCAGTAGATCAAGTCCGCTCTGCCCCTGCATCTGGAGGTCCGTCATGATTAGATCAAACTCGCGCTTTTCAAGCTGTTCCAACGCTTCACGAACACCCGGAACATCAACAACATCGTAATTTTCTTTTTTCAGGATCAGATTGAGAATGTCCCGTTGCCCCTTCTCATCATCAACTATCAGTATGCTGCCCTTGGTTTTCATATGTTCCTCAATCCTTTTAGGTTTCCGTTGGAGGCAGTGGCAAAGAAACGCTAAATGTGGTGCCTATACCGACCTGGCTTTCGACCTCAATTACGCCACCATGTTCCTTGATAATCCGCTCGGTTATGGCGAGTCCCAGGCCAATACCGACATCCTTGGTGGTGAAATAGGGCTGGAAAATTTTACTGAGGTCTTCAGGCGATATGCCGCTCCCCTGGTCGCTAAAGGCCAATCTCACACAACCTTCTTCGAGATGGGCCCCCAGAATAATAGTACCGCCGTCAGGCATTGCCTGGGATGCGTTAGAGACAAAGTTAAGGATGCAGTTCCTGAACAGTTCTCCGTCAATCCAAAGTGGCGGCAGATCAGCCGGAATCTGCTGGTCGACGATAATATGCTGCTCGGTTAATCGTGTCTGCAGCACCGGTAGTACTTTGGCAAGCAGTTCTCGATACACTACGCGGGTCCGGCGTAGTTTAAGCGGCCTGCCATAGTTCATGAAGTTTACCACCATATAATTTGCGCGGCGCACCTCTTCCTTAATATTTCCAGCCAACTCTTCAAGCTCGGAACATTTATCGCCACAGAGGGGAAGCATCTCAGTCTTGAGATGATCAATCGCGAGGCTGATATAATTGAGTGGATTCCGTATTTCATGAGCTATCCCGGACGCCAGTTGGCCGACCCGTGAGAGGTGTTCTGCCTCATAGAGACGCTTTTCTAGCGCCTCACGCTCACGCAGTTTTTCGACCATGTTATTGAAGCCTTCAGCCATCTCTCCGATTTCGTCGTCACTTTCCACCGGAATGGTCACTGACAGGTCACCTGCAGAAACCCGCTTGAAGTCCTCTACCAAATTTTTAATCGGAGTTGTGTAGCGGCGGGCAAGAAAGATGGTCAGGGCGATGCCGACAGTAAAAACCATGCCGGTTGCGAAAAGCCGGCGTATAAAATTAGCCCGTTGGATGTCACGAATATTATCCAGAAGCATGTTGATCTGGACAAAGCCCAACTGCTCATCTCCAACAATAACGGGCACCACCACTTCATAAGGCTTCTGGGAGAGAACGGCGCCACCGATCGGTCGCGGTACCGCATGAACCCCCTTCTCCAGTTTTTTAAGCTCACGTTTTTTACCGATTTTTTCCGGATCGGAGGAGTCAATAATCTCTCCTTCCGTGTTGATGATGTTAATTTCGTTAATGCCCTTTTCGCGGGCTTTAGTCAGATAATCGGTAAGTCGTGATGTTTCGGCGTTAGAGGTTAGATCCTCTATGCTCATCTGAATCGCCTTGGATATCTCCTGCGAACTCTCCTGAATTTCGTTTACCAGTGCGTCCTGAGCGAACTGGTTAAGAAGAAAAAGAGTCAGCATCGCCAGAACGAGCATGGAGAGCATGATGATGATCAGTTTTGCATTAAGTTTCATGGGAGCTTTCTACTCCACCATTTCGCCGATCAGATCATAATCTGAGGAGTCGGTGATTTTGAGGGTGACAATATCGCCGATGTCTGCCGTCCCAGAGGTGATATAAACCTGTCCATCGATGTCCGGTGCCTGACGGGATGATCTCCCTTTCAGCAGCAATTCGGTCTCTTCACTAAAACCCTCAACAATAACCTGTTCGGTTGTCCCGATCAAAGTGCGGTTGTGACGGAAGGAAAGCCGCGCCTGTGTCCGCATTAATTTGCGGTAGCGTTCCCGCTTAACGCGTTCCGATATCTGCTCAGGCATTTCTGCCGCCGGTGTACCCTCTTCTCTTGAGTAGCAGAATACCCCGAGACGATCGAAGCGGGTCTGTTCAACAAAATGTGTCAGTGTGGTAAAGTCCTCAAGCGTTTCTCCCGGAAAACCGACGATCAGTGAGGTCCGGAGGGCAATGCCTGGGATTTCGTTTCGTAATTTGATTATCAGATCGCGGATCTGCTGTTCGCTGCTCCGGCGTTTCATTGCTTTCAATACCGGATCGGAGATGTGCTGAATCGGAATGTCCAGATACTTGCAAACCTTCGGCTCATCGCGAATGAGAGCGATAAGTGAGTCAGTAATACCGTCAGGGTATGCGTAGAGAAGTCTTATCCAGCGTAAACCATCAATCAGGGCGAGCCTTTTGACGAGAGATTCCAGTGTGGTCTCATCATTAATGTCACTGCCATAGCGGGTAATATCCTGCGATATGACGTTGATTTCCTTTACTCCACGGGCGACCAGTCGCTCTGCCTCGGCAACCAGAGCATCAATCGGCCGGGAACGGTAGGCTCCGCGCAGCGTGGGAATGATGCAGTATGAACAGGCATTAGAGCAGCCTTCACCTATTTTTAGGTATGAAAACCAGGCTGGAGATGAGTTAAGACGCGGCAAAGTTTCGTCATAGATAAAGTCGGGATCGCCGATATAACGCAGCTGACCTTCAGTACCGCTCTTTTCGGCGAGAATCTCTGCAATACGCGGATAGTCCCCGGTGCCGATGAAGATGTCAACCTCTGGTAATTCCGCTGCCAGTTCTTCCTGGTAACGCTGCGGGAGACAGCCGGAAACGATCAGGGTATGACATCGGCCGTCATGTTTCCGTTCTGCCAGATCGAGTATGGCGTCGATACTTTCCTGTTTGGCCTCTTTTATGAAAGAACAGGTATTAACGATAATGACATCGGCATCCTTCTCGTCCATTGTTATCTCGTAATCCTGCTTCGAGAGCACACCCAGCATCACTTCGGCATCCACAAGGTTTTTCGGGCAGCCAAGGCTGACCATGCTTACTTTCTGCTTTACGATTTCGCTCAAAATATCCCTCATTCCTACTCTCTAAAATTAGTGAACTGCATCTCTACGTCCAGGTCTTTACCCTTCAGGAGCTGAATAGCATCCTGCAGGTCGTCCCGATTCTTGCCGATCACCCGCACCTGATCATCCTGGATCTGAGCCTGAACTTTAAGCTTACTCTCTTTTATAGCAGTGATGATGTCTTTAGCTTTTTCCTTGGATATCCCCTGCTGGACAGTGATAATCTGACGCACCATACCACCTGAAGCCTGTTCGACTTTTCCGTACTGGAGCGCTTTAATAGAGATATTACGCTTCATGAACTTGGATTGCAGAACATCTACGACCGCTTTTAGTTTGTAATCATCATCCGCCAGAATCTTCACGGAATCTTTCTCTGGCGTGATCTGGCTTTTGGATCCTTTAAAGTCATAACGCTGGCCGATTTCCTTGATCGCCTGATTCACAGCATTATCGACCTCCTGCATGTCTACTTTTGATACAATGTCAAATGACGGCATAAACTCCTCCTGATAATTTTAAACTCTGGGGTAAAGAGTAAACCAAGGCTGACTTGCTAAAATACTTGGTGCCTCAGTGCCAAAGCGCTGAATTATGTCTTTTATGGTTTTATAACTTCAACACCTTCCGGGATCTTGAAGTTGAATTTTCCGTTATCGAGTCCTTTGTTGACTTTGGTTCTGCTGTAGTCAATCCGGGTGCGATTTCCACCGGCGTCTTGGACGGTCGAGGCCACAACCGGGAAAACATTTTTGACTTCCCCGGAAGCCTGAAGCTGTTCAACCGCTTCAGATGACACCGTGAGCTGGAGTCTGGCCAGAACAGCGCTCGGTTTTTTCGGAGTCAGTTCAAGCTGGTAATTACCGTTTTTGTCCCGTGCCTCAGATGCAAAGGTGATGTCAAAGTCACGTGAAACGTGGCCTAGGCCGGTAAGATAAGACAGGGCAATGGAATTACCACCAGCGAACATTGCGGCAACACTGTTGACGATGACCTGTTTGTTATCCGGTGTATAAAACCAGACCTGTTTGCCGTTGGAAATAATCTGCTGTTTCGGCTTGGTATAATTGAAACGAAACATAGCGGTTGCCGAAGCGGGGCGTTTCAGCAACACTTCGCCGCTCCCTTTCTGTTCTCTGTTGACGGCAGTTATTGTTGTTTTCTGGGAAAAGTCGGCCTGTACATCCTGCAGTCCGGCATATCCTTTTTCCAGAGCAGAGACGACATCTTTAAGAGCTGCTGGTGTTGAGGCAGCGGACAGCGGGAGTGCGAAAAGCAGCATGGAAAGGCATAATGCGGGACAGAATTTCAACATTGACACTCCATTTTTAGCGGGGTTGATTGCGTTCGGATGGTTTAACAACCTGGATTCCTGGCGGAATCATGAATGAGAAGTCAGAATCAGCAAGGCGGGTATTCGTTTTAATGCCGGCAAACTCCATAGTTGTACTGTTGCCATCCAGATCTTCCATCGTGGTTGAAAGGAGCGGGAACGGGTCCGAAGTGCCACCAAAGGCCGGCATGGCTGCAAATGGCGCCGGAGTGGCAAAGGGTGTCCGGGGTGCAGGCGGCAGAACCCTTGGCTTTGTTGGTGGCGGGCCGTTTACCAGAGGAGTGGCGCCGGTCACATAGGAAAGGACACAGTCCCGACTGACTACTATAAGGATGCGCCTGGTATTAAGCATGGCGCGACGCGGGGTGAGCTCCAACACGTAATTACCGGCGGGATCGTTTCTTCCGCCTGCAAAATTGATCCGGAAGTCCTTTGAGATGCGCCCGAGCCCCTGCAGGAAATTAACCGCACTGTCGCGATCAGGATTGAAGCCCGGTCGATTATAAGCCGAGCTGACGTCACTCAGAATAACCTCCCTGTTTTCAGGGTGGTAAATCCAGAGAGAATTGCCGTCACTGATTATTTCCTGTTGATAAGGGCGGTAATATTGAAATCTAAACATCAACGGTGATCCGGCTGTTGCCAACTTTACCGAAACCACTCCATCCCCGCGCAATTCCCGCCCATCCTTTGGCAGCAGTGTGCGCTGAAAAAAATCAGCAGTGAAGTCGCTCACTGGTGCCTGGCCGTTGATGCCTGCCTTGAAAGATTTTTCAATGGTGGCTATGACATCATTAAGCCCCACGTTTACCTGCTGCGCGGCATGAGACGTAACAGTCAGGCCTAGAAATAATAGGCTGGTAAGTAGTACAATCCGGTGTTTCATGGCAATTAACCTCTCAACCCTTTAAGGCGGCAGCACCCCGCTGCACCAGTATTAAATTCTGACATATATTGTCGCCTGCCGCAACAGTTTCAATAGTGGTGGCTCATGTTGACTGCTCCCACGACTAAAGTCGTTGGATTCCCAATTCGCTGAGTCGTGCCTGATGTCAGCATGTGACACCAGGGCTTACAGATTCTCCAAGGGCTGACACCGCCAGTCCGGCGGCCAAGATGTTACGAGCGGCGTTG
>CAIQWT010000010.1 GCA_903875605.1 uncultured Geobacteraceae bacterium | reverse complement strand
ATCAGACAATATTTCCCTCGTAAAATATGCTTTATATCGATCAAATGGCGAAAAATTTAATTCGAGGGTAGTCGACGCTAATTCAACTATCATTCCGGACTCGCACCTGGATTGTCTTATGATTAAGGAGAATGTGGAGCAATGAACACTCGACGAACAATCGCCCTGATCTTAATAATCTTTCTAGTCTCGGCGGTTATATCAACAACCCTTATCTGGCGATTGGAGCAGTATCGTCTCAAGGTGTACCGCTCTGAAGTTTCCGATACGTTAGGCAATAAAGCGCACCACCTTCAGGTCCTCATTGAACGTGCCCTTTCCGCAACAAATTCCCTGGCTGCCCTTGTCCGACAGGGGAAAGGATCCGTCCCGGACTTCTACGTAATTGGTCGGACGATGCTTGACCAGTATCCTGGAGTATCGAACCTGCAACTATCGCCAAACGGAATTGTCACTCAGGTTGTACCTCTAAAAGGGAATGAAAAACTCATCGGTCTCGATCAACTCAAAGATCCGGTACGAACAAAAGAAGCCTTTATAGCCAAAGATACCGGCAAACTTACCATTGCCGGACCTTTTGATTTGCTACAGGGCGGATCGGGCGTTGTTGGTCGCTTGCCGGTGTTTCTGGATGACGCTAAGGGTAACTCCGCTTTTTGGGGATTCACGGTAGTTCTGATACGTCTTTCCGATTTTATTGAAGAGGCCAATATCATGCAGTTGGGGGATCGAGGTCTTCAGTACGAACTCTATCGTATGCACCCGGACACAGGCAAAAAACAGATAATCGCTGCAACCTCATCCACAGCTCTGCGAGATCCGATTGAGCATTCCATAGATCTACCCAACGGGAAATGGATATTGAGTGTAGCTCCGAATATTGGATGGGGCGCGCCGCTCTGGCTTACGATAAAAGTGATGTTGGGGCTATTATTCAGTCTTATGCTGGCCTATCTTGCAAAACTGATGATAGAGCTGAAGACTCATAAATTAGGGTTGGAAGAGATCGTCAAACAGCGTACGGTTGATCTGCGTCAGGAAATTATGGAACGCAAATTGGCGGAAGAATCCCTGCTGGTGTTAAAGGATAGGCTTCAGGATAAACATGATGAGCTTCTGACGACTGAAGAGATGTTGCGTGAGCATATAGGTGAACTCGAAACAAGCCAGAACCTGCTGAAATATAGCGAGGAACAGAGCAGAAACAGCTCTCAGTTACTGCAAAACATCATGGAGCATTTCCCAGGGGTTGTTTTCTGGAAGAATGCCGAATTGCTTTACCTGGGATGCAATAAGTCCTTTTCCGAAGCTGCTGGGCTTATGAACCCAGATAAGATAGTGGGTAAATCAGATTATGATATGCCATGGGCGGAAACGGAAGCATCCCACTATCGAGATACTGATCGGCATATCATTGACAGCGGTGAAGCTCTACTGAACATTATTGAAACACAGTATCAGTCTGATGGGCGGACGGCGTGGTTTAACACAAGCAAGGTTCCACTAAAAGACAATCTGGGCAATGCTATTGGCGTTCTGGGGGCATCCTTCGATATTACCGAGCGCAAGCAGTGGGAAGAGGAGTTGCGCCTATCCAAAGCAGCAGCCGAAGCCGGAAACATTGCCAAGAGTCAGTTTCTGGCCATCATGAGCCACGAAATCCGCACCCCGATGAACGGCGTCATCGGCATGATCCAACTGCTTCTACATACTGACCTGACAGAGGAACAGCGCAAATATGCTGAAGATGCCAAAAGCGCCGGAATCGAACTGGTACAGATCTTAAACAATATCCTCGACCTATCCAAAGTTGAGACGGGAAAGATAGAGCTTGAGCAATTCGATCTTGAACTATGCCCGCTGATTTCTTCCACCATAACTCTCCTGGAACTTTCAGCCCGCGAAGAGGGAGTCAACCTTACTTCGTCCATAGATAACGATGTGCCAACGACATTAAAAGGTGACGCAACCAGACTGCGGCAGATCATCACCAACCTGGTCAGCAACGCCATCAAATTTACCCGCAAAGGAAGTGTTACCCTTCAAATCCGCAAAGACGCCGAAGATGAACAGACCGCCACCCTCCGTTTTCTGGTGCGTGACAGCGGAATTGGCATTCCTGCTGACAAGCTGGAACATATCTTTGAACCATTCACCCAGGCCGACAGTTCTACTACCCGCACGTATGGCGGCACTGGTCTGGGACTGGCCATCTGTAAGCAGTTGGCAGAATTGATGGGGGGGAGTATCGGAGTAGAGAGTGTGGAAGGGAGAGGGTCAACCTTCTGGTTTACCGTGGTGATGAACAAGCAGGCGGATCAACACCCTGCTTTTACCCTGCTGTCTCAAAGGCATCTTCTGGCCCCTCTATTAATAGGGGAGGTTTCCACCTCGATTCGAATCCTGTTGGTGGAGGATGACCCGAGAGCGAAGAAAACACTGCCTAAGCTACTGAGGAACTATGGCTATCAGGTTGATGTGGCCGGTGATGGCAAAGCGGCATTGCAAGCGCTTGAATCAAACGACTACGTATTAGTGCTGATGGATTGTATGATGCCGGATATGAGCGGCTATGAAGTCACCGCTGCCATCCGTGATCCCTCCTCAGTCGTGCGTCGCCATGACATCCCGGTAATTGCGCTCACCGGAAACGTCATGAAGCAGGATGTTGAAAAGTGCATCGCCGCCGGGATGGATGATCACCTTCCCAAACCGCTGATTCTGGAAGATCTACTGGCAAAATTGGAGAAGTGGTTGGAGGGAAGAAGGTAGATATTACTCACTGAACCGCGACTGTAACTGGCGACGGAACTGATTTGAATAGGCAATTTCATTTTTCCCTACTGAAAGACCATATTACCTTGGGAATAATTCGATCCTTTCCAACGTGTTTTCAACAGTCTCTTTTTCCGGCTATACAAAAAACTCTGGTCGGAGCGGGCAAAGATAATTTTAAAAGTATTAAAATCAAGTTGAATTACGAATTTTTCTTGCAATACGTCAATGAGACCCCCATCCGCTAAAAGATTTGCCAACAGCCCAAATTAATGGCATACATGCTATGTATTTAAGCACAGACGTTGTTTGTCTCTGCCGTGTGCACAATTTGAGGGCTGCCGCGAAGTCGCGGAGTCAAATCCATGGGAGCCATCATGACATTCTGCTTAAAAAATATTCTTTTATTTGCCCTATTGATGTTTGCTGTATGCGGAACGGTCGGTGCTGCCGAAACTCCAGGTACGACACTGGCGGCACTGAGCGACGTCCAAAAATACGAGCGCGCCATCCATATCATGGCCATGCTGCTAGTGGGCTTCGGCTTCCTAATGGTCTTCGTCAAGAAGTACGGTCGATCCGCGCTGACAGCAACCTATCTGCTTGTAAGCGTCTCAATCCCTATATATTTCCTGAAAGAGACCTTTTACGGCATCGGCAGCTCGGAAGGGCTTATTGACAAGTTGATACTAGCGGAATTTGCCGCTGCAAGTCTGTTGATTTGCGCAGGCGCAGTACTGGGACGGCTGAAAATGGGACAGTATATGCTGCTGGGTCTCCTATTTGTCCCGTTTTATGCTTTGAACGAATGGATTGTTCTCAAAGGCGGATTAGGCCTGGTTACCGGCAAAGTGGTCGATACCGGCGGATCAATAGTAATTCACGCCTTTGGCGCCATCTTCGGTTTGGGAGTGGCGGCTACGATGACTACACTGAACGAATACGATATCCCGATAGAGTGCGATGATACCAGTGACCGGTATTCTTTACTTGGAAGTATGGTGTTGTGGGTATTTTGGCCCAGTTTCTGTGCGGCTCTGGTTGCCCCGGAGGACGTGCCGCGGACAGCCGTCAATGTTATACTGGCACTGTGCGGATCAACGATTGCCACTTATTTTGCCTCTGTTAAGTTAAGGGGCAAAATATCGGCGGCGGATATCGCCAATGCGACTCTGGCCGGTGGTGTGGCCATCGGCTCAACCTGTGACCTGTCCGTTCCCGGCGCCGCTTTTGCGATAGGGATTATGGCCGGCATTGTCTCCACTTTTGGATTTGCAATTATTCAATCACGCTTGACGGATTTTACCAAAAAAGTTGATACCTGCGGCGTGCTTTATCTACACGGCCTGCCGGGACTCCTCGGAGGGATTACCGCCCTGTTCGTAGTTAGCGGCATTAATTTCGGGGCACAGCTGACCGGGATACTGATGACTATTGTACTGGCCGCCGTTGGCGGACTGATCAGTGGCAGAGTGATTGCGGCTTTGGGTAGAAGATCGGAAGCGTATCAAGATGATGAAGAGTTTGAAGGTGAAATGTGCGAGCAGAATAAAGAAGAACCTTGTATTGCAGAACCAGAACCGTCCTGACAAGTAAAAAAAGATCCAGTACTGCACTGCAACAACCTTTGCAACAGTGAACGACATGTGCACGTGCGAACAGCGGATATCGAGGCGGTTCTGATTATCATTAGTGATATCAGCAATGACCACCAACAGCTTTACGATGAAAGTGCCTTTCACAAGGGCATATCAGATTTTCCTACTTAATGGACTCATCATTTGATTGTTTTTATTCCCTACTGAAAGCGCCTCCAGTAGTCAAATAATTATTACAATTAAGCTATTTAGCGTGAATATCTACGAAACCGTAGGTCTGGCGTTCGAATCGCTCCAGGCACACCATAACAATCAAGGGGTTACAGTTAATAGCTGTAACCCCTTGTTTGTGTCACGGGCCGTAGACGGTCTTTTTGCCGCCCAGATGTAGCATTTATACGCATAGAAGCGTGTTAATCAAATAATCGGAAAGCTCTGACCCAAAACTAATTAAGTTGATTCTTTTGCTAGATTAAGTAAAGAACAACATAGGAACATCCAAAGCTATTTCCAAAAGGATTTTTACTGCGATGAATACCGATGAACGTGACTTTGATGTAAAAAAACATCACTTACCATCTAAACTTCACTATGGCTGGATCATCGTTGGAGTCGGCTTCCTTACAATTTTTGCCTGCCTTGGTTTAGCCCGCTATTCATACACTATGCTGCTCCCATCCATGCAGATCGGTCTTAATCTCCCTTATGACAAAATGGGATTTATTGGCACAGGTAATTTTTGTGGTTATCTATTGTCGGTTATTATAGTCCCCCGACTGATCAAACGTTTCAAACCGCGATTTGTAATCGCAGGTGGACTCGCCCTAATCACAGTGGCGATGTTTGGTATGAGTGTTAGCTATGGTTTCTATTTGCCGCTAACCATCTATTTCATAGTAGGAATAGGAAGTGGTTTTGCAAATATCCCCACCTTTGCACTTGCCAGTTATTGGTTCCGCAGCGACGAGAGGGGTAAGGCTGCGGGGTTGATGATTGGAGGGATGGGTGCCGCTATTGTTCTAGCTGGGTTTGCTGCACCTTATCTCAACCACAGTTTTGGAGCAGATGGCTGGCGAGTTGGCTGGCAACTTATGGGCCTGATTACATTGTGTGTAACGATTCTAGCAGCATGGTTAGTACGGAACCAGCCATCAGATGTGGGATTGGAGCCTATAGGTCAAGCGCAAGTGCCTAAATTTGATCAGATGATTCCTCATGAGCATATTGGTGATGGTTGGCTTCTGTCTCGTCTGGGATTTCTTTATCTGGCCTTTGGTTCAACGTTTATGATCTATGGCACTTTTATTGTTACAACATTAGTCAGAGAATATGGTTTTAGCGAGGTTAAGGCCGGAATGTATTGGTCATGGGTCGGTTTTTTCAGTCTGTTTTCTGGGTTGGTTTTTGGTGTCCTATCAGACCGTATTGGCAGAAAATACGGGTTAGCTCTGGCGTTTGCAGTACAAAGTTGCGCATATCTATTCGCTGGACTTAGGCCGGACAGTCAGTGGATGATTATTTCCATTATACTTTTTGGATCAGCAGTCTTTTCCATTCCGGCCATAATGGCCGCTGCAGTGGGTGATTATATGGGGTTGAGTCGTGCTGCCTCCGCCTTTTCTACCGTTACTATATTTTTTGCAGCCGGACAGACTTTCGGCCCAACAGTGGCCGGTGTAATAGGAAAAACGACTGGCCATTTTTCCGGAGCGTATCTACTGGCAGCATTGATAACGGCTGTCGCCACAATTTTTGCACTCTATCTTCCTCGCCCTAACATAAAAGGCTAAGAACTCTCCTATAAATGGGATAAACTCATTGGCTTGACTTTTTATTTACTAGGAGGCTGACTGACTTGCATTTGTTGTCATGAACAAAATCAGAAAGCCTATTTTAAAAATTTACCGGGTTATAGTTCTACTGTTTCATCTGATTCAAGTTCATTTGCTGTTTAATCCGTTTATGCCACAACCCTTTTGATTGCCGTTGCCTCTGCATCAGCTAGTTAGCCTTCCTCTTTTAAAAAATCATCAAAGTTTGATCCCGAGTGAATGTTGTTCATTGCTTTTCCTCCAATAGTTACCGAGTCTTGCTGAGGACTTACGGTGGAACCGATAATACGCAATACACTTAGCGGTAACAGACTGATTGATTATCATTTTAAAACCGGGATCTCTCTCGATGAGTTGATAGGTTCGTGGTGACGGTTCTTCTACCGACCATTTTGACACCAAAGTCCCGAAAAAGACAGAATCTGATGATGACAGCGGCCTGAAATACCAGGCACTTGTTGAAACCTATATTCAGTTTTTTCTGTAAGTGGAATCAAGTGCTTGTCTCAATTGTCAATCTACGGACCTGACAAGTTTCGGCTGAAAATCTGTCGGAACGGCTGATAGCTACTTACCAGAGCGTGGGGTTGAGGGTGCAAATACTGACGTCTCTTTCAACAGGGTCAGGAACAGCCACTGTGCCATGTTAGGTCAAAGTGTCTTTGTAACGTGTGGGTGAAGTTGAGAAATTCTCTACTTATTTGCTCTGTCGCTCATTGAACTCCAGCATTTTTTGCTCCCGTGCTTGTCGCTCTTCCGCGAAGAACTTGTTGTGGATACTCATTATCAGCAAGCTTTCCTTTATTTCTTCACTGGTTAGTATCTTGTTGGTTACAAAATAATGTCCGACTGGTTTTTGCATGAAGAGTTGGTGGCGCAGCAGCACCTTCACCTGTGATTCTTTCAGCAGTCCCATGCTGACCGCACGTTCGCCAAACTGACCGCCGCGGGCGACATCCTTCAGGACGATTTCAATAAACGAATTGTGTATCCAGTTCCACTGCACCGCAAGCTCACCGATCGGCGGCCGCATTTTACGCTGCCAGACCAGTGCCTCGATCATCTGCTCATAGGATATCATGCCCCGGTAGTAAAGGAACAAGCCGGTTTTCAATGCGATGGTCGGCATCAGGCCATCGTAGTACCGGTGGCTTTGTTCTTTCGGTTTTTTGTAGATGAATTCGCGTTCGCGGTATATTCGTGTTGCAGAAGGTCTGTAGGTATGGGGCTTAGGCGCCCATTGAGGGGATTTATGCTTGCTTATCTGCTCGTTAAAATGTTCGGCGGAAACTTGCACCGAGTCACGCGCCTGGAGGAAGTCGTTGAGCAGGCTATATGCTTCGGTAACCTTTCGAAAGTTTGCGTTGAGCAACTCATTATGGAGTACATGGTTCAGGTCTGGATGGGTAGCTTTTACGGCGGCTCTGTGGACCGCTTTAAGCTCGACGGATGAAAACGCCTGGATCGCAT
Source organism: uncultured Geobacteraceae bacterium (assembly GCA_903875605.1). GTDB lineage: Bacteria > Desulfobacterota > Desulfuromonadia > Geobacterales > Pseudopelobacteraceae > JACRCG01. The sequence goes on along the minus strand of CAIQWT010000010.1, from coordinate 2,216 downwards.
GAGCGACGTTATCGCACCTGCCAAAAAGCAGACGGTGAGCGTCGAACAACAGCGATTTAGAAAAATGAAACTTTTTCTTCATGGCTTCACTACCATATATGGGTCTAATTGGATAGAATAGTTTAAGTAAGGCAGGACTTTATTACACTACCAGCTACACATTCAAGCTAAAAGTGTCCGCAGTGTTAAGTAATTTTAGCCGTTATCATTATGGATTGCTTATCAGCGTACAAACAGACCACCGTGTTGTGCCCGGTTTATGCAATTGATCAGATCTGGTAGCCGGAAATGCAAAAGGCACTCTGACGGGTTGGGTCAAAGGGCATCTTAGCAACTAATGCTATTTGTTTAATCTTATTGTATCCACTTTTCTCAGCACTACCTCAGATCTTGTCAGCATACGTTTTCGTAAATTAGAGACAGTGACGAATCCGTATAGCTTACTTAATAACTTTCCTCGCATTAATAGTATATGGGCTCTTGGCACCAAAACCTGTTGCTTTCAAGTGTTCACCATTTATAATATAGTCTTCATTACCGAACTGTGTCTTACAGGTAAATTTTATCTCGGTTTGTGCTTCAGTAATGGCGCAATTATTTCTTTTCCATTCTCTTGTTGGACATTTCGGGCATCTGGCTACTAATGAGATAGTATTTGCAGACTTATCAACAGATATGATCTCAGTCTGATAATCATTTTCTTGCTGCCAAGCGTTATGTACTTGCATGCGACCTTCATATTTTCCTAATAGAGAATTTAGGGGGACTTGTTTACTTTCTTCAGAGCGTGCATTAAATGGTGCGAATAGGGTCAAAACCAACACACAAGATATAAAAAGATTGATAGTTTTCAAAATTTGCTCCTTATGTCGATCATTATTTTTTTTAATATTACAGGTTAAATCTGCCACTCCTATGCAGACTTTTATTTTCTTCCTGGAAACTTTAATGCCGATGGTTTGTGTGGCGTAAATACATAACGACAAACGTGGGTCACCTCCATTTTGCTTCTCCTGGCAGGGTCGTCGACCCGGCCGTGCACATTGTTTTGATTATTTGCTGATGCTTCAATGCTAACACGGTATGTGAGTATGTCAAATCGGGGCAGATGCCTGACAACCACATATCAATCATTATATAAATAAATGTCACTTAAATATCAAATTTTACAAGCTATTTACAACTAAGTTCAGCTCCGCAAAAGCCCGTAGAAACATCAGGTAAGGTTCCACCTCATCATTAAGAGCACTCTGGGTCTGATTTAATCCCGATTGCTTTGACCCATGTATCTGGTATCTTTGCCCGTTGGTGATCTGATTATATTGCCTCATCTGTGCACCTTTTACTTGGTAGTTAAAGTGGCGCTGATAGTAACGCTGCTCACCACTTAAATTCACTTACAAAAGTTGCACTTCAAATTTGAATCCGCCGCAGAAAGAGCCACATTATCTGAGTTGAAACAAAACATCTTTTATGCAACACGGAAGCTATATTTCTTGTGGGGAGGGTTGGTAAATGGATTACATAGAGTAGCTACTTCGCACAGCCAAAGATGAAACAATCCGCAACAATGATGGAATATCAAAACGGCTTCAACTTTCCGCCGTCAATTCCGCTGCAACCGTCCAATTATTCATTGCAAAACGAAGCCCCGAGCTTCAATTTGAACTTTCTTAGTGAAAGCTTTGGTGAAGGTCGGGGCAAATAGTTCAGAATCACTTGTGATTCTATATAGTTAAATGGAGCGGGAAACGAGATTCGAAAATTTGAATGCTTTTTAATAATATTCATATTACACCACTATATCAATTAGTTAGCAAGCATTCCGTCAGTAGTTAGTCCAGTTAAGTCCAGTCTATTTCAATCAGTTTCAACCTGTTAGGGGTCAATGTGGGGACAGCAAGCAATTGCTTCCTATAACTTGAAATGCACACCGGTTCAGTGGGGGCTTTCCCCGCTGAACCGGTGCTGTAATTTGTTGGAACATTCTGTGTAATTGTCGTTGGTTTATCTTATATTGTCGATTGTGTAGGTTTATAACCGGTGTTTGCTAGTTTTTAGAGAACAACCTTTATCGTCACTGGCACAGACACCGGAGTTGGGTCGTTGCTCGTTGATATTGTAAAATTGTAGGTTCCAGAAGTTGAAGGATTTAATATTCCACTGGTAGTCGTTCGAGGCGCAAAAACATAATCCCCAACGACTAAAGCACCGTT
>CAIQWT010000009.1 GCA_903875605.1 uncultured Geobacteraceae bacterium | reverse complement strand
GGATACCTCTTGATCGGCACAGACAATACTGTGCGCAAAGAGATGGAGAAAGCGCTGCTCAAGGCTGGTGCTCTGCAGAGTGCAATTTTCAATAGTGCCAACTTCTCAAGTATCGCCACCGATGCAAGCGGTGTCATTCAAATATTCAACGTAGGTGCAGAAAGAATGCTTGGCTACACGGCTGCTGAGGTGATGAATACGATCACTCCAGCCGATATTTCCGATCCGCAGGAGGTAATAGCACGGGCCGAAGCATTGAGTATCGAACTCGAAACATCAATCGCGCCTGGCTTCGATGCGCTGGTGTTCAAGGCTTCCCGCGGTATCGAGGATATTTATGAATTGACCTATATTCGCAAGGATGGCAGTCGCTTTCCAGCGGTTGTGTCAGTCACTGCGCTGCGTGATGAGCAGGAAGCTATAATCGGATACCTCTTGATCGGCACAGACAATACTGCGCGCAAAGAAATTGAAGCTGAGCGGGTACAACTGAGTCAGCGTCTGCGCGACCATCAGTTTTATACCCGCTCACTTTTTGAATGTAACATCGACGCCATAATGACAACCGATACAGCCAGTATAATCGCCGACGTAAATAAACAGATGGAGGTGCTTACCGGTTGCACTCGCGATGAGCTTATTGGTGCGCCGTTCAAAAACTACTTCACAGATTCTGATCTGGCCGAATCTATTATTAAAAAGGTGTTGAGCGAAAAGAAAGTTACCAACTATGAACTTACCGCACGAGCCAGAGACGGAAAAGAAACGGTGGTATCTTTCAACGCGACTACATTTTATGACCGTGACAGGAAATTGCAGGGAGTGTTTGCCGCCGCTCGTGACGTTACGGAGCGCAAACGTCTTGATCAGGTGCTGCACGAGAAAAATATCGAGTTGGAGAGTGCAAAGGGCGTGGCGGAAAAAACCAATCTTGCAAAATCCGATTTTCTGGCCAACATGAGCCACGAACTGCGCACTCCACTCAATTCTGTTATCGGCTTTTCCGAGGTGCTGCAAGACTAGCTGTTTGGCGAGATAAATCTAAAACAGCAGGAATATGTAAATAACATACTTACCAGCGGGAGACACCTTCTCTCGTTAATAAACGACATCCTTGATCTCTCCAAGGTTGAATCAGGTAAAATGGTGCTCGAACGGAGTGAATTCTCACTGCGGGAGCTACTTGATGCCTCTCTGATTATGCTCAGAGAAAAGGCTCATAAGGGCAAGTTGAAACTCGATATAAATTCTTTTCCACGAACGGAAGTACGCATTATTGCTGACGAGAGAAAGATGAAGCAGATTTTGTACAATCTGCTCTCAAATGCAGTCAAATTTACTCCAGCTGGGGGGGCTGTATGCGTAAATGTTGTAAAAGAGGGGGGATTTTTTAAAATCTCAATAGTTGATTCCGGCATGGGAATCAGTGAAGAAGACATCCCCAAACTCTTCAAAACATTCACTCAGTTGGAATCGGTATATACAAAGGTTCACGAGGGTACTGGACTTGGCTTGGCTCTAACCCGCCAGTTGGTGGAATTGCATGGCGGTACTGTTTGGGTGGAAAGTGAGCTGGGTATTGGGAGCAGCTTCAGTTTTACCATTCCCATTGCATTAGAGATAACCACGAACCACCTACCATATTTACCTAAAGAATCCTGATCTTGGGAGAAAATTAAAATGGCATTTAAGATACTGATAGTTGAAGATAATGAATTCAACTGTACACTGCTGAAAGATATTTTGACTTTTCACGAGTATGAGGTGACCGTTGCCACTAATGGGTTTGAAGGGGTAGCACTGGCTCGGACTTTGAAGCCTGATTTGATCTTTATGGACATTCAGATGCCCGGTATTGACGGAATAACCGCTGGTCATCTCCTAAAGGAATCTCCTGAAACCAGCGGACTTAAGATTATTGCTCTAACCTCTTTTGCTATGGAGGGTGATCGTGGAAAATTAATGGCAGCCGGATTTTACGCTTACCTCTCAAAGCCTATTGATACTCGCGAACTGCCCATCCTACTTAAGAGTTGGCTGAATGTTGAGGTGGCATTATGAACAAACATATTCCAAGAATACTCTGCGTGGATGACGAACATCAAAATATCAGTCTGTTACAGGCAATTCTGATTCCACGGGGATATGATGTCGTTACTGCCGCAAATGGGCTTGAGGCGCTTGAGAAGATCCAGCATGAGCGAATTGACATCTGTCTTCTGGACGTGATGATGCCAGGCATGGATGGTTTTGAGGTCTGCTCTCGAATCAAAGCAGATGATCTACATCGGAACATTCCGATTGTCATGATTACCTCACTTGCAGACAGAGAAAACCGAATCAGGGGCATCGAAGCCGGCGCCGATGATTTTATTTCTAAACCATTCGACGGTGCTGAAGTATTAGCCAGGATAAAAATGCTTTTGCATGTTAAATCGCTTAATGACAAGCTGGTGACTGCTAACGGTGAGCTGAAGGCCTTTAATTACAGCGTTTCTCATGACCTGCGCGGTCCGCTGACCGCTATTAACGGTTATCTGTACCTGGTTCAGGAAAAAACCAGAGAAACTCTTGGCGATGAGTGCAAGGAATACCTCGATAAAATACAAAAAAGTGCTCTGCGCATGAACCGACTTATTGATACTCTACTCAATTTTTCTCGTTTTGCGCAGGTGGATATGTGTAGTGAAAGATTTAATCTGAGCAGGGTAGCTCATAAAGTGTCCAAGGGGTTGCAGGATTCTATGCCTGAGAGCAGCATCATATTTAAAATTGCTGAATCTATAATGGTTACAGGTGATAAAGAGCTGTTGCGAGTTGTTATTGATAACCTTATCGGTAATGCTTGGAAATATAACGCCAATCAGGAGGGAATAGTTATCGAAGTCGGCGCATTGGAGGTTGAAGGGAAATCGGTTATTTATGTCCGGGACAACGGACAGGGTTTTGATATGTCGTTTGCTGACAAGCTGTTCATACCTTTCCAGCGACTTCCCGGAGCCAATGTTGATGGACACGGCATTGGCTTGGCTACTGTGGAACGAATAATCAAACGGCATGGTGGCCGGATTTGGGCGGAAAGTCCACCCGGTGAGGGTGCCAGCTTTCTGTTCACACTGGAATAATAACCACTATTAAACGCCGGAGCTGCCAACGACAACCCCGGCCGTTCAACACTAATGAGATTTCAGGCCGTGTAACGCAGTGGCTGAATGGTGAGATGCCAGTATGATTAGTAGCATTTTGAGATTCAGTAACCGTTCCCACCATCCTCGATCAAGATTCTGCGGGTCATCAAAATTAGTTTTCCGGCACATTCCACGCCACCTTTTTTCTTGCTACACGTCTTGCTATATAAAAGATAACTGATAGAATTAAATATTACTTATCTAAGATTGCCACACTAAGCGCAACGTGAATTACCCCGCCCACAGGGCGCGGTTTCAAAGGCAAGTGAAATTCACAGCCAATCCTTCAGACGGACTGGCAAGAACAAACCTAGAATGCTTGAACCTGCCTTCTGCAGGAAACTTCTCATAAAGCATCACATAAAATGGAGAGTAAAATGTCGAGTACGCTGTTTAACTATTCTGAACTGCTGGAGAACCTTAATGGTGATGAGGAATTTGTCAGCAGTATTTTGGGAGAAGCGCTGGTGGAAATTCCAAAAGATGTAGAGCAGCTAAAAGAGTTATGTAATGGAGAAGATGCAAAATCAATCAGTATTTGTGCTCACACTACTAAGGGTATGGCTGCCAATTTATGTTTTCCGGCATTGAGAGATATTCTCTTTAAAATTGAAGTATCGGCAAGAGAGGGGGAACTGGAAACAGCACGTTCGTATTTGCCGGAAATGGAACAAGTAGTACGGATGACTCTTGAGGCGATTATACACTGACAAATATTATCCAATGTTATGCGTAAAAACTATGGGTGCGATGTTGATTCCAGTGGCCCTGGGAGGCGAAGTAAAACTGTGACTTCTTTACCGAAATCTGTGCCGTATTTAGCAAGCAGTGTATAAAAAGTAAGCCTGTAGTTTTTGTCATTAGATATAAGCATTTTAAGGGGACAATATGTTTGAAAATATGAAAATAGGCAAACGATTGGGTGTCGGGTTCGGTATTGTTCTGTTGTTAACTTTTTCAATTACCGGCCTGGGACTTAACAGTTTTTACGCCATGAACGATAAACTCGAACAAATCGTAACAGTAAATAATAAACGGGTTAAGCTTGCACAGCGGGGGGCAGAGGCTATTCACATCATCTCGAGAGTCACCAGAACAATTACATTGCTTGATAGCAAAGAGTCCAAACTGGAAGAAAAGAAAAAACTGGAGGCGGCACGAGCTGGGTACAAAGAGGCAATGAGAGAGCTTACAGAACTCGACAAGACACCGGATGGAGTTGCCCTTATTGAGCGGGTCAAACAGGCAATTGTTCCAGCTGCTCAGGCCAATAACAAGGCACTGGAGCTTGCTCTGGACAACAAGCGTGCTGAAGCTACAGATGTTTTGATGAAGGAAGGAGGGCCACTGACACAGAAAGTCCAAGAAGTCTTTGATAACATAGTAAAATACCAGGAGACGAGTACTGACCATCGCTATCAAGAGGCCCAGAAGGCTTTTAACTCTGCACGTTTGTATCTTGTTGTTTTAAGTGCCTTCGCCCTGTTCATAGGTTTAGTAACTGCAATTCTGATGACACGCGGCATCGTACGCCCGTTGAATGATGCGGTAAAAGTGGCAAATCGGTTGGCCGCTGGTGATCTGACGGTGGAAGTCAATGTCACTGGCAAGGATGAAACCAGCCAGATGATGGTAGCAATCAGGAATATGGTTGAGAAGCTGAAGCACGTCGTTGGGGAAGTTATGGTGTCGTCGGACAATGTTGCCTCTGGTAGCCAAGAACTTTCGTCTACATCCCAACTGATGTCCGAGGGAGCCACCGATCAGGCCGCCAGCGCTGAAGAGATATCATCCAGCATGGAAGAAATGGCCTCCAGTATCCGACAAAACACCGATAACGCCATTCAAACTGAAAAAATAGCGGTTAAGAGTGCCGCAGACGCCCGCGAAGGGGGCAAAGCCGTTTCCGAGACTGTCGTCGCTATGCAGAAGATCGCTACAAAAATCTCCATCATAGAAGAGATCGCTCGTCAGACCAATCTGCTTGCATTAAATGCTGCTATTGAAGCTGCTCGTGCCGGGGAGCACGGCAAGGGTTTTTCGGTTGTTGCATCTGAAGTTCGTAAGCTGGCTGAAAAGAGTCAATTTGCTGCTGGTGAGATATCCACTCTTTCCATCAGCAGCGTTTCTATTGCCGAGCAGGCTGGAAATATGCTGACCCGTTTGGTGCCAGATATCGAACGCACAGCCGAACTTGTACAAGAGATCACCGCCTCGAGCAAGGAGCAGGATATAGGAGCTGAGCAGATCAATAGGGCTATCCAGCAGTTAGATCAAGTTATCCAGCAGAATGCGTCTGCATCGGAAGAGATGGCATCAACATCTGAAGGCCTATTCGGCCAGGCTAAAGAGTTGAGCGCTGCAGTAGCGTTTTTTAGGATCGGAGAAGTCAAGTTGCAAACCAGACAGCAACGGTCTCCATCCCGTATCAGCACTGTGGACACATGCCTTGTGCCACGTAAAGCGACACACCCTTCGGCCAGACAGGCAATTCCAGTCATCAATCTGGGACTCGGGTTTTCCGGGTAGGATCAGCTCGATGAAGGATTTGTTTCTTAGGGGACATAATGGCTGATGTTGCCCAAGCCCCTAATGAAAAATAAGACAGTATAACGCAGTGGCTGAGTGGGGAGCTAACATTATGATCAGTAGCATTTCGAGATTTCTTTGCGTAGATAATGAGCCTAAAAACCTTGACTTGCTGGCAGCCATATTGCTGCCCCGTGGATATGAAGTGGTGTTCGCTGCTACTGGTTTGGAAGCACTGGAAAAGATCAGAACGGAGCGGATAGACATCTGTCTTTTGGACGTCATGATGCCAGGTATTGATGGCTATGAAGTCTGTCGCCTTATTAAATCGGATGATCTTTGTCGAAACATCCCTGTAGTGTTAATTACCTCCCATACAGGCAGGGATCAACGTATCCAGGCGATCGAGGCCGGTGCCGATGATTTTTTTTCCAAACCTTTTGATCGCTTCGAGATCCTTGCGCGAGTAAAGATGCTTCTGGATGTCAAATCGCTCAATGATCGACTCAACTCGGCCCTGGAATACGCCGAGAGCATCGTGGAAACCGTACGCGAACCAATGATAGTGCTGGATTCCGAACTAAAGGTTCTCAGAGCCAACCAGAGCTTCTACGATATCTTTAAAGTGTCGCCCGAGAAGACAATCGGATATTTTATCTATAACCTCGGTAACCGGCAATGGGACATACCTCAACTGAGGATACTTCTGGAAGAAATTCTTCCTCAGGAAACAGTGTTAAACGGCTATGAAGTCGATCATGATTTTCTCAATATCGGCAGGAAAACGATCCTTCTCAACGCCAGGCAGATTTACCGGAAGGACGTTGGCTCACATATCATCCTTCTTGCCATGGAAGACATCACCAAGCGCAAGCTACAAGAGATAGAGATTCAGAAACATCATCTCGAGTTGGAGTGGCAAATCGCAGTGAATGAGGTGTCTCAAGCGGAGCTGCTGAATGCCAATCTTTTGCTCACGGAAGCAAAGCGGGAGGCTGATCGTGCCAACGTCGCTAAAAGGGAGTTCCTCTCCAATATGAGTCATGAAATCCGTACTCCGATGAATGGGGTAGTCGGTATGTCCAACCTTCTTTTGGAAACCGATCTGAACGCGGAGCAGCGTGATTTTGCGGAGATTGTTTCAAGGAGTGGTGAAAATCTGCTGATACTGATCGACGAAATCCTCGACTTTTCCAAAATAGAGGCCGGAAAGCTGGAGCTGGAGCGGGCCTACTTCGATCTGCATCTTCTACTGGATGACACCAATCGGTTGTTAGCCTATCGAGCTGATGACGCTGGACTTCTGCTAACCTACAACATTGAGCCTGGTGTGCCGTTAATTCTGAAAGGTGACCCCGGCAGAGTACGGCAGATTATAACCAATCTACTCGGCAACGCTCTGAAGTTCACTATGCAGGGTGCTGTTGCTGTCAATGCGTCACTCATATCAGATCAAGGCGGCTCTGTGATAATCAGGTTCGCAATAAGTGACACCGGCATTGGCATACCGGCGTCCCGCCTTCGTGCCATCTTTGCCCCTTTTACTCAGGTAGATGCCTCAACCACCCGCAAATACGGAGGCACCGGCCTAGGGTTGACCATCTGCAAACAATTGGCAGAGCTTATGGGTGGCGAGATAGGTGTTGTCAGTGAAGAGGGGAAAAGTTCTACCTTCTGGTTTACTGTCCGGTTTGAAAAACAAAGCGCAGAGGCCTTTAAAGCCTCTCAGGTGGTTGCTACTCATGCGCAGGCCGTTAAACCTGGCGTCGTTGCGGGCTTAAGCATTCCCACCGCCCGTATCCTTTTGGCTGAAGATAACCTTATCAATCAAAAAGTTGCTCTCCATATACTGAAATCGCTGGGGTACACCGCTGACGTAGTTGCGGATGGTCAACAAGCAGTGGAAGCACTGACGATGATTGATTACGATCTGGTGCTGATGGATTGCATGATGCCTAACATGAACGGTTTTGAAGCGACTGGCATAATCCGCACTCAAAGTTCAGGGGTTCTCGGTCATGACGTACCGATTATCGCTATGACTGCCAATGCCATGAAGGAGGATCGCGACAAGTGTCTTGAAGCTGGTATGGACGACTATGTGCCAAAACCGGTCAAAAAAGAGCTAATTGCTGCTGTCCTTGAAAAATGGCTCTCTCCAGCTAGGCTTTTACGAAGAAAAAACATTGATGTTGATAACAAAAATCTGGACATACTGAGTCGTCTTACCGTGTTATATGTCGAAGATGAAGAGGTGACACGGGAACTTTACAGTCTGTTCCTGTCCAGTATTGTAGGCGTGTTAATAACTGCAGAAAATGGTGCTGAAGGGTTGAAAGCCTACCATAGGCATCAGCCGGATATTATCATCACCGACATAATGATGCCGGTGATGGATGGACTTGAAATGTTGAAACAAGTGCGCACCTTGAATTAAACAATCCCGGTAATTGTCTTGTCGGCCTTTGAAACATCGGACAGTCTAAATCAATCTAATGACTTCGGAGCCCTGAGGTATGAAATGAAGTCACTTTCCAGAACAAAGCTCAAAGTAACTCTGCTGGAATGTGCGGATGGTTTGCCGGAGAGAGGCGCCTCCTCGCCATAGCCTTATTAAAGGCCAGGGCTGTACATTGAACTTTGCGGGGAGTTGTGACGAAGAAAAACAACGACAACAGACCATCCCACAACTCCGCAGACAGCCATGGTTGCTGCCATTGGCACTGCAGTACCGTTATGGAGTATTCCCACAAAAGCACCTGCACTTGCGCCAAGAATATACTGGATCGTTCCGAGTAGAGCTGATGCACTTCCAATAGCCTTGTCGAAAGGGGCAAGGGTAAGTGCCGTTACATTCGGATACAGAAGTCCTGTCATAGATAGACAAACAAAAATGAGGGGTGCCTGAACTGTAAAACCGCCTATTCCTGTTATCACTGCAGCTGTAAGCAGGAGAGCTGATAGCACATTGACGGTAAGAGCCACGTTTAAAATATTTTCAGCACTTGTATGCCGCAGAAGCTTTCGATTAACTTGAGATGCACCAATAAGTCCACACGCATTTACGCAAAAATAAAGACCGAAGTGCTGGGGCGACACTCCGTGCAACTCTATGAACAGGTGCGGAGCTCCAGAGATGTAGGCAAAGTTGATTCCTGCAATGCATCCCAGTGTAATGGAATAACATACATAGCGTCGGTTGCAGAGTAGTTGCCAATAGACTGCGTTAATTCTGGCAAAACTATGTTGAACACGCTTTTCTTTTGGCAGCGATTCGGGGAGTCCTACTGCTGCCGCAATCAGAGAAATTAATCCGAAAATTCCGAGAAAGACAAAGATACCACGCCATCCAGTAATCAGTAAGAGTTGACCACCTGCGATAGGCGCAAGTATTGGGGCCGCTCCCATTATCAGCATGAGCAGCGAAAACATTCTTGCTGCTTCAGTAGTATTGTAAAGGTCGCGTACTATAGCGCGAGAAATCACCATGCCGGCACCACCACCAAGCGCCATGACCACACGCCAAAACAAAAGCCCCTGTCCGGTATGAACAGAGGCACACCCCACTGCGGAGACAACGTACAGCGCCAAGCCACAGAGTAGCGGTCTGCGTCTTCCATAGCGATCTGCAAGTGGTCCGTAAAATATCTGTCCTGCAGCCGACCCAAATAAAAAAGCAGCAATGGAAAGCTGCACTGTGCCTAGTGATACTTTAAGATCACGTGCTATTTGGGGGAAAGCAGGCAAATACATGTCAATGGATATGGCGCTAAAAGCTGTTAACGCACCGAGTATTAGTACCATACTCGCTATCTGTCTGCTGGACATGTCATGTAGTCGAACGGCACTATCAGTTTTAATCGTTTCCATAGACACCATTGTTTAAGCGCTACCGATGTCTTGCATCAGGCATCATGTTCGTGAACCTCAGCCTATCTGCACTGCAAGCATAGACATCGACCCACCATCAAATCCTTCCACCGGAAATTTGACTTCCTCGTTTTCCTTACGCAATCCAAGAATATAAAGTAACGGTAAAAAGTGATCTGGCGATGGAACAGAGAGCATAGCGTCATTTCCAAGCTTTTCAAATGCAATAACGCTGGCATCATCGCTTTTAAGTATGAATTCCCTAATTTGTTTTTCAAATCGTACTGCCCAGTCATATGGTTGAGCTGCACTATTCCCCCATGAATAAGCATGAAGACTATGCACAATATTGCCACTGCCGACAACAAGCACCCCTTCTTCTCTGAGCGACGCAAGACGCTTTGCCAACTCATAATGGTATTCAGCGGGTTTAGTTCTGTCTATGCTAAGTTGGACTACCGGAATATCTGCCTTCGGAAAGAGATGTCGTAATACTGCCCATGTTCCATGATCAAGTCCCCAATCGTTGTCAAGCTCTACAGCTTTAGGCGAAAGCAGATCTTTTATATGCCGAGCAAGTTCAGGACTGCCTGGAGCAGGATATTGAACCTCATGCAACTCTCTCGTAAATCCGCCAAAGTCATGAATAGTGCTTGGAGCGGTACTCATTGTTACAGCTGAACTAGAGATGTACCAGTGAGCTGAGACAGCAAGTACCGCTTTAGGGCGAGGCACCAACTTACCGATTTCTTCCCAGGCTTCTGTATAGGTATTTTTAGACAGTGTTATCATTGGGTTGCCATGCCCGATAAAAAATGCCGGCATTAAAGTGCTCATGATAGAAATTCCTCGTTAATCCGATGTTGCTTGAGTCGCACAAAAACACGCCTCAAATTTTAAAAGTTCATCAGTTTTATTAAAAATGAATTTAGCAGAACCACTCTTAAAAAGTATCTTCAAAACATATTTCGCTCAATGTCAGTTTGCCGACTCGCTGAAAAGACTCTTGAGTACGTTTGCCCACTGCTATCATCAAGCTGACAACATGATCTTCCGGCAGATTTATCAGCTTGCCTACAACATCAAAATCAAATCCGTCCATCGGACACGAATGCCATCCCTGTTCCTGAGCCAACAGCATGATGCTCATGGCAATCATCCCGCATGAACGCATTGCTTCGTCCCGTTGCACCTGTGGCTTGTCCCTATAGTAGGCATCAATGGCAGGAATCAGCATATCTTGATACATTTTTGGTGCGTCTTTCCAATATCGCGCTGGTTCTTTTACCCAGGCATTCAAGTCAGCACAAAGCACGAATAAAAGAGAAGCATCGGTCACTTTATCCTGATTCCATGCAGATTCACGGATTTTCTGACGTAATTCAGGATCCTTTACCCTAACAATGCGCCAATTCTGAATATTGAATGCTGTTGGAGAAAGTGTGGCTTTTTCTAAAAGCTGTGTAGCTTGATAGTCATTAATTACAAATTCGGGGTCAAACATTTTCTCAGCCCTGCGTTCGATAATTGCTGTTGATACGTCCATGGTTTTTCTCCTCGAAGTGCATAGTAATTACGAACAAACATAAAAGACAAAACAAGTCTTGTTTATGTTTGTTATAGCTCATTTTATATGGCATGTGGAAGAAATAATATGAATAAAGTTGGAAGTTTTGTGCAGAAGGTCGCTCAACGGGTTATTGCAACTTTAGGTTGACAGGGTCAACAAGGAATAAAAAAAACTCAAACCAAAACCTTAAAGTGGACAATGCCTATCAGAGACAGGAAATCTGAACTGAATCAATTCAGCGTCATATTTGAAGACATAGGAACTATGTTATTATCTTGACTTTACATAGATAACATATTACTGTGAATAACATATAGATGTATATAATTGCTGTTTGTCGCAGGCGCTGGGAGGTGCCACCATGTTGCCAATAATATTTTGGTCTGTAGCCTCACTGGCGTTGCTGGTTTCCTGGTGGAGAGATCCCGATCTGACAGTAAAAGCGATTCGCATTTGTGGACGTTCACTAAAAGGATTGGTGCCCGGCGTGCTGGGTATGATTGCATTGGTTGGACTAGTGCTTGCGCTGGTCCCTCAGGAAGCATTGACCAAGCTTTTCACTACCAAGGGGGTTTTGGGTTTTGCTATGATTTCGCTGGTCGGCTCGATATTCACCATGCCTGCACCGATCGCCTTCCCCCTGGCTGGTTCGCTGCTCAGGATAGGTGCGGCTCCCGCTGTTATGGCAACATTCATCACCACACTGACGATGGTCGGCATTGTCTCCGCACCGATGGAAATATCCTATTTCGGTTTGCGATTCACTCTTCTCCGACAAACTCTGAGCTTTATCTCAGCTATCGTAATTGGACTACTTATGGGGGTGTTTCTGTGATCGTTAGCCACCTGAATAAATACGTGATGTTTCTCTCCGTCATAGTAGTAGATCTGATATTGTCCTGCTGGAACCCTTCACTTGCTGAACTTTCGGTTACCAAATCGCTAAATTTTCTCAAAGAGGTTCTACTGATTCTCCCGCCGGTGATGGTATTGATGGGACTGCTGGATGTTTGGGTGCCGCGTCAGATGGTGGAAGCACATTTGGGGCGGGATGCAGGTTTACGAGGCGCAGGCTTTGCTATCCTTCTCGGGACCGCCGCAGCCGGACCTCTATATGCGGCTTTCCCACTTGCGATTTCCTTAAGGAATAAGGGAGCACGAGTGGCGAACGTGGTGATATTCCTGGGAACCTGGGCAGCCATCAAGATTCCTATGATTATCATTGAAAGCAGTTTCATCGGGCTACGCTTTGCTCTATTACGTCTTGTGTTCACCGTTCCTTGTGTGTTAGCGGCAGGGTATCTAATAGAAACAATAATGTCTGTGGATGATGTTCTAGAAACTGCAGAGCAAGCTTGAAAGGAGAATAGATCGACATGGAACCAAAGAGAAGGCAGCAGTACCGGCATCTACCAGCGTTCGTTCTGTTGACTCTGGCGGAAAAATCAGTCCATGGAAGTGCGATTCACAGTGCGCTAATTGAACGATTTGGGCTTTACAAGCCGGACACTGGCGCTATCTACAGGTGCCTCCAGCAGCTTGAGCAGGATGGTGAAGTTGATTCGGAATGGGACACCAGTGGGAAAGGGCCAGCGAAAAAAAACTATCGCCTCACCTCGGCGGGATGGGAAAAACTAGAACAGTGGCGGCAGGATATTGAAATGCGGCTGGCTAACCTGCAATATTTTTTGGAAATGTACCACTCACTGATGGAGTTGCAGGTGGATAAAAAACGTGAACATGATGTTATCAGCCAATAATAATTGCGAAAGCATCTGAATACCCGAAATATCATTTACATAAATCAATTAACAGGTTCCAAAATGTCCGTGTGACTGTAATAATTAATCAAATACCAGACATAGAACCACGCGCACTTCGCACCAAGAACCACTTGAATGGCGCAGACAGGCTCCCACGCATTTTGAGCAGCACGAAATGCGCCGGGTTGGTGAAGACGAAATCCAGTTGATGGTTTGCTACGGCCTCATTCATCTCGGGATAAGTAAGCGCCTCAATCACAATAATTCCAGTTAACATTTTCGGGCAGAATGCGAGTTAAGGGGCGAAGAATCATGTGTGGAGTATCACTAAAATAGTTGGTGGCTATAATCAGCGCTCATGATGCAAAAACAGTCACTCATTTTTTTGTTGTTCTCCAATTGACTCTGAATCACGCTCTGGTAGGATTGTAATGGAGCAAAAAATGGACGACGTTTCTAATATACCTTTTGCTAGCATAGAGAGTTCCTACGAGCATTTGACTTTATTGGTCGAAACCGTTGAGGAAAACCTTTTGAACATTGAAGCAGAAATTAACGTGGCTATTGCATAAAATGCAAATAGACGAAAAGATGCATTACAGCTGGCATCGTATAAACTCACCAAGCTCTCTACGTATCTAATATCCAGTCGCCGAATCCTAAATGACCTGCGCACTCTTCGTTGCCTTTTGCATGGCGAACGTGATGCCGCCAACCGAAATTCTAGCAATGATTGGGATATGGGTTTAGTTGATGATGATGAGCAGTAAGAGGTTCTATGAAGTTGAACCACCAAGAGATAATTACGTTTTTGCACTATTCAAAAGAATCTTCGCTCTTTGGGCGGAGAGGATGTTAATTATAGTTTGTGATTTGTCAAAAGAGTAGTTATGTCGCCTTGACAGTAAGTTGAGATTGGTATATATCTTTAGCGAAATTTGACATGTTTTTTTTTGATCCCTTTGCTTCAATCTAACGGTTTGTAGTTCTGCAGTTATTGAATCATATCTTGCGGTGGATCTACGAAAAAAGTTCGAATATGGACCATCAAGGGGAGCCAGTTTAAACAAGTCTGATTACACTGAAATTGTGGTCAGGCTAGTTTTTTGTCAAATTAATATGCGGGAATAACTCAGTGGTAGAGTGCAACCTTCCCAAGGTTGAGGTCGCGAGTTCGAATCTCGTTTCCCGCTCCAAAATTACGCTTTAAATTCAGGATGTTATCTGAGTGTTGTCCCGACTGCCCCCGAAACTGACCCCATGAGTCAGTAGCGGGGACAGTTTTTTTTCGGGTTTTATCAGAAAATCGGTACCAAAATAGCGGATAATATCATCCACATCATCTTCCAGATCTTCCACGTAATCCCCGTAAACCTGATACACCATTTCCTTGCTTGAATGCCCCATCAGATTCACCAGCTTCATCGGATTCATGCCGATAGTCAGTGCCCAGCCGCAGAAGGTATGCCGTGTGCTGTAGGGCGTCTTATAGGCGATCTGTGAATCATTCAGGGCTTTGTTCCAAGCAATCTTTCTAAATGAGTTGCTGTTGAACGGGCTGTTATCATGCATAGGAAATAGATGTATTGAATCTGGGCATTGCTTCTGTATCTGGGCTAAAACCCTCTTTATCGACTCTGTCATAGGGATGCGGCGGAATCTGAAATTGGTCTTAAGATGCTCTTTTTCATGTTTCAGCACTATTGACCGTTGCACCTTGATACTACGTTCAGAGACATCTTTCTTTTGCAATCCTGCAATTTCGCTGGCTGACAGGCCGGTCATAACTAGAAATTCGGCGTGAGGTCTATAGAACGCCGGGATACATAACAGAAATTGCATCCACTCAAAATATCTGAATACCTTATCGTTTGGAATGTGCCGTTTTGCCGGTAGATGCCTTTTAATGGTTTCAAACGGATTCCGAATATTCCAGCGATGTTGGTCAGCGGCATCTTCCCAGATGCGGCGAAGGGGTATGAACACATTCTGTATGCGCTGGCGGGAAAGAGGCTCTCCCTTTCTTGGACCCGATTCTTTTTTCATGCC
Organism: uncultured Geobacteraceae bacterium; assembly: GCA_903875605.1. GTDB lineage: Bacteria > Desulfobacterota > Desulfuromonadia > Geobacterales > Pseudopelobacteraceae > JACRCG01. Next base: position 5,202 of record CAIQWT010000009.1, on the reverse strand, counting down.
TTTGAGGAAAGTTTGCAGTTCCAAGCTGGTGATATTATAAAAGTTCATCCGTTTGAAGTATGGCAGAATCCTTGAATTCAGTGCTGATTCATAGAGTTTCAGCTTTGATTGTGACGTAATGGTCGGTAGCACCAGTTTCATCCATTCTTTGGCATACTCACCAAAAATCACATGCTGAGGCTCAGGGTTAAACTGTTTCCCTTCCAGTTCGGTGAAAAGTTTCTTGTCTTTACGTGACGCACTGGGAAAAGTTTCGGCAAACCTGAACGTGCGCTCTTCAATTTTCTTCATTATTTTGTCAATGAGCAAACGAACTTCATCCCGATTCTGAGGCGTGTCGTCAAGTCCGGTAGTTCTGGTGATACGAATGCCGAAGTAATAAAAATCGACATACAGCTTTTCTGACATTTTGCGCTTTTTGATGGTGCCGCCTCTGTGAAGAGGGGCATGCATCGATACGGCACTTTTTACTTTGTTCATTTTATGTCCTCATTCCGTTAGCCTCCTTCCGTCGGTAGAATAGTCCGAGGTGAGACTAACGTCCTTTTGATAGAATCGTCAACGGATAGTTGACTAATAGTCCAGATTGATTACGTGCCGGTTTTTTCCACCATATTTCACCGGCGGTGTTTCTGTTACAGCGCTGACAGCTGAGAGTGAAGCCAGTAGTTCAACGCTCCAGGGAATGCGGACAGTCTTTTCTATTTTGAAATAATGAATTCCCAGGACCATTTTATTACTGGCAATCCACATAAAAACGGTGCTACGTCCTACACGAAGCCGTGCTGCGAACTCTTCAACAGTCAGCAACTCCGGTACAGCTGAGCTTGATGGGGTCATACTGCCTCCATAAAAAGGCCCCTGCGTTTCCGCAGGGGCATCACAGGTAGACAAAAATGGACTTGCGTCCATACCAACAAATTCTTTTCGCCGCCCCCCATCTCAGCAGCAAAAAGAAAATTACATCCGGCTTTTCAGTAGCCGGTTAGGTGGTGGAACCGCACGTATGGCGGTTCCGTAATAGAATAGAAAAGGGGATCTCCTTAATTGGAGAACCCCTTTTTCGAAAACTTTTTATGTAGATGGTGTTTTAAACTTCCGCGTAATGCCTGATTTTACCTGGATCGAAATGACCGCTTTCCTGGGTCAGTTTATCCTTTGCATCATGTTGTTCCGATTTATCCGGAATATTTTTTATTTCCTTGTACCGACCGCGAATGTGCTCTCTACGCAAACAATGACTGTTTGCCTTGTTCGCTTTCGTGCCGCCAAGGTTGCGTATTGCATTTACCTGCTTCCAGTAACCCTGCTTCAAAGACAATTTTGCCGGGATGAGTCCCGGCGTTCCTTGTTCGGCCTTGATGGCATTTACTTTAATAAGAATATCTCGTTGATCAGATGAGGTGATTTCCATCCGTCTTTCCAAGGCGTTCTTAGTGAAACCCGCAGGTATGCGGAGATAGTCACGCCCATTTATTCGTTCAACCTGATTTGCACCCAGTGACTCTTTGATTCGCAAACCAAACTTTTCTTGCATTTCAAAAGCTACCCCTTGCCATTGACTTTTTGCATATAGTGCTGACTTGATACCAGCCAGACGTTCTAAATCTGATGGTGTCGATGAATTTTTGAAACGATCAACATTCGGTCGGGTTGCCCCTAACTCAAAATTTGATTTTACAATGTGTGCCTTGCCGATAGCCGTTGCAACGAGTCGCAGGGCGGTGGCATATCCCTGTAGAGTTGACGGCGCAAGTTGCTTGTCCTCACGCAGAAAACGAATAAAAGCATCTACATGCTTTGTCTTCATATGCGTAATGTCATTCAGACCTTGGCTCTTAGCCATAAAGCGCCCAATCGTCTTGAGATTTGCAACATGTTTCGTGACGGTAAGGCTTGCCAGACTCCAGTTTTTTCCGACTTTATCAAGTGTTTGACGTACTAATAATTTTTCGTGGTGTTTGCTCATATTTAAAGCCTCCTGTTATGGTTATTTTCGTGATCGCCAGAGAACACCTACGGTGCACGAACACGAAAAGAGCCGCCGCACCGGGGCGGCAAGTTAGGTTGTTGAGTGTAATCGACCTTAAACCGTCAGCGTTCTGTTTACAAAACAGTGCCCAAGCGGACGCCCCATTCATCATTAATAATGAAGCCCTTGCGGGAATACGGGCGAGGTCATACTTTGACATTAATGTCAAAGCGGTGTCTTCGCGTTGCACGAAGTTCAACAGGCGGGAGTACAACTACTATTTTGTTGCCGCTTACGGATCGTAAATTGTATTTCGGGGGTGGTTGCAAAATTTAACGTGAACTGCGGGGATATATGTAAATGGCTCTGGTGTAGGTGCGCAGCGTCTGTTTGTTGTTTCCGCTTATGCGGACAAACAGACGCTGCTATGGGGCTTTACGTTCCGCTGCCGCTACACTTCATGCCCCAATAAAGACAAATTCAGTCTGAAATGGGACATGCCAATTATTGAATAATGTTTAATTTTGGGATATGTGATTCGTAGGAATAATGCTGATAAGGTGGGTTATTGATTGTGTTTTTTGTACATGAATAGTTGTTATGATTAATTTTGGCAGAAATTACGGTGTGTTCGGTTGGCGTTATTGTGACACTACGTTTCCGCTATCGCTTCATCTACGTGTCCCAAGGGTGGATCAAGAACAACTGAATTTGTCATTGACCAAACTGGAAGGCAGAAAAAGCAATTATGCGGGTTGTTATGGTGGCGATGGCTGCTTCTGTCTGTCACGGTTAGCAGTGATAGATAAATCAGAAACACAAAGTCGCCCTGAAGTTGGTTGATTTGTGGGATTTTAAAAGGACTAAATGGCGGGGTGACGTGTGACCGGGACTAATTCGGATTGGGCGGACGCACATCTAGATAAGCATTAATAGTATAACCAGAGCCGTAAGCCTATTGTTGACGTATAGTCAAGTCTTGAAAGTAGAAGAAAAACTAATTACAACCCACGATCTAGCAGTAGGCTGTTTGATAACAATACAGATTTCAACTTCAGGTTCAAAATATCATAAATATTCTGATAAAGCAAGCACTAAATTTTAAATAAATGAATAATATTAGCTATATAGTGACAAAAATATAAAACAGGGATAGCGTAAAGCCAAAAAAAACAAAAGTATCCGCGAAATATTATAAGCAGCGATACCTAAAAGTATTGCCCACGGTTGGCTGAACTGTCTTGATTCAAGCTTAACTTGAACTTAAATCACACATAAGAACGAGAGGTGGTTTTAGACAGGCTTTCTGGTGTAAGTTTCTTGGGGTTGGGGAGGGTGGCGGGATACTTGTCCGTGCTGGACGTGGACCGTTACCACGTCCGCACGGGCTTTTGTTTCTTGCCGTTGTTTCTTATTTGTGGTTTCTTTGTTTTTTGGCATATGGGCGTATGCTCGGAGAGCGTTTCTTGCTCATATGCCTGTTTTTTGAAGTGGTTTCTTATGTGTCGTTTTTTGGATTTGTTTCTTGCTCTTGTTTCTTGTTGTTATGCACTTCTGAGCGGTTTTACGGAGCGGTTTGTGGTGTGGGCGAGAAGTGACGGGATAAGTGGAAGGAATACCGAAACAACAGGCGTATTGAAGTAGGTCTATAGTTTTTTGTCCCCCATGATACCCCCAAAGACAGTTTTTTGGTTTTGATTTCAGGCGGCACACGGGCAACTGTAATTTCCGCCATAAGTATCAACACATAACGCTAAGTCATATCACACTACGCTTCATATTTGACAAAGGCGTTTGCTCCAATGTGTTCGGATATGCAAAATTAGTCCTTGCAACAGTAAAATTAAATACGTTTATAGTTTTGAAGTACTGTGATATGAAATTTAGAATTTATTGAAATGTTATCGGAGAATGTATGAAGTCACGCATAAAAGGGAATGTAATCATTGTGATGATAGGGTTATTTGTGACCATATCTTTTGGCATGACTGGATGTGGAGGTGGGGGCGGCGATACATCTGCACAAACTGCGACCACCGGAACTAATTCTGCCCCAGTCGCAAATGCTGGAGTAGTTCAAAGTGTTGTTACAGGCACCGTAGTCACGCTCGACGGAAGTGCCAGTAATGATGCGAATGGAGACCTACTGACCTATAGTTGGGCGTTCACTTCTAAACCAGCTGGCAGTAGCGCGGTTCTATCAAGTACAAGTGTTGCCAAACCAACCTTCACAGCTGACGTGGCAGGTGTTTACGTTTTGAACTTGGTAGTCAATGACGGGAAAGTAAGCAGCGCTATTGTCACCGTCACAATAACCACCTCTACTGCTAATGCAGCCCCTTTGGCAAATGCTGGAGCAGATCAAAGTGTTGTCGTAGGCTCAGTCGTCACACTGGACGGCAACACCAGCAGTGATGCGAATGGTGACCTGCTGACCTATGGTTGGGTGATCACTTCAAAACCAGGGGGAAGTAATGCGGTTCTGTCAAGCACAACAGCCGTAAAGCCAACATTTACCGCCGATGTTGTGGGTACTTACGTTTTTAACTTGATCGTCAATGATGGGAAAGTAAGCAGTAGTTCATCTACTGTAAACGTAGTATCAATAGCCAATAATGGCTCGATTTCGGTCGGATGGTAAAGGAGAACATAAAATGAAATCTGGATATTTTGCATTCATAAAAAATTTCTTTGTATGCGCTGCATTGATGTTATTTGTTGCTGGATGCGGCACAAACAATACGACCGCCGATAGCAACACTGGTGCAATAGTCGCAAAATTAGCGTGGAGCAGTGACAGCAATACATCATCATCAGATAAAATCATTGCAAAAGCTGCGGCAGGTGTTGCGACCGTCAGGATTATTGTGATCGGATCTGGCATGACTGACATGCAAAGAGATTTCGTTGCTGCTGATGGCGGGGGTGTTATTGAGGGGATACCATCTGGTAGTGGTCGCACTCTCAAGGCACAAGGATTAGATGCAGCAGGTTTTATCATATATCAAGGGGAAATAAAAAACATTACTGTTCAGGCTGGACAGCTCACTGATGTTGGAATCATTGTCATGGTTTCGGTTACATCCAGCAATGTTGCCCCAATCACAAATGCAACAGTAGCGTCTACATCTCTTCTTTCTAATGCAACTGCAAGTTACGATTTTAATTTCTATGTTCCAAGCGGTTTACCTGCTGGAGCAACATTCACAGTGGTTTTTCCAGCAGGTTTT
>CAIQWT010000008.1 GCA_903875605.1 uncultured Geobacteraceae bacterium | reverse complement strand
TCAGGCGTTCATCGTGAATAATATGATGCAGTCGGCTTTGCACCAGCACCATTTCACCGATCAGGTTAATAAACTTATCCAGGGATTCTCCCTGAACACGTATGACGTTGCTTGAAGTATCTGCCGTAAAGGCAGACGGCTGGTGCAGATCCGAATTTTCTTCCATAGGTTTTGTCTGCTCTTCACCATCTTCCGGATTTGTACCGCCCGGTTTCAGACGAAGACATGCACCATACGGGTCAAAGACCGCAAGACTTTCCCTGATTCCAGTGCGGTGCAATGGAGAAACCATCAACATTTCGTACCAGTTTTTTCCATCAATAAAAACGGATCTGTTTGTGATAATCCTGCTGCCGCTTGAGTCAATCCATGCTAGAAAAAGGGCCGCCATCTCTTCATTTGACTCAAGATATACCTTCACTTCATATATTTGCTCACCATGCTCCAATGCCTGCATAAGATCGCGGGCATTTGCCGGTGAAAGTATTTTTATCAGTTCGGGCCCGATGCTCAAGCCGGCCATAGAATGGCGCAGAGCATCAACCGGGTTGCCTGCGTTGCTTCCTGACTCGTAGGCCCAGATATAATCATTAAGGCGCTGAATCTTCAGATCAATATCGCCGCACTCTTTAAGGCAAATGCCCTCTACGGAGCAATCGAAATACTGATCCATGACAGCTGCAACCTCTTCCCGCGTCATCTCGATTATCTCACTGAATATATGAAGCTCTCCTCTCGCTGCTCTGCTGAAAACATCGATTAGCATCAAAATAATAGTGCAGTTTTCGTGAGGCACGAAAAAAATCAGATGGGAGTTTAGTGCAGAGAGAGTTGCGTGGAGTGAACTGGCTGCGGCCAGAGCATCCCCTTCACGATACGCCTGTTGGAGTGCATCAAGATGGTTTTCCACTGTCGCAAAAAGCTGCCGGATATTGACGTGCATCGAATCTGCCATTAAGGCTTGTAACGCATTTGCCCCGGCGTCGACGTTACCGCTCAGACTTTCAATATAGCGGAGCTGATCGTACAGCTCCAAAAGTCGCTTCCTTATCTCACCTAGCTTTTCATTATAACGCTGGCCATGCTCCTGAACGGCAGTAAGCACATTTTTCAGAGCTTCCGCCAGATTATAAAATTCCATAACTTCAGCTGCATAGCCAAGCTGGTCGATTTCTGCAGAGACAAGCTTCCCTAGTGCAGTATCGAAGGACAGATCGCGCGCTTCCGGCTCCAGGCAATGCGATCCCAGCAAACTTGAAAGAGCCACCATTTTTTCCCGCGACAACTCAAGAAAATAGAGAAGCATTTCGGGATCTACCTGCAATATCACTGGAGAAGGCTGTTCGTCAGGTGGCAGCACAGCAGGGCTGACCCGGTGAGGCTCCATTGAACTGAAAGTCTCAGCCAGATGTTCAAGCAGTTGCGGATTTGCATCCGCATTTGTGTGCGATGCAACTACACCGTGACGCAATACCTTTATCTCATCCAATACCGCCAGAAGCAGTGAAATGACATCACTGTTCAGAGGAAAGTCCCCTTCGCGGACCACGCCGAGAATATCTTCCGCTCTGTGGGCCAACCGCGAAAAAGAGTTCATATCCACGGCTGTGCCAAGACCCTTCAGCGAATGAAATGACCGAAAGAGGCTGCCGACAAGCTCAGGAGTAGCCCCGGACCGTTCCGTTTCGACCAGATTCAGCTCGATCTCTTCGATATGTTCCTGAGTCTCTACGCCAAACTGAGACCAGATAGTATCGATAAAGTCACTCACTCCGGCAACCCGGCGGCTCGACGGGAAATTTTAACAATATCGCTCCCTTTTTTTGCTTTCAGATCAAGACTCAGGGCACCGGAGGGTTTTGATATAACCTCTACGGCACCGAGCCTGCGGGCCTCTACCGCCTGCGGTGAGCCGACCTGAGCCACCGACGACACAATAACTATTTTGCACGGGCTCATCAGCTTCAGGCGCTTCATGCACTCAATACCATCCATACCCGGCATTTCAATATCAAGCAGCACAACATCAGGCTGAAGCTGCCTGACTTTTTCCAGCGTCTCGATGCCGTTAACCGCTTCACCAACCACCTGGAGTTCTGAATCGACCGACAGAATATCTTTTATAAGTGTCCTCATGACGAATGAATCATCTACCACCAGAATTTTTTTTGTCATAGAAACTAGCTCCCTTATTATTAATTTTCGGTGTACGAGTAATTTGTTACTTCAACTAATCGTACCAACCCATTTATTGAGGCGGTGCCCAATACCCGCTATATTTAACTCCTCATGCAAAACACCGCTTTCGATTACGGATGTGGGCATTCCATCAACGGTGCACTCGCCCGGCTCCTGTACCAGAATCGGGCAGCCACGATCTACCAGCGCCCGTGTTCCAACAGTGCCGTCACTGCCCATACCAGTCAGAATAACAGCAGCAACTCTGCGCGTAAGCCTGGCAGCAGATGTAAACAGTATATCAACCGACGGGTGAATCGGCGCAGTCGGATTAAGTTTCAGAATAACAATAAGCCGGCCCGGCACCGATTCCCGCAGGGTGGTGTCCGTCCCCCCCGGACAGATTACAATCATCCCCGGCATCAATGTCATGCCGTCCGATGCATGCATAACATTCAGACCGGTTTCCATCTTGAGATGCTTGGCAAACCCCTCTGTAAATGACGGCGGCATATGCTGTGCGATAACAACCGGGCAGGTAGGAGTGCCGATTCTGCTCAGCAGACGTGACATTATTGCCGGCCCACCGGTTGAAACTCCAATAATTACAAGTTCCGGTTGATATGCGCCCGACCAGTTCAGCGGTATTGTTGGCGTTTCAGTCGTGCTTGTTTTCTGTTTATTATTTTTTACCTGGAGATGCCTCTCGCCCCAATAACGTATTTTCTTATGTAGCTCGGTACCGATTTGGGCTATATCAAGCTGGACAAATGCAGATTTTTTCGGAATAAAGTCCACTGCGCCTGCCTCCAGCGCCTTAATCGTTGTTTCGTTACCCAGTTCGGTCTGGCTGCTCAACATAATGATCGGCCGAGGAAATTTCTCCATAATGGATCTGGTAGCCGTCACCCCATCCATGCCTGGCATTTCCACATCCATGGTAATCACATCGGGGTCCAGTGCCTCTACCATCTTTATTGCGCTCAATCCGTCACTGGCTGCGCCGACTATTTCAATTTCAGGGTCATCCTGCAGCATCAACCTGACAGCAGAACGCATAAAGGCGGAGTCATCGATAACAAGTAGTTTTATCTTCATACTGCCGCCCTTTCGACATCAATGAGGCGTACAATCATGCCATTATAGCTGCTGATACCATCAAAAAGAGCCGCTTCGCCGGAAGTCACCGGCCTTATATCAGAAAGATTAATATCAATCATGCTCTCGACCTTATCAACTGGAACGGCACAGCGGCTTCCGGCATTCTCCACAATTAAATAGGCGCCGGAGCAACTATCTGTGGCTAATCCAGCGAGTTTTTCGACAGAGCGCACCGGTATGATATCCCCCTGCACCTGAATTACCCCACTGATATTACTGGATTCGCTTCCCGGCGTACCGGTAGGCTCAACATATTCCTCAATCCGCTTCACGCATTCCATTGGCAGCGCCATAAGCTCCTTACCAAGTCGAAACAGCAGCATCCTTTTTTTTGCTTCTGACATCCGCCTGAGTTCCATTCCTGAAATCGATTCTTCGTTATCTGCCGTAAGCCAACTGCGCCAGGCGCCTAAGCGCTCCGGAGTGGCAAGGGCTGATAAACGCAGCAGGGCAACCAGAGTGCCGTCCGGAGTGGTAGTAAACCCTTCCAGCAAGGTATGTGAACGTGAAAATTGGCGGAGAGAGCTACAGGCAAAGCGGACTTTTCCTACTATTCGCTCAGCCTGAAGGCCAATCCGGAAGCCATTAATCCGTACGACTACAGTGACCGGCGTAGGCCCGCCAGCAACCTCAAAGAGAATGGAACTCGTGGAGAGAAGCAGCAGAGGCACACCGCGCACCATGCCCATTCCAGCCAACTCTGGCGGCGCATTCAACAGCTGCTGCAGAGTTCCGCACTCCACAATTTCTTCGACATCAGCCAGGCGTAGAGCAAAGTATTCGTTGTTACAGGCAAAGACAATACAGGGGAAATCATCAACATGGATCGCTTCATACGGCTCCACGAAATTGCAGATAGTGTCAGCAAGCGTGGCGATGCCATCTTCACTTCCACTGGTCAACATTTGGTCATGCATAAGACTATGTGGATTAAGCAACTGTACAGCAGCATCCTTCCAGTGAAACCCGCCGTTTATCAGTAGTTTTTTCCCGTTACATTCAGGCATCGGGGCGCATAACACTGAACCGGCATCTATGGTTATCATGGCAATAACCCGTGTTACCCGGCAGGCAATCATCTCCAGTCCAGTGGAGAAAATAATGACCTCGCCATCTTCCGTATTTGCCATTTCTTTAGGGTGCAAACGCCGGTTCGCACATATCTGTGGAATAACCTTCCCGGCAACATGTATGAGGCCTTCCACCGCTGGTGATACAAACGGCAGTGGTGTTACCGTTACCGGATCAATAATCTCCATGACCGTGGCTAAATCGGCTCCATAGATGTTTTCATGTACTTGAAAGAGTAAGACATCCACCTATTAGCCCCTGTCCAGATTTTTTACATACCAGAAATTGCCGTCGCGGTGATGCCGGTTAAAGCTCTTCGTACAGGACAGTACGTCGGTGACCCCAAGAATCAGTGTGCCACCAGTAACTAGCGAGTTACACAGATGTTCCTGTACAATATTCTTTTTAATATCAAAGTAAATCAGTACGTTTCGGCATACGACGAGATCGAAAGGCATCTCATCCGGCAGCGGTTCTAAAAGGTTGAGACGTCGGAATCTGGTTATATCAGACACACAACTTTTAACACGCAATGAGCGGACGCCGCCTACGCATTCATCCAGATCCGTGATATCTTCAAAAAAACGCCACAAAAGCGGATCCATGCCGCGAAACGGCCCCATATCGGTGGTTGAATACGCGCCGTTTTTGGCAATTCGTGTCATCTGTGATGAAATATCGCTCCCCATAACTGAAATATCCCACTCCGGATCCGGCTGAATTGAGCCATCCTCCAGTTCACGCGCGCCCCCTGCACTCTTCATGGCCAACAACAGCAGCATCGCCAGATTGTAGCACTCCTCCCCGCTCGAACAACCTGCTGACCAGATGCGCAGCCGGAATTCACCGGACTGTTTCTTTTGCTCAATCAAACGGGGAAGAATTTCAGAGCTGAGGATTCCCAGCATCTCCTTATCGCGGTCAAAATAGGTTTCATGTACGGTCAGGCACTCCACCAGAGAGAGCCATTCCGCTTCTGCCGCCTTTCCGGAAATCAACTCATGAATCCAGCGACCCAAATCAATGTCCGTCATGGTGTCAAAAATATGCACCAGCTTACGCTCTACCTGATCACCGGCCGCAATCCCGTAGTGTTGTTCAACTTCCTGCATCAGGATGTGAATAATCCTTTCCTTGGGGCTCATGCTGCGTGGCGGGATCAACGCAATACTCTGCAGCTGTTGCTCATCCAGTGAGGCTTTAAGTGCTTCTGTACCAAGCCTGAGACCTGAAAGCAGCTGTTTTATCTTTGTTTCCGGTGCTATGAACGTCATTAAATATTCCTGAAAAGTAATTTACAGCCTGAACCGTTCTGCTTCCTTGCGAGTATTATCAGCAAGTCGTGCCAGTTCAATTACCGTGGCGGTGATTTCCTCCGAGGCCGCTGCATTTGATTCCGCCACCCTGTTGAGAGAGGTAATATTGGCATTGATTTCCTGTACGGCTGAACTCTGTTCTTCGAGCGCAGTGGAAATACGCAACAGCATCGATTCGGTCTGCAGAGTGTCATCGGAAATTCTGCGCATGTCGCTACTAATCTCTTTGACGGTTGAAACGGCAATGTTTGCCTGCAAAACCGCCTTGGTGACGAGTGCAACGATCTCATGAGTTGATTCGGCCGCGCTGGCGGCCAGCTTACCGACTTCATCCGCTACGACGGCAAACCCTCTGCCATGTTCCCCGGCGCGAGCCGCCTCGATAGCAGCGTTAAGTGAAAGCATGTTGGTTTTGGTTGCTATTTTTTCAATTACATCAGTAAATTTATTAATCTTTTCACTGTTGGTGGCGATATTATTGACAACTTCAACCATATTCGCCATTTTGATCTGCCCTTCAGCGACAACAGTAACAGAGTTTTTGGCGCGTTGGCTTGCTGCCTCTGTGTTGCGTGAGATGTCGGCAATTGAAGCGGCAGTCTGCTTGACGGCCGCAGCAACCTGCACAATGGCATGGAACTGTTTTTGTGAACCATCAGAAATCTGGCTGACGGCACCGGACGTCTGGGCGGATGCCGATGCTACCTGACGGGCGTTATGGGTAACATTACCAATAGCCACTGACAGGGTCGCCATGGTGTTGTTCAGGCTTTCCTTGAGTGCGGCAAAATCACCTTGAACATCCCCGGTCATACGCCGGCTTAACTCTCCGTTAGCCATTGCTTCCATAATGCTGCGTACTTCGTTAATAGGATTTATGACCGCATCCAATGTTTCATTTATGCCCTTTACGATTATGCTAAACTCTCCCTGATGCTTTGTTGCATCAGCCCTGGTAGCCAATGAACCGGCTGCGGCAGCTCCGGCGAGTGCAGTTGTATCCACGATCATCAGCCTTATCGCCGCCATCATCTTTGCCATTGATTGCTGCAACATACCGGTCTCATCGCGTGCCGTAGTTTCCAGCGTAACGCTGATATCTCCTTCACTTATTTTTCTGGCCGCTGCGACACAGTCATTAAGAGGCCTGGTAATGGATCTGGATAAATAGAAAGCGAGAAGCAGCCCGATTACCAGGGCCAGAGCAGTCATTGTCCAGGTAATCGTATTAGTTCTATTCGCTATATTCGCACATTCGGCACCAATTCGTTCAACCTCGTTGTCCTGATATCCACCCAAATCATCGGCCGCCTTGGCGTAGGCCTTCCTGCTGTTTGCAAGAGAGCCGAGAAGAAACACCACAGCCTCTTTCTGCTTACCGGCAGAGTTCATGTCCAGAAACTTTTTAAGCTCTTTCTGGTATGTAAATCGAGCATCCTTTAGTATTGCAAGATATTTTTTACCGGCAGACGAGCTAATCAATCCGTTCAGGCGATCCAGATCCTGTTCACTCTTTTTGGTGGCATCCGCAATTGCCGCTTCTTCTTTTCTTCTGATATCGGTACTGCTTGTCAGCAATATGTTGCGACCGGAAAGTGAGACATCATCCATTTTGTTAATCAGGTCATTCACTAATTCGCTTTTAACCCATTTATCCTTAATCAGTATGGTGATCTGGTTTTCAAGCGTATTTACATTAAAGTAGCTTACTCCAGCAAGGGCCACCATCATCAGCAGCAGCGCAAAAAAACCTGCCGTAATCCGTATTCCGATTTTCACGTTATCCATGTATTTACTCCTTCAAGCGATAGATTCTGTATTTCAGCTATTACTGCAACCTCTCTACTCAAGCAGGCAATCTCCGTAGATGCCTGCTAACGCACCTTCACTAAACAGAGCGATAAAATGCTCCACCAGCTCCGGGTCAAACTGGCTTCCGGAATGGACCGTCAGTTCATTTATGGCAACTTCGACCGGCAGTCCATTACGGTACGGCCGTTTCGATGTCATGGCGTCAAATGTGTCTGCTATCGACATAATGCGCGCCTCTATCGGCAGGTCATCTCCGCATATTCCATACGGGTAGCCCTTACCGTCAAAACGCTCATGATGCTTAACAACACAATCCTGGACGTCAGCCAGGTGATCAATATGCCTGAGGATATTTGTTGCTATTACCGGGTGCATTCGCATACTTGCCATCTCTTCATCATTCAGGCGACCCGGGTTGTGCAGTATGCTTTTGTCTATACCGATTTTACCGATATCGTGCAGAATAGCAGCCTGCTCAAGCATATTAATTCTGTCACCGGAAAGACCTATTTTGGCCGCAAGTGCCAGGCTGTAGCGGGTAACACGAGCCGAATGGCCATGAGTGTACAGGTCGCTTGCCTCAATAGTGCTCACCAGGGCATTCAGAGTGCTCAGATAGATGGATTCCTGCTTAATGTTGAGGAGACGAACATCCGCCAGAGATTTTTCCAGCTCCACATTTATGGCCTCCAGCTCCGCATTATGCCCGAGACGCTCTTGCGCCTGGGCGAGCTCAAAAACCTGTTCGGCAGTGCTGTCCACCAGCCGGATAATCCGGTCAACCATTAAGTTAAAACTGTCGGACAGTGCCTGCATCTGCCTGCTGCCGTTTATCTGCAACCTGGCATTTGAATTACCCTGTTCCAGCAAACGCATCGACTCTGTAAGCATGTTAAGAGGAACGCTGACATAGCGATTGATAAAAACTGTACTGACGAGCAGGGCTGCACCAATGCCAATGATCATGGAGATAATGTTATTGTTTCCCAGGTATGACGTCAGTAGAAGTATCACCCCCATAGAAAGGGAAATAAGGATGGAGAGCTTGATGGTAAGTGATGAAAGCATTGATGATTCCCCGCTTGCTGTTGAGTATAAAAAAGTCCCAGTGCCATTACAACAGCAGCTGGTCATCGTCAACATTCAATAGGAGTGCCAAGAGCTATTTCATTGTTTAGTAAATAAACACAGGTAGTTACATATTTTTATGGGGAGGATGGCTGCGTGGATTGAAAGCGACGTTTATTGACAATAAAAATATCACAGCGACAACACACCGTTGTCATTCAACTTTTCAGCGTGCAATCAAAGTTGCATTAGCAACATTTGTCTTCAGGCAAATCCCCCTCAGACTGTTTACACAGACAGGAGGGGGATTGTCCAAAATATCTTTAATCAGATTGCTATCGGCAGCCAGATGTCGAATGTAGTGCCGCTTTCCGGTGCGGACTCAGCGGTGATAATACCATTATGCTTCATAATTATGGTGTGACAGAGAGCAAGGCTCAGCCCCATACCCCTCTGACTGCAGCGCTGCTTTGTGCTGAAATACGGATCGAATATTTTAGGCATTATCTCTGGCGGGATTCCTGTGCCGCTGTCAGTTAGCGCAATATGCAGATAGGTGCCCGGTACAAGCGGCAGCAGATCCTGATCTGTTATCGTGGTGCTTTGCGCGGAGAGACTCAGCGTACCCCCGGAAGGCATTGCCTCAAGTGCATTGGTCGTCAAACTTGAAAAGACAAGGTGCATCTGATTTTCCATAAAATTGATGGGTGGGTCGACCTCAGGTAGGTCCAGGTTAAAGGTAATTCCGGACCCCATCAAAGCAGCCTGAATTGTGTACTGGAAAAGTGGCAGGATAGGCCCGTGCTGCATATATTCACTGTTGTCCTCGCCGAGAAGAAGCAGCATCTTGCCAAGATCACGAGCTTCGGTGAAGCATTTGTCTACCTGTTCAAGGTGTTCACTGCTCTCACTGCCTGGCTCAAGTTTCATCTTAGCCAGCGAAGCGAAACCAAGAATTGCCTGCAGCAGGTTATTATAGTCATGCGCCATACCGCCAGCCAACTTGGCAACAATCTTGTGGTGTTTCAGAGACATATCCTGCATTTCCCGTTCATGAAGAAGTGCAAGCTGATCTTCGGCTCTCAGACGGTGAGCACACTCAAGAAGACATTCGAACAGCAGATAACTGTTTACCGGCTTGATAACATATTTGTCGATACCGAGATTTATTGCCCGCATCAGGTAGTCGGTCTGCTCAAAGGCGGTTATGACAATAATCGGAACAGTTGGCGAAATCCCCCTGATCTCTGAGGCCATAGCCAAACCATCCATGTAGGGCATCAGGATATCTGTGACAACAATATCAGGCGAATGTTTGACAAACGCCTCCAGTCCTTCGGCGCCATTGGCAGCGGTTATCAGCGTACCGACGGGGCGCCGTAAAAACTCACTAAACTGTTCCCTGGTATCCAGATCATCCTCGACATATAGCACCGTGAGGTTTTTAAGGTAGTTTTGGTCCAGTCTATTGATGTTCATGACAGTCTCCCTTGGGAATATTTTTCAGGTGCGCCTTGCGAACGCTATTATCTCGGCAATAAAACGTTTTGTTATTATACCTCAACCGCTTAGAGGTGCGGTAGCGTGGTTGCCACTGCCGGTTCAATCTGCAGAACCTCGGCGATTGCCGCCTCAATGGTTGTGATACTGAAGGGCTTATGCAGGAGTTTATCCACCTTCATAACACGGGCTATCTCAAGCAGATATCCACTGTCCATCCTACCGGACCCGCCGGAAATAGCGATAATCCTCGGACGGTCAGTTTTTCCGCGCAACGCCATGATCAACTCACAGCCGTCCATTTCCGGCATGAGCATATCGGTAATCACCAGATCAACCTTTTCAATTTCCAGTATTTTTATAGCCACCGCGCCGTTAGCGGCACAGAACACCTTATGTCCCCTGAGCGTCAGCAGACGTTCCGTAACCTGCTGCAGCTCTCTATCATCATCTACAAGCAGTATGCGCGCCATAATCCCTCCGTTTACAGACATATTGCCCAGCCGCAGTATAGAAGAACCGCGATATCGATCCTTCAAGGTGCTCCGGACAAAATACTACGTATCAAGGCATGAGCGAATGGCAATAAGCAGGTCAAGTCGCTTAACCGGCTTATGCAGAAAGAGGACTTCAAGCTCATTTATTGCCGCCCTATCGATGATTTCGTCGGCATAGCCACTAGTCATAATGATCGGCAGATCCGGGCACTCCTGCCTGATCCGCCCAACCAGCTCAACACCGTTCATGCGCGGCATGATGACATCGACAACAGCTATTTGTATCTCGTCACGGTGTGCCGAAAAAAGTTCTAAAGCCTCAACCCCGTCAGATGCTGACAACATCGTGTACCCACAGCGACCAAGCATCTCTTTATGCAGTTTCATAACGTCACTGTTATCTTCAACCATAAGTACGGTTTCTGTGCCTTGAAGCGTGACAGTCTGCCTGACCTCCGATCGCCTTTCAGGCATTTCTCCTGCATACAATGGCAGATAAACGCGAAATTCTGATCCTCTGCCCGGAGCACTGGTGACAGAGAGCCAGCCTTTATGCTTGGTGACGATACTATGGACAATCGACAAGCCCAGGCCAGTCCCCTTACCCTTAGACTTGGTCGTATAAAACGGCTCGAAGATATGTTCAATGGTTTCATCCGTCATACCGGAGCCACTGTCGGCAACAGACAGACAGGCATAACGACCGGGCGGAATAAGCGCATTACCTTCGATACGAGGTTCTTCACTTTCTACAAGCATAGTCGCCACGGAAATTGTACCGCCCGATCCAGTAGCATCGCGGGCGTTAACGACCAGATTAATCAGCAGCTGCTCGATCTGCCCCCGGTCGGCAAACACCGCGAACTTCCCATCACCGTACACCACAGGCATGGCAATGTCTTCACGAATCAGCCGTCCGAGACTCCTGCTTATATTGGAGAGTATCTGGTTAAGATCATCATACTTCATCAGCATTTCGTGTTTACCGCTGAAGGCCAGGATGCTTCGGGTCATGTCAGCGGCACGGCACACTGAATCCGAAATTTCTCTGGCAAAAAGCTGGCTTTCATCGTCATCTTTAATAGTTGTCTGCAACAGGTTGGCATAGCCGTTGATAACAGTGAGCACGTTGTTAAAATCGTGGGCGATACCGCCCGCCAGCACACCAACCGATTCCAGCTTCTGAGCATGGAGGAGTTGATGTTCCAGCTTCAAACGTTCTTCTTCAGCACGCTTGCGCACGCCAACGTCGGAAAGAACAACTACCAGTGTTTTGGATTCATCCTCAATGCAGCTTGCGGTCAAATGGCCCCAGAAGTAAGATCCGTCCTTGCGCATATAGCGGTGTTCGCTGTCGATGTTGCGCACCTTCCCGGTCAGAAGGCGCTGCATATTCTCTGTAACCCCCCTGAGGTCGTCCGGATGAACGTGGTCAATATATCTTGTGTTGGCAAGTTCGTCGGCAGAGTAACCGAGCATTTCTGCCATACGGCCGCTGGCAAAGGTAATAAGCCCCTGATCGTCGCCAAGAAGTATCCCCGCCGTGGACAGTTCAAAGATGATGCGCAGCTCGTCATGGTGTCTCTGGTGTTTTGCCGCCATCTCCTGAATTTCGTGCTGATGCACGAGCTCAAGCTGTTCCTCGGCTCTCAAGCGGTGGGCACACTCCAGCAGGCGTTCAAGCAGCAGATTACTAACGACCGGCTTTACAACATATTTATCTACACCGATTTCGATTGCCCGCATCAGATATTCGGTATTTTCAAAGGCGGTGACAACGATAATCGGCACCGCTGGCGCAATCTTCCGTATTTCCCCCGCCATGTCCAAGCCGTCCATATACGGCATGAGGATATCCGTTACCACAATATCCGGCGCGTGCCTGACGAACGCTTCCAAACCTTCAGCACCATTTACAGCAGTTATCAGTGTACCGACAGGACGACGGAGAAACGCACTGAATTGCTCACGGGTTTCAGGTTCATCTTCGACATATAGCACAGTGAGTGCTTTGAGAAAATTCTGGTCCTGATTACGGACAATCATGACGGCGTCCCTTCAACCCTGGTCACAATGACAAACTCTGCGCCGCCCTCGACGTTACGAGCCTCGATGGCACCGCCCATACTCCGTTCAACTATCATTTTAGACATATATAAACCGATACCTGTACCAAGAGATTTTGTCGAAAAGTACGGCTCAAAGATCCTGTCAATGATATCGGCAGGAATCCCGCCACCATCATCGCGGATAGAGATGCATCCAAGTCCGTTGCGCTCAAAGATACGAATGGTGATGTTGCCGGAAGCGGCTCCAGACTCTTTAATAGCGTCTTGTGCGTTGGTGAGAAGATTGAGAAGTACTTGAGAAAATTCATTTGGCAGACCATTCAATATCAGTTCGTATGGTGTGTCCAGGTGAATGGCTATATTCTCATTTGTCAACGCGGCATCAACAAGTGATACCGCATGCATTATCTGCTCTCGTACCGCAAAATCAACAGTTGCTTTATCGGGGTTGAAAAAATTACGGAAGTCATTGATTGTGGCAGACATCTTCTGGATAAGACGATTGCCGTTATCAAAGGACTTATCAATATATTCGGTGCTAAGCTCACCGTACTGATGCGCCGACTTGATATTACCAAGCACCATTGCCAGAGCGTTAAGAGGTTGTCGCCACTGATGCGCGATATTGGCTACCATCTCACCCATGGCGGCCTGCCGACCTTGGCTGATCATGATCTGATCTTTACGGCGAAGTTCTGCAATAGCTTCATCGACACGCTGCTGTAACGAATTGTTCATCTCTTCAAGCTGAATTTTGTTAGTTGTCAGGCGTTCTTGAACCCGATGAAGGAGCACGGCTTCTCGCTCCATCTTTTTCGCCTCTTCTTGAAGCTGTTTTTCCGCCATTTTAATTGCCGTGATGTCGTAATTCACCCCGATTATCCGAAGTGGCTTGCCGGCGTGATCGCGCAGCACAAGCGCATTCGCCTTGAGATACCGGACATCACCACTGGGCCAGACGACCTTGAACTCGGTGTCAAACTCCTTTTCACCCCTCAGGGCCTGGCTGAATTCTTCGTCGCCACGCGCCCTGTCCTCCGGGTGCAGGCCTCTCTGCCAGGCATCATAAGCACCTGAAAAGTCTTCCTCCTGCACACCATACAGAGCATACATCCACTTATCCCAGATCAGCAGGTTTTCTGGCACGTGATAATCCCAAACTCCGATTCCGGCAGAATCCACAGCAAGGGCAAGGCGACTGTTAAGTATTCCAACTTTTTCTTCAGATTGTTCAATAGTCATATTTCTGTTTTTCAACATTAAAAAAACCACTGAAGAACCAAGTAAGCTGAATATGATCCCGGCGATAAGCACCAGAGATGAATGCCCCTGGCGGTTTTCTTTATTGAAACCGGGAAGTGCCATGGTGCTGATTTTCCATACAGGGCCAAACGCCTGGACGCTCTTTTCCGTAGTAATTGTCGGTTTGTAATGTTCCGGCAGCGCTATTTTTTCCGCCTGGATCCGGCTGTACATAAGGTTGTCTTCTGCCGGATTACCACTTACGCTGATATCGAATGCAATTCCCTTGGACGCCATTGAGGTGGAAGCTTGGACAAAGTCGTTCATCCGTATGGGGGAATAGGCGAAACCTACAAAGGCCTTGCGGCGGAGTGCCACTGTAGTCAAAGGCATTCCCTGCTGATAGACAGGCAGATACATCAGCATACCGCTCTGTTTATCCTTATCGGTTTCCTGAACCAGAGTTATTTTTGCAGCAATGGTAGTGATATTCTCGTCGCGGGCTTTATCCATTGCTGCCCTGCGAAGCGGCTCTGAATACATATCATAACCAAAAGCCCGCTGGTTTCGCCAGTCAAAAGGTTCGAGATAGATGATGGAGGTATAAACCGGCCGTTCACCCTCAGGACGAATGACATACTCCGGGAATCCTTCGGAACGGATTTTTCTTATATTGGCATCTTTCTCTTCAGGGGTCAGCCATTTGGCAAAACCGATCCCTTGAATACCAGGGTAATTTTCACCAACCTGCAACGCCGACACGTAATTGTGCCAGTCACTACGGGAAACGACTTTATTGACGCCGAAAAGGGCTGCTGCCCCCCGCAGCACCTGCTCGTTATCGTGCATTCTCTTGACCAGTTGGGCACTGATTTCATCAGTTTTGACTGCGTACGTTGCCCGTATTTGTAATTCCTGGTTTTGTAAAAACAGATCCCAGAAAAACAGGGTAAAGAGTAACGATGCTATCAGAAACGCAATCGACAGAAGAGTGGTCCGCTGCAGTAAGCCGCCTTTCATTCCTTTGCCGGACAAGGAAGTTCCGTTTTTTTTCGCGTCAGGATGATTCACAAAAGCTCCAAAAGCCGCTGCACTCCAATCCCTCTGTGCGGGAGTAAAGCGGGTGTTTATACATATAGTCCGTTATGGCACAGGGCGCTACAAAGCGGTTTACCGGCTTTCCAACCCGGTGACAATGACAAATTCGGCCCCACCTTCGATGTTATACGCCTCTATAGAACCGTCCATGCTCCGCTCAATAATCATTTTAGACATATACAGACCAATCCCGGTACCCAGCGACTTGGTTGAAAAATATGGTTCAAATATTCTGTCAATCACATCGCCAGGAATACCGGCGCCATTGTCCCTGACTGAGGTGCACGCCCGCCCGTCGCGTTCAAACAGGCGGATCGTTATTATGCCGCTGTCAACATTGGATTCCCTAATTGCATCTCTGGCGTTAGTAAGCAGATTGAGAAGCACTTGTGAATATTCATTGGGAAAACCGTTTACCATTAACTCATCGGGGGCACTCAGGTGAATAGTAATATTCTGACTTGTCATTGCAGCAGCAACCAGCGAAACAGCATGCTCGATCTGCTCCCGAACCGGGAAGGTTTTCTTGTCTTTATCAGGGCTGAAAAAATTGCGGAAATCATTGATGGTAGTTGACATCTTCTGGATCAAACGATTGCCGTCATCAACAGCTTTATCTATATAACCGGCAGTAAGCTCCTGATACTGATACGCTGATTTGATATTGCCAAACACCATGGCAAGAGCATTTAGAGGCTGTCGCCACTGGTGCGCAATATTACCGATCATCTCACCCATGGCGGCCTGCCTGCCCTGACTGATCATGACCTGATCCTTCTGACGAAGCTCGGAAATTGCCGAGGTGACCCGCTGCTGCAAAGAACTGTTGACGTTTTCAAGCTGACACTGCTTTAGTGCCAGCGCTTCCTGTGCTCTTTGGCGATCGGCAACTTCAAGCTCTAACTGTTCTGCCTGTTCATGAAGCAGTTGATCTGCTATTTTACGCGACGTTATATCGGTGTGAGTTCCTGCCGCCCGTAACGGGACTCCGTTTTTATCGCGGACTACTACTTTACCGCGATCAAGAATCCAGATCCATTCACCGTTTTTTGTGCAAATACGATGTTCCGTTTCGTAATGCTGAGTTTCGCCGGAAAGATGGGCGTCCAGCGTATTTTTGACACCGGCCAGATCATCCGGGTGTATAAGATCCAACCACGTTTGAACATGGTGCCTGATCTCTTCCAGATCATACCCGGCCATCTCCGCCCAGCGGCGGTTGATTTCAAGCCTGCCTGTTTGAATATCCCAATCCCAGATACCATCGTTACTGCCATCTAGCACAAGATTGAGTCTTTCTTCGCTCTCTCTCTTTTCTTTTCCACTAAGTTCGGCAGCTTCTTTAGCAGCTGTTAATTCTTTAATACGCTCGGCAATAGTCCGTGACATCGTATTGAATGCGGCTCCCAATTGGCCGACATCATCACAACCTTCCGGAACTGGCGGGGGTGACAGATTGCCACCGGCAACCTCCAGGCTTGCACTAGTCAGCGTCGCAAGGTGGCGCGTCAACCAGAGACCGATCAAAAACAGAATAATGAAAGACAGTGCGACTTCAAGCGCCGCGATTCCAATCCCCTGAGTAAGCAGAGTGGTGCGTGCAGTGACAATATTACTCAGATTCAGGCCAAATTGCAGAGTTCCCAGCCTTTGCTGGCTCTGTGCGATTTCCACCACCACACTGAATTGCGGTTTATCCATGGTACCGAAAAAAGTTACCGATTTACTTGGTGCAGGCAACGGCTCCCCGTCTTTCAATCCGCTGGTCGCAACCTGCCGGCCGTTTTTGTCATTCACAACGATATAATCAATACCTTCCGTTTCCCGACTTTCGTCAAGCACTGCCTGTACGGTGGCATAGTCCTGCTGTGCCATGGGTGCCTTGAGCGCCGCGTTAAGTACCGGCCCCATCTGGGCTGCCTGCCAACGGGCCTGACTGGTCATAGCATCGTGTTGTAAGCGCAGGCTGTTAGCAACCATCACTATAAGCATGAATAACTCGATACCGATTGCCAGAAAAAGGAGCCGGCCGCGTACGGTATGCAGGAAGGTAAACCGGTTCATTTTATGTTTGCTACACGTTGAAGCCTTTTGTTCAGTGCCTGGCGTGAAATTCCCAACATGATGGAGGCAGATCGCTGATTACCACCGGACACTCTCATCGCTTCGCTTATCAAATAATCCTCCGCCTCTTTAAGTGTCGGCACCCGACCGGCTACCCGTGGAAAAAGAGTGCCATCGGCTAAACCATGTGTCGGATTAACTATCGAGCTGCGCGCTTTAAACTTTGGTATAAGC
The DNA here is from genome assembly GCA_903875605.1 of uncultured Geobacteraceae bacterium. Lineage (GTDB taxonomy): Bacteria > Desulfobacterota > Desulfuromonadia > Geobacterales > Pseudopelobacteraceae > JACRCG01. The sequence goes on along the minus strand of CAIQWT010000008.1, from coordinate 109,802 downwards.
AGCGTTCCGGAAGTTGAAACGGCTACGGAGTTGCTTATCAACCCTTTGAGCTCACGCACATTACCGGGAAAACCATATTGTATCAGCATATCAAGTGTATCTGCTGATGCCGTCGGCAGTGGACGCCCAAGCTCCTTTGCCGCTTCTTTGGAGAAATGTTCCACCAGCAGCGGGATATCATTTATGCGCTCGCGCAAAGCGGGCAAATGAATATGATGAGAGCAGAGGCGGTAGTACAGGTCGTTGCGGAATTCGCCGGTTTTTATAGATGTTTCAAGACTGGAATTGGTCGCGACAAGTATCCGGGCATTTGACAGCTTGATATTATCAGACCCAAGCGGGTAATATTCGCCCTCCTGCAGCAGGCGGAGCAGCTTGACCTGAGAAGCGTTGCTCAGGTCTCCGATTTCATCGAGGAGCAGCGTGCCGCCTGACGCCATCTCAATTAAACCCTTGCGTTCCCGCTCGGCCCCGGTAAAAGCTCCGCGACCATGCCCGAACAGTGTGTCTGAAAACATAATGTCATCAAGGCCCGCAACATTGACCGTTACAAAATCCCCGGAACGACCGCTGATATCATGAATAGCGCGAGCAACGAGCTCTTTTCCGGTACCGGTTTCTCCTGTAATCATGACAGATTGTGATGTAGGGGCAATTGCCTCCATGTATCGGAAAATGGTCAGCATCTTTCTGTCCCGGGTCACAATCGGGGTAAAAGCCGCCGATATGTCGCGCGATTCTGAGTTACGTCTTACCGGCACTACCGGATTCCGCTCCTGATGTACCGGTTTTTCCAGGCAGTGACGGATACTTTTTATGAGCCGATTGTTATCTACAGGATTTCTCAGGTAGTCGCTCGCACCTATTTTCATGCAATCTACACCGGTACCCGGTTCATCAATTGCGGAAACTACAACAACTCTAACATTCTGATGTTCGCGAAGAATATCCCCAAGCAGCTCCTTACCTCTTTCGGCCGGGTGATACAAGCCGAATACCATGACAGCTACGGGGGCATCCGCCATAAAAGAGACGACTCTGCTACTGTCGCAAATGCCGAAAACACGTTTAAATCCACTGGCGTGCATCTGTACCGACAAGCCGGGCATAAAGGTTTCCTGCTCGTCAAACAACAAGACAGAATCTTTGCAGATTGTGGCGGAATCCATAAAATCTCCGTGGCCAGTCAAATAAAATAATACGTCTGTAAACTATAGCAAAGTTTTACTAATACACAAGCATGAGTACAATAAAGCAAAAGTTCCGTAATAGAGCGCGGGTTGCATGTGCTGTCGACTTCTGGCAATAACGCATTTTAGACCGTAATCATGAAAAACGTCCCGGTTTATCAGCCTGTTATGCCAGCACCCTGTGTTGACGAAAATCTCTTAGCAGGCCGATCTGCTTCTGACTGAGATAATTGGCCAGGAGATCCTTGTCTGATGATGAACCGATGAATTCGAGACAGCAGTAATTGGCATCATCGCTACAGTACACATGAACAACTCTGGCAGCAATACTACGGCACAACTCTTTGTTTTTGTGCTGGTCATAAATCTGTATTTCCAGCACAGTCCGGCTTCCGGCCAGCAGTTTGTCGGTATTGATCTTCACCTTGCAACCGGTTACGGATATATCAATAAGCAGCCCATTTATTCTACCTTGCTCGATCCTGAAATCAACGAGCAGATCGACAGCAGTATTTACACTCAGCCGAAATGCCTCACGCTGGTTCGCATAGAGGTTGATATACTGGAATCCGGAAATGACCACTGTGCTCTTGGCAATGTCTATAGCAGAACAATCAGCAAGCGCCATAGTACCATCCAGCAAAAGGACGGCCTGCATCTGATTGGATATGACCTGCATTTGCATTTCGGTAACTTTAATCTTGAACTTACCACTGCCAAACAGTTCCAGTGGCGAAATCGAAGTAATTGGCAGCTCACGATAATAGTTTAAAATTTCTACCGGCTTTAGCACAGCCCGGTACTCACCTAAAAGGCTGATGATATCATCACAATCCAGATGAAAGTCCCTTTTAGGAGCAAGAGAAAAGTGCGCATTGATCATGCCTTCATCCTTTTGAAAGTATAGCTGTTATTAAGCAATACCACATATTCATACAGCCACTTTTCTCTTTATGTAACAGCAGACATTATCTGTTCAGCAGATCAGCAGCATGAAGATGCCATTCAGGATGCCTACTCTCAAAAAGAAGCGGAGAACCGGCGTAAAAGCCCGTATGAAGAGCATTCCTCCAGCAAGCTGACCGACACCTCTTTTTTACATTCTGAATTGCGGCAGACAAATCGGTGCCGGCCGATTATGGATTCAAAAATCACCATTGACGAACCGCATTCAGCGCATTTTCTCGTAATACGTAATTCCATGGTACCTCCCGCCTATTGCCAAACGGATCTCAAGAAAAATACAACTAGTGTGCCAAGCAGGAAATATAAAATTTATTCAATAGCTTTAGGTACTTGTAAACATTTTTGCACACATGCAGGCTCCGCATCCAAAAGCAACATAAATTGACGATTATTCCTGTAAGTCAAATAAACATGAATTATTACGGCTTATTGCGGAATAGTGACATAAGTTGACATGCAACTTATGTCACTCCAGAAAAGGATTGGCCCGGTTACCGGCTTTTATTGATAATCGTCTGCATATAACTGTTCGCGCACCGGTCATAAATAATCACATAGACCAGACATGACAACTGCACTATAATGCCTCCCCCACAACGAGGACAGGAGGTGCATGAAATGAGAGCAGCTATACTGACATTGAGTGACAAGGGTTCGCGTGGAGAACGGGTTGACCAAAGCGGCCCGGCATTGACTGCGTGGCTGGAAGAACGAGGCGTAAGTACTGTTCAGTCCCGCGTTATTGCCGATGAATTCGATCAGATTGTAGCGGTACTGACAGAGTGGGCCGATAGCGATGCCGCTGATTTCATCCTGACCACCGGCGGTACCGGCGTTTCGCCACGTGACACAACTCCTGAAGCCACACTGCAGGTAGTAGAACGTGTAATTCCCGGCCTCAGCGAACTGATGCGTCTCAAGAGTATGGAGAAAACCACGATGGCGGCACTGTCCCGTGCTGTAGCCGGCATTCGCAAACAGACACTGATCATAAACCTCCCCGGCAGCCCAAAAGGCGCACTTGAAAACCTGGAGGCTGTCTGGCCGACGCTTGACCACGCCGTTGAGAAGATCCGTGGCGGTCAGGAAGATTGCGGCGGCAGGTTTGAAAAATAACGTATGGAGAAATCTGTGAAGATAAAGGAAGCCGTGCGAATTGTTGGCCCTGAAACCGTCAGAATGCTGGAGCTTGGGCATCCGTGGGTTGTCGCTGATGCCTATACGCGGAAGTGGCCGACCGGCAGCACTGGACAGACAATTGAATTATACGATAGCCAGGGGCGCTTTCTGGCCACAGCCCTGCTTGACCCGGAAGACAGAATAATTGCACGCGTCCTGGACCGAAAGCGAATTCAGCCGGACCGGACCTGGCTGATCAAGCGACTACAGTGTGCTATTGAGCTGCGTAGTCATCATGCCGGATTGAACGATTCAAACGCTTATCGACTCGTAAATGCCGAGGGTGACGGATTCCCTGGGCTGACCATTGACCGATACGCTGATTATCTGATGTTACAGGTTTACAGTCCTGCCTGGCGACCGCACCTGAAACTGATTACTCAGGTTTTGCAGGAGTTGCTGTTGCCTCTCGGAATTTATGAAAAAAGTCGCCCGCAGAAAACCCGCGAGCTCGAAGCGGTCAGCGACAGCAAAAGTTACGGGAGACTTCTTGCCGGGAAAGCAGCGCCTAAGCGTCTGGAAGTCAAGGAAAATGGTCTCAACTTTCTGGTAAGCCTGGAGCAGGGGTTGAATACCGGTCTGTTTCTCGATCAACGCCGTAATCGTCGGGATCTGATGCAGCGCGTGAAAGGAAAGCGTGTACTCAACCTGTTCGCCTACACCGGCGCGTTTTCGGTGGCAGCTGCCGCCGCTGGTGCGTCACAGGTTACAAGCGTCGATACCTCGGCCGGTTATACAGACTGGGCCAAAGATAACTTTTCAGCAAACCGCATCAATGTTAGACAGCATGAATTTATTGTTGGCGACTGCCTGGCTGTATTAGCCAAGCTGGCTCAAAGCGGGAAATGTTTTGATATTATTCTGATGGATCCGCCATCTTTTTCCACTACAGCCAAAAGTCGCTTTACCACTCGAGGCGGCACTTCCGACCTTGTGGCTGCCTCCCTGGAACTGCTGACCGATAATGGGCTGTTAATCACATCATCTAATCATCAGAAGGTTGATGTTGCAGAATATCTTAAAGAATTGCGTCGCGGAGCACTCCAGGCCAATTGTGATCTGCGGGTGGTTTCTCTGCTCGGGCAGGCTGAAGACTTCCCCTATCCGGTAACTTTTCCGGAAGGGCGCTATCTTAAATATGCGATTTGCGTGAAGTCAGGTACCTTTGCAGAAAGACGCACTCGATGAAAAAACTGCTTAGCTGGGGAGGCGTTGGCCTGCTGACCACTGCGCTGCTTGATCCGCTTCTCTATTCTATGCTGGATCAGCCGATTCCATGGGGACGTGACTTATTGATGGCGGTCGGTGGAATAGGCTGCTTTTACCTGCTGGTAAAACTGCGGGACAATTTTTAATAACAGGATGTAATCATTGCTTGAAATAAGAGAATCTGACATCAAGGTCGAGTTCTACCGGGGCTCCGGCCCAGGCGGACAGCATCGTAATACAACCGATTCAGCGGTGCGCATCCGCCATCTGCCAACCGGGATTGTAGCCCAGGCTTCGGAAAATCGCAGCCAATTCCAAAACCGCGAAGTGGCAATGGAGCGCCTTCGTCTTGCACTGGAGCGGCGCGAACGCAAGGTAAAGAAACGGATCTCTACCCGAGTACCGAAGCGGACTAAAGAAGCCCGCCTTACAGGTAAACGAATCACAGCCGAAAAAAAACGCCTGCGCACAACCATTGAATAGACAAGTCCTCTCTCCCGCTTCTTCCAGAATTCGTTTGACTCGACTTTGATATCACTGTAATTTACATAAGTTTTTATTGGGAGATTGTGATGGTTCGCGCCTACCTTTATCTTGCAGCTTTTATACCGCTGACTTTTCTTTTCTCAATCAGTGCCTTTGTTTCGACTCTGTTTGATTCAAGCGGTCGTCTATATGCGTGGCATGCCCGACTCTGGGCAAGGATGATGCTCGCACTGAACCTGGTTAAGGTTGTGGTTCGAGGAGAAGAACATCTCCCGAATGGCCCGGTAATTTTCATGAGTAATCATCAGAGCAACTTCGATATATTATCGCTTCTGGCTGCCATGCCACGTCAGTTTCACTGGATTGCCAAAAAAGAGCTTTTTGAAATTCCTGTCTTCGGCCCCTCCATGAGGCGCGGCGGATACATCCCTCTGGATCGCGGAGATGGCCGCAAGGCCCTCCAGAGCTTAGATGAGGCCGCTGCTACGATTCATAAAGGCAAAAGCGTAGTGCTGTTTCCTGAAGGCACCCGCACTACGGACGGCAATCTGCTGCCATTTAAACGAGGTGGTTTTATTCTGGCCCGCAAAGCCGATGTACCGGTGATTCCTGTTACAATCAACGGCAGTGGAGCTATTAATCCGGCCAACCGAATCAGGCTTTTTAGCGGCGACATCTCAATTACCTTACATCCCCCAGTTGTTGTCCCTGCGGAACTGCGCAAAAACGAGGCAGACACCTGGATGATGAATACTGTGCGCAGTCAGATTGAATCCGCACTGGAGCATTAAATGACTATTGGCTATCAATATATAGCATTGATTATCGCGGGATTGGCAGGGATAGCCTGGGGGCTGCCTGCGGCACACCGTCTGAAGAGCCCATTTGATATTGCAGCAGCAGCTATTGTCCTATGTGGAGTGGTAGCTTTTGCTTTAGGTGTCCTCCTGACCTTTATCCCCGGTTTTTTTAAGTAGGTATTCTTTTCTCAGGCGCAGGTGAGCAGATGAACGAACAGTTAAAAAGCATTTTAGCCAACGGGACAGTCATTATTCTTGTCAGCCTGTTGTTATTTTTTGCCGGAACCTGGTGGCGAATGAATAGTCAATTCAACCAGGGGGAAGCTGCACTGCATAAGGGCGAATTTGCAGGCGCTGTTGCCGGATTTGAGTCTGCCCTGCATATGTATATCCCTTTTCATCCAACGATTGAAAAAGCGGCTGAAAAGTTATGGCAGATCGGCGAAACCAATGAGCGCTTGGGAGATATCAACCGGGCACTTATTGCGTACCGCTCATTACGGAGCTCTTTCTACGCCGATCACTGGCTGGCTACTCCTGGTACCGCCTGGATAAATAAATGCGATAAAAAAATAGCTTCGCTTATACCCATGCAGCATGAAAGATAGATTATGGATGAAGTAGAATCACACTCGGCTCTTCAGATTGTTGCCCTCGGCGGTTTGGGCGAAATCGGCATGAACATGATGGCTTACATGCATGGCGCTGATATTATTATCGTTGACTGCGGCCTGATGTTTCCCTCCCCTGAAATGCTCGGCATCGACTATGTGATCCCCGACATCAGCTGGCTTCGTGAACGCGCCGAAAACGTCCGTGCGATCTGCCTGACTCACGGCCATGAAGACCATATTGGCGCCCTCCCCTTTGTACTGCAGGAATTGAATGTGCCGGTTTACGGTACCGCCCTGACTCTCGGCCTGGTTAACGCCAAGCTTGAGGAGTATAAGCTGGACGGAGCGGCTGAACTGGTCACCGTCCGACCGCGCGAAACTGTGCAGATTGGCTGTTTTCAGGTCGAATTCCTGCGAGTCGCTCACTCAATAGTCGACGGATGCGCTATGGCGATAACCTGCCCGGAAGGGGTGGTTATCCACACCGGCGATTTTAAAATTGATCATACCCCTGTAGACGGCCAACTCACTGACCTTGCCAGCCTGTCCCGTTACGGTGAAGCAGGTGTTCTGGCTCTCCTGTCCGATTCGACTAACGTGGAACGCGAGGGATATACCCTGTCTGAAAAATATGTCGGCGAAGCGTTCGCTGACATATTTCCGAAATGCTCCGGCCGTATCATAGTCGCAGCTTTCTCTAGCAGCATCCATCGCGTGCAGCAGGTGGTCGATGTTGCCGTACGTTGTGGCCGCAAGATTTTGCTGAATGGCCGTTCAATGGTTAAAAATGTTCAGATCGCCCGTGATCTCGGCTATCTGAACATAGACGATGAACAACTGATGGATCTACGTGAACTGCCGCACCTGCCACCGGAGCAGGTCTGCATTATTTCAACCGGCAGCCAGGGCGAACCGATGAGCGCCCTTACCCGCATTGCCATGGACGATCATAAACAGATCAAGCTTGAAAAGGGTGACACCGTTATCCTCTCGTCACGCGTCATACCAGGTAACGAGCGCACTATTTCCGAGCTGATCAACCATCTCTATCGTCGAGGCGCCGAAGTTTTTCATGAAAGAGTGTCCGAAGTCCATGTGTCCGGGCATGCAAGTCAGGAAGAGCTGAAGCTGATGCTCAACACTGTCAGGCCGCGTTTCTTCATTCCAATCCATGGTGAATATCGTCATCTTGTCAAACATATCCAACTGGCGAGAACGGTCGGCATACCGGAGGAACGTTGTATTCTGGCGACCAACGGCCAGATCGTCTCCTTTTATTCCGGTACTGCCGCTATTGTAGAGCATATTGAGTCAGGCAGGGTTTTTGTTGACGGTAAAGGGGTGGGGGATGTTGGCAGAATAGTCCTGAGAGACCGGAAGCACCTTTCTGAAGATGGCATGATCGTCGTTATCATCGGCCTGAATATGACCACAGGCGCTGTTATTTATGGCCCTGACATCGTCTCGCGAGGTTTTGTTTTTGAGGATGAAAGCCAGGAGTATCTGGAAGATGCCCGCAGGGTGGTGGCATTTGCTCTGGAGGAGATTAACGCCGAAATGCGTTGTGATGCTGAAGAGGTCAAAACCGCGGTGCGTCAGGCTTTGCGCCGCTTCTGCAAGAAAACCATCGAGCGCCGGCCGGTTATTTTACCGGTGATAATGGAGATGTAGCAGGCATCTTTTACCCACGCCTGAAAACGCAAAAGAGGGTCGGCTATTACGCCCTCCCCCTTCATGATAGCAATCCTGAATAGTGTAGAATTTACAGCACAACAATCCTTGCAAACCTGCGCTTGCCGATTTGGACGATGTACTCACCAACGGCTGTAAGCTCTAGATTTGTGTCGCTGACCTTCTCATTGTTCAGCTTGACGCCCCCTCCATCAATTGCACGACGCCCCTCACTGTTAGACTTTGTCAAGCCGGCTTCAGTCATCGCCCTGGCCAAAAGAACTACTCCGTCGATCATCGAAAAACTCACCTGCGGCATATCCTCAGGAATCTCATTTTCCTTGAAACGCTTGACAAAGTTCTCCTCTGCAATCTCTCCGGCTCCGGCACCATGGAAGCGAGAAACAATCTCGCGCCCCAACTGTTTTTTAGCGGCCATCGGGTGCAGCGAATGTTCCTTGAGATCCCGCTTTAACACCTCTATTTCAGCCAGAGACATGTCGGAAAGAAGCTCATAATAGCGCAGCATCAGCTCGTCCGAGATCGACATAATCTTGCCGAATATGTCGTCAGCAGGATCGCTGATGCCGATATAGTTGCCGAGCGATTTGGACATCTTATTGACACCGTCCAACCCCTCCAGAAGCGGCATAGTCAAGACACACTGAGGTGGCTGACCCCATTCACGCTGCAGCTCTCGCCCCATCAGCAGGTTGAATTTCTGATCTGTTCCGCCCAACTCGACATCGGACTTCATGGCGACGGAATCATACCCTTGAATCAGTGGATAGAGAAATTCATGGATTGCAATCGGCTGCTGGCTGGCAAAGCGTTTGGAAAAGTCATCCCGCTCCAGCATGCGAGCCATGGTACACTTGGAGGCCAGGGCTATCATGCCGCTTGAGCCCAGTTCATTCAACCAGGTTGAGTTGAAAACGACTTTAGTTTTCTCAGGATCAAGGATTTTAAACACCTGTTCCTTATATGTTTCGGCGTTTCGCAGCACATCTTCACGAGTCAGTACCTTGCGGGTCTCAGACTTGCCGGTCGGATCGCCGATCATGCCGGTAAAATCACCGATAAGAAAATTTACATCATGTCCCAACTGCTGAAACTGGCGCAGCTTCTGAATCAGAACTGTGTGGCCGAGGTGCAGATCCGGTGCGGTCGGATCGAAACCGGCCTTTATGATCAAGGGGACGCCGGTAGAAAAGGACTTTGCCAGTTTGTCTTCCAGCTCTTTTTCAACAAGAATTTCAACCGCGCCACGCTTTATAACGGCCATCTGTTCGGCTACGTACATAATCAAAACCTTCCCGTTCTCACCACTGAGTAACAGAGTACACAGAGAAAATTATAATTCAACTTGGTTTCGGCATTAGAACAATTCTTCAATAAAAAGGATATTCGTAACAAGTCTGCTAAGCTGTCGGGAACTCATCGTCCCTTGTGCGGGCTTATTAATTTCAGCAGCTTATATTAATTCGTTCAATACTGACAGCTTTACCGCTTGTCTCATCCACCCCGACAACGACCGCATTAAGGCGTATATCTTTTTTCCCCACCTCAAACTTGGCCGGCAGCTGGGTAAGAAAGCGGTGAATGGTTTCTTCCTTCCCCATGCCTATTACCGAATCAAAGCTGCCTGTCATACCGGCATCAGTCAAAAAAGCCGTTCCCTGAGGAAGAATCCGCTCATCTGCTGTTTGAACATGTGTATGTGTGCCGACAAGAGCACTGATCTGGCCATCCAGATACCACCCCATCGCCGATTTTTCTGATGTAGCTTCAGCGTGGAAATCGACAAAAATAATAGATGTTTCCTGTTTTAGCCGTTTTAATTCACGATCGGCAACGAGAAAAGGGCACTCCAGAGTTTTCATAAAAACCCGCCCTTCCAGATTAAGCACACCGACCTTGACCCCGCCGGGTGTCGTCAGGATTGTACTTCCGCATCCAGGGGCTCCGGCAGGATAGTTGGCCGGGCGCAGTATGCGGCGGTCGGTAAAAATCAGCGGTACCTGTTCCTTTTTGTCCCAGATATGGTTGCCACCAGTCAGCAGATGAATACCGTGATTAAAAAGCTCTTTAGCAACTTCAACCGTAAGACCGAAACCGCCTGCAGCATTTTCACCATTGGCAATCACGATATCAATCGTGTGCCGGTCCACCAGGCGATGCAACTCACGCGACAGAGCCTGCCGACCCGGTTTTCCGACAATATCACCAACAAATAATATTTTAACGGGCATATTCTACTGATCGTGTTTCGCGTATGACGTTAACTTTTATCTGGCCTGGATAAGTCATCTCTGCTTCAATTTTTTTGGCGATATCCCGGGCCATAACAACGGACTGATCGTCGTTGACCTGATCGCTGGAGACCATGACCCGTATTTCGCGGCCGGCCTGAATGGCAAACGAAGACTGTACGCCGCTAAACGAAGTGGCAATGCGCTCCAGATCTCCGAGACGCTTGACATAAGTTTCCATCATTTCGCGACGGGCACCTGGGCGGGCACCGGAAAGTGCATCAGCCGCCTGTACCAGTATTGCAAGTATGGAATTTGGCTTTTCATCTTCATGATGGGCCATGATGGCGTGAACAATTTTTGGAGTTTCGCCGTATTTACGAGCTAATTCCGCACCGATTACCGCGTGGGATCCTTCAACTTCGTGGTCAACAGCTTTGCCGAGGTCATGCAGCAGACCGGCGCGCTTCGCCTGTTTGACATTGATTCCAAGCTCGGCAGCCATTATTCCGCAAAGGAAAGCAACTTCCAGAGAGTGGAGATACACGTTTTGCGTGTAGGAGGTGCGATATTTGAGGCGCCCGATCAGCTTGAGAATCTCCGGATGAATTCCATGAACTCCCAGGTCAAAAGCAGCCTGTTCACCGGCTTCTTTAATTGAAAGCTCAACTTCTTCCGTTGATTTTGCAACAACCTCTTCGATCCGGCCGGGATGGATACGACCATCGGCTAGAAGTTTTTCTAAAGATAAACGAGCTACTTCACGGCGAACCGGATTAAAGCCGGAAAGAATGACCGCTTCAGGTGTATCATCAATTATCAGGTCAATGCCGGTTGCTGCTTCAAGAGCGCGGATGTTTCGTCCTTCTCTGCCGATAATACGTCCCTTCATTTCGTCAGAAGGCAACGGCACAACGGAGACAGTACGCTCGGCAACATATTCACCGGCGTAACGTTGTATCGCAAGTGCCATGATTTCTTTCGCTTTTTTGTCTCCGGTTTCGCGGGCTTCGTCTTCAATCGCTCTGATTATTTTCGCGGCGTCGTGCTTTGCCTCAGTTTCCATTGCATTCATCAGCTCTTTTTTGGCTTCCGCCGCTGACATACCGGAAATCTGCTCAAGCCTGGCATTCTGAACATCAGCAGCTTTTTTCAGCTCAGCATCCCGCAAGTCGAGAGCCTGCTCTTTTTGAGAAACATTCTGCTCTTTTTTGAGAATGTCCATCTCTTTCTGGTCAATCAGCCCGGCTTTCTTATCAAGATTCTCTTCCTTCTGCGTCAATCTTTTCTCAAGGGCCTGAAGGTCCTTGCTTTTTTCGTTAGTTTTGCGCTCGTGTTCTTCTTTGGCCTGAATTGCCGCATCCTTGGCCTTGAGCTCCGCTTCCTTGGTGATGGTATCCGCTTCACGGCGGGCATCGTCGAGCACCTTTCCTGCAAGCTCTTCAGCCTGCTTCAGGATTGAGCCCGAATCCTTTTTGTTAAGCTTGTTGCCGGCAAAATATGCGCCGACCGCGACAATCATTAAAGCAATGACAACGCTGATAATTGATTCTATTCCCATACTATCTACCTCCTGTATATAAATCCGGGCCGCCTGGCGTACTCCGGTTACTTCTCTGGTTCAGTGTGCGAAATGCGAATGATACGTAAATCAGTAACAATAATATCCATTGGGATATCATGACTATCAGCCAGAATTCCCCCTTCAATCAGCTGAAAATCATGGCAAAGGCCAACAAGATGAGCCTTTCGACCGGGATGCTGCAAAAAACGATCGTAAAAACCTTTACCATAACCAATCCGGTGACCAGACCGGTCAAAAGCAACTCCCGGGACCACAATAAGATCAGCTTCGTCCGCCTGATGCCCTATACCGCTTGAGCACGGTTCAAGAAGCCCGAAGGCACCTTGCTTTAATTCATCAATCCGCTCCACGTAGCGAAACACCATCTGATGGCCGCAGACGGCGGGGTACAGCACTCGTTTTCCAGCCTTGAAAGCAGTAGCCAGAATCAATCCCGTATCGGTTTCGTTATGAGCAGCTGCATACAGAGCAATCGATTCAGCCCGAACAAACTCATCAAGAGAAAGCAGGTTGAGCTGCGCCATACTACTGGATTCACGCCATATGTCGTGGCTGAGCGTTCGGCGCTGCGCCAGCAATTGCGACCGGAGTGAACGTTTGGGCATACTTGATTCTTTCGGTACTGCACGCGGAATGGCCCCGAAGTGGTTTCGGGAGAGTCGACCAGGGAGGCTGAAGAGGGAGAAAAAGGCTTGAGTGCCGTCAGGTAAAGGTGCTGATTACTGTCATGCTACTCGGAAGCTTTTTTCCTTTCAGTGAGGATATATTCAACGGGCGTTACACTATTTCAATCAAGACGAGTGAATTCAGCGTTTAACGAACCCGATCGGCAGTATAATTATGCGAATATATGATCAAGTCTCCCTGAGAGACCATGTAAAATCAGATTGTTTCCAGCGCAGCGATTACTGAACGGATTCTCTGGTCGGCGGTAGAATCCAGTTCACGCTGACTACGAAGTTCAAGCAGCTCTTCCGATGTATTTAACAGAGCCAGAGTTAAAACGAGTTGAGCATCGCCATTTTTAAGTGCGCTGCCGATCTCTTGAAGCTTTCCATTTACAAAAGCTTCTACCGCTTTTACTTTTTCTTCCGGTGCGGAACTCCGAACCGAAAGCTCGCGACCAAAAACTGTCACTGCATGGCTGATTTTCATACAATGACGACTGACATGTGCTAAATTCCGTCCAACTTGCCAAGAATGGCATCAACTCGTGATTTTAAGCCTTCACGATCGCTTGAGAGCCGCTGTATTTCTTCATTAAGGCGCGCGTTTTCTTCTTTAAGAGCGCTATACTTTTCGACAATGTCGCCAATTTTATTTTCGAGTATTTCTATTAGTTCCTGGTTCATGAGTTCTGTTTCCTTTCGAGGTGGCACACTATACGAAGGGGCAGGCACAAAGTCAAGCCCTAGTTGATTAAAATCGCAGAGTTCCGCGACACTCTTCCCCTTTTGGCGACCGGTTTTTTCAGGGCTGGAAGAGGGCATCAGTAAACTCCTGCGGATCAAAGTCGCGCAGATCTTCAATCGATTCGCCGACACCGATGTAGCGAACCGGCAGAGAGAATTCGTGGCTGACCGCAACCACTATCCCGCCTTTGGCCGTGCCGTCCAGCTTTGTCAAAGCCAGCCCGGTAACACCGGCAGACTCCTTAAAAATCCGGGCTTGAGAGATGGCATTCTGACCTGTAGCAGCATCGAGAACCAGCAGAGTCTCATGCGGAGCACCCGGGATCTCGCGGTCGATTACCCGGCGGATTTTCTTCATCTCCTCCATCAGGTTAACTTTGGTATGCAGGCGACCTGCTGTGTCAATGATCAGAATATCAACTTCGCGGGCAACAGCGGCTTTACATGCATCAAAAACAACAGCTGACGGATCTGCTCCTTCCTTGTGACGGATAACATCCACCCCGGAACGGTTACCCCAGGCGATCAACTGCTCGGCTGCGGCAGCACGGAAAGTATCGGCCGCTGCCAACAGCACCTTACTTCCTGATGCTGAGAAACGCGAGGCCAGCTTACCGATGGTGGTCGTCTTGCCAACGCCGTTTACTCCGATTACCAGCAGTACAAACAGTTTTTGGCTGCCGATATCTAGTGGACGGTGATGGGCTGTCAACCGTACCAGGATTTCTTCCTTGAGAGCCGCACGCAGTGCCTCACCATCCTTCAACTCGTTGCGCCCCAGACGCTGTTCCAGTGTGCGAATAAGCTCTACTGTTGTCTTGACGCCGATATCAGAGGTTATCAGAATTTCTTCCAGCTCTTCGAGCGTATCTGCATCGATCGTCTTTTTCCCCAGCACCAGAGCATCTATACGCCCCACAAGCCCATCAGCTGTCTTTTTTAACCCGGATTTCAATCTCTCAAAAAATCCTGGCTTTGCTGTTGTCTCCTGCGGGAACGGATGTGTAACAGCAGGTAGTTCTGACTCTGAAATATCTGTAGAATCACCCGGCGCCTCAGCGGGTTCCACACCTGATATTTTGTCAATGAGGCCCCTGAAAAAGCCTTTTTTCTCTTGTTGTTCCATCAAATCTCCCTTTTAAGTGAACCGATAGCCAGGCGAAAATGATACAACGCCAGCGCTACAGGGCATTCGCGCTCGACATTCATGACAAGCGAATAATCCTGATCAATACAGCCGATTATCAGATGCCCTTTACTGGAGGTGACAACTACATCCTCCACCTCACCTATCTGCGCGGCACTCTGCATTTCCTTGAGGCGTGCCAGGATAATACCCTGATGAGCGGCTAGGAAGCGTATATCATATGGATCACAGTGGCAGTGTTCCATAACCGCTTCACCTTCCCAGTCCACCAGAATCGCGCCCACCGCCTGCGGTACCTGATCAACCAGGCTCTGCAGAATCACTTCAAATGACATGTAACCTCCCTGAATCGGGGACATGGGCAGGGGAAATGCAAACGACCCGCTACCACGTTGCCCCCCCTAATGCAATCGTACCGAAACAACCCGCGACGCCCCCGGCTCTTCCATCGTTATGCCGTATAGGGTATCAGCTACCTGCATGGTGGCCTTGTTGTGGGTGATAATGATGAATTGCGAAATAGAACTCATTTCTCTGACCATTTCATTAAATCTGCCGATATTGGCATCGTCCAGCGGCGCATCGACCTCATCCAGCAGACAGAAAGGGGTCGGCTTGATCAGGAAGATCGAAAATATCAGCGCAACGGCGGTCAGCGCTTTTTCACCCCCCGAAAGCAGCGTCACATTCTGTAGTTTCTTGCCGGGTGGCTGCACAATAATATCGATGCCGGTTTCCAACAGATCCTCTTCGTCTGTAAGCCGTAACTCTGCCCGGCCGCCGCAGAACAGACGCGGAAAAACCTCCTGAAATTTGGCATTAATCAGATTGTAGGTTTCCAGAAACCGTTGGCGGGTGGTGCGGTTGATTCGCTGAATGGCCTGCTGCAGACCGTGTAGCGACTCTTCCAGATCATCCTTCTGACCCGTCAGGAAAGTGTAGCGTTCTTCCATGCCGGCGCACTCTTCGATCGCCATCAGGTTAACCTCACCCATCTCGTCCAAAAGTCGCTGGAGATCTATCTGCCGAATCCTGCCGACTACATCGTCAAACACAGTTGATTCAAGCTTTACCAGTGCTTCAGTCATGGTGATGCGGCTCCGCTCCTGAAGAGCCTGCTCCATATGTTCCGCCTGCATGGTAAGTGTAGAAAAACGGAGACTAAGTTCGGCTTGCGCACTCCGGACGGAGTCGCTCTCCTCACGAACCTTTTTGAGTTGGGCCTCAATCCGGTTCAGAACCGCACCAGCCTCTTCAAAACGTCCCCTGGCAACGGTCAGCCGTTCTTCCGATACGACCTGCTCCCGAACCAAACCCTCCAACCGCTCTGTCGCCGCTAATATCTCTACCTGAAGTTGACCTCTGCCTGCATCACTGGATTCAATTTCCTCTCTATCGGCAGCCATACGCCGCACGACCTCTTCCGTTCGCTGTTCGAGATCAGCAAGCGCACGCAGACCGGCATCATGCTGTTCCTTAATGGTTGCTGTCTGCACCCTGATAGCGGTAACTTTTTCCCGAACTATACCCAACCGGATTCGACAGGCGTCAAACGCAATCTTCAAGCGGGAGGTTTCCTCCTCCAACCCCTTTGAGGCGTCGCCTGTCCGGGACATCTGTTCCCCGGCAAGCTTAAGCTCAGCCTCAAGTGCTGCCTGCTCCTCGCAAAGATTTTCAGACTCCAGAGATTGAACATCCAGTCGCTCGGCAATGCGGGTATTTTCATCAACCACCTGCTGGCGATCTTTCAGTAACCCGGCAAGCTTAAGCTCAGACTGGTGCAGTTGCATTCCGCCACTTTTAAGACCCTCGGCCACTTCCTGATTCTGACGTCGCAGATCATCCCGCTGCTTGCCGAGAGATGCTGTCTCTTCCTCCAGGCGGGCGACCGCAAGTTCAAGCTCTCTGATCTCGCGTTTTTTGTGGATTAATCCCGTTCCCACCTGTTCGCCTGAGCCGCCGCTGATTATTCCCCCCTGAGCGACCATGTCGCCGGCGCGAGTGACAAAAGTCAATCCGGGATGTTGGCGTGCCAGTGTGAGAGCAGCCGAGATATCATCAACGAGCATGACAGATGCCAATAAATTCAGGATCAAGCCGGTAAAAGGGCCATCTACCCGCACCTGTTCTGCAAGAAGGGTGGCTCCGGCTACCGGAACCGCTGCTGCCGACGGTGGATTTAAGGGAAGAGCGATACCGGCTCTCCCACCTTTGTTTGCTTTCAGATACTCCAGCGCACCAAAAGCATCATGGTCTTCGGAACAGAGGATGCACTGCAGGCGTTCAGCCAGAGCCGACTCAAGTGCGGACTCAAGTTCAGGGGGAGCTTGAACGGCATCAGCAAGTACACCGCTGAAGCGGGAACGATGGGTCGCATCTTTCATCAGCGTACGCACACCCTGACCAAAACCGGCAAACTGGGCTTCCAGCTCTTTCAGCGAATGAAGACGGGAGGAACTGCGGTTCAACTCATCACGACGCGACTGCCAACTCTTTTCAACTTCGGGGAGCCGCCGCCTCAGATCATCCTCATGACCACGAAGGGAAGATAGCCCGATCTGTAAGGTTTCCTGTTCCTGATGTCCGGCAGCAATCTCTTTTTCCAGGGTATTCGCCCGCTGACGCAGTTGTTCTTGACGTTCAGCCAGCTGCATTGCTTCACGGGCATGGCGGTCAGAGCGCTCCCGGAGAGCAGCCAAGCGCTTCTGGGCGTTCTCAAAGCGGCTTTTAAACTGAGCCGCTTCAGCCAATGCAGTAAAAAGTTCCCGGCGACGATTTTCCAGATCCCGGTTTAGTTCTTCTTCGGCAGCCTGATGTCCCGCCATAGCCTCTTCGGCGAGTTCCAGTTCAGCCTGCATTCCAACAGCATCAACGGATCCGGTATCGCGGCGTAATTCCAGCAGTCCCCGCTGATCCCCGCACTCCTTAAGACGCTTGTCCAGTTCGGCCGCCTCGGCTGTCAGCCGTGCCAACCGGCCATCCAACCCTGCAAGCTCTTTACGCTGAAATTCCAGGCCGTTACCGGTTGTACTGAATTCGTTTCTGACGCGAAAAATCTCTTCCTGGGCGGTAGTCAGATGTTTTTCCGCTTCCAGCAGCACCACACGAGCTTCCTCCGCCTGAGATTCCCCCACTGCGGAAGCGGCGAAAGCGTTACGAATTTGCAGGTTAAGTGCCTCCAGCTCCCGCTCCGCCGCACCTCGTTGACTCCGGGTTTCACTGTAATCACGTGCGCTGAACAAGAGTTCAATTTCACGCAGTTCATCACGGTATTCGCGAAATTTTTCGGCTTTTTTTGCCTGGCGCTGCAACGACGCCAACTGCCGGCGGATCTCACCCAGAACATCTGCCAGGCGGGCCAGATTTTGGCGGGTTCCTTCGATTTTTTTAAGAGCCAGCTGCTTACGTGACTTGAATTTGGTAACTCCGGCCGCCTCCTCAATCAGAAAGCGGCGTTCCTCCGGGCGTGAATGAAGGATCTGACCGATCTTACCCTGCTCTATAATCGAGTAGGCACGGGTACCGACGCCGGTATCCATGAAAAGCTCGGTTATATCCAGCAGGCGGCACGGAATCTTGTTTATCAGATAATCGCTTTCGCCATCGCGGTACAGACGGCGGGTAAGCTGTATTTCGGCATAATCCAGATATTTCGACGGAGCACGACCATCCTCTGTGGAAAAGATCAGCGAAACCTCCGCCATCCCCAAAGGCTTACGGTTCTCACTGCCGACAAAAATAACGTCTTCCATAGCCTTGCCGCGCAGGTTCTTGGCGGATTGCTCCCCCATGCACCAGCGGATAGCATCAACAATATTGGACTTGCCGCAGCCGTTAGGACCGACCACGCCGGTAACATTCTGCTGGAAGTCCAAAACAGTCTTCTCAGCAAAACTTTTAAATCCGGATATCTCGAGGCGTTTGATTTTCATAAGGAAGGAACAATAACCGTCAATGACCGCTACTGTCAATATTTTGCATTATAGATCAGCCTGGTACGTTTTTCCTGAAGGGGAAAAAAGGATCGGCACCGCCAATCGGGTAACTGGGGATGCCGATAAGATGGGTATGTCATAAGACATTTACTGCTATTCTTCCCACTGAATAATCATAATTACCTCGGAATATTATTTTCCGAACGCCTGCAAAAACTGTTGTAGAAGCTGCGGTGCATTTGATTTGATGGCACCACCCATGAAATCCATAATCCCCGGGCGATAGCCGTCGTTCCAGATTCTGCTGAACATTTCTGCACTGGTTTTACAGACACAGTCAGCTTCATCTACAGTTTTTCCCTCTTCAACGGTACATCCAGTATCATCCAGCGTCACCGTTTTCTTAATGTCGTCGACAGAAAAATAAAACGTTGTCGGAACTGTAAAAATACCCTTCACATAATTATCCTGAAATGTTCCAAAAGCATCTTCCTGCATCTGGTTTCTCCTTAAATCTAAACTATAGAAGGCGGGACCGAAGTCCCGCCTTACGTGCTACGGCACAACTATTTTTGTCTTAATATCCGAGTATTTTAACTATTGGTGGTAGCAGAATTTCCTGCGCCATTGAAGGAGCGATGGACACCGTTTTGGCCAACGGGCCAGCCGTTGTCGGATCTACAACCACGCCTTTAAGCAGGAACGCCACCATCTGGGTCTGGGCAAGCACTGTATTTGCAGGAGTGCTGTTGTCGATTAAGAAACCGTGCCCTATACCAGTTTGGCTGAACTGGAAATATCCCTCTGATGGAGTAGAACCAGCCACACTCAGGGCTCTAGCAAAATCTGTTTTAGCCGCTGGAGCGCCATCGACAACGCCGCCCGTACGAGTGTACATAACTAAGGCCGGAAGGGTGCCGTCAAGATATTTAAGCTGACTGAATCCCGGTGCCACCGCAAGAGCAGCGGCTGAATTTAATATTCCGCGCCCTCCCAGAGCATTGCCAAAATATCTGGTGTTTTCGTTAGGAATGACCTGATCACCCACTGCTTCCTGAACAGCAATACGACCCGAAAGACGTGAGGGAAGACCTGATGCGAGTGGAGAGGTCATTGTCGCCGGATCAACCGAATCTACAACGCTCTGGGTTACCTGGAAAAAATTGTTGTAGGTTGGTGTTCCTGCGACGATCCCAACCGCTGACAATCCTGCGTTAATACCTGGACCGAATGCGGGGCTGTTCTGCAGTAAATATGCGGTGCGCCCACCAGGAACACTGAGGAAACCTTTCATGTCACTATTCAGAGTAGTCTGTGTGTAAGGTGAACCGGTTGTGGAAAGAGTGGTATTACCTGCCAGGTAGTATGTCCCCACAATAGAACCAAGGCTGATTCCTACATATTTAATATCCACCGCAGGAGCCGGTATAATTCTCTGAGCCGCAAAACCACCTGTTATCATGGTAAGCTCAAGTCTGTTCAGGTTGAATGCACCCTGCTGTATGTTGGTGCGAGTTGCCAATGGTGCGCCAACAGCCATGAAGTCCTGACCCCAGACAGCCCCGGTTGTATGTGTCGGGACAGCCAGTGCACCATGAAGCGGGAGATCAATCGCGACCACTGTGTAACCGGCAGCAGTAAGAGATCCGGCAACCGCTAATATCTGCTCTTTCTGACCGGTAATACCGTGTTGGAATATAACTACTTTTCCGGACGGAGTTGTCGACGTCATAAGAACAAACGGAACGGAGAGGGGCGTATGATAATAGCTGGTCAGTGCTCCGGTTCCGTCACGAAATGGCTGCAATACTCCGGCAGCGGGGTTATAGGCACCAACGACCGGCGAAGAAAGATCGCCACCGACAACAGCTGCATTTGCCTTGGTCACTACCGGATCCATCGAAAGCTGTGCGCTGTTTATTGTGCCTGTTACAACGCTTGCCACTGTGCCTGGAAGAGTTGCTGTGGAACCGGTCGCCACTGTCCAATACGCGGCAGGGGTAAGTCCCGTCGGTGTCGTGACTGTTACCTCGTTTGTCCAGGTCTTTCCTGTCAGGCCACCCAATGCCGACCCTGCAGCGAAAGAGCGCAGGGCACTTTCAACCGGCATCGTGGTTCCAATGGCGTCTTTTGATACAAAACCCGCCCCGGTGGTTATAAATCGTCCCATAAGAGCAATATTATCGCGGCTCGTAATTGTCGTTGTTGCTGACGCAGTAATCAGATCGTCCATCACTTTGGCATACCCGGAAAGTTTGATGCTAGCTCCGCTCATGGCATTGGCACGAATCGGTTCCAGGCCGGCGAACGCACCGACAAGCGGAAATGTGGATTTAAGAATATCAAAATAAGAAGAGCTGACAACCGGATTGCCGGAGGCGGCATCCTTCACCCGGTTGCTTACGACGTAGAGATACCGGGTGGCAGGAGACATCGGGAAATTTGGGAACATGAAAAGGTCTGTACTGCCTGCGCTGTACTTGAGCGTGAACATCCCGGTTACATCCGTAAAACCTAGAGGACTGTTCTCTGTTGCTGATGGGCTGGCTGAGTCGGCTGTAATCTGAAACACCTTGATATTGGCGGCAGTCACAGTAGCTGCATCAACCGGGCTGCTGAACCTGATGTAGACAGGTGCATTTACGCCTGACACAGCGCTGGTAGAACCGACTTCGTAGTAGTTTATATATGACAGTGCTTCAGGTGGTGTCATCGGCTTATTTGGGAGGCGAACGACAGTACCGCTTGCCGCCATTGTATTCGTCAGTGGGCTTTTGGCAGTAGCGGTCGCAAGAATGTTTGGCAAAGGGATCTCTCCGGTAGATGGGTTAAAGATCACCGAATTTCCACTGGAGTTATTAGGATTGTTAGTTCCAGACGGATCAGTGCCGGAGCAACCTGTCACCAGTATGAAGCTGAGATATAATAAAAGTCGTATAATACGTGTATTCATGGCATTACCTCTCATTGTATAAATTAATGTTGGAAGGAATAGCGTTAAAACTTGACGGTGATTGAGCCCCCAAAGAGGTGAACATCGCTCTTGTAGGTACCATTTGCGCCAGTCATTTCTGCCATGTTCTGGTTGCTCACTGTTCTATCGACAAAATGTGTCCACATATAGGCAAGATCAAGCGAGTACTGATCATTATGAATTCCTTGACCGATACTGAAGCTGTGGCGGTCGGCATCCGGCAGGACCGGACCGAGAGTTGAGTCCGGCACGGGATTCTTGTCGAACATGTAACCGGCACGCAGATCCAGATTTTTTGTCAGCGCATATTGACCCCCAACCTTGTAACACCAGACATCTTGCCAGTTAAGTGGTTTTGGTTTGTTATTAAAGTTGGCAAATTGCGGGCCATCAAATTGGAATTCCAGTTTTTTCATTGAACTCCAACCGGTCCACTCGCCGTCTACTTCAAGCGTAAGCTTTTCTGTCGGTTGCCAGGCAACGCCGAGGCCCAGACTTGCAGGGAGCACAATTGTAGTTGAGACTGTGGAAGATGCACGTGTTCGAGAGTAGGGAGAAGTTGCACCGGTAGTCATCCCGAGAATGTTAAAACCAGCGGGAGTCGTCGCAAGAAAGTTAGCATCACCCTTAATTTTCAGATCAATTTCACTCCGGTACGCAGCACCAAAAGAGATGCTTGGCACCGGCTTCCATTTTAGACCAACATTGTAGCCAACGTCGGTAGCAGTACCATCAAGCCCCATGCTGCCGAGTTCATAGGCCGAATTGGGTACGGACGCATCCGGAGAGTAGGCCATCCTTTGCAGAGTTACTATGGCATGGGTAATATCGAGTCCGGCAGCAACCGAAAGATTCCAATCATCGATGCGGTAAGCAACTGTTGGTTGAAAATTTATCGGCTTGACTGCGATGTTCATAATTTCGGCACGAAATGCGCTACTGTCATCCCAGCTTTTAGCCAAAGGATAAATGGCGTTTACCGCAAGCCCGACTGAAATCGGCATGCCTTCAAAAGAGTGTGTTGCATAAAAAGCCGGAGCAATAAAAATATCATTCTTGGCCTTTTCTGATATTGAGGTACTGCCGACACCGAGTGGCGCGTTGCCACTGAGCGGAGCAGTGCCATTAAACTCGGTAGAGGGCACATAAATTGTCGTCGAACCGAGATTAACTTGACTTCCCTTGAGGAATGCAATCCCGGCAGGATTATAAAAGAGTGCCGAGGGGTCATCCGCCTGTGCGGTAAAGGCATTCCCCATCGCCATGGCCTTTGCGCCCTGCTCATTCACTTTAAGCCCTGCCGCAACTGCCAGAGAAGCTGTCCCTGCCAGAGTAGACAAAATACACGCGAGAACCAGTTTGTTTTTCATTTCAAAACTCCTTTCCTTAGGTTTTCTGAACTTCGCTGGACGTACATCCATAAATTCATCCATAATGACTCTTGACTCGAGCACGCCCCTTTCAAGTGTGCATTTTGACCTGTCCATTTCCACAGTAAACGTTCCGCCATAATACTGTTTTTATTTTATAACATTGTTTTTTGACAAACTATGCCACCTTAACACGCATGTCAATGACTAAATATCCCATATTTGAATAAAATATTATCCCTCGTTATTCCGGATTAAAGTCGTTAAGTCAGGAAAAACTATCCAGATCGGCACCAACAACACATTTCACTGTTATCAAGCAGTTGTGACGTTTTCAGCGCTTTAATACATTGGGTGGCAGCGAATATTTTAAAAAACTCCTGATTGATAGCGTTTTGTAAACGTCATTTTTACTGAATCAGAAATTGGAGTAGAGCAAAAGTATTGTCTGCCGTTGCGACATGAAAAATAACTGGTATATTTTTTTGATATGTTCCGAATAGTGGCGAAAATAGAATAAAATTATACTTGACATGAAGGTCAAGTATATATAGCTTGATACAAAAGAATTCCGGAGGTGAAAGCATGAGCAATCCAAGATACCGCTCTGTACCAGACATGCTCAGGAGTAATGCAAATGAATTCAGCTCCAGACTGGCCCTCAAATATCGCAAGCAAGGCGCATTTGTTACTCTGACATATGCCGATTACTATGAGCGAGCGCTTATGGCTGCCAGAGGGCTTGGGAAAATGGGAGTTAAACCTGGCGACAGGATTGCAATACTTTCAGAGAACCGCGCCGGGTGGGTCATTGCCGACATGGGGATTTTGTGTGCCAGATGCGTTACCGTACCAATATATCCAACCAACACCCCTGAGCAGATAGAATACATGATCAACCATTCCGGAGCTAGAATCGTCTTTGTCTCAGGAAAGTTCCAATACACAAAGCTTTTAAAGGTCAGAGAGGCGCTTCCGAGGCTGGAGTTGGTTGTTTCATTCGAGCGCTTTATTGGCGAGCAAGGGTTGCCGGTCACCACCTTCTACCAGCTTTCCGAGATTGATTCGCCCATTAGTGATAATGAGAAAATAGATCTGGAAGCGGAAATAGACCGGATAGATCCAGGCAATATGCTGACACTTATATATACATCCGGCACAACCGGAGTGCCAAAAGGGGTCATGCTGTCGCATAACAACATCCTGACAAACACTCAATATCTAACCGAACAGAGCGACGCCATCGACAAAAACGACGTCTTGCTGAGTTTCCTCCCCTTGAGCCACATTCTGGAGAGGACCGCCGGATATTACATGACTATTCGTAACGGCGCCTTGATGACATTTGCTGACAGCATTGAAAAAGTTCCTGAAAATATGCTCGAAATACGTCCTACTGTGATGGTCTGTGTGCCGCGTCTGTTCGAAAAAATTTATCACCGTATTTTTGAGAATGCACATCAGATGTCAGCTGTCAAAAGGTCCATTTTCAACTGGGCTGTGGATGTCGGCAAAAAATATGTGGCGGCGACGTATATAGATAAGAACCCTTCGACTCTGCTCAATCTGAAATACGCAATGGCCGACCGGATAATCTTCAGCAAAATAAGAGCGCGCTTCGGTGGTAACATGAAATTGTTTTGTTCAGGTGGCGCCCCGCTGGACAAAACCATAAATGAATTTTTCTGGGTTATCGGCATCCCTATTTTTGAAGGATATGGATTGACCGAGACAAGCCCGGCACTTAGTTTCAATAACTTCAAGCATATTTGCTTCGGCTCGGTGGGGTTTGCCCTGGAGGAGACGGAATTCAAAATTGCGGAAGATGGTGAAATTCTTGTGAGAGGGCCGCAGATCATGCTCGGCTACTACAATGATCCGGTCGCCACCGCTGAGGCAATTCAGGACGGTTGGTTCAAGACCGGAGATATCGGACGTATTACTGACGGCTTCGTTTTTATTACAGACCGTAAAAAAGAGCTGATTATTACCGCTGCCGGTAAAAACATTGCACCACAGCCGATAGAAAACGCTCTCAAGATGGACAAGTACGTTACATCCGCTTTTGTGTATGGAGATCGCAAGCCGTATCTTACCGCCTTGATTGTTCCGAACCTGGAACGCCTGCTGGAATTTGCCAAAGAAAAGCATATTCACTACTACGAGCTGGACGATCTTGTCATGCACGAACCGGTGCAAAAGCTTTTTGAACAGAGACTGGCTGACATCAACAGCAATCTAGCGCCCTATGAAACGATCAAGAAATTTGTTCTGATAGCCCACGACTTCTCCATCGAGGGTGGAGAATTGACCCCGACACTGAAGCTTCGACGCAAGATTATTTATGAGAAATACAAACACCGGTTAGAAGATCTGTACATTGATCACAGCAATTAATTAGAACCAGGCATACGGGAGGAATATTATGAAACAGATCAGCAAAGTGGCAGTGCTTGGAGCAGGTGTAATGGGTGCAACCATCGCCGCACATCTCGCCAATGCCGGAGTCCGGGTGCTTCTACTCGATATCGTACCACGGAAAACTGACGATTCTGAAGCAGCCGCCGGGCTCACTATCGCAGACAGTAAAGTGCGTAACCGTATTGCCACCTCCGGCAGAGACGGTCTGTTAAAGATGAAACCAGCGCCATTCTTTCTGCCGGGCTATGCAGCCAATATCGAAGTTGGTAACTTTGAAGACGACATGCCCGCACTTAAGGAATGTGACTGGGTAATCGAGGTCGTCATTGAAAACATGGCGATCAAGAAGCAGCTCTTTACAGAAAAGATCATGCCCAATCTTAAGGAGGGAGCAATCCTTTCGACCAACACCAGCGGTCTTTCCGTCAATGAGATGGCAGAATGCCTCCCGGAGAATGTCCGGAAAAACTTCCTGGTTACGCATTTTTTCAACCCTCCGCGCTATATGCGCCTGTTGGAAATTGTTCCCTGCAGCTCAACCGACCCTGCAGTCACCGCCTGTATAGCCGATTTTATTTCCAGGCGGCTCGGCAAGGGGATCGTCTACGCCAAGGACACTCCCAACTTCATCGCCAACCGCATCGGCGTCTACGCCATCTGCAACTGCGTCCGCACCATGATGGAGACAGGCATGACCGTCGAGGAGGTGGATGCCGTGGCAGGTCCGGCAACGGCTCGTCCTAAAAGCGCCGCCTTTCGCACTGCAGACCTTGTCGGCATCGACACGCTTCAGCACGTAGCAAAAAACTCCTATGAACTGCTCGTCAATGACGAGCAGCGCGACATCTTCAAGTTCCCTGGGTTTGTGGCTGAAATGGTGTCCAAAGGGCTGTTGGGCAACAAAAGCAGGCAGGGCTTCTTTAAGAAAATAAAAAGTGAAAAGGGGCAGGAGTTCTTCTATTACGACTACACGACCGGCGACTATGTGCCCTCACAACGCCCCAAATTTGCCTCTATTGAAGCTGCTAAAGCAATTGATGACCCGGCCAAACGTCTCAAAGCTCTTATTAACGCCGACGACAAGGCGGCCCGTTTTGCCTGGACCAACCTGCGCGATACTCTGATCTATACCTTCAACCGGATTCCTGAAATAGCCGATGACATCGTCAACATAGATAATGCAATGAAATGGGGCTTCAACTGGGAACTCGGACCGTTTGAGATGTTGGACGCAATAGGCGTCACCTACTTTGTCGCACGGGCTGAAAAAGACGGCGTGCATGTTCCAGCCGGACTTAAAACTATCGAGCAGTTCTATAAATTCGAAAACGGCTGCACTTACTACTACAGTATATTAGATGGCAAATATTGCGAAGTGCCACAGAAACAGGGGCACATCAGCCTCACTATCCTCAAGAAAAACAATAATGAAGTGGAAAAGAACAGCGGCGCCTCCGTGATCGATCTGGGAGACGGTGTGTTTTGTCTTGAATTTCATACCAAGATGAATGCCATCGGAGGCGAAATCCTTTCCATGGTCCATAAAGCCATCAAGCGGACTGAAGAGGAGGGTGTCGGCCTGGTAATTGCCAATGAAGGGAATATGTTCTCTGCCGGTGCCAACCTGATGCTACTGGTAATGGCTATCGCTGAAGGTGCGTTCGACGAAATCAATATGACGGTCAAGAGTTTCCAAAAAGCGATGATGGCGATTAAATACTCTAAAATACCCGTCGTGGCCGCTCCGCACAATCTGGTAATGGGCGGCGGCTGCGAAACCTGCCTCCACTCAGACGCAATAATCCCCCACGCCGAGACCTATATGGGACTGGTTGAACTTGGAGTAGGCCTGCTGCCCGCTGGTGGCGGCACCAAGGAGATGGCAGTACGCGCCATCAAGCTGGCCGAGGAATATGACATGGACGCAACCCCGTTCATCTTCAAAAATTACATGAACATAGCCATGGCCAAGGTCAGTATGTCGGCAGCTGAATTGTCGGCGATGGGGTTCATGCGCCAGGGGGATGCCATCTCCATGGATATCGACACGCGCATTCATGATGCCAAACTGAAGGCGATATCACTGGCTGCCAACTACAGACCTGGACGAGCGCTGACCGATTTGAAGGCACCAGGTCGCAGTATGGCCGCCAGTATTAAGTCACAGCTTTGGAATATGCAAAAAGGTGGCTTCATCTCGGAGTATGACCAGTACCTGGCCGGAGTGGTTGCCGATGTTATCACCGGCGGAGATGTACCGGCCGGCACCCTGATCACCGAGGATTATCTGCTGGATCTGGAGCGGGAAGCATTTGTCCGCCTCTGCGGACAGAAAAAAACTCTGGAGCGTATTCAGCATATGCTTAAGAAGGGTAAACCGCTGCGCAATTAAGACCGGGGCGAAGCAAGTACCGCCTCTACAAACAATCAACGGAGGATACCGATGAGAAACGCATATATTTTGGCAGCCTACCGCACCCCCGGTTGCCGTGCAAAAAAAGGGAAGTTAAAAGATGTCCGTCCGGACGATCTGGCTGCCGCGGCCATTAAGGGTCTGCTGTCCAGGACGGGAATAGACCCGCACGATGTCGAAGATATCATTATCGGCTGTGCCTTCCCTGAAGGGGAGCAGGGGATGAATTTTGCACGGGTAGCGGCGATGAAAGCCGGAGTACCGGTTGAAGTACCGGCCCAGACCATCAATCGATTCTGCTCTTCCGGCTTGCAGACCATAGCTTCAGCCGCGGAACGAATCATGGCCGGCTTTGCCGACTGTATAATTGCCGGTGGCGCCGAGAGCATGAGTATGATTCCGATGGGTGGGAGCAAATACAGCGCCAACCCTTCCCTCATGGCCAACTGGCCGGAGGCCTTTGCCTCAATGGGAATAACCGCCGAACTGGTTGCAGACAAATATGGCATTACCCGCGAAGAGCAGGATGCTTTTGCCGCGGCAAGTCACAAAAAGGCCGCTGCGGCTATTGCGGCCGGTAAATTTAAAGAAGAAATCATTCCAATGGAAATCGAAAGCTGCGCACTGATAAACGGAAAGATGAAGAGGAGTACCGGTCTGGTTGACAGCGACGACGGCGTGCGTAGTGACACAACCACTGCCGGGCTGAGCAAGCTGAAACCTGCCTTCAAGACTACCGGTACGGTTACCGCTGGAAACGCCTCTCAGATGACTGACGGAGCCGCTGCTGTACTTGTTGTATCCGAAGATTTTCTGAAAAAAACCGGTAAAAAAGCACTGGCTCGTTTCGTCGCATTTGCCGTTAAAGGAGTACCACCGGAGCTGATGGGTATCGGCCCGGTAGCCGCAATTCCTGCTGCATTAAAGCTGGCCGGCTTAACCCTGGAGGAGATAGGACTTATTGAACTGAACGAGGCTTTTGCGGCGCAATCACTCGCCTGTGTCAAGGAGTTGGGAATTGACCCGACACGGGTAAACGTCAATGGCGGAGCCATCGCTCTAGGGCACCCGCTCGGATGTACCGGAGCCAAGCTGACCGCAAGCCTCTTGCAGGAAATGCAGCGTACCGATACCCGCTACGGCATGGTGTCTATGTGCATTGGTGGGGGTATGGGGGCTGCTGGCATTTTTGAGAAGATGTAAGTACCACCCCCCCCCTAGCCCCTCCTAAATCGGGAGGGGCTAGGGGGGGTAAGTCTTTAAAAAACTTGAAAGTTAAAACAATCCACGAGGTGACACAATGGCCGCAAAACTATTTAAAGGTGCCGAATATCTTATAACCGAGGCAGACAGAAATGACATCTTTACGCCAGAGGACTTCAATGCTGAGCAGCGTCAGATTGGCGATACAACCGAGCAATTTGTCATTAACGAGGTTATGCCGCATCGCGAAGAGATAGAAAAACACAATCTGCCGCTGACGGTTGAATTGATGAAAAAATGCGGCGAATTGGGCTTATTGATGATTGATGCCCCCGAAGAGTATGGTGGACTTGAGTTGGACAAAGCCACCAGTATGCTGGCTGCGGAAAAGCTGTCACAGGCCGGGTCTTTTTCGGTAACCTACTCCGCCCACACCGGTATTGGTACGCTTCCACTGGTTTATTACGGGACAAAAGAGCAGAAAGAGCGATATCTGCACCGAATCATCTCCGGTGAATGGATTGCAGCCTATTGCCTGACCGAACCGGGTTCCGGCAGCGATGCGCTGGGCGCTACGGCTACGGCCACCCTCTCCGCCGACGGAAAGTATTATCTTCTCAATGGCACCAAACAGTTCATCACCAATGGCGGTATAGCTAATCTCTACACCGTCTTTGCGAAAATTGACAAGCAGCACTTCACTGCATTTCTTGTGGAGCGGGAGACTGAAGGGCTGAGCGTCGGACCGGAAGAAAACAAGATGGGAGTCAGGGGGTCGTCAACCACCCAGATAATCCTGGAGGATGCCAGGGTACCGGCTGAAAACCTGCTGGGCGAGATCGGCAAAGGGCACAAAATTGCCTTTAATGTCCTCAATGTCGGCCGTTTCAAGCTGGGCGCCGGAGCCACTGGTGCTGCAAAAACGGCACTGACCACCGGCATCAAATATGCCAACGAGCGCAAAGCTTTCGGCGTGACGATCGGGACCTTCGGGGCTATTCAGGAAAAGATCGCGGATATGAGTGCTGCCATCTTTGCATCCGAATCAGTCGTATACCGCCTGGCCGGCTTGATAGATTATCGCCTTGCCACCGTACCGAAAGGTACGCCTGACTACTACGAAACTTATCAGCGGGGCATCGAGGAGTATTCAGTAGAATGCGCCATCGTCAAGGTGCTGTGTAGTGAGATTCTGGCTGATGTCGCAGATTCGGTTGTTCAGATTCACGGCGGTTACGGCTTCATACAGGAATATGCTGCAGAGTCGTACTATCGCGACGAGCGGATCAACCGGATTTGGGAGGGTACCAACGAGATAAACCGACTGCTGATCCCCGGGATTATTCTCCGGCGCGCCATGAAGGGCGAAATACCGCTCCAGAAAGAGGCGATGAAAGCATTTGAATCACTCATGTCTCCATCGTTTGAGGAATTGGATGATACAGTTCCATTTGCTGCAGAGAAGGCTCTGATAGCCAGTCTGAAGCAGGCTTTTCTCGTACTGGCCGGCACCGGAGTACAAAAGTTTATGGATACAATCAAGGACGAGCAGGAAATTCTGCTCGCAGTGGCAGACCTGGCGATCAATATTTTTGCCATAGAAAGTGTTGTGCTGCGCGCCGACAAAATACTGCCGAAACTTAGCGAGAGCAAAAAGGCCTCCGTAAGTGCCGCAGTAAAGGTATTCACATTCAATGGCACCGAAAAAGCGGCCTCTGCCGCGCGCCGCGCAGCCTTCTATATTGAGGAGGGAGATACGCTGACCATGCTGTTAGCCGGCATACGCAGATTTACAAAATACGATGCCACCGGCCTGCTAAAAGCAAAACGTCAATTAGCAATGGCTGCGCTTGAGACAGAGAAGTATATTTTTTAACCATGCGCCAGCACACTGTTCAAACTCCATACATGGTGGGAGAAGTCCACTTTTACAGCACTGAACTTAACGGTGATCTTGTGCTGTTCGACTCCGGACCACCCACACCTGAAGGTGAAGCGTGCCTGAAGGACCAGATAGATTTCTCACGTTTGAAATACCTTTTCATCACCCATTGCCATGTCGATCATTACGGCTTGGCAAATTATATCATTCGGCACAGCAATGCTGAAGTGTTCATTCCCCGCCGGGATGCCATCAAACTTCAGCGTCACTCCGAACGAATGGCACGTATGGGTGAATTATTGACCGCGTATGGCTTCGGCAGCGATTTTACGTCTCTACTGCAGGAATCCTTTGAGCGCAACAAAATATTTCCTGCCACCCCCGAGCGTTTTCGGATTGTTGAAGAATCGGAGGATTTGGCGGCACTTGGCATCAGCTACCTTCCATGCCCGGGACATTCGCAGAGTGATCTGGCCTATCTGGTCGGAAATTTTGCTGTTACCGGTGACGTCCTACTCAGAAACATCTTTCAGGCCCCTCTTCTTGATATAGATATGGATAGCTTTACAGGACGTTTCAGAAACTATGATGCCTACTGCAGCTCACTACACAACCTTGCACAGCTGCGAGGGCTTCAAATCATGCCTGGACATCGCACTTATGTTGATGGAATAGATGAAGCAGTTATCTATTACGTTACCACGCTGCTCGAACGCGCCCGGCAGGTCCGGCCACTGAGAAAGCGGGTTCTGTACGAGATTATTGAGCAACTTTTCAAGAGAAGGATTACCGAACCGTTTCTTATTTATCTAAAAGTATCTGAGGTCGTCTTCATGCTGGATTTTCTTGAAAACCCGGCGCTGCTGAAGGCCTCTCTTGTACAAATCGGCCTGTTTGATCAGATCCGTAAACAGTTCGATGACGTCGCACCAGGAGAGACACCATGATCGATCCGCTTTTTCAACCCATTATCATCAACCAGATGGAAGTTAAAAACCGTATCTTCATGCCGGCCATGCATTTGAATATGGCGGGGAATTATGCGGTAAATGACCGATTGGTGGATTTCTACGTAGAGCGGGCTCTGGGCGGTGCAGGGATGATAACTGTCGGCTATGCCACTGTGGATGAACTTTCCGGCAACCCCGGGAACATCGGTGCTCACAAGGATATTCATATCCCCGGTTTGACCCGTCTGGCAACTGCTATCCGTGATAATGGCGCCCGCTCTTCTGTCCAGCTCAATCATGCCGGACGCTATAACCACTCCATGCTGACTGGCGGTAAACAGCCGGTGGCACCCTCACCCATTGCTTCACGACTGACTCGTGAGACACCACATGAGCTGGATATTGCAGAGATAGAGACGATCATACTTCGCTTTGCCCAGGCTGCGGAACGTGTCAAGAAAGCAGGCTTCGACGCAGTCGAAATCCTGTCCGGCACCGGCTACCTGATCAGTGAATTTATGTCACCGCTCACTAACAAGCGGGAAGACCGCTACGGCGGGGATTTTTCGGGGCGCATCCGTTTCGGCCTCGAAATTATCAGTGCGGTTCGCGAGGCGGTCGGCGCAGATTTTCCACTGCTCGTTAGAATGAACGGCAATGAATTCATGAAGGGTGGTTCAAGCCGCCACGATCTACAGGAATACTCAATTCAACTGGAAAAGGCCGGAGTGGATGCCCTCTGTATAAACGTCGGCTGGCACGAGGCGCAAGTTCCTCAGATCGTTACCGAAGTACCTCGCGGAGTTTTTGGTTACCTGGCTCGCGGAATAAAGGAGCGCATCAGAATTCCCGTTATCGCCAGCCACCGCATCAATGATCCTGACCTGGCAAGAGAGATGATAGCTGACGGTTACTGCGATATGGTGGCGCTAGGACGGGCGCTGATCGCTGACCCTTACTTTCCGGAGAAGGCCAGGTGCGGCCATGATGCAGATATCGTTCACTGCGTCGCCTGTGGCCAGGGCTGCTTCGACAACCTGTTCAAGATGAAATCGGTTGAATGCCTTTGCAACCCGCGAGCCGGCTATGAACGCTCCCGGACGATTTCTAAAACCGATACGCCATTGTCGGTAACCGTAATCGGCGGCGGGGCAGCAGGGATGAGTGCGGCGATCGCCGCCGCTGAGCGTGGACATTGCGTTACAATCCATGAAGCGAGCAACCATCTTGGCGGACAACTGCTGCTGGCGGGCGCGCCGCCGGGGCGCGAAGAGTTCCTTGAACTGGCGGAAGATCTTAAGCGGCAGGTAAAATTGTCAGGTGCTGCAGTGGTTTTGAATTCCCGTGTTAATGAACAGTTTTTGCAGGAAAGCCGACCGGAGGCCATTATTATCTCCACCGGCGGCCGACCGATTACGCCTTCAATAAGTGGTGCTGACCTGCCACATGTTGTTCAGGCGTGGGACATCCTGACAGAAAAGGTCGTAACAGGTCAGCACATTGTGATCATCGGCGGAGGTGCCGTTGGAATTGAGACCGCTTTGCTGCTCGCAGAGAAGGGCACTCTTTCCGGCAAGGCGCTCAAATTCCTGCTGGTTCATGGTGCCGAATCTGTCGAAGATCTTTATGGATTGGCAACACGAGGAAGCAGGGACGTTACCGTCATTGAAATGCTGGACCAATTTGGCACAAACTTCGGCAAGAGTACCCGGTGGGGCATGTTGCAGGACATAGAGCGGTACGGTGTTAAGACCCGGGCCACGGCACGGGTTATAGAAATAACAGCAACGTGCGTCAGGGTCGAATGCGAAGGCAGAACAGAAGAAATACCGGCTGACACCGTTGTTCTTGCAGTAGGAACTCGTGCATTCAATCCACTCCAGGAAATGGTGGCCGACAGTGGCATTCCATACCGGGTTGCCGGTGACGCTTTGCGCCCTGCCATGGTTTTTGATGCTGTTCATCAGGGTTTTGCAGCCGGTCGTGAGATCTGCTGAACTTACGATATAAGGGAGTTATTATGAAAAGTCTGTGTATGGCGCTTGCCCTGATGCTGTTTGCCGTCGGACAGTCGTATGCCGTTGAAGTCGCCGGAGTACAGCTTGAACCGGCCGTTTCAGTTAATAGCCAGCAATTAAAATTAAACGGTTATGGAATGCGGAAAAAATTCTTTGTCAAAGTATACATCGGTTCGCTATATGCGACGAAAAAGCTGCCAACCGCTGCTGAAGCCTTACATGATCCCGGCAATAAATTGATTAGAATGAACTTTTTACATTCAAAAGTAGAAAAGGAAAAAATCATCGAAGCGTTCAGCGAAGGCTTTGCGAATAATTCACCCGATCTTGTTGGTTCCCCCGAAGTCAAACAATTTCTCGCTCTGTTCACGGCAGATTTTGTCAAGGGTGACACCGTTGACCTTAACCTCCGTAACGATGGCAGCGTGTCTGCCAGCCATAATGGCAAGGTGCTGGGAACGGTATCCTCCACGAAGTTGTCAAAGGGTGTACTGGCTATCTATCTTGGAGATAAACCTGCTGACGAATCACTTAAAAAAGGGATGCTCGGGAATTAGCATTCAAGGAGTTTCAACCGTATGCCACGAACCTTCTCCACCAATATCGAACTGCGCTTTTCCGATCTTGATCTTTATGGCCATGTAAACAGCGTCGTCTATTTTACCTATCTTGAGACCGCACGGGTGAAACTGTTCAAGGATTTCTTTAAAGAGCTGACCGACAAACAGATATTCACACTGGTAGCTCGTGCAGAATGCGATTACAAGCTTCCAATCCTGTTTAGTGACGAATTGATCGTTTCTGTTGTCGTTACCAGAATCGGCACCAGCAGCTTTGATCTTGAATATAAACTCCACGACGGTAGAGAAAAAACCTATGCCGTTGCCCGCACAACGCTGGTCTGTTTCGACAATCTCAAAAAAGTCTCAGTGCCGGTACCGGAATGCATCCGTACATTGGGGGAATGAAACATGAGTTTATCAGAGCTGATCCTGGCCGATCTGCAAGACGGAATCCTGACAGTCAAAATCAACCGGCCAGAAAAAAAGAATGCCCTCACCACAGCTATGTACAGTGCACTTGCTGATGCACTTCAGCGAGCCGATGAAGATCCTGCCATTCGAGTGGTCCTCCTCACCGGCTGTGATGACTGTTTTACCAGCGGCAATGATATCGCCGATTTTATCAACTTCCCGCCAACCGGTCCAGACAGCCCGGTACTGCGTTTTCTGAACGCAATTACGTGTGCAGCAACGCCGATTATAGCCGCAGTAAGCGGCTCTGCTGTCGGTGTCGGCACAACTCTGCTGCTCCATTGTGACCTGGTGTATGCAGCCGATACGGCAAGTTTTCAGATGCCGTTCGTTAGCCTGGGACTTTGCCCTGAAGCGGGATCAACCCTTCTTATGCCGCAGTTAATGGGGCACCAGCGTGCATCGGAACTGTTGCTGCTTGGTGAATCATTCAGCGCACTCCGGGCCGAACAGCTGGGAATTGTTACGGCAGTAGTACCGCAGCAAATGCTCCTCCAGACAGCGCGATCAAAGGCCCTTAAGTTGGCGGCACAGCCAGCTGCTGCAGTACGTTTGACTAAATCGCTTCTGAAACGGGGAAATACAGGACAACTAAGGGAAACGACCATGTTCGAAATCAGCTGTTTTCTGGAACGGCTTTCGTCCCCGGAAGCGAAGGAAGCGCTTCAGTCGTTTATGGAACGAAGAACACCTGACTTTTCGAAGTTTGACTGAAGGAATGTAGTATGGGTCATCACCTTGGTTCAAAAAGCAGCATTATCCCACTGATTGACCGGCTCAATAAGTACCCGATCGGACTGGTGGACAGCGACAAACTCCGCGAGATTCTTGTGCTACTCTTCGATGAGCAGGAAGCCTTTGTGGCGTCACGCTTTCCCCTGGAAGAGGCAACCCTTCCGGAACTGACAGGATTGACTAAGATTCCTGAAGCGGAGCTGCTGCCGTTGCTGGAGAAGATGGCCGACAAGGGTCTGGTGATGGACATGCCCTACTCCGGTGCTGTGTACTACCTGCTGCTGCCGGGTCTGATCGGTTTTTTTGAGATCACTTTTATGAAAAACCGTAGTGATCTTCCTTTGGAACGTCTTGCCCGGCTGATGCGGGAGTATCTGGAAGAGAGTCAGGCCGGTGAATTTTTCGGCAGCAAAACTCCACTGACGCGTTCGCTTCTCTATGAAGAGCATATACCGGTCACCTCAGAAGTGACCACCTATGATCAGGCCCGTGCCATCATCCGTAATGCCGGCTTCGGTGCGGTCGGAATGTGTTACTGCCGTCATAAGAAAGAACATTTGGGTGAAACCTGCGGCAAAGGCGCCCCGGTGGATGGGATCTGCATCTCCCTGGGGAGTGCCGCCCGTTTCATGGCGCGGCGTGGTTTTGCCGAGGAAAAGAGTGTTGACGAGTTGCTGGCTGTTCTCGACACAGCCAGAGGACTGAATCTCACTCACATAACCGATAACATACGTCACAAACCTTCCTTTATCTGCAACTGCTGCAACTGCTGCTGTGAACTGCTGGCCGGGGTACATATGGGCTACCATAACGGAGTTGGCAAGACCGGCTTCTGCGCCATTATCGACCCGGTGCTATGCAACAGTTGTGGTGCCTGCTTCCGCGCCTGTAACGTCAATGCCATAGCCATACCGAACGAGATGATGTTAGAGCAGAAAAGTGCTCGTTATGGAGTTGTTGCAGACAAAATATGTCTTGGCTGCGGTGCCTGCGTCAGTAGTTGTAAACAGGGCGCGCTTTCAATGATTTCCGTTACTGGTTGGCAGATCCCACCTTTAAAGCGCAAGGATCTCTACTTCCGCATCCTCAAAGAAAAAAAACGGCTGACACCATTCGTGGTCAGCGGTATCAAAAAAAGCCTGCGGAGTTTCTTCAGAGGTAAATTTTTAGCTAAAATCATTCCGATTATCAAGGAGTAGCCCATGTTCCTGCTTAATCCAAAACAGTTGATTGAAAATCATCCCGATCCGGCTTTGAATGATATCCTCCACAAAACCGTCGCCTTTTTCGAGGCAAAAGGAAAGAAACAGCTGAAGCAGGACGATTTTGACCGGGTCTGGTATACCGACTTTATTGACTTTGTGAAACGTGAGAAGGTATTTGCCACCCTGCTGACCCCATCCGGCTATGGTGGCAGTGACTGTCGCTGGGACACGTCCAGGTTCTGTGCTTTCAATGAGCTGCTCGGCTTTTACGGACTCTGTTACTGGTATACATGGCAAGTAACTATACTCGGCCTGGGTCCGATCTGGATGAGCCAGAATGAGGAACTGAAGCGTAAAACAGCGAAACTGCTGGATGAGGGGGCCATCTTCGCCTTCGGACTGTCGGAGAAAGAGCATGGTGCCGACATCTACGCCAGCGACATGCTACTGATTCCGACAGAAGACGGCAACTATCTGGCGAGGGGAGACAAATACTACATCGGCAATGGCAATGAAGCCGCGATGGTTTCAGTCTTTGGTCGTGAACCGGACGGTGGCGGTTACGCTTTCTTTGTCGTGAACAGTAAACACGAGAAATACGAGCTCGTGAAAAACATCACGTCAACCCAATCCTATGTGGCCGAATTCGTCCTTCATGATTATCCGGTAGTTGCCGCGGACATTCTCTCAAAAGGCGATGACGCCTGGAATGCAACTCTCAACACCGTCAATATAGGTAAATACAATCTTGGCTGGGCTTCCATCGGCATCTGCACCCACGCTTTCTACGAGGCGGTCAATCACGCTTCAGAACGAACTCTCTACGGCATGCATGTCACTGATTTCTCCCATGTTAAACAGATGTTTGTTGATGCTTATTCTCGTCTTGTTGCTATGAAGCTCTTTGCGCTACGGGCTGCCGACTATCTGCGTTCAGCGTCATCAGAGGATAGGCGTTATCTGTTGTATAATCCGGTTGTGAAGATGAAGGTCACTACGCAGGGAGAAGAGGTCATCAATCTGCTCTGGGACGTCATCGCGGCAAAAGGTTTTGAGAAGGATATGTATTTTGAATCCGCCGCCCGCGACATCAGGGCGCTGCCAAAGTTGGAGGGAACGGTTCATGTTAACATCGCTCTGATTGTCAAGTTCATGCAAAATTATTTTTTTAATCCTGCTGCGTACGCTGCAGTACCGCGCCGCCTCGATCCATCCAATGACGATTATCTCTTTGATCAGGGAGCAACCAGGGGGCTCGGTAAAATCAGGTTCCACGATTACCGCCCACTCTATGATGCCAGTACCCTTCCAAATGTGCAGATTTTCAAAGAGCAGATCGTACTGTTTCGCGAATTTCTATTCAAAGCCACCCCGGATGCTGCACAACAAAAGGACATCGATTTTCTTCTGACCGTTGGCGAGATATTTACCTTGGTAGTCTACGGGCAGCTGATTCTTGAAAACGCCGCCCTGCTCACTACAGATGACGATGTTGTGGATCAGATTTTCGACTTCATGGTGCGCGATATGTCAAAGTTTGCACTGCAGCTGTACAGTAAGCCTTCAAGCACAGAGCAGCAGATGGCATACAGCTTGAGACTAATGCGCAAGGCACATGTTGATGACGAACGTTATATCAGGGTTTTGGAGCGGCATGTCTACAGCTATAAAGGTGCTTATGAGATGACGGAGTAACTCTTCGGAGCCACTGTTAGCCGGAGGTCTTCTCTACAATTTTATGATTTATTGCAGCAACCTAGAGTAGTTATCGAGAACTGTTCCGGGTTTTAGACAAATAGGTACCCGTGAGGGAAACACAGGGTAGGTCAGAAATTCTGCCCGGCGGCCACATTTACCTTAACGCTGACGGTTAGGACTTAATCATAAATGCATTTTATTTACCTATTTCGAATTGACACGTATTAATAATAATGATAAAAGCGATAAAAATTTTAGTATCGGGAGGTAGTATTTTTATGACGTATGGTAAAAAAGTTGCTCTTGCAGCAGCATTGGTTCTGGCAGTTGGTTCTTTATGGTTGGGTGGGTGTAGCAGTAAGTCGAATGCGACAACTACAGATCCTGATGTAACCGCTTTATTGGCAAGTAATGAAGAATTTGTTGCGGGAAACCTGACCAACCTCACTAGCAACAGCAAAGTATCAAATGCTGCCCTGCTTGACCAAAACGGCCAGAAACCAAAAACGATAATTTTGTCCTGCTCTGACTCCCGAGTTCCTCCAGAAATTCTTTTAAATAAGGCACTCGGAGAAATTTTTGTCATTCGAGTCGCCGGCAATGTTGTGGATAAAAATCAGCTCGGAAGTATTGAATACGCCATCAGCAAAAACTGGAACGCTAAAACAGTTCTTATGGTTTTAGGGCACACAAAGTGTGGAGCTGTTCATTCAACTGCTGATGAATACAAGAAAGATTCTGCCGTTGTTTTTGATCCAAACGAGAACATTGGCAGCATTCTGGCACAAATCAAACCGGCCGTACATACTGCCGCAACGACACTCACCCCTTTTAAGAACTACACCAGCCTAGACCATCTTGTCGAGGCTGCAGTAGACATAAACATTACCAACATGGCTGACGCATTGAAGAGCAAGTCAACCATCATTACGAATGCAATCACTTCCGGGAAAGTAGTATTGGTCAAAGCCAAATATGAACTGGGAACAGGCAAGATTGAGTTAATGCCGTAATCAAGTTGTTCACTGAAAGGGCGGGAACTTTCCCGCCCTTTTCTTGTACCTGCCATCACCCCCACCGTGCATACTCCTGCCGAACCCGACATTTTCCACCGATGACAAGATCCTCACATGCTGCCGGGCAGCAGCAATTGAAATGAAACAACCTCACATGATTCACTTAGACAGCCTTAAAGGGGGTACCCCAACATTCGTGCGATGAGGGGCCATTTGTAAAAGTATCACCACAATAAGTATTTCCCCACCATAGGTCTTCATTCTCATAGCACTTCTCAAATTCACGAAAAACAGTTGTTTTTATCATTTCTTTTGTATTCCTTAGTTTGAGTTGTCACATTCTCCTCCTGAGTAATTCCGCTCACGAGGATCAGTTATTTTCTTTTGGTGTATAACCCATCAATACTTTTATGATTGCTCATTTTTGTTTTCTCCTCGTCTGTTGAACGGGCATGAAGTTGACCCGCCGGTTTTTGGGCGGGTCTAACTTTCTGGTTGGAAATTTGGTTTTTTCGCTTGAATTGTATTCTCCTCGTAGAAATGAGGAAGGTGCCGGGAAATTGTTGTTCTAAACAGCAGTAACAGTAGTATCTATCCGGACGTGCAGTGCTTTTTTGATGGTGGCAAAAATAGCAGATAGATTTTCCATGGTAGGATTGCCGGAAGTGGAAAGCATGCGGTGAAGGCTTTTACTCGGTTTCTGAACTTCTTCAGCCAATTTCTCAAATCCGACAGTGGCGTTTATGAGGTCTCGTAGAATCAGTTTGGCTGTTGCTGAATCGCCATCCAGTAATAAGTCGACCGCTTCATGAAGCAGTGATTTGGCAAAATCAGGGTCGCACTCGACCCGTTTTTTTATGGTTTCTTTGAAGTCTCTTGTCAGGGCCATTTTGTCCTCCTAAATCTATTTCTTTTTCTGGTTGGCTTTTCGCTCTTTGTACTCTTTCCAGAGGGCCTCTGCCTTGTCGATATCTTTTTGCTGTCCCTTTTTAGTGCCACCACCAAGAAGTATGATCAGTTTATCTCCGTCTTTGCCGATGTAGACCCGATAACCTGGTCCCCAATCCAGTCGATATTCCCCGATTCCTCCAAACCATTTGACGTTGGAAAGATTGCCCTGTTCGATTTTGAGTTTCACAATCGTGATCTTTGCCGCCGCGATGGTGTCAAGCCCCATGAACCACTCTTCATAAGGGCTTGTTCCATCTTCTAGGAGGTATTCTTCAATCTTATAGCTCATGGGCAAATAGTGCCTTATATGTTACTATTTCACAATGATTATTTTGATGCTGTAAAAAAATGACGTCAGAAAGCGACTCCGAACAATATTTGGGTACTTTCTCCAGAGACCCTTAACCCAAGTAAAGCGTGTTTGTAGTAGAGATGAATTACTCCACCGTAATTAAACTCATAATTGGCTTCTGGTTTTTCATCAGCATAACACTGATACCCTAAGTACGAATCTCCTGAAGGACAAGATTTCCCCGCCATACG
This sequence comes from uncultured Geobacteraceae bacterium, assembly GCA_903875605.1. Taxonomy (GTDB): domain Bacteria; phylum Desulfobacterota; class Desulfuromonadia; order Geobacterales; family Pseudopelobacteraceae; genus JACRCG01. Next base: position 68,943 of record CAIQWT010000008.1, on the reverse strand, counting down.
CATACCTAACAGAGCACCAATACCTGCTTGCCAGTTTTGGCTAAAATTAACAGGTTTTCCAATGAGTAAATTAAAAGAAATGCCTTGGCCAATATCATCGTGTTTCCCGGAAGTATTATCCAGACTGGTCCCCTCACCAGCTATGTCGAATCCGAAAAAAAGGTTACTGTTTTCATCCCCTCGATTTAGATAGCCGACAGACCAAGGCGTCGCATCGCTTTTATCTACGTTTCCTTTGTCTGCACTACCAATACCTCCGAAGATCACATTTTTTGGATGAATAAAATATTCATTGTTTGCGGAGAAAGCTTGTGTACTAAAAAACACAAAGCAGATTACAGTCAACATCATACACGAAAATATTTTAACTTTCATTTTATTGCTCTCCCAATTTGCGACTCCGCGCCTCACCGTCGAACAGAAATAAGGAGTCTTTCTCTCTCTGTTCAACGGCTTGAGGCTGACCAGTTCTTTATCTGGTCGAGCCGATGGTTAGAAATTAGGGTTTCGGTCATTGAGGGCAGAAAAGTGTACGAGAATCCGACTTGTTGGCCGAGAGTTACAGAAGTATCGGCTTCCGGCCTTGCACATTCTGAGCGACCTGAGCCGCGAATCTATCAGAAGGGCATCGTACATCGTGATGGCGACGTAGCAGACCTGATACAGAGTTTATCCGTTCTCTGCTAAAAAACGGATGTATTTCTAACTCGTTATTGATCAGATCCGGCCAACATAACATCAAGCCAACTAATCTCGAAAATAACTTAAAATGACATTGACGTAACATACTTGATTATATATAAAAACTACATTGGCCAATATTCTTAAAAAGTATGTTAGTCTAATATGGCCAACATCCCAAACCTGTTTACGCTACTTGTTGCAGTCAGAATGCACTTGAAGTAGGCTAAGAAAGTGCATTCACCTTTCTGTGGGCACAATTTCATTAAATACAATAAATGTCAAGAGGATTACCATGCTTCTAATCCCGAATGAGGTTTTTGACAGTTATCTTGCGTATCTCAGTAAGCGTGGAATCTCTATCGTTCATCAGGGACAGTACAAAAAGTGGCTTAGATTCTACCTTGATTTTTGTGACAAATACCCGGTGCCTGCCGCTAACTCTGATCGTGTACGGCTTTTTTGTGAAAAGTTGCAGGAGAAAATGCAGAGCAAGGCGCAACGGGAACAGGCTGCCCACGCCATATCTCTTTATATTGAGAAGATACGGCATGACAAAGAGACTCCATCGCACGAGAATATATCCCGTGATGTAGTACCGGAAAAAGAAACCTATTCGCTTGAAAATGGTTCACCTGCACTGATTGACGCCAAGCCACAACCTGAAGAATTCAAGATAATTCCATCAAGACCAGGTTCTTCCCAGTACACCGAAGCCGGTTACCAGGAAAAATCCAAGTCACCGGAATGGGACATAGTTCTTTCAGCCATGGCAGCAGAAATCAAAGTCCGCCATTACTCGCGCAAGACCTTGAAAACTTATGCAAACTGGTCCCGATTGTTTCAACGCTTTCTGAAGGATAAATCGCCTCAGGATCTGACAACCGCTGATGTCAAAGAATATATGACGTATCTGGCAGTAAAATGTCATGTCGCGGCATCTACCCAGAATCAGGCTTTTAACTCAATCCTTTTTTTCTTCCGTCATGGGTTGAAAAGAGAATTCGGCGAACTACGTGATGTGCCGCGAGCTAAAAAGTCACTTTACATTCCAGCAGTACTCTCACGTGAAGAAATCGACGCTATCCTGAAAGAGCTTTCTTATCCGTACAATCTGGTGGTTAAAATACTGTTCGGCTGTGGCCTACGGCTGTTCGAGGGGCTTCAACTGCGGGTGAGGGATTTCAATTTCGACGTTAATATCCTTACTGTTCATGGCAAAGGTAAAAAAGACCGCACCGTACCGCTGCCTAAATCAATCCTGCCGGAACTGAAGGCGCAGATTAAGGTGATAAGTGAGCTGCATGACCGGGACCTGACGGAGGGTTACGACGGAGTGTTTCTGGATGACGCCGTTGAAGTAAAATATCCCAAGGCTCCGAAGGAGTTCATCCACCAATGGTTTTTTCCGATGAGAACTCTTACGGTGGCGGAGAACGGTGAACGGCGGCGCTATCATCTCCATGAATCCGATTTGCAAAGGGCGCTCTATTATGCTGTCCGCAAGGCAAAAATCCCCAAAAAAGTCACCAGTCACATCTTTCGTCACTCCTTTGCCACCCACCTGCTCCAGGCCGGCTACGATATACGTGTTATCCAGAACCTGCTCGGGCATTCCAGCCTCAAGACGACTATGATCTACACCCACTGCGTTCCGGTTAGGACGATAAAGGAACCGAAAAGTCCGCTGGATTTTTAAGCTACGGGTGTAGATTCAGGTTAGTCTTCGACTTATTCACGTACTTTAATTTATAATTATGTGGCGACTTTGTATATGGCGCATCCCCTTGTTCATCCAGAGGAGTGGCTCATTCTTCCAGAAGAAGAGCAATTATTGATAAATCGGACTCCCGATGGGCGTTTGGGATTTGCAGTACTTTTGAAATTCTTTCAGGTCAAGGGAAGGTTTCCTAATCGCTTGGGGGAGGTTGGTAAAGATATTGTTGCCAGCATTGCTGCGCAAATCGGAGTTCCCATCGAAGCATGGCATGACGCCGAGGGATTTAGCGGCGCTGAGTCCGCTTATCACCCAGCATATAAACCAGTATGGACGTTTTGAGTTGGATATGGAGACGCGGTTGCCGATCGCTGCTTGAACATGGGAGTTTGTTCTTTATCGTTGCTTTTTACAAATGGCCCCTCACTGCGTGAATGTTGGGGATACCCCTTAAACCTGGGATCGAGCTCGATACCGGGCATCGCTTTGACCTGAGGGCTTTCCGGGCAGGTCGTAAGCCTTGCTGGAAATTCGCTTAGTAGTCTCTGGGATGCTGTTCTTACATATCCTCTTAATCTTCATTCTTCTGGTTAAATATTTGCTTGTTAAATTTATTGTGCTTTACACCATAGTGGTGTAAATAAATTGATATAACTGAAAAGCGGAAACCCACATACGATCTCGATGCGTTTAAGGCCACTTTTGTTAGCGTCGAACGGCTTGCTGTCACAGGCTCAGCACTTCGTAGTGCTGCCTCGATTGGGTGTGGACGTGTCGAAATAGTGAGTACAATCCAGGAGATGCAACGAGGACATTTCTATAAATCTATGACGTCATATGCCGACTCCCGTTTGTGGCAGGACGTGCATCACGTCTCGTCTCCGATGGGTATGCTTTATGTGAAGTTTACAGCCGATGCCATTACTGAGTTTTTGCTATTGTCATTTAAGGAGAAAGACAATGACTAATCCTGTCTGTCCAGAAACGGGAGCACCAATGTATCGCGGGGTGCGTCCCATGACTCTTACCTACAAAGGCGAGAGTATTTCTTTTGATATGCCTGGTTGGCATTGTGACCAATCAGAGGAAAGCATCCATACCGGTGAAGACATGAAAGTCTCCGACCGAATGCTAAATCGCCTGAAAGCCCGATGTGAGGGCTTACTTGGGCCTGAAGAAATTCGCAGTATTCGCAAGAGACTTCATCTCTCACAGGAAGCGGCGGGCCTGATGATTGGTGGTGGGCCACGTGCCTTCCAAAAATACGAAAGCGGTGACTTATTGCCGAGCCGTGCCGCCAGCAGTGCTCTTGCTTTGCTCGCTCACGATCCGAAGGCGTTGTCGGTTCTCAAAATACAACGAAAAGCTGCTTAGAAAATTTCAGACGGTAAAGCGAGTGAGCCGCTTTTGGCTCCCTCGCTTTACTGTGAAGGTCACTTTTTGTATCGGCTATTATTTGTGACAGCCCTTGCATGTCTTGTGAGCGTAACCCCTTCCGTTTGCATCATAAGCTTACACTACGCAGACGCCATAAGATAATTTGCCTGTTTTGTACTTCGTTATTGTCAAGACTCTGTAAACATACGCAAATTGGTCGCGTAACTTTCAGTGCTTCCTGAAAAAAATAGAAATATTACAACATAAAGGCTTCCCACATGATCGCATCAGAAACAGTTGCCCGTCTTGAATTTGATAAACTGCTTACTGAAATAGCCAGCCATTCCCATAGTCGCTGCACATCCACATGTATTCACGGCATCCGGCCACTTGGCGACCTTCAGGAGATAAGGACAATATCTGGACGTATCGGCGAAATCCGTACACTGGATCTCTCCGGCATCTCACTGGCACTGGGGAGTTTTGAGGATATACGCCCTTCACTTGAACTGGTCAGGCCGGTCGGGGCTATTTTGCCTCCACTCGAACTACTCTTGTTTGTTCCGGTACTGCGACTGTACGCCGACCTGGCCCGTCAATTTACTCACCGGAACGATATTCCACTGTTAAAATCAATAGAGCCCCAGCTGCGTGGTTTTCCTGAAATTCTCGAACCTCTCGTGGCCTCTATTGATAGCGACGGCAGTATCATGGATTCCGCATCTACGCTTCTCAAAGAAATCCGCCGCGCCAAAAGAGGACTTGCGGGGAGAATCCGGAAAAAAATCGAAGAGATTATCCGGGATAGTGGTATTGAGAAATTCCTCCAGGATGACTTTATTACGCAACGCTCCGGGCGCTGGGTCATTCCGGTACGCATGGATTCCAAAGGAATGGTCAAGGGGGTAGTTCATGATGTTTCTTCTTCCGGAGAAACCGCCTTCATGGAGCCGTTGGAAATTATACCCTTTGTCAATGAGCTGGAAAACCTGGTAGCCGAGGAAAAGGCTGAGGAAATCCGCATTTTACGCCAGCTCTCAAGCTGGCTTCGCGAGGATACAGATCCGCTTGCTGCCTGCTTTGAAACACTGTTAGCGTTAGATCAACTAAACAGTATGGCGGGCTTTGCAACCGAATATGAGCTTGAACCGGCCACGCTTAATGAGCAGGGAGAGTTGCGCCTGATAGCGGCCCGTCACCCGCTGCTGCTGATGATGCAGAAAAAAGGGGTGCTGAAAAACATCGAGCCGCTTGGACTGTCGCTGGGTAGAACAACCCATGATTCCGCTGCCGTCATGGTCATTACCGGCCCCAACGCCGGTGGCAAGACCATTGCCCTTAAAACGGCCGGGATGCTCGTGCTTATGGCGCTATGTGGCCTGCCGGTGCCGGCCGGTGCGCATTCGACTTTTCCTCTGATAAACGCACTTCTGGTTGACATCGGTGATGAACAATCAATCGAGCAGAGCCATTCTACCTTTTCAGCCCATGCCGCCCGGATTACTGCGATCCTCCAGCAGAGCGGCGCTCGTACTCTGGTGTTGCTCGACGAGCTTGGAGCAGGCACGGAGCCGCTGCAGGGAGCGGCTATCGCCTGCGGCGTCCTGCATGAACTGCAGCAGCAGGGGAGTATGGTTATTGCGACAACGCACCTTAGCGACATCATCGGCTTTGTTCATCGCACTCCTGGCATGATCAACGCCGGGATGGAGTTCGACGACGCCAGTTTCACTCCACTTTATCGCTTGGTTGTCGGCGAACCGGGGCAGTCGCACGCCGTGGAGATTGCCCGCCGCTTTGGTATGCCGGAGCGGGTTATCGCCTTTGCCCGTCAGATGCTCGGCAATGCCGGCAGCGAATTTGCTTCCTTATTGACCGAGTTACGTCTGAAGAGGAAAGAGTTTGAAGATCTCCGCCAAGGGCTCCAGGCACGTGAACGTTCACTTGACGAGCGGAGTGCTGAACTCGATGCACGAGCGGATGAAGTCCTTCAGATCAGAAAAGAGGCTGCTGAAAAAGGGTGGGGAGAAGCCAAAGAACTTATAACTGCCACCAGGCGCCGGACCAACGCCCTGCTTGATGAATTAAAGCGCGAGAAACGTAGTGAAATAGTTGACGAGTTGCGTCAGGTGGAGACCGTGCTGGAGACTCAGCTTAAGCCGCATGACAATCAACCGGAACGACTGCCGCTTAAGTCAGTCAAGCCGGGTGACGCTGTTCATATTAACTCATTAGGCTGTGATGGCGTGGTTTTGTCGCTGGACAGCCGTCAAAACAAAGCGAGGGTAAGAGCCGGACGTATGGAACTGGACGTATTGGTGGCTGATCTGTCGCGCCCCCCCATCTCTGCGGGGCGAATCGGTAAAAAAACGGTCATGACATCATGGAAGACAGATATTGTTGAAAGTGAGCAGCAAGAGCTAAAGCTGATAGGGATGCGGGTGGAAGGGGCGCTCGCGGAACTGGAGCCGTTTATCAATCATGCCCACGCAGCCGGCCTGCGGGAAGTACGGGTAATTCACGGCATGGGTACCGGGCGACTGCGGGACGCGGTACGGGAAGAATTGAAGCGTCATCCTCTTGTAGAAGGACACCGGCCAGGCGAACCGCATGAAGGGCGGGACGGTGCTACGGTGGTGACTCTGAGGGGGTAGACCTTAATTAACTATTATATTCGGAGTGGTACATCATTACCAGCATAGCCCGGTTCTCCAGACAGAGCGGGCACAGTTCGCCGGAGTCTTTCCACACCTCTCCGGCCAACCATTCACCAGCTTCAGCATAATCGGAATGCCCGGCATTTTCGTCATACTCTTTCTTGCAGATAGTGCAGGTTTTCAATCAACCACTCCCGCCATCGCCCGCTCGTATTCTCTGCGCAGCATTTCCTGTTCCGCTGTCCCTATAATACTCCACGGCATGATCTCATCTCCGGCGATTGTCCGTTCCACATACCAGGCGGTGTCGATCCCGCAGGATTTTGCCGCCTTTTTCAGATTCGCTCCCTCGGCCATTTCAACCAGCAGGGCGGAAAGACGCCGATCACCACGAGACAGTAGCGCCTGCAGATAAGACTCACGCAGACTTTCGACTTTTAGCTTAACGTTGGGGAGTCGCCGCAGGCGTGCTTCAAGCAGTTTGACTTTACGCTCCAGTGAAGGGAGCGGCTCCATGCCGCACCACTGGAAAGGGGTAAACGGCTTAGGAATAAATGGATTAACCGACAGGGTTATTTCACCCAGTCTTTTGTTGGCCCGGCCGCGTTCAAGTACCCGTTCGCGGATTGTTTCGACAAGCCGTATCATCTCGTCAAGGTCGTTATCCGTTTCACCCGGCAGACCAATGATGAAGTATAACTTGAGATTAAGAATATCACGTTCAATAAGCATTTCACAGGCATCCAGGATCTGCGCCTCGGTCAGGTTCTTGCGGATCACATCACGCATACGCTGTGAGCCACCCTCCGGAGCAAGTGAGATCGTTTTGTGGCCGCTGGCAATCAGCGCATCCAGCATATCAGGATCAATTCTATCGATGCGCAGGGATGATACCGAGACCCTGGCACCCTTTTCAACGATATAACTGCAGAGTCTGCCGATTCCGGCGTAATCGGATACTGCCGCTCCAACCAGCCCCACCTTGCTGCGATGGGCGAGTCCGGCATCGATAAGGGCTACGATATTCTCAAAAGGCTGCTGGCGGAAGGCGCCATAGATAAATCCGGAACTGCAGAAGCGGCAACCGCGCGGACAGCCACGGCCGACTTCAACCAGAAACATGTCTCCGAACTCGGTATTTTCGGTAAGGATCTGTGAAGCGGAAGGATCGTGCTGTTCCAGACAGACCGGCGCGCGCGTGACCGGCATTTGGGCACCGGTTTCGGCATCGTATCCGGTCAACAGTCCGGAATGATAAAGTGGTTGATAGAAAGAAGGGATATAAACACCGGAAATATTGGCGAGTGCATTCAATAAGCCGCGTCTGCCATTATCAACGGGAGAAAGCAGCGTTGCAACAATTGCCGGAATGACGTCTTCACCTTCGCCTATGCATATAGCGTCGATAAAGTCTGCAACCGGTTCGGGGTTGATAAAGAAGGCGGCTCCACCGGCAATGACCAGCGGATCAGACTGGCTGCGCGAACCTGAATAGTGCGGAATGCGCGCAAGAGTGAGGATAATGGGGATATTGAGGTAATCCGGTTCAAACGAAGTTGAAAAGGCAATGACATCAAAATCAGCAAGGGGCGTCGAAGATTCTAGCGAAAGCAGAGGCGTTCCGCTACGACGATACTCTTCAAGTAGTTCACGATCGGGAAGAAAAGCCCTCTCGCAGCGGATATCGACTGATCCGGCAAGAAGTGCATATACCGTCTGAAAACCAAGACTGCTCATGCCGGTTTGATATCGGCTCGGGGAAACGAGGCAGATGGAAAGCTGCCCGACGCGTCCGTGCGGATGCAAATGCGTCTCTGCCTGAACCAAAGCCCTGTGTCTGTTTTTGATGCTGATACTCATTTTATCTACCGGTAAACAAAAGGTTTTAATGCCTGGTTCTGTATTATTATTTCTGTGATGCGTGAGTCGTTTCAATTGTAATTTGTTTCTTTTTGGAAGCGACCAGTACCGGACTGAAATCAGCAACCTGCATTAGTGAGGTAAAAGAGCTCGGTGCGCCTCTGTAGTAGAGATTGGCCTCTAGATTCACCTTACCTGAAAAATTAGCCGGAAGCTTCAGGTAATACCCTTCTTTACGGATTTCTGTAGCATCCAACCGATTATCAAAGGTGTTTTTAACTGCGTCATACTGATAAAGCGACTGACGGCCGGCATTATTTACCAGAACGACCCGGTACACACGTGCCCCCGATGGCACATCGTTTTGAAGGATCGTCGCATCATCTGGTGAAGAACCAGCGATTGAATAATCTGGACCGATTGCCGACATTGAACTTTGGAACACTACCGGAATCTTTTCCCCTGCTTCTGATAATGCATTTACTACGAGCCACATAAAACGCAGGTCAGAGCTGCCGCTTGGCATTTTGTGGCCGGACCTCTCGTTGTTAACAAGCAGGGCAAAGGGAAAACGCCCGTCGGCATCAGCCGTCTTGCTACCGATCTTGAAATCCAGTGGCAGGGCATCCTGTAATTGGCTTATACTGTGTGCGCCGGGAAAGGAATGGTTGTATAGCTTGCCCTGCTCTTTCTGCTTTTTAGAAATATTCCCAATATTCATATGGGCAGCCTGCCCGCGTTCAAACTCGGCGTTCCCGTTACGCAGAAAACCGTTCTTATTCATGTGGCATTCCTGACAAGCAAAGCCCCGCTTACCGTAGCTGCTTTCACGCCATTCATAATACGTTGATTTTACTTCAACGCCAATATGATTCGTGGCGTTGTGACATCGTCCGCAAAAATCACCAACCTGCACAAACCCTGAATATTCAGAATGAAATGTTGAAGCGCCTGTTGTTTGAAACGGCCCCTGCTTTTTTCCGGATGCAACCTGTTGAAAATCTCCGTTTTCTGCATAACCGCCCAGCGTGTGGCAAAAGTCACAGGTTACACCGGTTTCGAACCGGCTTGCCTGGGCAGGCGTAGAAATAAGACCTGAATAATTCATAAAGGCTACCGGTGCATGGCATGCTATGCAGGTGCGTGCTTCAGAGACAAGGCCCGGATTGCGCAGTGCTCGCGGGACTACATCATTAAAATACTGCGCATTAAAAAGAGGGTTTGTAAATGCTTTTGCATGCATAGACTCTTCATATTGCTGATATTGGTCGGCATGACACCCTTTGCACTGGATTGAGGACTCATACGGATACAACAGCCTGCTCGCCGCCGGTTCGTCATCAGCAGATGGTGATCCGTCGCGAGACGGATCTGATGCGCATGATGATAGTAACAGGCAAAACAATAAACATATTTTTTTCATTGAGATTTTCTCCTGTATTAAAGTCTGGTAACTATACCACGACTTTTTCAGGATTCAAGTCCTACATAAAAATAAAGCCGCTGATAGCGGCTTTATAACATCTAAATGCACAGGATTAAGAGACTACCATCTGACTCCACTGACGAGAATTTCACTGCTCTCTGATAATTCTGCATAAAGTCCAAAAGATATTTTTTTCTGCTGGGATGCAATAACCACCGGTTTAAAATCTGCCACCTGTGCATTTGTGGCAAACGAACTGGGTGCTATACGATAAGAGATTGTCGCGGAGAGGGTGATCTGACCAGAATAATTTGGAGGCACTTGAAGCTCATACCCTTCGTTACGGATTTCGGTCGCTTTCAGTCGGTTGTCAAATACGTGCCTGGTCGCATCCGGATAAAAAAGTGACTGCCGCCCTTTTGCATCCACGAGAACGGAACGGTAAATACGAGCCCCCGGCGGAACGTCATTTCCCAGAATAGCAGTATCGTCTGGTGAGGCACCAGCTACTGCATAATCAGTAGCACCGTTTCGTTTACTATTAAGCAGCAATACTGGAAACATAGTCCCGTTATCAGCCATCGCCGTCACCGTCACCCACATGAAGCGCAAGGCAGAGCTTCCACTTGGAATTTTATGTCCTGAACGCTCATTATTAATATGAATTCTAAACGGAAAACGTCCTTGTACATCAGGAGAGCGGCTTCCAACCCTAAACTGGACGACCAGTGCGCCTTCAAGCTGATTAGAGCTATGTCCGCCCGGAAATGAGTGATTATGCAGTCTTTTATGTATCTTCTGTTCGATATCGGTATTACCAATACTCATATGAGCAGCTACTCCACTGTCATACTCCGCCACACCTTTTTTCAGATAGCCGTTCCTGTTCATGTGGCATCCCTGACAAGTGTCGTCATTCTGCCCATAACGGCTCTTGCTCCACTCATTAAAGGTAGATTCAACTCCCATCCCCAAGTGATTAGTAGCGCTGTGGCACGATTCGCAAAACTCTGCCATTGGTAAATAACCGGAATATTCAGCATGCTGAGAATTGGCTGGATTGAAAAGATCAGAAACGGAAGTAAGTGGCCCCTGTTTTTTACCGGATGGATTCTGCACATAGTCACCATTTTCTGCATGACCTGCAAGCGTGTGGCAAAAATCACAGGTCACACCCGATTCATATTTTGCTGCTTGTTGCGGTGTCGAAACCAGTCCGCTGAAATTCATATAGACAACAGGGGCGTGGCACTTCAGGCATTTCCTGGCATCAGCTGCTAACTTTGGATTCTTGAGTGCCCGCGGCACCATCTCTTTAAAATATTGCACATTAAAAAGCGGATTACTGAAGGACTTAGAGTGCATTGAATTCCGGTACTGTTCATATGTTTCCTGATGACACCCCTGGCACATAACAGACGGTTCATACGGGTAGAGAAGCCGATCTGAGGTAATATTTTCTGTAGCACATGCGCTAAGCAGCAGACAGAGTGAAATTAAAATATATTTCATAGTTGAATTCCACCTTAATGAGTGAGTCGTCTATAGCTGGAATAGCATAGGACTCTCGCGTATTAGACTCCTGGTATTCAAAAGGATTACAAATAGCGTGCCGTGGAGGTTTGCACTAAATAACTGTATAATTACAGGTATTTACGATGCAATTTTGGGATAATTACAGGATTCATAGGGGAAGACATAAGTTGACATATATGTGGGCAAGCAGTGTTGAATCCTTAATTACAGGATGTTACAGCGCAGTGTACAAATATTGCTCTGCAACTTTTGTCTTTAAGTTGAAAACAGGGGGATTGGTGGCCGATGCCGGACCAGATTTTCGCGTTGTGAGAGGATTTTAGAAAGCAATAAAAAACACAGGTGAGATTTGGTAGTTACAAAAAAAACGCCGCAATGAGCGGCGTTTTTCAGGAGGCAGTATCTGGTTCACAGACTATATATCATCACTGTTTTGTCAGTTTAGGGCCGCGGCTTTCAAGCTTTTATCAGCGTTACGGGTATTGGCAACGCTTGATCTTTAGACAGTAGGTTGATCTGTGTCTCACGGAAATGTGCAGGTACAAACAATGAACCAGGCTGCTGGCAGCTTGTAACGCAAACTTTCAGAGAAACAGTGCCAAAGTCGGTGGATATTTGAAGCATTTCCCCCGCACCTACGCCGAGGGATGAAGCATCCTGGTCATTAAGCTCAACATACGCCTCGCCGGCAACCAGCAGATTGTTCTCGGACGCGGTTGTCATCGTGCCGTTATGATGTAGTAGCGAGCCTACCATAAGGAGAAACGGGCGGGTCGGCTGAGATAGATCCAGCGGGGTCAGCGAGGTATATTTGAAAGAAGTTGTACGGTTTTTAATACGTCCCATCCGGCAGCCGTCATGGTCACATACGTCACTATAGAGGCCGGTTAAAGCTGTTATTTCATGTTGGAGAGCTTCAACAGGCTGTGCCGTTGTCACGTGCTGCGAAGTCAGGCTGTACAATGCCTGCAGGATTTCAGCATCAGTACGGGCATCGCCTGCAGGTTTGACGGCCGCGCTGAAGCATTGAACCCTATTGTCTACCGAGGTGAATGAGCCGGCCTTCTCTGCTCCGGTTGCAGCCGGTAGTACAATGTGTGCCAGTGCAGCGGTATCGGTAAGGAATATATCCTGAACAACAAGCAGTTCCAGTTTTTGTAATGCCTTCAGTACACGAGAACGATTCGGCATGAAATGGAGCGGATCGCTCCCCATTACGTAAAGAGCCTTTATCTGTCCAGCCTCAATCGCATCGATTATCTGAAACAGATTTTTGCCTGGAATCGTTGGTATAGTGGTATTCCAGGATTTTCCTATAGTAGCGGCAGCATGTTCGTAAGTATGATATCCGGGGAGGTATTCTGGACATACTCCCATATCCAGCATGCCCTGAGTATTATTCTTTTCATCAAGAGGATAAATTCCGGCACCGGTAGCGGAGACTGCACCGGTCAGCAGTGCCAGATCAACAACACCGGTGACAGCGTTTGTGTAGTCGGCCGACCTGATGACTTCGGCACCATAGATAACGGCTGTGCAACCGTTTGAACAGATCAAGGCGGCAGCTGCACGAAGTTGAGATTCGCTTATACCTGAAATTTCGAAGATTTTTTCGAAAGAGATGACCTCAAGCGAAGATTTTAATTCATCCAGTCCTGTTTCATTTAATGCAGCAGCGCTCCCCTCAGCCAATATGGCCTTGGAAAGACCTGCGACCAGCCACGCCTCACTACCGGGGCGATATTGCAGGAATGCGTTGGCAAACTTGTTCATTGAACTGGTGCGACTGCCAGCCAACACCAATTTTGCGTTATTTTTTGTGGCAGCCTGGATGGCACGATAAGCAAAGCCGGCCGATTCTGCCTTGAGATCGGCTCCGATGACAATAATTGATGTGGCCTGTTCAATGGCATCCATGCCAAAGGTACCGCCGCTGTAGCCGAGCATTTCCCACTGGATTATCTGTGATGGAAGATAGCCGAGACGTGCCTCGGAGTCGATATTATTACTTCCTAGCGCTCCACGCAGAAATTTCTGAAAGAGGTAACTTTCCTCGTTGGTCACTCGTGGTGAACCGATGCCGGCAATAGCATCTCCGCCTGAACCGTTAGCCGTATTCTTGAACCCAGTGGCAGCAGCATCCAGAGCCTGATTCCAGGTGGCCTTCTTCTGCCGACCATTGGCATCTTTTATCAGTGGAGTTTTTATGCGAGTCGGAGCATTAAAGGCCGCATAACCGAAGCGGCCATTGACACAGAGATTACCACGGTTGTAACCATCATCGGAGCTGGTAACCCTCTCAATGCGGCCATTTTTGGCATGGTATTCTATCTGGCAACCGGAAGAACAGAACGCACAAATTCCAGATGTGACTTCAAACGCCCAGGGGCGACCTTTAAATTTGAAAGGTTTGCTGATCAGTGTGCCGGTGGGACAGGCGTCGATGCAATTACCGCAAAAATCGCAGTTAAGCGGCAAACGGGAAATCGTATCTATGATGGTATTGTCTCCGCGATCAACAACCTCTATCGCTTCACGCCCCACAACTTCACGGCATACTTTTACACATTTTTCACAGAGGATGCAGCGGTTCGGGTCACTTTCCAGCAACTGCCAGTCATAGCGGATCGGCAGGCGTTCAAGATCAGCTCCATAGCTGTTCTTGTCTACCTTTAGAGAGTAACAGGTGTCTTGCAGTTCACACTCACCGCCAGCATCACATATCGGGCAGTCCAACGGATGATTAACGAGCATCAGTTCCAGAGTCTTCTTGCGGGCAGACTCGAGTTCAGGCGATGTCGTGGCAACAGAAATCCCTTCTTTTACCGGAGTATTACAGGCGGTCATGAAGCGATCAACGCCTTCGACCTTGACGATACAAATTCTGCATGCGCCGGTTGTAGAAACCTTCTTCAGCCAGCAGAGAGTCGGTATCTTGATGCCGATCTGTGCAGCCGCTTCAAGGATTGTTGCACCAACAGAAACTGTAACCGGATTGCCGTCGATGGTTAGTGTTGTCGTACTTTTCATGTCGCTGGACTCTGTATGTGCCATGCCATGTGTCTCCAATAAAATCTATAAATGCGTACTAAATAATTATTACACCGCCACCATAGCCATACGGTAGCAACGCAGGCAGCGATCAGCCTCAATCTGCGCGGTAGTATCACTAAAGCCAAGCTCGACCTCGCGATAGTTACCTTTGGCCGCGCGCTCTTTGCCATGTACTTCTTTCTGATTTGCACGATCGCCGGAATCCAACCAGGCAACACTCTCATTTTTATCGTAGACCCCCAGATAGGAAAGCAGGTCATCAAAAATATCCTGTTCAGAAAGATAGGCCTTACCTTCTTCAAGCCAGCGTTGAATAACCAGGGCAGCACGATGTGCATTGCCGATGCATGCAACGACGGTCAGCGGACCGATTTCAGCATCCCCACCGGCGAACACACCATCACAGTCTGTAATCAGTGAGCGGGATAGCATATTACCCATGCCGTCTTTCAGATCTTTACCTGCGGCATCCTTCAGAGGCAGATATTTGGTAACTACCGTGTTCCATTTCGTTATGTCGATACCCATGTCTGGCGGGATGAAACCGAGGTCCGGGTCCTGACCAATGGCCGGGATAATCGTATCACACTCGACAATGAACTCGCTGCCCGGAACCGGTTCCGGACGGCGACGACCGGAGGCATCAGGTTCACCCATAGCCATACGGACGCATTCCACACCTATTACCTGCTCATTAGCGTCCACCACAACTCTGGTCGGCAGGACCTGAAACTCAAAGCGGACACCTTCTTCATCAGCACCGTCAACCTCCCAAACGTCGGCCGGCATCTCCTTGCGGGAGCGGCGATAGAGCAGGATGGATTCTTCGGCACCTTCACGCAGTGCAACACGGACACAATCGATGGCAGTATTTCCGCCGCCGACAACGCATACTTTTTTACCCATTCCTGTCGGATTACCCAGATAGGCCTCGCGCAGGAAATCGATACCTCCGGAAAGGAAGCCACTATAACCCTTGTCTTCACCTTCAACACCCATCGGCTTGGAACGGTGAGCGCCTGGAGCCAGAAAAACGGCGTCATACTGCTGCTTCAGTTCCGGCAGGGTAATGTCTTTACCGACACGCATGTTGTATTTAATTTCCGATCCGGCCGATTCAATAATGTCTACATCACGCTGTAGAACGTGACGCGGCATGCGATAGGCTGGAATGCCGACAGCAATCATCCCGCCACCGTACCCTTCCGGCAGCGCTTCATAGATAGTTGATTTGTAACCTTCCAGCCCAAGGTAGTAGGCACAGGCCAGACCGGCCGGGCCTGCTCCGACAATGGCTATTTTTTTGTCTTTGGCTGGTTTTGATTGCACCGGCGGAGTGATGTTGTGCTGCCACTCATAATCCGAAGCAGTACGCTTCAGCACCATTATGTTGATAGCATCATCCACGTTTTTACGGCGACACGCCGTTTCACAAGGATGCGGACAGACACGACCGCAGACTGCAGGCATTGGCATATTTTCGCGAATAGTTGCCAGTGCTTCGCTGTATTGATAGTTCTTTATTTCCTCTATGTACTTAGGGATATCGATATGAGATGGGCACTTATCCATACATGGTGCCGTGATCTTGTGGATATAGTTGGTTGCTTTAGAAGTATGGCCACCCTTAAGGTAAGCAACGAACTGCTCCCGGTAATGAGTTACCGCATCAAAGACCGGCACAGTGGCACTCTGACAGAGTGTACATTTGCAGTTTTTGAGAAGATCTGCGAGGTCTGTAACTTTATCCAAATCGTCTTCACTGGCTTTGCCAATCAGCACATTCTGAAAGAGATCCATTAGCACTTTGGTTCCCTTTTTGCCCGGCGTACATCTCCCGCAGCAGTAAAGGGTCTGAACACGCTTCATGTACTCAGCGGTCATCGCCGGCACATCGACGTCCCTGTCAAACAGAATAATGCCGTCCCATCCCATGAACGCCCGCAGCGGACGCTGACCATCAAATGCAACCGGCAAACGGTAGCTGACCGCCTGCGCTTCTGCGGAATCATCTCTGTTATCGACTGTGTTTCCGCCCCACGTAGAAAAAACGACCTGTGCCACAAAAACCTCCACCAACCAGCCCGAAAGCAGGGTTAAGTACTCGCAATTATTGAATAAAATCATTTTTAAGAATTGTATACAGTATGCATGATTATCACAATAACACACTATAAATCAAGGAAAAAACAGAAGGAGTTATCTCTGTCTTGCCAAGCGGTTTTACCTTTTACTACTGATGTGCTATACGCGTATGCAGATATTGTTTCCAATCGTTATCATTGCTGAATACTTCTATCAATACCGGGAGAAATTAATCGTATGACATACAACAATCTAGACAATGCATTCCGTTCTCTATTTGAGACAAATATGGGCATAAAACCGGGTGAGCGGGTTTTGGTTTTCAGCGACATTATCCGACCTGACGAAAACCCTTCCGCGTCTGACCTGGACCGACGAATACGCCTGAACGCAACTGCACATGCTGCAGCCGGATTTGCTGCACAGGTTTACGGAAGTGGCGTTTTTGTCGAATTCCCGGCAACTCCGGCTTCGGGAGCCGAACCGCCACTGGAATTATGGCTGGCAACCTTCGGCGAACGCATTATTTCATCATTGAATTCGAAGGGGTTACTGGCAAATCTGCTCGTTAAGTCGGCCTCTCCAGAAGAGATCACCCGTGCTAGGGAGATTGTCCTCGCGCAGAGAGAGGATGTTACCGGTATTATTGTAGCTCTGGCAAACAATTCTACCAGCCACACCCGCTATCGGGCACTGGCCTGCGCAGCCGGTTGCCGCTTTGCGAGCCTGCCACATTTCGACCCGGAGATGTTCCACACGTCAATGGCTGTAGATTGGAATGTTCTTGCCATGCGCACCGGTCTACTTGTAGAAGCCGTCAACCGGGCAGAATGGGTCCGCGTCACGACTCCGAATGGCACCGATATGATGATATGCAAGCAGGGACGGCATGCTAAAGGCGATGACGGCCTCCTGGCGGCGCCGGGAAGCTTTGGTAACCTGCCGGCCGGCGAGGCATACCTGGCGCCGTTGGAAGGCAAAAGTCACGGAGTTATGTATATAGAGTGGGGGCCGACCCGGAAACTGAACGAGCCACTGTGCCTGACTGTAGAAAACGGAGTGGTAGTGTCGATAGAGGGCAACGACCCGCACCGCGAACGATTAGAGGGTAAATTCGCCGAAAATACTCACTGCCGCAACATTGCTGAGCTGGGCATCGGCACCAACGACAAAGCCAGTCGGCCGGACAACGTGCTGGAGGCAGAAAAGATTCTTGGCACAATCCACATCGCCCTGGGTGACAATACAGGTTTCGGAGGCACTGTCAGCGCACCGTTTCACGAGGACTACGTTTTTTACCAACCGACTCTGACGGCGATTATGCCTGACGGGAGCGAACAGATTATTATTGATGCCGGTACGTTGCTCATATAATTCTGCCATCCTCTGCCGCCGGTTTTTTAACAGACTTCAGGGATCACATTTTGTGATCTTTCAATTCCCAGACGGTGAGCTCAGCCACCGTATGCTGGAATTTGCGACCAGTCTCGCGGATAACGAACGGAACATCCCGAGGCTCGCCCACCAGGCGGAAGTGCTGCTCTAACACATCTTTAAGGCCATCCAGAGACCTCACCGGCTCCCCTGCTTCGCGGTATCCGCCCAGCCACTCCTCTTTTTTAGTGTACTCTTCGAGCCAGGTATACGGCGACGTCAACACAAGCAGTCCGGACGGATTCATCCGTTCATGGATCATGGAGAGGAAGCGGCGTGGTGAATAAAGACGGTCAAGCAGATTCGCAGCCAGTACCAGATCGTAGCCGCTGAACTTTTCCGGCAGATTACAGGCATCACCCTGATAGAACTGAACTTTGTCCCGAGCGCCTTCCAGCCCCAACTCCGCAAGAGAACTTTCGTGGAATGAAGCGATTTCGCCCTCTTCCGGGAGGGCATAGCGGAGGGAGCCTTCCTCTTGCATACGGGCGGCCAAACGGAAAAAACGGGTGGAGAAGTCCAGGCCGGTTACCTTGTCGAAACCGCCTTGTGCCAACTCAAATGATGACCTTCCCAAGGCACATCCAAGGTCCAGGGCTTGTCCAAGTGGACGCCCGCACATCTCTTCCAGTGCAATTTTTGCACAAACCAGGGGGAAATTGGCGACGCCAAAGTGTCCCGGACCGTAGTGTGCATCACAGTACTGCGCTGCCAGCGCATCACTCTCGTACTGATCATCGTGATTTTCAACCGGAGCGGAACTTTCAAAATAGCGGAAGCCGGCGTGCTGATAAAAATGTCTCCGGAAGGCATAACGGGCGTCCCGGGTAGCCTCGTTGCCGGTTGAGATCCAGGACCCTCCCTTGATCAGGTTGTGACGCGTATCGAATGTCGGTGTTGAAAAATCATCGTACCATGGGTGGATTTCGAATCCGTGAAACGGGTAAATTGGCGTTTCGGTCCACTGCCAGACGTTGCCGATCACATCAAAGAAGTTGCCGGTCATGAATGTATCTATCGGACAGGGCGACGCCCACCCTTCCAGGTTTATATTCCCAGGCGCACGTTCCCACCCCGATTGATCAGGTATGGCGCAAATATCCCTCAGCCTGTGCCATTCATCCTCGCTCGGCAAGCGGATCGGGTCTCCAGTAATGGCTGTTTTCCAATTACAGAAAGCCTTGGCCTCCAGGAAGTTAACCTCCACCGGCCAGTCCCATGGCATCTCTATCTCGCTTGCCATGGTGCGTAACCTCCAGGAATCACCCGCCTTGACCCAAAACAGAGGATGCCCGGCCTGTTTGAAATCACGCCAACTCCAACCTTCTTCGCTCCACCACCGGGGATCAAAATACCCGCCGGCCTGGACGAATCCCATAAATTCACGGTTAGAGGTCAGATATTGTGCCGCTTTAAAATCAGCCACTTCGGCAGAGTGCCGGCCGTATTCATTATCCCAGCCGTAGAGAGGATGGCCTTTTTCTTTACCGAGCGTCACAGTTCCGCCCGTCACGTCAAGCAGCTGATTGGCCGGAGGCTCTCCGGACACAGTGCATACTTTCCAAAGTGGAAGCGACTGTACCTTGTCGATCGGCAACTGACGTATCAGTACCGAGGAAGTCTCCAGATGTATGCGCTGGTGCTCTACCCCCATTATGATGCCCCAGAAAGGGTCTTCCCAGACAACTGGCAAGGATAGTGGCAATGTGCGGATTAACCCGTCCACCACTCCACGGACCATGTCGCGGTACTCTTTGACCTCTCCACGTGTCGGCCAGTCGTAGTGGGCTTCATTAAGATCATCCCAGGACATTTCGTCCACCCCCACGGCAAACATGGATTCGAAACGTGGATTAATACGTTCGTTAATGACCTTAGCGACAACCAGTTTGTTAATATAGAAGGTAGCGGTGTGGCCGAAATAAAAAATAAGAGGGTGGCGCAGCCGATCGGCCCGCTGGTAGAAAGTATCGTCGTGTCGAAGCGTATCGTAGAGTTTTTCATCAATGTCGAAGGTTTTGTGAAAATACTCCAGAATTTCAGCCCGCTTCAGTACAGGGTCACCATGACTTATGACCGTTGAGTGTGTCGTATGCAAATCCATGAAGTAGCCTCCTTTTGTATATTGTGAGCGAAAGTATACTTGAATTTCATATAGCAAACAACAATAGTGAATATTATTTTGTGACAGCAGCATTACGAGTATGTAATATTGGCGGACTGGAAATTTACGGAGGATTTTACCACATGACGCAAAGCATACTTACAGCTCTATCCGAACGCATCCTGGTCATAGACGGTGCTATGGGGACCCAGATTCAAGCTCGCGAGTTGACCGCCGAGGATTTCGGTGGTGCAGAATATGAAGGGTGTAACGAATATCTCACACTGACACGCCCTGATGTAATAGAAGATGTCCACCTCGCCTATCTGGCCGCAGGAGCCGACATAGTCGAATCTAACACATTTGGTTCAACTGACATTGTTCTTGCTGAATACGGGCTACAGGATCAGGTTTTTGAGCTAAACCGGCAGGCCGTTTTGATTGCCCGCCGCGCCTGCGATGCCTTTGCAACTCCGGATAAACCCCGTTGGGTAGCCGGCTCAATGGGGCCCACAACCCGTACCATTTCCGTTACCGGAGGGGTGACCTTTGATCAGTTAGTACAGGCCTTCCGTGGTCAGACTCTGGGTCTCATTGCGGGAGGTGTTGACCTGTTACTGCTGGAGACAGCCCAGGACACACTGAATTTGAAGGCTGCTGCCGAAGGAATCCGGCTGGCGTTTGAGGAGTGTGGCCAGCGGGTGCCTCTGATGATATCCGGCACGATTGAGCCGACCGGAACTATGTTGGCAGGACAGGGGGTTGAGGCCCTCTACACCAGCCTGTCCCATCTTGAGGATCATCTGGGATTGATCAGCATCGGCCTTAACTGTGCCACCGGGCCAGAGTTCATGACAGACCATCTTCGCACCTTGTCGGAACTGGCCTGCTGTCATGTTTCAGTTTATCCAAATGCCGGATTGCCGGATGAGAACGGCAACTATGCAGAATCTCCGGATTCTTTAGCCGCTAAATTGTCCCGTTTTGTGGATGAGGGGTGGCTCAATATTGTTGGCGGGTGTTGCGGGACAACTCCGGCCCACATTGCAGCTATCGCCGGAATGGTTACCGGTAAGTTGCCGCGGCGACCCGCAGTTACGAGGCGCAGGGCAGTTTCCGGCATTGAGGTGCTGGTCATTGAAGACGACGCCCGGCCCGTTCTAGTGGGTGAACGTACCAATGTGATCGGTTCGCGCAAGTTCAAAAATATGATTATCGCCGAGCGATTTGAAGAGGGGGCTGAGATAGCCCGGGATCAGGTCAAGGGGGGTGCTCAGGTAATCGACATATGTGTAGCCAACCCAGATCGAGACGAAGCGGCTGATATGATCAAGCTACTGGACTTTCTTCCCAGGAAAGTACGGGCACCGATCATGATCGATTCCACAGACCAGCAGGTTGTTGAACTTTCTCTACAGCGACTGCAGGGAAAATGTCTGTTTAACTCCATAAATCTTGAGGATGGCGAAGGGCGCTTTGCTCAGGTTTCGGATCTTATTCATCGTTATGGCGGTTCTGTGGTGGTGGGCTGCATCGATGAAGATCCTCAGCATGGCATGGCGGTGACCAGAGAGCGTAAACTGGAGGTCGCCCGTCGCTCCTTCGATCTGTTGGTCAACAAATACGGACTTCGCCCGGAAGATTTGATCTTCGATCCACTGGTTTTTCCCGTCGGAAGCGGTGACGCCAACTATATCGGTTCGGCGGTTGAAACCATTGAAGGGGTACGACTGATTTCGGAAGCTTTTCCGCAAAGCAGCACTATTCTGGGAATATCCAACGTCTCTTTCGGTCTACCTCAGAATGGACGTGAGGTGCTAAACGCTGTCTTTATCCATCACTGTGTCAAAGCCGGCCTGACTTACGCTATCGTCAACACCGAAAAGCTGGAGCGGTACGCTTCTATCTCTCCCGAGGAGCTCCTTCTGGCAGAGGACTTGATCTTCTCGCGCGGCGCTGATCCGGTGGCTGCCTTTGCTGCTGCTTTCCGCGACAAGAAGCCGGTTTCACATGCCCCGGCAGCTGAGTTGCCACTAGATGAACGTCTGTCTCGCTACATTATCGAAGGGATTAAAAACGGTCTGAGTGCCGACCTTGATGAAGTTCTGGCCCGTGGTGACAAGCCGCTGGAGATAATCAATGGGCCGCTGATGGCAGGCATGGCTGAAGTGGGGCGCCTGTTTAACGACAACCAGCTGATTGTCGCCGAAGTACTGCAGTCGGCAGAAGCTATGAAGGCTGCCGTGGCACACCTGCAGCCGTTTCTAGAAAAGGGTGAAAGCTCCAGTAAGGGAAAAATGCTACTGGCTACTGTCAAGGGTGACGTTCACGACATCGGCAAGAATCTGGTGGAAATAATCCTTTCCAACAACGGGTTCGAAGTGGTTAATCTAGGGATCAAAGTCGGCCCGGAAACGCTGATAGAGGCTGCACGGCGTGAGAAACCGGACTTTATCGGACTCTCGGGCCTGCTGGTAAAAAGTGCTCTACAGATGGTCGCTACGGCCGCGGATATGAAGGCCGCCGGCATTAATGTACCGCTTATGGTTGGCGGAGCAGCACTCTCCCGCACTTTTGCCGACAGTCGTATAGCTCCGGCATATGGCGCTCCGGTTCTGTACGCCAAAGATGCCATGGATGGTCTGCAAATGGCCAATCGCCTGGCCGATCCAACTGAGCGGGCACTTCTTTTGGAAGAGCTGGCTCTGCGACAGCAAGCTGCTTCTGTGGCGGTAACCGGTCGCGTCACAGCGGTTCCAGTTTCAGTAGCAGACAGCACCCGTTCTTCGCTGCTGGATGACCAGCCGATTCTTTCGCCTCCGGATTTTGAACGTCATATTCTGCGAGATATCCCATTAAAACAGATAATTCCATTTCTTAATCGGCAGATGCTTTACACCAAGCACCTCGGCTTAATCGGATCGGTTGAAAAACTTCTGGCTGCCGAAGATGAAAAGGCGCTCAAGCTACACCGGGCCGTCGAGGAAATGCTGGTTCGGATCGAACATGAAGGGTTGATCCAGCCGCAGGCTCTTTACCGTTTCTATCATTCCAATAGTGATGGCAATGACTTGATTCTGTTTCAAAACACCAATACGGAAAGCGAAGCAATGCGGATCAGTTTTCCACGGCAAGCAGCCGGTGAGCGCCTCTGTGTAGCGGATTTTGTACGTCCTGCCGCTGGTGCGGTACGGGACAATATGGCGTTGTTTGTGGTCAGCTGCGGTCGGGGCGTCAGGGAGAGTAGTGAGGCTATGAAAGAGGCGGGAGATTATCTGAATTCACACCTGCTGCAGGCTCTGGCGCTGGAACTTGCGGAGGCTACCGCCGAATTTCTGCACAAGCGGATCCGCACTTCGTGGGGAATTGTGGACGATCCTACTCTAACCTTAAAGCAGCTGTTCAACGCTGAATACAGCGGTATCCGTGTCTCTTTCGGCTACCCGGCCTGTCCGGAACTGAGCGATCAGCAGAAGCTGTTCCGACTGTTGGAGCCGGAAGCTATCGGTATCCAGTTGACCGATGGCGACATGATGGACCCGGAAGCGAGCGTATCCGCTTTAGTGTTCCATCACCCGCAGGGTCGCTATTTTGATGTTTCCCGGTGAAGGGCGGGGAGAGAATGAAGTTAACCAGAACTGATCCACTGACGCGCTACCGCATAGTAACCGCCGCCATCCTGACGGTGGGTTTCTGTAGCGCTTTCACCATATACCTGACCGCTGCGGAAGTACCTGCCGACCCTTTTGCCGAGTTTGAGAAGTCGAAAAAATTCGCTTACGAGTTAGAACGTATGGGAGGAAAGGCGGCTCTTGTTGCCAATGATTTTAACAAATGGTTTTCCAAATTATGGCAGGGGGAAATGCTGGCGTGCACGATAGCTGTTATTACAGTTGTCATTGCCGCCGGTTACTATTTTATTGCATCCGGGCTTGAAGATGAGGCCCGGAGCAAGCAAACAGCACAGCACTCTAAGTAATCTTCCGGCAAAGAAAGGGGCTGAGGTGCGGCTTAGACTCTGGCAAGAATTTTCAGCAGATGCGGCACCATCTGTTTTTTCCGGGACATGACATCCTTCAGCTCGTACAGATGTGGTTCAAGTTGCGGATATTCCATAACATGAGCTATACGGGTATGGCCTTCCACCAGAAAAAGGGTTGTTTCTGTGGTGATATCGGTCACCATTAACCCGGCAATAAAGAGGTTATCGCGCTGCTTTACCTCAGCCAGCGCCACCAGCAGACCATCCTTCATGCTGTAAAATTCATCAAATCCGATTACCTCAACCTGTCCAAGCCCAATACTGTATTTTTCATGGGTAAAGAGCTTAAAATCTGCAGCCACGACCCGCTCGGCAGAACCATAGTTTTTTAACGAACTGCTGGCGGCAAAAATATCCCGGCCGAAATCAGCTGCAACAAGTCCGGAACGCTCCTCCAGCCAGGCAGCCATATGGTGGTCTGCCTCTGTTGTGGTGGGTGATTTAAGAATGACCGTATCGGAAAGTATGCCGGCCAGCATCAGTGCCGCTATCTGCTTGTCTGGTTCAATGTTGCATTCCCGGTAGCGTCGTGCAACCAGGGTACAGGTGCTGCCTACCGGTGAAGTGATAAAGGAAATCGGGCTGCTTGAATGATTATTGCCAAGTTTGTGATGATCGATGACTTCAGCTATTTCTACCGATTCGGCACCCGGCACCGCCTGTCCAAGTTCATTATGGTCCATCAGGATCAGCCTGTAGGGTAGTGGCGCCAGCAGAGACGATTTGGTTGCAACGCCGGCAAGCGTGCCGTCCCCCTCCAGTGCCAGTACAGCCGGGACATGCGTCCCGAGCAGCTTCCTCCGCAGGGCAACGAGTGACTCATCGACGCCTATCTCGGCGAATTCCTGCTCGGCGAGACACCTGACCGGCGTAGAGAGCCGCGCCAGCCATGCTGCTGTGGCGGTATCATGTGGAGTCTGCAACACGTTTACCCCTCGCTTTACAGCCAGCTCAAGCAGATCCTTTTCTAATTGATGCCCTCCGGTTATTACCAATACCCGCACGCTGCGTTCAATTGCGGCCAGCTGGATAGTGCGGCGATTACCGGTCATAATCAGAAGCTCGCGAGAGTTGTGGCCTTCAATCCTGCTGCTGAAGGATTCCTCCAACATGGCACCGATAAAGAGACTCAGGGTAATGGGAGTGTCATCGAGCATTTCTGTTTCAAAATGACCCGCAAGGGTTTTGGCCAGACCCGACAGCGTGGTGATAACCTGGCGAAGCTTATCCTGGCAGGGAAGCAGATAACTTTCCGACAGCCGCAGCAGCGAGAGTATACCGCACGGCCTGTTGTCGCTGTCTACCACCGGTAAAACACGAACGCCACTCCGGTTGAACAGTTCTAACGCTTCGTAGGCTGAGGCCTGACGATTAACGGTAACCGGTTGCCGCTTGAGGGTATCGCGTACTTTGGGGTGAACATCAGCAAGAAAAAGTGGTTCCGGAATATTGAGAAGATCGAGGATATAACGGGTCTGGGGATTAGGTGCTCCGGCCATTGCTGCAATGACACTACTGTCGCCAAGTCTCTGTTTTAGCGAAGCGTAACTGATGGCGGAGGCAATTGAGTCGGTATCAGGGTTCCGGTGGCCGATAACATAGGTAGTTTTTATCATGTCGGTCTCTCGATGGTTTCGATTGATACGGCTAGTTTTTCCAATCTCTGCTGCGGGCGGCGGCCTGAAGACTTTCCACCTCTTTAAGAATAACCATGTAGGTTGCGTAGCGTTCTGCAGGGATTTGCTCCTGTTCCACAAGAGACAATACTGCACATCCTGGTTCGGTTCGGTGACGGCAGTTTCTGAATTTGCAGGCGACATTGCGGTGATCTTCAAAACCGGGAAAGTATTCTGCCAGCTCTTCGACTGTGATGTCAACCAGGCCGAAATCGCGGAAACCGGGTGTATCTACCAGCTCGCCTCCGCCTGAAAGCGCATGCAGCGTGGAAACTGTCGTAGTGTGTCGCCCCATACCTTTGTACAGGCTAAGGCTTCCCACTTTAAGATCTATTTCCGGGCATAGCACATTCAACAGTGAACTTTTACCGACTCCGGTAGTACCGACAAAGGCGCCGCGGTGTCCGTGGCTCAGAAACTCTTCCAGCGGAGCAAACCCGCTGCGCTCGGCCGCACTGATCGGAAAAATCGGTAAAGATCCTCTATAGACCCTGTTCAACTCAGCCAACAGCTCTGTCGTGCCCTCAAGATCACATTTATTAACTACAAGAAAAGGTTTTAAAAGTGCTGACTGAGCGGCTACAATTGCCCGATCAATAAAACCGCCCGGCGAAAGAGGCGCAACGACGATACCAAGCACGTCGAGGTTTGCGGCCACCAGATGGATGCTGCCGCGTGCATCTCTTCGTCGCAACTCAGTTCTACGAGGCAGGCGCTTCAACACCTCTCCGGTAACAACAACATTGTCTCCGACGACATGACCGGAGTTCCGCTTGACTCTTACCATTCTGCGCTGCCCGTGCTCAAATAAGACCTCAACCGAGATACCGTGATGGGCAACGATCAAACCGTTAGGTGTAAAACTGTTCATGAATGATGCCCCGTTTTCTCGAGTGGACTGTTTCAGCAGCAGTTTTGGCCGGTGGTGGCCGAGACAGCCGCATCAATCTACCATACAAAACAATAATAACCTAGCACAGCCGGCTGAATGAGGCCATAATATAGATTCAATCGGACCAAAGTACGACAGGACATAAAAGATGATCGAAAACCAGCACCCTTTTCAGCGACTTACCCCCACCCTGGTTATGGACGCCATTGAAAGCAGAGGTTTTCTCTGTGACAGGCGCATATTCGCACTTAACAGCTATGAAAATCGTGTATATCAGGTTGGCATTGATGAAGCTCAACCTTTAATCGCCAAATTCTACCGTCCGGATCGCTGGAGCGAGCAGCAGATTATGGAGGAGCATAACTTCTGCTTTGAGCTGGTCGAGCATGAACTCCCCATAGTTGCTCCTCTAAAAAATGCAGAAGGTAATAGTTTACTTTCGTATGACGGCTTTTATTTTGCATTGTATCCAAGACAGGGAGGTCACGCGCCGGAGTTTGACAATCTTGACAATCTCAAAATACTGGGTCGTTTACTCGGTCGGATTCACGCTACCGGAGCGGTCAAACCGTTTGAACACCGCCCGACGCTGGACAGGCAGAGCTTCGGTAATAACAGCGTACGTCTGATTGAAGAGCGCTTTATTCCTGAAGAGTACCGTGCCAGTTATAGTGCCGTGACCAGTCAGTTACTGGATGCTATTGACACCATTTTGGCAGAGGTCGGCCTGATTCGTAGTATTCGTACCCATGGCGATTGTCATGCCGGAAATATTCTCTGGCGCGATAACGCCCCCCATTTTGTCGATTTCGATGACGCCCGTATGGCACCAGCTGTACAGGACCTTTGGATGATGTTTTCCGGGGAGCGCCCCCGGCAACTTGCCCAGCTTGACTCTCTGCTTGAGGGATACCGGGAATTTAATGATTTTGACCCCCGGGAGTTGCGCCTGATCGAGCCGCTTCGAACTTTGCGTATGCTTCATTACAGTGCTTGGCTGGCCCGCCGCTGGGGTGACCCGCTCTTTCCGCACACATTTTTCTGGTTTAATACCACTCGCTACTGGGGCGAG
Source organism: uncultured Geobacteraceae bacterium (assembly GCA_903875605.1). Classification (GTDB taxonomy): domain Bacteria; phylum Desulfobacterota; class Desulfuromonadia; order Geobacterales; family Pseudopelobacteraceae; genus JACRCG01. The sequence continues at coordinate 41,330 of CAIQWT010000008.1, read as the reverse complement.
CACATTCTTGAGTTGCGAGAGCAGTTGGCCGCACTCAGCGAGCCGGCACTTGAAATATCCTGAATACATCAAGGCAATATACTTGATGACGTATTGACTAAAAATGGTATTAGTGTCAAAAAGAGACTTATAAAAACATCATACAGAAGGAGTTTTAAATGGCCAGAGCATCTGCTCGCCACATTCTTGTGGCAACAAAAGAAGCGTGTGAAGCACTGAAAGTGAAAATTGAAGCTGGAGAAGATTTTGCTGTTTGTGCCAAAGAGAATTCTCAGTGCCCATCAGGCAAAGATGGCGGTAGCCTCGGCGAGTTCGGACCGGGGCAGATGGTAAAAGAGTTTGACACTGTTGTATTTTCCGGTGAAATCGGCAAAGTACTTGGACCGGTACAGACTCAGTTCGGCTACCATCTCATTGAAGTTACCAAACGCTCCTAATAACCTAAGGAACCATGAATCATGAAGTTATTAGATGGGAAAATTTGTGCTGAAAGCCTGGTTACGGACATATCCAAGCGAGTGCTCGGATATGTCGAATCAGGCTTGCGTAAACCGCATATGACCGTGATACTGGTTGGAGAGCATGCGCCCAGCGAGTCTTATGTCAAATCAAAGATCAAATCGTGCGAAAGTGCCGGCTTTGAAAGTGCACTGCTCCGTTTTCCGGAGAGCATCAAGGAATCCGAGCTATTGGCCAAAATTGCCGAGATCAATGCTGATCCCGTAACTGATGGCCTGATTGTGCAGTTGCCGGTTCCGAAACATATCAATCCGCAGAATATTATCAATGCTATTGACCCACAAAAAGATATCGACGGCTTTCATCCTACCAACTTCGGCCGTATGACCCTGGGGCAAAAAGCGTTCAGACCGGCAACCGCTTATGGTATCTGTAAATTACTTCAGTTCTACGAAATCCCGGTAAAAGGCAAGCATTGTGTTGTTATCGGCCGATCCAACATTGTCGGTAAACCGATTTCTATCATGCTTTCAAATGATTTCGAAATCGGCAACGCCACTGTCACCCTTGCCCACATTGAAACTCCAAGAGAACTGTTGCTGGAGGAAACGCGGCGGGCTGACATTGTTGTAGTGGCAGTCGGTATTCCTGGATTTATTACCAGTGATATGGTCAAGGAGGGGGTTGTCATGATTGATGTAGGCATCAATCGCCTTGAAAACGGCAAACTGGTGGGAGATGTTGACTATGAAAACGTCAGCAAAAAGTGTTCATGGATAACGCCAGTACCTGGTGGAGTCGGCAGAATGACCGTTGCAGCGCTGATGATTAACACGCTCATGGCGTATCAGAACAATTTTGACCTTGTTTGATTGATTCAACCACATTACGCAACAAAAAAACGGCCGCTTAGGCCGTTTTTTTGTTGCTGGCTCTGATTCGATTAATGGGTGTAACTTTTACCTTACTGAATACTTATCAGTTCGATTTCAAATGTTACATCCTCGCCTGCTAAAGGATGGTTGGCATCGAAGGTAACCTGATCTTCTGTCGTTTCAAGAACAACCACTTCAAGCTCTTCATCATCTTCATTTGAAAGGCTCAGTTCATCACCAACTTCAGGGATAAGGTCTTCCGGAAGTTCGCTGCGTGGCACAGTAAAAACCTTCTCCTTATCATACTCTCCAAAAGCGTCTACTGCTGCGATTTTGACAGTTTTTTTCTCGCCTGGCGTCATGCCGACAATGGCAGCGTCGATCTGAGGAAAAAGGATCTCTTCTCCAAGGACGAAAGTCATTGGCCCGCTTTCATGCCCGCCGCAGCCACAATCGTCATCTCCGCAATCGCCATCTTCACATCCGTCTTCGCAGCATTCCTCTTCATTACAGTCCAGATCTTCAAGGGTCGAGTCGAATACAGTTCCATCTTCGAGTGTACCGGTAAAGTTGATTGTTACAGTGTTGCCTTTTTCTGCTTGTGCCATTTGATTGCCCTTCCTTACGTGTATAGTTATATGATACGACAGGACAAAATACTGGAGAGTTTGCCATTCGTCCAGAAAAATATGTGTTGCCGACAAAATTAAACCACAATAAAAAGTCACAGAAGCGGTAAAAGGCCTCAGTGTAGAAGATGTTTCGTTACGTATAAATAAATTACGAAGGGGGCAAGCCATTCGGCCTGCCCCCTCATAAAACTGAATTTAGTCTACAGACTTGCGCAAAAAGGTCGGAATGTCATATTGATCCTCGTCATCTTCAATAAAGGAGACTGGCGGGCGAATTCTGGTGACATTCTCAGATCTTTCGCGATCACGCTGAAAGGTCGGTCGGTCGAGAGATGTTTGGCTGATGACATGCTTATCAGCCAGGGACAGGCTGCCTTTACGAATGTCCCGCCCTTTTTCAACATCAAAACGATCACCGAAACCGGTTGCAATAACTGTGACCTTGATGTTTTCACCCATCTCGTCATCGCGAACGACACCAATCTTGATGTTGGCTTCTTCGTGAACCTTCTCATGCACAATCCGGTTAACGGTGTTGTAATCGTCCATAGTCATGGCTGCAGAACCGGTGATGTTTACCAACACACCCTTGGCTCCGGAAATGTCATTATCCTCCAGCAGAGGACTGGAGATTGCGTTATTAACGGCTTCTGCAGCTCTGTTGTCGCCACTGCCCATACCGATACCCATCATTGCCATACCGCGGACACTCATGACGGTCTTGACGTCTGCAAAGTCGAGGTTCATCAGGCCAGTAGAAGTGATCAATTCGGAAATACCCTGCACCGCCTGTCGCAGAACATCATCAGAGGGCTTGAATGCATCGAAAAGTGACATGTTTTTGCTCGCCAGACTGATGAGACGATCATTAGGGATTATGATAAGTGAATCAACATGTTTCTTAAGTTCAGCAATACCTTGTTCAGCGAGCAGAGTACGTGCTTTACCTTCATAGGTAAACGGCTTTGTAACAACACCGACCGTCAAGACACCTGTTTCACGAGCCGCTGCGGCGATTACCGGAGCTGCACCGGTACCGGTGCCTCCACCCATACCTGCAGCGATGAAAACAAGATCGGCACCCTTGATCGCTTCAGCAAGTTGTTCCTTATTTTCGAGGGCTGCTGCCGTCCCGACTTCTGGCTTTGAGCCGGCGCCAAGCCCTTTAGTCAGTTCCCGGCCGAGTTGCAGCTTAACTGGTGCTTTTGAGGTGCGCAGAGACTGGGCATCCGTATTGGCAACGATAAAATCCACTTTATGTATGGAGCTTGATATCATAGTGTTGACGGCATTGCCACCACCACCTCCCACTCCAATTACTTTAATAACAGCACTCTGCTCAATGGACTCATCGAATTCAAACATCTGTTCCCCCCTCTATATTTTAAGTTCTGGATTCCATAATTAATGATGGAAATGTAACCCCAATTTGACCAAGAATCAAAGGAAAAAAATAATAATTTTTACGACAAAGAGGTGTCTATAAAAAACAGAGTGTTAGCGGATTCCTGCCGGACGGGGAGCGATTTAAAAGGACAGGCCGCTTACCATTGGACAGGTAAGCGGCCTGAAAAATACAAGTAAAACGACGATACGGTTTAGAAAAATTCGCGGAACCAACCTTTCATCCTTCCGAACACTGAGCCGAATAAATTGGCTTCCGGCTTGCCGGTCGGAAATTCGCGGGATCCGGAGTTGCGGCTTCCGTAAACGACCAGGCCGACACCTGTTGAGTATACCGGAGATTTTACAACATCTGTTAATCCACCTATTTTCTGTGGCAGTCCGCGCCGAACGGGCAGATTAAACATCTGCTCTGCCAGTTCAGGGATACCTTCCAGTATACTGGAACCGCCGGTAATAACCACTCCGGATGCGATTGCATCTTCCAGTCCGGATTTTATAATTTCCCGATTTACAAGCGAGAAAATTTCCTCCATGCGTGGTCCGAGGATTTCACATAGTACGTTGCGAGATAGTTCACGGGGTTTGCGACCTCCAACGCTCGGCACCTCTATTTTGTCTTCTTTGCCAACCAGCGAAGCCAAGCAGCAGCCGTATTTTTGCTTGATTTTTTCCGCTTCGGCAAAGGGGGTACGCAGACCGACTGCAATGTCGTTTGTCAGCTGATTGCCTCCCAGGGAGATGACCGAGGTGTACTTGATCGCCCCCTCGGCAAAAATGGCAATATCAGTTGTCCCGCCGCCGATATCCACCATGCAGACGCCAAGCTCTTTTTCATCTTCAGAAAGGACTGCGTGCGACGATGCCAATTGTTCAAGGACAATGTCGGCCACATCTAACCCGGCACGGTTGCATGACTTGACAATGTTCTGGGCGCTGGCCACGGCACCGGTGACAATATGCACCTTGGCTTCAAGCCTGACTCCGCTCATGCCAAGTGGTTCACGAATGCCATCCTGCTCATCGATGATGAATTCCTGGGGCAGGATGTGCAAGACTTCACGATCCATAGGAATATTTATCGCCTTTGCAGCATCGATGACACGGCGTACATCCTCCTGAGAAACCTCGCGATTCTTTATTGCAATAACGCCATTGGAGTTCAGTCCTTTGATGTGGCCACCAGCGATGCCGGCATACACGGACTTGATTTCGCAACCGGCCATTAGCTCAGCCTCCTCAATAGCCTTGCGAATGGCGCCAACCGTACTTTCAATATTTATTACCACCCCTTTACGCAGGCCACTGGAAGGACTGGTACCTATACCGACGATATCTATTCCTTCTTCTGTAACATTGCCGACAATGGCGCAGATTTTGGTTGTACCGATGTCGAGGCCGACGATCAGATTATCCCGTTTTGTTGCTGACATACTGCTACCCCCCTGCTAAATAATATAAGTGCCTGAATCAGCTCTTTTTTATGATGATTTTGTCGTTATAATCGAGGTCGATATAATGAATTGATGGCAACTGGACCATCAGATCTTTGTAGATGCGGGCGAAACGCTCCACTTTTGCGGAAAAATCGCCTGAACCTATTTTTACTGGAAGCGCCCCTGTTGCAGTGTACAGAGTGAAACCGTAACCTTTAGCGTAATGAATCTCCGAAACATCCGCAAGAATAAATGATCCCTTTTCCCGCAATGCCTTTAGCAGAAGGCATGCCGCTTCAAGCGCCTCTTTACTGCCTTTCGGATCGCTGCTCAGCTCTTCTTCAGTGAAGCCGGTTACTACTGGAAAGTCGAGAAGGTCTCCATTGTTGAGAACTTTGAAGGGGTTCCCTTTTTTGTCTAGGTAGTAAATGAAACCCATATTTACGATCGCTATCGGTTCACGCTCGGTTACGGCGATTGAAATCGTATCCGGAAAATATCGATTAATGCGCACCGTTTCAACCCATGGGTTCTGCAGAATATGCTCACCCATACGCTTCAGGTTCATGCGGAGCAAATCTTTGCCAGGCTCTACTCCGGCTAAACCGAGAATCTCATCCCGTGTCAGGTGTTTGGCACTTGATACTTCAATTGAATTGAGGGAAAAAACATTAACCGTTGAGACCGCTCGATAACCACCGTAGATAATGCCGCAGCCCAGCGTAAGTGCAGCCAATCCTGAACCCACGAGCTTAAGTGGACGCAGGTATTTTTTGAGATCAAGCGGTTTGCGCTGAATCTTTACCTTGTTTTGCGCAACCTTTTTGCGCTGATATGATGAATTTGCGAAGTCTCGCACTTATTTAATGCACCTTTATTGAAAACGCGGCTGATTCAATGATTTGTGCAACAAGTTCACTAAATGGCAGTCCTGCGCCTTTTGCCGCGATTTCAGGGAGGAGCGAAAGTGCTGTCATCCCCGGCAGCGTGTTTACTTCCAGAACAAAACAGTCGCCGACAGAGGTCACAAGCAGGTCCACCCGACTGTACCCCTTGCATCCAAGGGCACGATGTGCCGCCAAACCGATCTGTTGAGCTTTTTCATACAGCGCCGGTTCCAGGCGTGCAGGAAACAGATGCTCTGCCATGCCGTACGTGTATTTTGCTTCGAAGTCATAGAATTCATTTTTAGGGACTATTTCAATGGCACCGATCGGCTTATCTTCTAATATCCCGACCTGCACCTCCTGTCCCTTTATGTGCTGCTCTATAAGAATTTCGTCATCATAACGAAAAGCCAGTTCTAGTGCTGTGGCCAGCTGATATTCTTCTTTGACAATAGAAATACCGACGGAAGAACCTTCCTGGACCGGCTTGACAACCAGCGGCAGACCGAAGGGCAGATCTGTCAAAGTCACTGTTTCACCGCGTCGATAACAACGAAATGGGGCCGTCAGGATGCCGCTGGCGGCAAAAGCCTGCTTACTGTAAAGCTTGTGCATAGCCAGAGCGCTTGCCAGAACGCCGGAACCGGTATAAGGAATCTGCAATAGTTCCAGCAAGCCCTGTACGCAGCCGTCTTCGCCGTAGCGGCCATGCAGTGCAATAAAGGCAGCTTCTATCTTTTTGCACTTCAGAGCATCTGCCAGGTCGCGACCGACATCTATAGCAACTGCGTTGTATCCCTGTGCCACAAGTGCCTGGAGAACAGCCGCACCGCTCTTGAGGGAGACTTCTCTTTCTGCAGAAAGCCCGCCATATAGTACACCGATTTTTTTTGTTTTCATCATGCCGAAAACCTTATCAAACCTGTATCAAAATAAAAAGATGTTAAATTTCGCCGACTATACGCACTTCTTCCTCAAGTGTCACGCCGGATAATGCAAAAACCGCATTTTTTACTATCTCTGCCAAATCAAGGAAATGTTGTGTCGTTGCGTTGCCTGTGTTAACCAAAAAATTGCTGTGCACTTCAGACACCTGTGCACCACCAACTTTTGTACTACGCATCCCGGCCGCATCGATTAATCGCCAGGCTGCCTGTCCTTGCGGGTTTTTAAAGAACGATCCAGCACTGGGATGGCCGACATTGTGCTTTGAGCGTCGCAACTCCAGATCTTTACGAATTTCTTCTTCAGTATGGTGTGATTCACGCATTTCGAGACTTAATACAGCGGCAAGAATGATATCGCCCTCTGCCAGTTTCAGGTGACGGTATCCGAAATCAAGATCATTCATGTAATAATTTGCAATTTTACCGGCACGCAGCAATGTAAGATGATCCGTACGCTCCAGAATACCCTCGCCATAGGCGCCAGCGTTCATCTTTATCGCTCCTCCAATAGTACCTGGAATACCGGCAATAAATCCGATCCCTCCAAGTCCCTTCTGCTGTGCAAACCGCACTACGGATATATTTTCAGCCCCGGCTTCCGCTCTTATGTATCCTCCTCTCCCTTCAACTGAAGTGGAGTGAGTGGAAAGCGGGAGCTGCTCGATGCGGTTAAACTGTTCCAGTGAAATAACAGCTCCCCGAATCCCTTTATCCCGTACTAACAGGTTGTAACCTTTGCCAACAGCTATCCACGGAATGTTCTGTTCGCCAAGCAATGTCAGCAGATTCAGCAGATCATCTGCATCTTGCGGTACCGCGAATATATCGGCAGGCCCACCGACTTTAAGCGAGGTGTGGAGCGACATCGGCTCGTTTCGTCGTAGTTGACCACGTATTTCACCGCTGACCGGTTTCAGCTTTTTTCTCCCAGCAACCTGACCAATGCCTCTCCCTGCTGCCAGATATTTCCGGCGCCAAGGGTAATAACGATGTCTCCTTCGCGGACAATTCCTGCCAGGTGTTCTGGAATCAATTCTCGCTCCGGAATAAAGGTCACGTCTTTTTGCCCATGCCGCCCGACTTCCAGAGCGAGCCGTTCAGCTGTCGCCCCCTCTATCGGCAGTTCACCGGCTGCGTACACATCAGTCAGGACAAGAACGTCAGCATCATAAAAAGCGGTGACAAAGTCATTAAAAAGCTCATGGGTGCGAGTGTAACGGTGCGGCTGGAAGGCCGCCACTATGCGACGTTCCGGCCATCCCTGGCGGGCAGCAGCCAGTGTTGCCCTTATTTCGGCAGGGTGGTGACCATAGTCGTCCACTACCATAATTCCCCGTGGTTCACCTTTAACAGTAAAGCGCCGTCCGACTCCGCTGAACGTTGCAAATCCTTCCTGAATTGCTGTGAACGGCACATCAAGTTCAAGAGCAACAGCTATGCAGGCCATTGCGTTCAGAACGTTATGCGGTCCCGGCATAGGGAAAGAGACCTCACCCAGTCGGTACCCTTTAAAATGGGCGATAAACGAAGTCTGAAAGCCATCATGCTTAATGTGTGTTGCACGGATATCAGCCTGAGCCGACAGGCCGTAGGTCATGTACCGTTTTTTGACCCGTGGTAGAATCTCGCGAATGTTTTTGTCATCCAGACAGAGAACTGCCAGGCCATAAAAAGGCACCTTATTGATAAATTCAACAAAGGTGTCCTTGATCTCCTCAATACCTGAATAATGATCGAGATGATCGGCGTCAATATTTGTTACCACTGCAATGGTCGGTGAAAGCATAAGAAAGGAACCGTCGGACTCGTCCGCCTCGGCAAGTAGAAATTTCCCCTGTCCGATCTGGGCGTTGGTGCCTATGGCATTCAGTTTACCGCCGATGACAACGGTCGGATCAATTCCGGCATGGCCAAGAATGGCAGCACCCATTGAGGTCGTAGTAGTTTTCCCGTGAGTTCCGGCAATGGCGATTCCGTACTTCATCCGCATCAACTCAGCCAGCATTTCCGCTCGTGGAATAACCGGCACATGGAGACGCTTGGCTTCGACCACCTCTGGATTGTCGTCATGTACGGCGGATGAGATTACCACCACATCAACGTCTTTCAGGTTTTCTGCTTTGTGACCGATGCCGATTTCGGCGCCAAGACCGGCCAGGCGTTCGGTAATATCAGAACCGCGCAGGTCGGAGCCGGAAACCTTATAACCCAGATTTAGAAGCACTTCCGCAATCCCGCTCATGCCGATGCCACCGATGCCGACAAAATGAATTTTATCTATTTTTCCGTACATAAGGGTTTCCTTCTCAGCTTTATTTTAAACTCATCATTTCATCAGCAATAACTCTTGCGGCATCAAGTCGAGCCAGGCTGAAGGCGGCTTCACCTGTATGAAACACTAAATCAGGATCTCCTGCCAATGTACAAACTGACTCCGCCAGAGTTTCCCCCGACAACTCACGTTCGAGCATCATGAAACAGGCATCTTTCTTAAGCAGTGCTTCAGCATTACGACGTTGATGATCATCAACCGCATGAGGAAAGGGGATGAAGAGGCAGGCTTTGCCGCAGGCGGTTACTTCTGCAATTGTGGTCGCGCCTGCCCGGCAGATAATCAGGTCAGCCTTGGCATACTCTGCAGCCATATCAGTAATGAAGGGTGTTACGACCGCCTCAACACCTGCCGCTAGATATGCTGCTGTAACTTCAGCACAATCTTTTTCACCGGTCTGATGAACGATGGAAAGTTTCCCACCGTTCTCCTTGAGCAGCGGTAGCGCGGCTATCATGGCGGTGTTAATCATATGAGCACCCTGACTGCCTCCGAATATGAACAGGTGGAAACAGGATGTAGAGTTTGTGGCGCTGGATATTGGGCTATCCTTCCTGTTGTCACTCACAGAGTCGAGTATCTGGCGTCGCAACGGGTTACCGGTCAATCGGGTTGTTGCAGAGGGGAAATAACGACTTGATTCTTCCAGTGTGACGAACACCTTATCTGCAAATTTGGCTAGAAGACGATTAGAAAGGCCTGGGATAGCATTCTGCTCGTGTATGAATCGTGGTATCTGCATGCCACGCGCTGCCAGCACCATCGGCAGTGAGGCATAGCCACCAACGCCCAGAACCACATCCGGACGAAATCGCTTCAAAATTTTTCTCGATTGGGCGTAGCCATTAATCATCATGATCGCGCCTTTCAGCTGACTGATAGTACCTTTACCGCGGATTCCGGCTGCTGAAATAAGCTCCAGTTGATAACCAGCCGCCGGTACGGCCCGCGCCTCAATACCACGCTCAGTTCCGACAAAAAGAACCTCATTGGCCGAGTCGCGTGACAAGAACTCTTCGGCAACTGCTATACCGGGAAACAGATGCCCGCCGGTGCCGCCACCAGCTATGATCAATCTCATTTTGCCTCCTTGAGGCTGATGGAGGAAATCTTCAGTCCCGATGAAATATTGAGTAGAATGCCAACGGCAAAAAGGCTGATCAGCAGAGAGCTTCCGCCGTAACTAATAAAGGGGAGTGCGAGGCCCTTGGTCGGAAGCAGGCCTGTAACAACGCCCATATTGACGGTTGCCTCTATCCCGAATAGCACGGCTATTCCCAACGCGAGAAATCTACCAAAGGGATCGGGTGCGGCAACTGCTATTCGCATGGCCCGTTGTACCAAGAGAAAGAACATACCGATTATCACAATCACACCCAGAAATCCGAGTTCTTCTCCGATTACCGCAAGAATAAAGTCGGTGTGTGCCTCTGGTAGATAAAAAAGTTTCTGCTTCCCTTCTCCCAAACCCTGGCCGAATACCCCACCGGTCCCCAGAGCAAGCCAGGATTGGATAATCTGAAAACCACTATTTTGCGGATCATCCCATGGGTGCATAAATGCTGTGATTCTGCGTCTCCGGTAAGCTACGTTCATCACCAGAAAATAGATGAATGGCATCGACATCAGAAAAATAGAAATAATGTATATCAGTCGTGTTCCGGCGGCAAAAAGCATAACCATTGCGACAGCAGCAAGAGTTAGTGCCGAACCCATATCAGGCTGCTTGAGCAACAGGCCAAGCATTACTACAAGGATCAGCATATAGGATACAAACCCAGGACCTAGTTCCTTTATCTTCTCCTGTTTTCTATCCAAGGAATAGGCCATGTACATGATCAGTGCAATTTTAGCGATCTCTGATGGCTGCAGATTAAACCCGGGAAGACGTATCCACCGCGAGGCACCACCTGCGCTGCCTCCGATGCCTGGAATCAGTACCAATACCAGCAGCACAATACACCCTAGCAGAATAGGAGCTGCCAACTTACGCCAAAACTGATAGTTGATACGCATAGTTACCAACATCAGCCCGAAGCCGAGCAGCGCAAATAATCCCTGACGCTTAAGAAAGAAGAAACCGTCATGAAAACGTTTGGCCGCCATAACTGAAGACGCCGAATAAACCATGACAACCCCGAAGCAGGTTAAGGCAATTGCCATTAACATGATCACAAGATCATATTCTTCGAGTTTTTTGAACATTTACAGTGCCTTTACCGCAGCAATAAACCGCTCTGCCCGTTCTTCATAATCTTTGAACATGTCAAAGCTTGAACAGGCAGGTGACATTAGAACGGTGCCGCCTGCAGTCGTTATATTTGCTGCAATCAGTACCGCATCCTCCAGAGTATCTGCCCGGTGTGTATCGGTAAACTGACCTAACTCATGTTCCATTCGCCCGGCAGCCTCACCGATCAGAATAAGGTGCTGCACGCGCTCGCTTATCATTGGCACCAGTGGAGCGTAAGAACCGCCTTTGTCCTTACCTCCTGCAATCAGTGTTATGCTGGTAAAACTTTCGAGCGCTTTTTCAACGCTGCCGACATTTGTGGCCTTACTGTCCTCATAATAGCTCACACAGTTCACCGTGCGAACAAATTCCATGCGGTGGTGCAGTGCTTCAAAGCAGAGGATCGTTTCAAAGGTTTCGTCAGGACGGCAGCCAAGCAGTAGCGCGCACGCCGTTGCGGCCATGATGTTTTCCAGATTATGCACGCCCTGCAAGCGGATAGCAGCAGTGGGGAAGCATTCTTCATGGCCATTATGACGATAGGTGATGACACCCTCTTTGTAGAAGATGCCTTCTTCCAGTTCGACTTTCCTGCTGAACGGGAATATAGCTGCCTTGAGATTCCGTGTATACTGCCAGACGAGTGGATCATCCATGTTGACTACGGCAAAATCATCTTCTGTCTGATTCTCAAAAATGCGAAGCTTGGCGTCAATGTAGGCCTGATAGTCAGGATAGCGATCGAGATGATCTTCGCTCAGGTTTAGAAGTGCAGCCACAGTCGGGCGGAACGAGCTAATCCATTCAAGTTGGAACGAACTTATCTCAGCAACCACCTGATCCCATACCTGATGCGATTCAGCCAGCTCAATAAGAGGGTTACCGATGTTGCCGCCCACAAAGGTGTGGTAGCCATTGTGCTTAAAAATTGTGCCGAGAATTGTGGTAGTAGTAGTCTTGCCGTTAGTGCCGGTGATTGCCGCCAGTGGCGCGTCAATGAACCGCGCCGCCAGTTCGATCTCACTGATGATTTCTCGTCCAGCACTCTGCGCGGCAACCAGTTGAGGCAAATCCATTGGCACGCCGGGAGATACAACGATCAGGTCACTGGCCAGGAAGGTCGCTTTGTTATGTTGCTCCAGTTCCCATGTAATATCGCATGTCGCAAGTTCAGTTAGTTGCCCCGCCATAGCCGCTTTGCTCCGCTTGTCAGTTACGGTGACTCGCGCGCCCTTTGAAGCGAGGAAACGTGCGCAGGCAACACCGGTTTTAGCCAGGCCGACGACTAGAATGTTTTTGTTTCTTAGGTTCATATTGCTCTGTCCTTCTATCCCAACGGGCCGAATCACACGAGAAAGCTACTGGTTTTGCCCGCGTAAAACTTGCAGTACGTTGATTCATGCCTCTTCATTAGATTATAGATTTGTATGGGGTTGAAGCGTGGCCACTCCGCTAAACGGGCATTTAAGCGGTATTACCACTCCATCTAATTATGTCTTATAGTTGGTTGTAAGCTTACAGATGAGTCCATTTAGACGTTACCTCATCTTCAATGTTGAAATCGCCACCAACGCCAGAATGATGCTGATAATCCAGAAGCGGACAATAATTTTGGGCTCCGCAACACCCTTCAGCTCAAAATGGTGGTGAATCGGCGCCATGCGAAAGATGCGTTTACCACGATATTTGTATGAACCAACCTGAAAAATAACAGAGAGCGCCTCGATGACAAAAATCCCGCCTACAATCACTAACAGGATTTCCTGTTTGGTCAGAACTGCAATCGTCCCCAGAGTCCCCCCCAGAGATAGAGAACCGACATCTCCCATAAAAACTTCAGCGGGATACGAATTGTACCAGAGAAACCCGAGTCCTGCCCCTACCATAGCCCCGCACAATACAGCCAGCTCACCGGCTCCCACGACCCGTGGAATCTGCAGATAGGCTGATAGTGTGGCGTGTCCGGCTATGTAGGAAAAAAGCATATAGGTGGCTGCATTGATAGCCACCGGGCCGATGGCAAGCCCGTCCAGTCCGTCCGTCAGGTTAACGGCGTTGCTGGCACCTACAATCACAATAGTAGCAAATGGGATAAACCAGATCCAGAGATCAGGGTGAAAGTTTTTGAATAACGGAAAGAATAACTCTTCACTAAATCCAGGCTTGAGAAACAAATAAACGGCAACTGCTCCGGCCATCACTACCTGCCAGAACATCTTCTGGCGAGCGGATAGCCCCTTGGTGTTTTTCTTGACGATCTTCTTGTAGTCGTCCCAAAAACCTATTGCTCCGTATCCAATCGTAATAAAGAGCGTAATCCAGATGTATTGATTGGTGAGATCCGCCCAGAGGAGAGTGGGGATGACTATTGCGGCCAGTATTATCACGCCGCCCATGGTCGGTGTGCCCTCTTTCTGGAGATGCGATTCCGGACCGTCGGTGCGGATGACCTGACGAGCCTGCAGCGACTCAAGCTTGCGTATTATCCAAGGGCCAAGAATAAAGCAGACTATCAATGCCGTTATCATGGCATAGATGGTACGAAAGGTCAGATACCTGAATATGTTAAAGAGCTTGATATTTGTCGCGAGTGGGTAAAAAATGTGATAAAGCATGGGTTATTCCCCTTTGGCGTACTGCATCAGATCCTTTAGTTCAGCTGCAACGTTTTCCATGTTCATCCCGCGCGACCCTTTCACTAGAATCACGTCACCTGCTGTTTTAGTCTGGTGCAGTCGCGCGGCAATTTCTGCGTGGTTTGTGCAGCATATTACAGATTCTGCAGGCAGATCGGACAGCAGGGCTCCCTCTGTTGCGTATTTTACCATTAGTTTGCCTGTCAGGTAGAGGCGATCAACATTCCGACCAGCCACAGCACCGACACAGCGATGGGCCTCTGCCTCACGCTCTCCCAGTTCAAGCATGTCACCCAGAACTGCGATGCGATGCCCCGCGACGGCGATCTGACTCAGGGTTTCCAGGGCGGCCTTTGTTGAGGCGGGGTTGGCATTGTAGCTATCGTCAATTATTGTGATTCCGCCAAGTTTTTCTATCTGGAAGCGTCCCTTGTACGGTGTAAAAGCTTCCAGTCCGGCAACAATTGTTAACAAATCCACCTTTTCCAGAAGGGCTGCAGTTGCAGCAAGAGCGTTATAAACATTGTGACGACCACAGGCTTTCAGGTGGACGGATGCTTCTCCGTAAGGTGTTACGAGTAGAAATTGCTGTCCATCGAGTCCCATTGGTTCAATATTTTTGGCGCGCACTTCGCCGCGATCAATGCCGAAACTGATTCTGCGAGCAGAGGCGTTCTGGGATAGTGATGCAACACGTGGGTCATCGGCATTTACTACCGCCAGGCCGCCATCAGCAATACGATACAACAATTCACCTTTGGCAGCAGCTACAGCCTCGACAGTCCCCATGCTCTGCAGGTGAGCCTGCAATGCATTCAATACAATTCCGACATGAGGGCTGGCAATTGACGCCAGGCGATCGATTTCACCGGATTCGCTCATCCCCATTTCCAGAACAGCCCAGCGATGCTCCGGCCGAAGTTGAAAAAGCATCTGCGGCAAGCCGATCAGGTTGTTAAGGTTGCCCGCAGTTTTAAGTCCAGGCCCGGTCAGGCCTAAAATTGTTCCCAACATCTCCTTTACTGTTGTTTTCCCGTTGCTACCGGTAACACCAATTATCGGGATTTCGAACTGTTTTCGATAGGCAGCCGCCAAGTCCCCAAGTGCCTTCAGGCAGTTTTTTACGGCGATGCAGGTCGTAGAATCATGGATAGGGTGGCGCTTAAGCCACTGATCTTCTGCAAGAATGACAGTGATGCCTTTATCTGAAACGTCCTGGATGAAAGAATGCCCGTCGAAATGTTCTCCGCGCAACGGAACGAAAAGCTGTCCCGGAGTGACACTCCGTGAATCAGTAGAAATGGAAGCTACTTCACCTTCTGCAAGGCCGATTATCCTGCCTCCTGTGATGAGTTTTATTTCACTAATAGTGAACATTAGGTGATTTTCTCCGCAAAAGCACTTGCAGCCTCTTCCCTGTCGTCAAAATGATGCTTGATTGTGCCGATAATCTGATAATCCTCATGTCCCTTACCGGCAAGGAGTACAATGTCGTCGGGTCGGGCAAGATGAATCGCCAGTCGAATAGCATCATGGCGGTTTTCTAGTAGCGTAAAACCTTTTTCCACAAAATTATCAACCAGTTGATCAGGTCGGTATTCGCGGAGGCGCAGCGGAGAGATGCCGGCTTTGACCTGAAACATAATATCCGAAGGCTCTTCTGTACGGGGATTGTCTGAAGTAACAATAGCCAGGTCGCTCATGGAGGCGGCGATTCCACCCATAATGGGACGCTTTCCATTGTCCCTGTCTCCACCGCAACCAAAGACGGTAATGATCCTTCCGCCGGCAATCTCCCTGAGCGTTGCAAGAACATTCTCCAACGCATCACCCGTGTGGGCATAATCAACCAGACAGGTAATCCCATGGTGATTTTCCACCCGCTCCATTCGGCCCGGAACAGTCGTGTGGTTTTCGATGCCATGCTTGATTGCCTGAAGTGGTAGATTAAGAGCTACTCCGGCTGCAGCAGCAGCTAGGATATTGGAAAGATTGAAACGCCCGAGTAGTCGCGAGTTAAACTCAAGCTCTCCGACCGGTGTGATAAGGGTTGCCCGGATGCCTTTGACAGACAGTGTCACGTCTGCAGGGCGTACTTGGCACTGTCCCCGGATGCCGAAGGTAACCACCGGACAGGCACAGCGCATGGCGATTTGCTCCCCATAGAGATCATCCATATTTACAACCGCCCGGCGTCTGGGCTTTTCTTCTGACGGCCGAAGCAGATCGGTAAAAAACCGGCCCTTTGCTTCAAGATAGCGTTCCATTGTGATGTGATAATCAAGGTGGTCACGAGTCAGATTGCTAAAAATACCGACATCAAAGTGACAGCCATCTACACGTTTTTGCTCAAGAGCGTGTGAGGATACTTCCATAACAAAAGCTTCAGCTCCGGCTTCTGACAATTGTCGAAAGACACTTTGAAGTTCGGTAGATTCGGGCGTAGTATGGGATGCCTGTATTGTCTTTGTTCCAAAACGGTAACTGATTGTACCAAGCACTGCTGCGGTTTGGCCAGCAGCAGCCAAAATGGCCTCAAGCAGAAAAGTAGTTGTGGTTTTGCCGTTGGTGCCGGTAATTCCGACAAGTATTTTTGTAGAGGTCGGGTCGCCATTGAAGAGTGCAGAGATACTACCCATGGCAGCGCGCCCGTCGCCCACCTTGACCCATGGTATTCCGACCGGTGCAGATGCTGCGTCTTCAAGAATAATTGCAGCTGCACCTGCTGACACGGCATTTGCTATGTAGAGATGCCCATCATTCTGTAAGCCTCGCAGCGCGAAAAACAGAGTACCCGGCAGTACTGAACGAGAATCACATGTTAAGGCGCTGATAGAGACAGTCGAGTCGCCGTGAATCTCTATATCTGGCAGTTTTTCGAGCAGTTCACCGAGCGTCATGCGTTCTCCTCTGAAAACGGTAAAACCTGCCGGTTAACCGGCAGGTGATTTCAGCATCATGCAGAAGGGGCAAATTTTATCCAGACTTCGCCGACACCGCGTATTTTGTGGCCAGGCGGGGGGCTTTGCTCGGCCGCCCGCCCGCTTCCAAGCAATCTTATATTGATGCCACGCTTTTCCATCACCTGCAGAACCCGTCGCATACTCATCCCGCGGAAATTTGGCATGACCTCACTCCCTACCGGTATGTCCTCACTGTCTCCATCTGACAATGATTCATCGTTAGAAGCGGGCACCGCTTTTGCCTCGACCGGCTTGGCAGCTGCTGTTGTCGGCACATTCGGCAGTATTTTAAGATATGCCAGTGCATTCTGTGCAATCCCACGGAATGCGGGAGCAGCGACAACCCCTCCGTATTTTACCCCTTGAGGTTCATCAATGATAACAGCGATTGTCAATTTTGGCTTGTCGGAAGGGACAAAGCCGACAAAGGAGCCGATGCGTTTGGATGGCGAGTAGGCACGAGTAACCGGATCAACCTTTTGTGCCGTCCCGGTTTTTCCGGCAACTCGGAATCCATCAAGCGCTGCTTTTGTACCGGTGCCGCCGTCGCCCGTAACCGTTTCCATCATTTTTGTAACTTTCTGAGCGGTGTCTTGCGAAATAACCCGCCGCACGAGTTGCGGCTCGAATTTTTGTACAACCTTTCCATTATCATCAAGAATCTGCTCCACCAGGTAAGGCCTCATCAGATTACCACCGTTAGCGACCGCCGAAAGAGCTGAAACAAGCTGTATCGTTGAAAGTGAAACCCCCTGCCCAAAAGAGGTCGTTGCAAGGTCGATCCCGTACATGTGCTTTTTCAGATTTCCGGGAGATTCACCAGGCAAGTCAATACCGGTGCGTCCGCCAAAACCGAAGTTACGCAGATAGGATGATAAGCGTTCCTCCCCCATCTTAAAGCCTATCTTTGCTGCACCGATATTACTAGAGTATTTAATGATCTCCGAGATGGTCAAGCGCGAATGTGGATGATCGTCATGGATGGTCCGACCAGCGACCCGATAAACTCCATTTTCACAGTTATACACATCAGCCGGTTTGATTATGCCCGAGTCAAGAGCCGCAGCAATTGTAAACACCTTGAAGGTGGACCCTGGTTCAAAGCTGTCTGTAACCACATGATTGCGTAATTGCGCCAGTGAGTAACGCGAATAAGCGTTCGGATTGAACGTAGGATAGTTTGCCATAGCCAGAACTTTACCGGTTTCTGATTCCATTACCAGCGCCATCCCGCCCTTGGCGTTGCTTTCCGCTACGGCTTTGGCCAGCTCTTTTTCGGCAATAAACTGAATAGTTTTATCAAGAGTCAAAATAACGATTTTGCCCGGAGAGGAATCTTTAATGACGGTTGCTTTTATGGCAATATTTCTGCCGAGAGCATCACGCTCCGTTATCATGTAGCCGGTATTACCAAGAATCGTGCTGTCGTATTTGAGTTCGATCCCTTCAAGGCCGTTGGGGTCGCGCCCTGTGAAACCAACAACGTGAGCAGCAATCTCCATGTTGGGGTAAAAACGTTTGGACTCCGGCGCAAATCCGATTCCTGGAAGCTTCATGTTCTTGACGCGGAGCGCAACTTCAGGTGCCAGCCAGCGTTCAATCCAGGTAAAAGACTTGTTAACCGAAAGCCGGTCAATCAACTCCCCCTTTGGAATACCCAGGATCGGAGCAAGGACCCCGGCAGTTCCATCAACATCCTTGATGCGTCTAGGTTCGGCATAGCAGGAATCCATGTGAATGGATTCGGCTAGTGTTGTGCCGTTGCAATCAAGGATGCTGCCGCGAGCAGGAGTGAGATCGACTTTATGCTGATGCTGTTTGTCTGCTTTTTTTACGAGGTATTCATGCTGGAGAATTTGAAGATAGAACGCCCTTCCAACCACATTCAGGAACAGAAGGCCAAATACCGTCCCGATCATGATGATCCGTACGCGCGCCCATTTTTCCCGTTCGTCTTTCATTTTACGTGAATTACCTGCTGTTCGGTCGGCAGCGCCATTCCCAACTCATTTTTAGCTATGGACTCAATGCGGGCCGGTGCTTTCAGCGACGCTGATTCAAGCTTCAGCCGCTTCTGTTCCTGGCCGGCCTCACTCAACTGACGGCTGATTTCAGAAATTTCCAGATTAAGATCAACGAGCTTGAAGCGCGACCAGACATGAAAAACAGAGACAATTGTAAAAACAATCATGCAGACCATCAGGTATTTAAATATGTCAATCCGGTGCGGCGTTATCTCTATGCCGCCAAGTGCCCGTGGTGCAGCGACTTTGGTGTATTCGGTTCTTGCGTGTGCCATGATAATTACCTCGTTGGGGCTACAGCTTTACTACTGCCCGCAGCTTGGCGCTGCGTGACCGTGGATTATTCTCTGTTTCTGTTTTTGTTGCCGTTACCGGCCGACTGGTGAGGACTTTTACTCGCGGCTGCTTGCCGCATACACAGACCGGCATCTGCCGTGGGCAGGTACACCCTTCGGCGTACTCCCGAAAAATGTGCTTTACAATTCTGTCTTCCAGCGAATGGAATGAAATAATCACACCGCGCCCACCAGGTTTCAACAGATCAAGAGCTGCCCGCATCCCGACCGTAAGGCTATCCAGTTCAGTGTTGACAGCAATGCGAAGAGCCTGAAATGTTCGAGTTGCGGGATGAATCCGTTCGTCCCACTTGGCTTTTGGCACAGCCCCTTTAACGATATCGACTAACCGAAAAGTTGTCGTAATCAGTGACTCCGACCGTTCTTTAACGATGAAAGCGGCAATTCTTTTTGCCCAGCGTTCTTCACCATACTCAAGTAAAATTCGCTCCAGCTCCTGTTCCGACAGTTCGTTGACCAGATCAGCAGCCGTTTCGCCACTGCTGATGTCCATACGCATATCAAGCGGGGCATCCTGCTGAAAGCTGAAACCGCGCTCCCTAGTATCAAGCTGATGTGACGAAACCCCCAGATCGAGGATAAAGCCATCAAGTGCGGCTATTCCAAGCGTGTTCAAATGTCTGGCAACACCGGCAAAATCACCGTGTACCAGTTTTATACTCTCACCGTATGCTGCCAGCCTTGTTCCTGCTGCTGCCAGCGCAGATTGATCCCGGTCGATGCCTATCAGGATGGCACCGGGGGCCTTTTCAAAAATCAATGAGGCATGGCCACCACCACCCAGGGTTCCATCCAGATATGTTTTTCCGTCTGCCGGCTCCAGAAAGCGGATAACCTCATCGGGCAGAACAGAAAGATGATGGAATTTTTCCACTACAGCCCAAGCTCTGCGGCCGCTTCAGTGCCGCTCGGAAAGTTTTTCATATTCTGAGCCCGGACCTTGTCCCACTCACTCATACTCCAGATCTCTATCTTATCCATCGTGCCGACAAACTGAATCTCTCGATCCAGAGCTGCGTCCCTGCGAAAAGTCGGCGGGATCAGAAAGCGCCCTAACTTGTCGGCGCAGCACTCCTGAGCCGGTGCAATAATGGTATGCATAATATTTTTCCGCTGTTCGGAGGTAAAACCCTTGATGGTCCGAAAATTTTCTTCGAAAACAAACCATTCTTTGTAGGGGAAAATAAGCAGACCGGAACTGAAGAGGTTATTCCCCAGGGCAACCGGAGCCGAATTGGTCAGAAAAAAACGCTCGTCACCATGCGTGCCGACGAGGATTTCGCGGAACCTGGCGGGGAGGCTGGTGCGCCCTTTGGCGTCTATGGTTGTCTCGAAAATTCCCCTGAACATAATTATCTCGTTGGTATTATTTCCCACTTTATTCCACTTTTTTCCACGGTATGGCAACTTATACCGATGGTCAATGGCTGTGTCAACATAAAATATCAATTTTATAAGGGGAAATTGTGCATGCGGGGGTATGATTTCTGGTATATTAACTGCGTAAAATTCCGTTTCAGGCAAAAGGGGGCCGCATGCAGATGTCACCCAACATTACCGACGTCCACTTCCCCCCCATTTCCGAAGTTAAGCGCTGGTTGGTCGAGCGACAAAATGATGGCCAAGAGCTGATTGATTTGTGTCAGGCGGTGCCGGATTATGCCCCCGCGCCGGAATTGACGGCGCATCTCGGACAACTGTTGAGTAACCCGCAAATGTCGCGGTATTCACTTGATGAAGGATTGCCTGAAGTACGCGAGGCCGTCTGCAGCTATTACGGGAGGAAATACGGCGCGCCACTGTCGCCGGATAATTTTTGTATGACGATTGGCGCCAGCCAGGCATTTTGGTTGGCAATTGTGACGATCTGCTCTGCCGGTGACGAGATTGTAGTGCAGGCTCCCTATTATTTTGACCATCCGATGGCTCTTGATATCCTCGGAATTAAAGGAGTTTATGCGCCTTTTATAGAGTCAGGGCTTGGGCTTCCAAACCCGGAAACCATCGAAAGCCTCATTTCTGAAAAAACTAAAGCTATTTTGGTTGTTTCCCCAAGTAATCCGACAGGAGCCATCACTCCACCGGAAACGATTCAGGCCTTATTCGAAGTCGCCAAACGACATGATATAGCACTGATTCTCGACGAAACCTACAATGAGTTTATCCCGGGCGGTACCCGTCCGCATGAGTTGTTCAACAACCCGGAGTGGGGTGCTCATTTTGTACAGATCGCTTCTTTCGGCAAAACATATGCCCTGACCGGATACCGGGCCGGAATGCTGACCGCTTCCGGAGAGTTCATTCATCACGCTCTCAAGGCGCAGGACACCATGGCGGTCTGCCAGCCTCTTATTACCCAGCATGCTGTTAAGTTCGGCGTCGACCATCTCGATGAATGGGTGGCTGACAACCGTACTATGATGTGCCGTCGTCACGATCTGTTCCGTTCTGAATTCACGAAGCCTGGCAATCAATTCCGGCTGGTTGCCAGTGGCGCGTTCTTCGCCTGGGTGCGCCATCCATTCAGCAATTGCAGCGGTCGTTATGTGGCTAAACGTTTGCTGGACGAAGTCGCAGTTATCTGCCTGCCTGGGGAGGTATTCGGCCCCGGCCTCGAAGGGTATCTACGACTGGCGTTCGGGAATATCCGCGAAGAATCGATCCCTGAGGCTGTGCGGCGGTTTCGTGAACTGAAAGCCTGACGGCATATAGGAGGTGAGTTCATTTAAGACATGGAGTTCATTGAAATTGCCTTCCAAAGTAAAATAGTGTACATTTATAAACTAAAATAAAGCTTTTAAGCCCATCACAACAACCGTGCCTCATCAAGCGGTGCGCCAGAAAAGGAACAGTAAATGGTTCATACAAGAAAACGAGTAAAAATCAATTCGCCGGGCCTGACGGAACTCCCCCCGCTCCCTCTCGACGCTGACGCCCTGGTCCACGATTACCGACGCTATTTCACCTACAGCCTTGGACAGAATAAATACTGCCATTCCGTCAATTATTTTTACAAAGCACTGGCATTGACAGTCCGTGACCGCTTGATGGAACGCTGGAAAAAAACCCGTTACTCCTATATTGAGTCTCAATGTAAGCGGGGTTACTACCTTTCGCTGGAGTTTCTGATGGGGAGGGCACTAGGCAATGCAATGCTGAATCTTGGCATCACTGATACCGCAGCACAGGCAATGCAGCAGTTAGGCATTAAACTGGAAGATCTGTCCGAATCAGAAATAGATGCCGGACTGGGCAACGGCGGTCTTGGACGACTGGCGGCCTGTTTTCTGGACAGCTGCGCCACTCTACAACTGCCGGTAATGGGTTATGGTATCCGTTATGAATACGGTATGTTCCGTCAGCGTATCGTGAATGGCTGCCAGATTGAAGAG
Organism: uncultured Geobacteraceae bacterium; assembly: GCA_903875605.1. Lineage (GTDB taxonomy): Bacteria > Desulfobacterota > Desulfuromonadia > Geobacterales > Pseudopelobacteraceae > JACRCG01. The sequence continues at coordinate 18,754 of CAIQWT010000008.1, read as the reverse complement.
CCGGATCACTGGCTGCGAGATGGCAACCCATGGGAGCAGGAGCGGCCTGAATTCACTCAGCATATCCGCTTCGGAGGACGCTGTGAACGCTACAGAACGGAGAACGGAGAACTGCGCGTTCGCTGGATCGATAGCCACGACGTGCTGGCGGTCCCGTACGATATTCCGATCCCAGGCTACAGAAATGGCACGGTCAACACACTGCGACTCTGGAAAGCCGCCGCTACAGATGCTTTTGACCTTGGCGAATTTAATGCAGGGGGCTACGCAGAATCAGTTGCCACAAAGAATGAAGCCGAAAATATAACAATGGTGCTGTATCCAAACGATGCCAGCGAGAACGGCAAAGTGCTACGTTTGCGCCAACAGTACTTCCTCGCGTCTGCCAGTCTTCAGGATGTCATAGACCGCTGGGTAATGGTGCGCAAAGGAGACTTCAGTGAGTTCGCCGCCAACAACTGTTTCCAGCTGAACGATACCCATCCAAGTTGCGCTGTCCCGGAACTGATGCGTATTTTGATGGATGATCAGGGCATGGACTGGGATCGCGCCTGGGGGATCACCCGCCAGACGATGGCGTACACCAATCACACCCTGCTACCCGAAGCGCTGGAAAAATGGCCATTACCGTTATTCGGTCATCTTCTGCCACGAATACTGGAAATTATACTGGAGATTAACGCCCGTTTTATGGCAGAAGTTTCAAGTCGCTGGCCCGGCGATAATGACCGGATGAGGCGCATGTCCATTATCGAAGAGGGGAATGTCCCGCAGGTGCGGATGGCATATCTGGCGATAGTTGGAAGCTTTTCCGTTAATGGAGTTGCTGCCCTGCATTCTCAGCTTCTGGTACAGGGTTTGTTCCGTGATTTTCACGAACTCTGGCCTCTCAAATTTAACAACAAAACCAACGGAGTAACTCCAAGGCGTTGGATCGCGCACTGTAACCCGGGCTTAAGTCAATTAGTAACCGAAAAGATCGGTGACGGCTGGGTCGCCGACCTGCAACAGATCAGCAGGATTGCCGATCTTGCAGATGACCCTGAATTCCGTCATCAGTGGCACGAAGTAAAGCAGGCAAACAAAGAGCGCCTCTCTGTCCTTGTTCAGGCAAAATGTAACGTCGCATTTAATCCTGAGGGTTTGTTCGATGTTCAGGTCAAGCGCATTCATGAATATAAACGTCAGCTGCTCAACATACTGCATGTCATTCACCTCTATGACCGAATCAAACGCGGAGACACAGCAGATTGGACCAATCGTTGTGTTCTTATCGGCGGGAAAGCAGCGCCCGGTTACGCAATGGCAAAACTGATAATCAAGCTGATTAACAACGTGGCGGCGGTAGTCAATGCCGATCAGGTCGTTGCTGACAAGCTCAAGGTGGCATTTTTGCCAAACTACAGCGTGACGGCTATGGAGATTATCTGCCCCGGCACAGACCTCTCTGAGCAACTGTCTACAGCCGGCAAGGAGGCTTCTGGAACCGGCAACATGAAGTTTATGATGAACGGTGCCATAACCATCGGCACACTGGATGGTGCAAACATCGAGATTCTTGAAGAAGTTGGCGAAGAGAACTTCTTCATGTTCGGCTTAACGAGTGAAGAGGTTGATGAGCTCCGCTGGAATTATGATCCACATGGCGTTATCAGCCATGACGACGACTTGCAAAGAGTTATGAACCTTCTCCGCTGCGGCCATTTTAATCTATTTGATGGTGGGCTATTTGACCCGATCATCAACGCGATCTGCTCTCCCCATGACCCATGGATGGTTGCCGCGGATTTCCGCAGCTTTATCGATGCACAGAAACTGGTAGCAGCCGCTTATCAGGATCGCGATCGATGGACCCGTATGAGCATAATGAACACCGCCTGCAGCGGTAAATTTTCCACCGACCGGACGATCAAAGATTATAACGATGACATCTGGCGCTTGCAGACCATGCCTATAGGGGAGTAAGACTCAGACACCCAGGCGTGAGGCGGCCTCCAGGTAGATCTGTTGTGCCGCTTCACTAAACTGGACAAAAATAATCCGCTCCAGCTCTTGATACATGGAGATTGCCTCTTTAGCCGATGAAAGAGCGATAACAACGGACTCTCGCATCGGATAGCCATACACCCCTGAACTGACTGCAGGAAAGGCGATACTTTTCAAATTGTGCTGATGCGCTATCTCAAAACAGCGATGATAGGCAGAAGCCAGCAGATCCGGTTCACCGTGTCTGCCGTCTTGCCATACCGGCCCAACCGTATGAATTACGTGCTTAGCAGGAAGTTTGTACCCACCGGTAATCCTGGCGTCCCCGGTGTCACATCCCTGAAGAGCTGCACACTCCTGCAGCAGTTCCGGCCCGGCGACCAGATGTATGGCTCCATCTACTCCTCCTCCGCCAAGAAGCGTATTGTTGGCAGCATTGACAATAGCATCCACTGACAGTGCCGTTATATCTCCCTGAATAATCTGAATGATTACTGACATGGTTCCTCCCTTGAAACTGATGGTTGTAAAGTTATGTGCCGGTGCTATACTCTACGAAATGCATCATTCTCCATGGTCGCGGATTAATAGCGACCGACTGCGACGATAAGGAGCAACGACTATGCTCTTCCCTCCCCTCCGACAGAAAAAATACCACGGAATCCTGCTTGATGCACCCCTTGATAACAATGACCGCTGCCAGAAATGCGGCGGCATCTGCTGCAGCTCTTTTGCGGCTATAAATATTACCTGGGAGAAATACGAGCAACTTCATAAATTGGGGGCAAAGCGACTGCAGTTGTCAACCTATGGGCCACATAAACTTGAGATTGACTACGGTTGCGATTTTTTGGAGGAAGGGCGCTGCACCATCTACGAAGCACGGCCGGATATATGCCGTCGTTTTTTCTGTTCCGATTCAGAAAGTCAGTACACAAGCACCATTACAAACGGGCCGTGACCACAATTGTGAGTGCGGCCCGTTTGTATTACTGGAACAACAAGAGTTAACCCTTGACCTGCCCCCGAATTCCTATAGTAATTTCTTCGTAGGGAACCTGCTTGCCACTGGCAGCCAGTGCCTGGCGGGCAGCCATCCCGATTCCGCCGCAGCAGGGGACCTCCATCTTCAGCACGGTTACGCTCTTTATGTCTGATTTACTGAACAGCTCGGTTAGTTTCTGAGTATAAAAGTTGTTATCATCAAGCTTCGGGCATCCCATCACGACCGCCTTGCCTTTGAGGAAGTCCTCGTGATAACCGGCGTAAGCGACCGGTACACAGTCGGCAGTAATCAGCAGATCAGCTCCCTGAAAATAAGGCGCAGTCGTGGAAACCAGGTGAAGCTGGACCGGCCACTGAGCCAAATGGCTCTGACGACTGCCGTTTATGGTCGCTTCTGCCACCGCCACTGGCGGAGCAAAGCTCATAGCGCGTGAACCGGGGCAGCCACCTCCGTGGTGTGGCTGCTGCGCAGCAACCGGGGCAACAGGATGATGAGACGGTGCAGGTCGTCCCATAGCCGCCAGGTGTTTTTCCACGGCAGCCTCATCAAACTCGTCGGTGTCGCGCTCCTCAATCTGGATTGCATCCCGTGGGCATTCACCCAGACAGGCGCCAAGGCCGTCACAGAGGTTGTCTGCAGACAGTACCGCTTTACCGTCAACCATCTTGATAGCGCCTTCAGCACAGGAAGGAACACATAATCCGCAGCCGTCACATTTATCCTGATCTATTGTTACAATTTTTCTCAGCATCGTTTGATCTCCTGTTGTTTGTGGGTATGTATAAATTAGAAAAAGTAGTGCCAGATATAATCGAGCCTACCGCGTAACATCAGCGTGCGTCCGGAGTAAGCCATAATCTCCTTGACCTTCGCCAGCCTTGGCTTGTTATAGCAGTGAGTGCGGCAATGTTTACAGGTAGGTTTTTCCGCTTCCAGAGGACATTTAAGGCGTCTGGTGATTGCGTATTGCAAAAAAGATGCACATTCCTGGCAGAGTAAGCGCTCGCCCAAACCTTCAGGTAGGGCAAAGGAAATATGTTCTGCTGTTTTATGTTTGCCACTGCAGTAGACCTCGACAAACTTGCCGAGGAGCTTGATATCTTTTATCTGGTGTTTATTGGCTGTTTCCATGATTGCGATAATCTCCCGAATTCCATTCTGGATACATGACACAAGTCAATTATTTATGCTTTTTCTTTGCACGGGAAACCGGATTAATATACATTCCGAAGATGATATATCCATGCTGCAGGAGGTATCCATGATCGCCAAAGCCGTCTCGTTTGTCGCAAAATCAGGAACCGGTAAGACAACTCTGCTGGAAAAAGTGATTGCTGAGCTCAAAAGTCGCGGTTACAGTATCGGCGCAATAAAACATGATGCCCATCGCTTCGACATCGACCACCCCGGCAAAGACAGCCATCGTCTGACCGCTGCAGGTGCTGATACCATGGTTATATCATCACCGGAGAAACTGGCACTGATAAAGCAGCATACCGAACCTCCATCAATTGAAATGCTGATAGCTACATATTTCAGCGATGTAGATCTGATACTGACTGAGGGTTTCAAGAAGGGTAACCTACCCAAAATTGAGATTCACCGCAAGGAAAGGAGCAACACCTTGATCTGCCGTGGGGAAGAAAATGATCCAACTCTCCTGGCAGTAGCCAGCGATGAACCGCTGTTGCTGGATGTTCCGGTGCTGGATATCAATAATGCCGTCCAGGTTGCCGATTTTGTGGAGAAACACATTATTCATGGAACTCACTGACTCCCACGGGAGAAACATAAATTATCTACGCCTGTCGGTAACCGACCGCTGTAACATGCGTTGCTTCTACTGCATGCCTAAAGAGGGAATCGTCAAGAAAGAGCATAGTGCCGTGCTCTCCTACGAGGAACTGTTTCTGATCTCCACGACCTCAGTGGAACTGGGAATCGAGAAGATCCGTATTACCGGTGGAGAACCTCTGGTTCGCACCGGAATCGTTAATTTTCTGGAACGAATCGCCCGGATCCCAGGCTTGCGGCACCTGGCACTGACAACCAATGGACTGCAACTGGCGGAGATGGCCAACGACTTGTACCGGGCCGGAGTTCAGCGACTGAATGTCAGTCTTGACTCCCTCAATCCACAGGTTTTTAGCGATATAACACGTGGTGGCGACCTGAACAGGGTTCTGGCCGGACTTGACGCTGCAGAGAAAGCCGGATTTCCTCCACCAAAAATAAACTGCGTGATTATGCGTGGCGTCAACGACGGCGAAATCTTGGACTTTGCCAAAATGACTCTGACTCATGGCAATTCTATTCGCTTTATAGAATATATGCCGGCTATCAAGGAAGATGACTGGCACCGCTACTGCATTAGCGGTGAAGAAATTTTACAGATAATTTCCAGAGAATACTCTCTTGAGCAGGTGGATAAGGGCCATTTTTCCGGACCTTCTCGTGATTTCTGCATCCCTGGTGCGCAGGGCAGCATCGGCATTATTACCGCTGTATCCGGACATTTCTGCAGTGAATGCAATCGCATCAGGGTCACATCTACCGGACAGGCTAAAGGGTGCCTTTTTTCTGACGAAAAAACTGATCTCGTGCCGTATCTGCGTCCACCCGACAGAGAACGTCTGGCAGAAGCACTGCGCAGTATTGTTTCAACAAAACCGGAGCGTCACTCAATAACAGCTGAAGGGTACGCTCACCAGAATTTTACCATGTCACACATTGGAGGATAACATACCATGGCTAAAGTCGAAGCTGTCTGTATAAGTGAAAAAAAGGGCGAGCGAAAAAAACCGGTGGCATCTGTAGAGTTGCGCGAGAATCACGGCATCGTCGGCGATGGCCATGCCGGTGACTGGCACCGCCAGGTAAGCCTGTTGGCCACAGAAAGCATAGATAAAATGCGGGCTCTGGGACTGGACGTAACAGCAGGCGACTTCGCTGAGAACATCACCACCAGCGGCATAGATCTGGTGTCGCTGCCTATCGGCAGTCGTCTGCATATCGGTGATACACTGCTGGAGGTAACCCAGATCGGTAAAGAGTGCCACACTCGCTGTGCCATCTTCTACCAGGCGGGCGACTGCGTTATGCCCAAAGAAGGGATTTTCGCTAAAGTCATCACCGGAGGGGTAATCAAACCGGGGGACGAAATGCAGAAAATTGCCTGATTTGGACCTTATCAACACTTGATTTTTCCTTTGCCTCACCGCCACCATTGCTTGTAATATGGCACGGTTGCATAATCTCCTCATTCTGGATAACGACATCTCTATGGAAGAACCAAAAAAAGATAAAATGACTAAAGAGCTTCAGGGAATGGCGCTGGGAACAGTCGGCGTCTTCATCCTGCTGGCGTTTCTTACCTACAACTCAGCAGATGTTTCCTGGAACAGCTTCTCCAACGAGGGCGGAATCCATAACCTCGGGGGGCGGCTGGGGGCGCAGATTGCGGATCTCTTCTTTATCAGCTTCGGGCTGGCCTCATACCTGATACCACTGGCTATGCTCTACATGGCCTACACTCTTTTTCGATTCAAAGAGATCCGCCTCCGCTCATACAAGCTGGCGGCAGCATTGGGACTGCTATTCTCCCTGGCTACCCTTTTTGCATTTTTCCGGGACAAAACTGTTCTATTCGGACAGCAGGTTGCTACCGGAGGAGCGGTCGGTGTTGTCGTGTCCCGGGCCCTAAAAAGCACCGTCGGGGTCACGGGAGCCCTGCTCCTGCTCCTACCGCTGTTGGCCGCCTCAATCATGATCCTGTCGAAATTCTCTTTTATCCTCTTTGCCGGTTGGTGGTTGGAAAATTTCAAACATAAGTGGGCTGCCTGGCAGGAACGCCGAGCCAAAGATCGTAATGAACAAAGCCGTGCCAAGGCCAAACAGGATGGGCTCCCTGCTGTGCCGGCAACAGGCGGACCGGTCATCAAACCGATGGCGCCTCCACCTTTGCGACCCAACCTTGTCAAAAAGGAAAAGGAGAAAAAGAAAGAGGACGCTAAAACAGCCGCCGTACAGGAAACCTTTGAATTCATCAAAGCAGAAGGGGATTTTCACACCCCACCATTTTCGCTACTGGATGTCCCTCCGGCTAATGAAAAAACGCTCGACCGCGAAGCTCTCACCATGAATGCACGATTGCTGGAGAAGAAGCTTAAAGATTACAATATTGACGGCGAGGTTGTGGAAATATGCCCCGGTCCGGTCATCACCATGTACGAGTTTTCTCCGGCACCAGGCATTAAGATTAGTCGCATTGCCGGACTTACCGATGACTTGACCATGGCGTTGCAGGCCATGTCGATCCGCATTGTTGCGCCGATACCTGGCAAGGGTGTTGTCGGCATTGAGGTGCCAAACCGGGACCGCGATATGGTTTTTCTGCGAGAAATTTTCAACTGTGAACATTTTTCCCACAGCAAGATGAAACTGCCATTGGCTCTTGGCAAAGACATTGCCGGCTTGCCGGTTGTGACAGATCTCGCTAAAGCGCCGCATCTGCTGGTGGCCGGTTCAACAGGTTCCGGCAAGTCGGTATCGATCAACACGATGATCCTTTCCCTGCTCTACACATCCACCCCCAAAGATGTGCGTATGATCATGGTCGACCCCAAAATGCTGGAGTTTTCTATGTACGAGGGAATTCCACATCTATTGCTACCTGTTGTTACCGAGCCTAAAAAGGCCTCGCTGGCCCTGAAATGGGCTGTGAACGAGATGGAGCGGCGTTATATGCTGCTATCCGATAAGGGTGTGCGTAATATTGACTCCTACAACAAAAAACTGGCGGGAGAACTCCTTGAGCAGGAAGAACTCGGATCCATATCCGATGCCGAAATTATCGATGATCTTGAAGAACTCCGCGAAGGCGGGGTTGCCGATATTGATCCGATTCCCTTTATTGTCGATGACGGCGACATGCTGGAGCACAGCCACCTCCCCTATATTGTGGTTATTGTGGATGAGTTAGCCGACTTGATGATGGTTGCCGGACGCGAGGTGGAGGAACACATCGCCCGGTTGGCCCAAAAAGCACGTGCCTCTGGTATCCACCTGATTCTCGCAACTCAGCGCCCTTCGGTAGATGTTATAACGGGTCTGATCAAGGCAAATCTCCCATCGCGCATCTCCTTCCAAGTTACGTCGAAAGTCGATTCACGCACCATCCTGGACTGCAACGGAGCGGAAAGTCTGCTTGGGGCCGGTGACATGCTCTATATGCCCCCTGGAACATCCCGGCTTCAGCGTATCCACGGTGCGTTTGTGTCAGATTCCGAAGTACAGCGGGTAGTGGACTTTCTCAAAAAGCAGGGTAAGCCGGTCTATGAAAAATCGATCCTTGAGATGAAGGATTCAGATGAGAAGGGGAGTATTGAGGACGAAGTACAGGATGAGCGTTGGGAGGATGCCCTGCGGGTTGTTGCAGACACCAAACAAGCCAGCATCTCTATGATACAGCGCAAACTGCGCATCGGCTACAACCGCGCTGCCAGGATTGTCGAGATGATGGAAAGCGAGGGCATGATCGCCCTCAGTGACGGCACCAGTAAGCCACGTGAAATCTATATGGATGTAATCAACGCCTATCTTAATTCACAGTTAACGAGGTAGAGTGCTTACAAACACGGTCAATACCTGGACCGGAGACTACAGAAAAAATGTGTTTTTATTACTGAATCTCACCGGCATCCGGAAAGTTTTGATCCGTGGCGGGGTTTGCAGCAAATTACCAGAGCAGCAATTAGAGTACCGAAAGTTTGACAGAATAGTTCATCCATCAATGCCTGCTTGATCCGAATATTTTTAATCGGAGGTGCCACCTTGACAATTACTGCAGCCGCAATTCAGTTTACCGTCACACAGGGAGATGTGGATGCAAACCTGGCCTATGTCCGCAAAGCCCTGCCCCGCGCAGCAACACAGGGAGCAAACCTGGTGGTACTGCCGGAGATGTGGTCATGCGGTTTTGCCTACAAAAACCTGAATGAGCTGGCAGTGCGGACAGAGGGGATTGTAGAAGAGCTGCTGGAACTCTCACTCAGGTACAAGTTAGTAATAGTCGGCAGCCTGCCGGAACCGAACGACGACAATGTATTCAATACGATCTACATGGCTGACAACGGCAATCTGGCGGGGATGTATCGCAAGATACACTTATTCTCTCTGCTGGGTGAAGATCGTGCTTTTTCCAGCGGAGATTCATGGTTACTGGCGGATACTTCGATCGGAAAAGTGGGAGTTATCATCTGTTATGACCTGCGCTTTCCCGAACTTTCACGGCGCTTGGCGATCGAAGGCGCACAGGTAATCTGCGTGCCGGCCCAGTGGCCTAAGCCGCGTCAGGAGCATTGGCGTACGCTGCTACGGGCACGAGCAATCGAAAACCAGCTCTTCGTGGTTGCCTGCAACGCCTGCGGCATAATTGGCAAACTGGACTTTTTTGGAATGAGCATGATTATCAATCCGAAAGGGGAACTGTTAGCCGAAGCGAGTGAGGATGAGGGGGAAATTATTGCCGCGCTTGACATGCAGGTTATGAAAGACTGGCGGGCCCAAATACCCTGCTTTAATGACCGAAAGCCGGAATGTTATTAATTCCGACTTGAGGCAAACATGTCACGGCCTATGATGTAAAGGAGCTGCTCTTACTGCGCCCAACCCGGACTCGGCAAGCAGCACAGCTCAGGCCCGTCAGACATGAAGTCCCTTCAGTAATTCCGGATTGTGTAATGAATCCCGCAGGGTACTCCGCAGAGATTCAACCTGTTCAAACCCCTCCTCTTTTGACATAAACCCGCTTTTGTAGCGCAGTCGCAGACTTTTTCTCAGGATATCCGCTGCTGTCAATGCTCTCTCTCCGGTGGGGTCTACCCGTAAAAATTTGGAGTCTTCCGGGTGCTGCAAAAAGTCGAGAATTGCATCCCTGGCCAACTGCATATACTCGTCCCGATCAGCCTCCGCCAATTGATAGCGCGACTTGCTGGAAAGCGCCTGCACAAGTTTTTGCAACCTTTCCATACGTGAAAGAACCATTATTGAATTAAAAATGCGCTTATTAGTGCCGAACGAGAAGATGGTCGTTGTCAGCACATTCCGCAGTAACACATCGTTGGCACGCCTGTCTGCACGGCAGATAATGCGTGCAAGCTCCCAGATGTCTTTTTCCACAAAAGCCTCAAAACGCATCTCCCAATAGGTATGTTTCATCGTTATCGTAGGAAAAGAGCGCATAATTTTGTAGGGAACATAATAATTATGAGCAACGGTATCGGCAGCAAGATGGCAGAGATATCCGTATGCGCAGGCTCTCTGATGGTCGTTTTCGGCTTCTTTCAACAGAGTCCGGCCAATCCCCCAGCGATGACAGTGCAGCAGAGAATGGGTATACTTTTTGCCAACCGTAATATCCGGAGCGAGGCAGCCATACAGAAAGTCTTTAGGATGAGCCGTCAGGAGAGCAGCCACATCGGCAGATACGGCACTCAGATCAGCCAGCACCTGTGCTCCAAGCTGAAGATGAATCCCACCGCCCCAGGCAAGCACATCGGTTGGAAGAAGAATTACTGCAATGGTGCATAGCAATAAAAACATGGAGTTCTTTCTTTTGACAGGTTGAAAGCTTACTGGTAGATTGCGCGTGCGATTGTACGCAGATATTGCTGCGTTGCATACAAAATTGACAGCTGGAGCGGAACTCGTGAACAGGCATTCCCCCCAACATCCAACCCAATCTCATCTATATGCATCCCTTACCGCCTATCTGCAGGACCTTCAGGAAAGTGGAGTAGACGGGATACCGTTAGAGCTGATGACAGCTGCGGAATCGGCTATTACTACCCAACCAGACGCCACTCACAAAAAGGGGATGGAGAACACAATGACTGTCCAACATGCAGCATCGGAAATACATGAGACTCTTGAGCAGATTAGAAAAAACCTCGGGGCATGTCAACGATGCAAGCTGGGAGCGACCAGAAAAAATCTGGTTTTCGGAGTCGGCAATCCAAGAGCCAGGCTCGTTTTCGTCGGCGAAGGCCCAGGGGCTGATGAGGATGCACAGGGGGAGCCTTTTGTTGGTGATGCCGGCAGAATGCTGAACCGCATCATTGCCGCTATGGAAATAAAGAGAGAGGATGTGTACATCTGCAATGTGGTTAAGTGCAGGCCACCGCAGAACCGGCCACCTGAAAGTGATGAAGTCAGCACCTGCTATCCGTTCCTGCTGCGGCAGCTTAATTCAATAAGACCGGAGGCGATTGTTGCGCTTGGCACGTCAGCAGCTCAAGCTCTCCTGCAGATCAAGGTGCCCATCTCAAAAATGCGCGGTAAATTCCACGATTTTCACGGAATGCCGCTTATGCCGACCTACCATCCGTCCTACCTGCTCCGTACCGGTGGCAATTCCGACTCGTTCTGGAGTGTCTGGGACGACATGATTCAGGTTCTGCGACTCCTCAATCTTCCGGTTCCTGATAAAAGCAGGAAAAAATAGAACCACATCAAAGGTTTACTTTGAAATCAATTATCCCCTTTCTAAAGAGACTGTTCCCGCCGCCACTCCACGACCGGGTTGTCCTCGTCGGCGGCACGGTTCGCGATATGTGGCTGGGAAGGGAAAGCCAGGATATAGATCTGGTGACATCCGTTTCCCACGACGAACTCTGTGCTCTCGGATTTCGGTTGGTGTCAGCGACCAGCGGTGTCACTATTTACTTCATGCATCATCCTGGCTTCGGAAAGGTCGAAGTTACCCGCATCAACAACATGGCTGGTATTGAAAACGATCTTCTCCGTCGCGATTTTACTATTAATGCTATGGCGATGACGTTGCATAGCGACCACATCGACCCTTTGGATGGCAGGAAAGACCTGGAATCCGGGATACTCCGGGTATGTAGCAATCATACATTCCGGGACGATCCGTTGCGAATCTTTCGGGCTTTTCGCTTCGAAACTGATGGTTGGGTCATGTCATCTGAGACCACCGCACTGATCCGCGCTGATGAGTGGGGTGATGCTTTCATTAGCATGCCGATAGAACGTTTCAGCGGTGAATTGCTTAAGGCGCTGACTCATAAATCACCGGAACTATTTTTCCAGAGGATGATAGAATTCAATGCTGGAGTGGAATTTCTGCCGGAACTTTTCCAGATGCCGCAGGTTCCTGCGGGGCCGCTGCAGCACCACCCGGAGGGAGATCTTTTTAGCCACTCCACTCAGGTATTGCAGTTGGTAACAGCAGCTAGCTCCGACCCGCTTGCCCGCTTCTGTGCACTCTTTCACGACCTTGGTAAATTGGCAACTGATCACGCTCACTACCCCAGGCATTTTGGTCATGAGTACGCCGGGTTTGCAATGGCGACGGCGGTTTGTTCCCGTTTATGCCTACCTACAAAGTATCGCACTGCACTGGCCTGGGTCTGTCGCTTACATGGCAAAGCTAATTTATGGAATGAGCTGCGGGATTCATCTAAACTAAAAATGGCAGAGCAGGCGCTCAAGTCGGGCATCGTTGAGATCCTGCCTTTTGTTTCCGCTGCCGATAAAGCAGGTGGGCTGCCGATGGCCGACTGGAAGGACGTAGTCAAGGTTGCCGGTATGAGCGCACGAATGCTGGTGATTGATCAGGAAAAACTCGAGGCGATGCAGATTGTGAAACGATCATCATTCATCCTGCAGAAGCGGGTGGATGTCCTGAAAGCACTTCGTGTGACGAATTATTGCGAAACGTCTGTATAGTTGAGGAGAGCGACATGACTACAACTAAACGCCCACCGGCGAAATATCAGCCCAAAGGGGTTACCGTTATCCACGAGGACAAGGACATCATCGTGGTGGAAAAACCTTGCGGCCTGTTGACGATGGGGACAGACAGGGACAAATCAAGAACGGTTCATACCATTCTCAACGAGTATATCCGCAAAGGTGATCCACGCTCCAAAAACAGGGTTTATATAGTTCACCGCCTTGACCGCGACACCTCCGGCATCTTGATTCTTGCCAAGAGTGAGGCGGCCAAAGTTTTTCTGCAGGGTCACTGGCAGGAGACAGACAAGCGCTACCTGACTATTGTGCATGGCAAACTGACGCCGGCAACAGGGACAATCAGAAGCTATCTTGCCGAAAACAGCGCCTTTACGGTCTACTCTACACTCGACCAGACCGCTGGGAAGTTATCCCACACAGAATATACAACCCTGAAAGAGACTAAAGGCTTCAGCCTGCTGGAAATTCATCTGCTTACCGGGCGCAAGCACCAGATACGGGTTCATTTGTCGGAACAAGGTCACCCAGTTGTAGGGGACAGAAAATACGGCAAGGCCAATGATGTCTATACAACCCTTGCACTACATGCCAGAGCCATTTCTTTCACACACCCCGTTAACGGCAAACGGCTGACCTTTAACACCGGAATCCCGGACTTTTTTACCCGCCTGGTGGGAACATTTGCCTTGCCATCAGCCGGGGAATAATGAGAACCGCCGCTTCAGATAAATTTAAAATGCAATATCAGCGAACGAAATCAGCTCCGGCGAATTGAATTGCCGTTGGATCAGTGGCACGCGGAGGGGATATGGCATGGACACCACCGCAGGCAGGACAGCTTTGTACAAACGTCTCAAGCATAAAGGGCTTTCCACATCCCTGGCAATCAAGGGCCAATCCACTTGGCAGGGCCGACACCGCCACTGACCCGCCATGAGCATTCAGCACAAACTCCACCAGATCCCTGCCGGTAGCAAAAGGTCCTATTCCCGGGGCTCGCGACGATCCACACTCACACATAATTACTCCTCCTGTCGTACTGCTTTTGTTTTTATGATATTCTGCGTACTGTAGCCGATTGCATCCCACGGAATTATGACCTGAGTCAATTTATCGCAAATGAGTTGCACCGGTTGCGCCCTGCGTAACAAGACATCATCACCAAGAAGAGGTACTGCACCATGGCTCAGCCTTGGAAAACAATCGATAATATTTCCACCGAAGAAGGGAATCTGGAACTGAGGCAGCGAGGTGAGCGTGACTTTTTGATAATGATCGGTGCCCAGGTACTTATGAACAGCATGTTAAACCGCTCTGAAGTGGTACTCGGCCGACTAGGCTGTGACCGGCTGAAAGAAAGTAAACTTGCGCGGGTTCTGGTTGGGGGGCTTGGTATGGGCTTTACACTCAAGGCGGTGCTTGACACCCTGCCGGCAACTGCCGGAGTCATAGTGGCTGAACTGAACCCGACCGTTTACAAATGGTGCCGCGGGCCACTTGCCCTGCTCACGGAAAGTGCCGTAACAGATCCGCGCGTGACTGTAGAGATTGATGATGTCGCCCACCTGATCAAACGGGTTGCCATGGACGGAAGTGAAACTCACTTTGACGCCATAGTTCTGGATCTGTACCGCGGGCCCCATGCAAAAACAGACCACATAGATGATCCTCTCTACGGCAGTAAAGCTATTGAAAACATGCGGACTGCTCTTAAACCTGGCGGAGTAGTAGCCGTGTGGGGTGAAAATTATGACGAGGGATTCTGTAAGCGCCTGCAAAGTGCCGGTTTCACAGTGTCGACCGACCGACCTGGCAAGGGGGGACTCCGACATGTAGTTTTTCTGGCTCACCTGGGGCAATCGACAAAAACGAGTAAACACAAGCCTTAACTACCTGTGACAATTACTGATAGTACATTTTACTCATTATCCCCGCATAAGAAGCGTTTTCAACTTTACCATCTCATCGGGACATATGCCCAGGCAATCATGACCTTCCAGAAACTCAACCAGTGACGTGAGAAACGTACCGAAAGAAAGAGGTACACTGGACTTGTTGTAATAATAGATGCCATTGTTGAAGAGGACACTTATCGCAAAACCGGTATTAGGCGAGTTCAGTTCGACAAGCCTTTTGAACAAACGGTATATTTCCTTTTCCAGTGTTCGCTGAGTGCCGCTTTCCGGCTTTGCCTTGTCAGTTTTCATGGTGTTCTTAGTGTTCTTCATAAAAGCGGTATTCACCCCGGTACGCTTTGGTGTACACCCCAGCAGGCCGTTGAATATTCGCATCATATCTTTAACAATACTCTCCCGCGCAGCCTCTGGTGAAGCATCCTCCTCCATCACCGGTATCTCTTTACTAACCTGCAGAGCAGCCATCCGATCGGCTGTTGAAGATGCTGCCGGCCTCCTCAGCTTGTTGGTAACACATTCTTCCATATCCACAGACTCCCCATTCGAGTTAAATTGCACTACATTGCTCCTGCCGCAGTAAAATTACTGCGACGACTTCCCGTCCATCTCCGCCTCTTTGATAGACAGCGAGATCCTCTTTCGCTGTGCATCCGCAGTCAACACCTTAACCTTAACGACCTGCCCCGCTTTAACGGCATCACTCGGGTCCTTGACGTAGCGATTCGCCAGGTGACTGATATGAACCAGACCATCCTGATGGACTCCGATATCGACAAAAGCGCCGAAAGCGGTGACATTAGTCACAATCCCCTGCAGGATAAGACCTTCCTTAAGGTCGCTTATTTCGCGGATATCGTCCCTGAAAGAAGCTGTTTGAAACTGGCTGCGCGGGTCACGCCCCGGCTTTTTCAGCTCTTCGATGATATCAGTGAGGGTAGGCAGACCCACACTGTCCGAAACGTAGCGTTTAGAGTCAATTCTGCCGGCAAGAGCCGGGTCAGCAACCAACTGCAGAAGTGATGCGTCAAGATCTGTGGCCATAACTTCCACCAGCTTGTAGCGCTCGGGGTGAACTGCACTGTTGTCTAAAGGATGTGCGCTTCCGCGAATACGGAGGAAACCGGCCGCCTGCTCGAAGGCTTTGGCACCGAAGCGGGGTACTTTGAGGAGCGCCTTACGGGAAAGAAAGGAACCGTTTTCGTCACGGTAGCGGGTAATGGCTTTGGCAAGCGTCGGCCCCACCCCGGAAACGTAGGCCAGGAGCGCCCATGAAGCCGTATTCAGATCAACCCCTACGTAATTTACACAAGACTCAACCACCCCATCCAGCGACCTCTTTAACATAGCCTGATTGACATCATGTTGATACTGCCCGACACCAATACTTTTGGGATCGACCTTGACCAACTCGCCCAGCGGGTCCTGAAGCCTGCGGGCAATAGAGATAGCGCCACGCACCGTCAAATCCAGCTCAGAAAACTCTTCACGGGCTATATCTGACGCCGAATAGATACTGGCACCCGCCTCACTGATCGATACTACCGGCAACTGAGATCCTGCCCCTGCAAGAGTCTCCTTGACAAAAATTTCCATCTCGCGCCCGGCAGTACCATTGCCGACGGCAATCATCTCAACATCATACGCTTTGACCAGCCTCAACAGATCCTGACGAGCCTGTGGAACTCGCGCCGCACCGATGTGGGGGTATATTGTAACATGCTCCAAAAAACGACCGGTCGCATCTACCACTGCCAGCTTGGAACCGGTTCTAAAACCGGGGTCAATTCCAAGTACCCGCTTACCACCGGCCGGAGGCGAAAGCAGCAGCTCTCGCAGATTGCGGGTAAAGACCTGTATGGCCGTCTCATCCGCGCGCTCCTTGCTCTCAAGCCGCAGTTCCACCTCAATAGATGGAGCGATCAGGCGCTTGTAGGCATCTTCTGCAACTCTCTCGAGCAAAGGGCTGAAAATGCTCTCCTTCAGAATAAGACGTGACTTCAATCCGGCCAGGACATGTTCGACCGGTGCAGTGATCGAAAGATAAAGAACTTCCTCCTTCTCTCCTCGCCTCATCGCAAGCATCCGGTGTGACGGGATAGCTTTAAGCGACTCCTGAAAATCATAATACATTTCGAATTTAGTGACCTGTTCCTTATAGTCAGCTGCAACCCGCGAGGTCATCACCCCCTGCGTATGTGTCAGACGACGCACCATCGAACGGGCATCGGCGTTATCCGAAAGACGTTCGGCCAGGATATGTCCAGCCCCATCTAGTGCAGCGGCAGCATCATATACTTCCTTCTCAGGATTTACAAATGGCAGTGCCGCTTTCTCAGCAGTTCCGGTCGTTAACTCCTGAGCCGCAATAATATCCGCCAGCGGCTCCAGGCCCCGCTCTCGTGCAAGCGTCGCTTTTGTACGACGCTTGGGCTTATACGGCAGATACAGATCTTCAACTTCCGTCTTCTGACGTGAAATACAGATTTTTTCCCGCAGTTCCGGTGTAAGCTTTCCTTGTTCCTCAATAGATTTAAGCACCGTGATCTTGCGCTCTTCAAGATCACAGAAATAGGCAAATTGCTCCTCAACTTCGCGAATTTGTACTTCGTCCAGTTCGCCGGTTTGTTCTTTGCGGTACCTGGCGATGAATGGCACCGTGGCACCTTCCTGCAGTAAATCAACCGTATGTTCAACTTGAAACAATTTAAGTCCGGTCTTTTCTATAATAAATGAAATCAATTTTCGGGTTAATTCTTCCGTTAGCTTCATTAAATCTCCAGTGTGTCAGGGATCGAACTGTATTTTGTTAGCTCATGTACTCAATTCCGGCGCACACAAATCAAGAGAGGAAACCAACATGCCGGTTTCCTCTCTTTACTGCTGAATATAATACCTGCATGTAAAGGTTACTGCTTACTGATACGAACTTACTGCAGCATAGGCCTTTCCAGCATTTCTTTGACGTGCTTTAGTTACATCATCCGCCTTGTCACCGGCCAGCTGCAAAGTTCGTTTCGCATCCGGCTTATTATCCGTTTTCTTGGTAAAAACGCCTTTGTCATCAGCCATCTTTAATGCCTGTAGAGAAATAGTCACTGTATCCGTCTGCATTGTTTTGACGGCCCTCTGGGCATCCTGAACAGCTTGAGGCATTGAAGTCTGCAGGTCGGTCTTAACCTGTGGGTTAACCTGAATAGGAGTGGCCAAGACACTGTTAGGTGATAGTGCCGCAAGAACCATGTGAACCCCCTTCCAACCACAATTAACCGACTGTGCTTACATTCTCTACTTACCAGTTAGGTTATGCAAGAGTTTTTTGACAGTGATCAGTGGCCTTGACAGACACGGGTACGGATTCTTTGGGTATAAGACCCAATAAGCATGTAAACTTATGCTCATAGAGCATAATCAAAGAGGGTGGATTTTGTCAAATCCAATTAGACAACCCTGGACGCTAAAAACAGAAAAGCCTTGATTTCTCGAGGCTTCCTGTATCTTATCCAATTGTATCGGATTATGATTTGGCGTCCCCTGGCGGACGCACTTCGAACTTTTTAACCAGTTAAAAATCGGATTACGCCGCCTGTTTCATTACGCTTTCATCCAGCCCGTTGTATCTTTCGAAGCCAAGACAAGCCAGCCAGATATGTTTTGGAATAGGCTTCTCTCCATTGCGGTAGTAAGCCAGCATGCGGCGACTTATCCCAAGCGCCTCTGATGCTGTATCAAGGGTCAATCGGTTGCGGTGCATCCAATTCCATATACGCTCGTGCGATATGCCTCCACACTGTTCAACCGCTTCAGCCCTGAGGTTGTCCCCGGAAAGGCTCAGGTCATCATTCCAGACAATCTCATACCCAAACTCGCCAATTTTTGCCTTCTGGAATAATTCAGAGTCGCAAAGTGGCGACAGGGTCTTGTTTTGTGCCACGATAACGGACAACTCTATATCCATAGTGACTTCATCGCCAAATGTCACCGTCAACCGACAAGGTGCAGTAGCTACAACAGACTTGATTATAAATCGCTTGTTCATTGGTTGTACTCCTTGAATTTTGCCAGCAACAGC
>CAIQWT010000007.1 GCA_903875605.1 uncultured Geobacteraceae bacterium | reverse complement strand
GTAACGTAATCTTTTTCCTCGATTGACTCGAGGATACTGCGCAACCCCTTTTTAACGGTTTCAGGCGTGATGCCATGCTCTACGTTGTACTCAAGCTGTTTAATGCGTCGCCGTCCGGTTTCATCAATACAGGCCTGCATTGAGCGGGTCACACTGTCACCGTACATCAATACTCGGCCATTAATATTACGGGCGGCCCGACCACATGTCTGGATTAGTGATCGTTGCGAACGGAGAAACCCTTCTTTATCGGCGTCAAGAATTGCTACTAGAGAAACCTCCGGCAGGTCCAGGCCCTCCCGCAACAGATTGATCCCTACAAGCACATCGAATTCTCCCAGGCGGAGGTCACGAATGATCTGCATACGCTCAATTGTTACGATATCAGAATGAAGATACTTTATCCTCACCCCCAACTCCCGGTAATAATTGGTCAACTCTTCAGCCATCCGCTTGGTGAGGGTTGTCACCAGCACCCGTTCACCACACGCAACGGTTTTGCGGACTTCATGAAGGAGGTCATCAACCTGGCCGAAACTACCCCCATGTTCTGACTCTCCATCTACTTGGGTGATGACGCAAGCGCCTTCCCCCATCCGGGAAGAGCCCGGTAGAGGGCGTTGTTTTCCGGCAGTAACAGGCCGAACCTCTATAACAGGGTCAACCAGTCCGGTAGGCCGGATAACCTGTTCAACAAATACGCCGCCACTTGCTTCAAGCTCATAATCTGCCGGAGTTGCCGAGACATAAACCGCCTGATGTATTCGCGTTTGAAATTCCTGAAAATTGAGCGGGCGGTTGTCAAGAGCCGCCGGCAGTCGAAAACCGTAATTTACCAAAGTTTCCTTGCGCGAGCGGTCGCCTCGGTACATTGCACCGGTTTGGGATATAGTGATATGTGACTCATCAACAAACAATATAAAATCGTCCGGAAAATAATCGATAAGGGTAAATGGAGCTTCACCCGGCTGACGGCCATCAAAATAGCGGGAATAGTTTTCAATACCGTGGCAGAATCCCATCTCCTCCATCATTTCGATGTCATAGAATGTGCGTTGTTCAATGCGCTGTTCTTCCAGCAGCATATTTTGAGAACGAAAATATCTGATCCGCTCAGCCAGGTCGATGCGGATCTGCTCCACCGCCCGCTCCAGTGTTTCTCGGGTTGACACATAGTGTGAAGCCGGATAAATGGAACACTTGGAGAGCTTTTGCAGAACTACCCCACGCAGCGGGTCTATTTCGCTGATTGCCTCCACATCGTCGCCAAAGAATTCAATCCGCAGCGCACGTTCACTGTCATAAGCGGGAAATATTTCAATCACATCACCGCGCACTCTGAATGTACCGCGATGAAAATCCATATCATTGCGTTCGTACTGTATCTCGATCAACTTGCGCAGCAGTTCATCTCGACCAAAATCATCACCCTGATGAAAAAAGATGTGCATGGCCTGATAGGCCTCAGGGGAACCGATACCGTAGATACAGGAGACTGATGCAACAATTATGACATCCCGCCGGGTCAGCAGGCTTCGCGTTGCTGAATGGCGCATCTTGTCTATCTCATCATTTATTGCGGAATCTTTTTCAATGAAAGTATCACTGGTCGGAATGTAGGCTTCGGGCTGGTAATAATCGTAATATGATACGAAATATTCCACCGCGTTTTCCGGGAAAAGCTCCTTGAACTCGCCATAAAGCTGGGCCGCAAGTGTTTTATTTGGGGCCAACACAAGTGCCGGACGGGAAGTCCGGGCGATGACGTTGGCAACCGTGAATGTTTTGCCTGAACCGGTAACTCCCAACAGGGTTTGGTGGCAATCGCCGCGTTCTATTCCGGCGACAAGCTCGTTAATTGCCTGAGGTTGGTCGCCGCGCGGGGTATAAGTGGTTGTCAGGTTAAAGAGGCTCATAGCTAAATCTATAGTTGTCTCATTGGATTGCGTTGACATAGTTTGTATTTTACCTCAGTGTGACTCGCTGAGTAAAATATATATCACAGGTGGAACTATGTCGGTTAACGGTTTCCTGCGCACCATATTCATATCCTGCTGCCTCAGCTGTCTGCTTCCTTCCCTCTCCACTGCACGACCCGACCGGATACGGGTCGTTATGGAAAATAATTACCCGCCGTTCGTATTTAAAGATAATTCCGGCAATCCCCAGGGCTCTCAAATAGACCTCTGGCGTTTGTGGGAGCAGAAGACCGGCATTAAAACAGAAATTAGCCTCACGGATTGGGCTGAAGCACAGCAACGGCTGCAAGCCGGCGAATTTGATGTCATTGACAAGATTGCCTCTACCGAGCAACGTGCGAAAATTTATGAGTTTTCAGCACCATTCAGCACAATAGAAGTGCCGGTATTTTTTCTTAAAGACATTTCCGGTATAACAGATGCCAAATCTCTAAAAGGTTTTGCCGTTGGGGTACAGATCGGTGATTCAGTGATCGAGCTCCTGAAAAAACATGGTGCGGATAATCTGTTGTTCTTTAATAATTATGAAGATATCGTCCTGGCGGCCAAAAAGCATAAAGTAAACGTGATGGTCATGGACAAGGCGCCAGCCCTCTATTTCCTCCATAAGCACGGCATACTAGGCGATTTTAAGCAGTCAGAACCATTAAATGTGACGTCACTGCATCGGGCAGTTAAAAAAGGGAACGGTGAGATCCTGGCTAGTGTCGAAGACGGGTTCCGCCTTATAACACCAGCCGAGCGCAATAAGATTCAGCTGAAATGGAACGGGGTGCCCCTTGTAAGTACATTTACCTTAACTTCTATTTTTGCCGGCATCGCTGGCCTTTGCCTTTTGGTACTGGTACTTTTCGCCTGGAACCGAACTCTGAGAAAACGAGTAGAAAAACATTCTCATACTCTTATAAACACCGAGGAGATACTGCGGAAAAGTGAAGAAAAGTTCCGTCATCATATCGAAAGTTCTACAGATGTCATCTTTACGCTTAATGCCAGTGGCATTTTCATGTTTGTATCACCGGCCTGGGAGCGGCACTTTGGATATCATGTTGATGAAGTTCAAGGTTTTAGCTTCGCTGGATTCTCTCATCCTGACGATATCCCTCCATTAATCGCATACCTCCACCGTGTTTTGAGTACCGGCCAAACTGAAACAAGCCCACCATATCGTGTTAAATGCGCCAACGGCTCCTGGCGCCCGTTTGAGGCCAATGGCTCGACTTTTGTTGATTCCAGCGGAGAATTGCTCTTTATCGGTGTCGGTCACGACATCTCCGAACGGATAGAAAAAGAACGGGCACTATTGGAAAAGGAGCAAATGTTCAGGGCATTTTTTGAGCAGGGGTATTATTTCGCCGGCTTGTTGAATACTGACGGGACACTTATCGACGTCAACTTCACGGCACTACATTTCGGCGGCTTGGAGAAATCTGACGTCATCGGCAAACCATTCTGGGAGACACCCTGGTGGATGCACTCTCCGGAACTCCAGGAAAAGCTGCGCCAGGCAGTAACATCCGCAGCTCAAGGTGAAATTGCTACATTTGAAGCGACCCACCCGACGCCGGATGGAGCACTTCACTACATAGATTTTTCCCTACGACCGGTTAAAGATCCCTCCGGAACAGTTCTTTTTCTGGTTCCTGAAGGTCGGGACATAACTGAACGCAAAAAGACAGAGGAGGAACGGCTGAACCTGGAGCGCCAACTGCTTCATACCCAGAAACTTGAGAGCCTTGGTATACTTTCGGGTGGCATTGCTCATGACTTCAATAATTTACTACAGGCACTTCTTGGCAACCTGGAACTTGCATTGATGAGACTTCCAGGAGAAACTCCTGTCCGTAAAAACATCGACCAGGCAATAAAAGCCGGCAGGCAAGCCGCTAAACTTACTAACATGATGCTGGCGTACTCCGGAAAAGGACTTTTTGTTATCAGGCCGCTCAATCTTTCCACGCTCGTGGAGGAAAACGCGACGATGCTTGACGCCGCCATACCCAAATCCATCTCGCTTGTACAGCATCTTGATAACTCAATACCGATCATCAGAGCGGATGCCGGTCAACTGCAGCAGGTTATTATGAATTTGATCACCAACGCAGCGGAAGCAATTGGAAACGCTAACGGTGTAATCACCCTTGAAACTGGAATCGGAGATTTTGATCAACTTTTTCTTAATAAGAGTAGTCTTGATGAAAAAACGGTGGCGGGACGTTATGTCTGGCTGATGGTAAGCGATAACGGCTGCGGTATGGACGGAGAAACGCTGCGGAAACTCTTCGATCCATTTTTTACAACCAAGTTCACCGGACGGGGTTTGGGCATGTCAGCGGTATTGGGAATCATCCGGGCTCATAAAGGTGCTTTTTTGGTAGAAAGTGCTCCGGAAAGCGGGACAACAATTAAGGTTCTGTTCCCAACGGCTGACATCCAGACAGCGGCAGTGGAAATAGACAACAAAGATGTTTCAGCCCAGTATAAATTAATTGGGCGTTCGCTCAAAGTTCTGGTAGTTGACGACGAAGATATGGTTCGCGACGTCTCAACTTCCATGTTTGATGAGCTTGGCTTTGAAACGCTTGTCGCCGCCAGCGGTGAAGAAGCTCTTGGGATTTTCCGTAAAGAAAGTAACTGTATCGACGTCGTGCTATTAGACCAGGTAATGCCCAACATGGACGGAGTAACGGTCTTCAAGGAACTACGCAAAGTTCAGCCGGGCATAAAGGTTCTGCTTGCCAGCGGCTTCAGTCAACAAGAGGTATCTGAACGATTTAAAGGACTGGGTTTGACCGGATTTATCCAGAAACCTTACACCTTGGAGAGCCTGACCACCGAACTAAAGCGTATTCTAAATTGATCGGCTCATGATTTCCAGAGCTATTTGAATCCGCTTAAGCTTTAGCTGCCTTCAAATGTTCGCTTATTTTATTAATCCTTCTGACGGTTTCTTCCACCCCAAGAGTCACCACTATTTCGCCTATACCGGGCGCCTGAGTACCTCCTGAAAGAGCAATTCGTACCGGCTGACCAACCTGGCCCATCTTCCAGCTGTTTTCGGCACAAACCTCTTTAAAGAGCGCATCAACTTCAACCGCATTATTAGCTGTAGCAGTTAAAATTTTGGCTGTAACTGCGGCAAAAACAGTAAGCAAAAGTTCTTTGTCAAACTTTGCTAAAGCTGCTTCATCATAGCTCACAGGTGCGTTGTAGTAGAATACGGCTCTTTCAGCCATCTCTACAAGGGTTTGTGCCCTTTCTTGAAGAGTCTTGACTACTGACATCAGCTCCGGCCCATTGAGTGTGGTCACCTCAAGAGCAGATAGATGAGGCAAGAGAAGATCGGCTAAACGTTCCGGATCTCCGTTTTTAATATAATGGGCATTGAGCCAGTTCAATTTTTCGGTATTGAAGACCGAGGCGGAGCGTCCCACGTTGCCGATATCGAATTTCTGAATCATCTCTTCGCTGCTAAAAATTTCATCGTCCCCATTGCTCCATCCCAACCTGACCAGGTAGTTTATCAGCGCCTCAGGCAGATATCCCATGTCACGATAAACGATCACACTGGTTGCGCCATGCCGTTTAGAGAGACGTGCCTTGTCGGAACCGAGAATCATCGGCACGTGGGCAAATTGTGGAACCGGAAAACCAAGTGCTTCATAAAGTTGAACCTGTCGCGGGGTGTTGTTAACATGGTCATCCCCTCGAATTACCGTCGTAATGCGCATGCTGGCGTCATCAATCACTACACAGAAATTATAGGTCGGAGTGCCGTCGGTGCGCTGGATTATTAGGTCGTCCAGTTCTTCATTCGGGAAAGTTATAGCCCCTTTGATTAGATCATCAAAAGAGGTAACTCCCCCCTCCGGCGCTCTGAAACGGACTACATATGGCTGATCGCCAGGAGAATCTGCCGTCTCGCGGCAGGTACCATCATATTTTGGTTTGCGCCCTTCCTGCATGGCCAGAGTACGCTTCGCATCAAGTGTTTCGGCGCTGCAGTAGCATTTGTAAGCTTTGCCGGCATCCAGCAGTTTCTGGACATACTCCTTATAAAGCGGAAACGAATCAGATTGATAAAAGGGCCCTTCGTCCCAATCCAGGCCAAGCCACTTCATTCCCTCTAAAATCGCATCCACGGATTCTTTAGTTGAGCGTTCCACATCAGTATCTTCGATACGCAGAATGAATGTGCCTCCCTGATTCCTGGCGAGCAACCAGTTAAAAAGCGCGGTGCGGGCGCCGCCTACATGAAGGTAGCCGGTTGGGCTTGGGGCAAAACGGACTCGAAGTTCAGACATTAGGTTACTCCTTTGGTCATGCAAAGCTTTATATTGTTTTTTGGAATTGACATTATAGCATTCCAAACTGAACCAAAAAAGCATTTTCTAGTCGCCTGGCGAGCATTTAACTTTGACAAAACCTTGCCACCTCGTGCTACTATGCCCCAAAACGCCGTTTGGGAGGATTGCTATGCAGACCATTGACTCGTTAATCAGGGAAAGTTGTCAGAAATACAGTGACCAACCGGCGTTGCTATTCAAGCTTGCCGGAACATGGCAACATATGACATACGGCGCTCTGTGGGAATTATCCGATCGAATTGCCGCCGGAATGATTAAAAGCGGATTCAATGCGGGTGATCATGCGGCCCTTCTGGCGCCTTCATCTCCTCAATGGGTTGCCGCCTATCTTGGTATACTCAAGGCCGGCGGAGTTGTTGTTCCAATAGACAAAGAGCTGAAGGCTGCCGAATTGAGGCACATCCTTACCGATTGTGATGCCCGCTACGTTTTCAGCGCTCCACCCTGTCTTGATCTGGTTCTGGATATTTTTGCGGATATCCCGGCGCTGGAACTGATTGTGACACTTTCCTCTTCAACCTCTGATTCAGCAGATCCACGAGTAGTACAGGTACTGGATGCGTTGGTGGATGAATGGCGTGACCTGCTCTCCAGCGTGGATATTCCACCGGAACGTCGCAATAACATGGAAGTTCTGGCTCGCCAGGCGCACCGCCTGTTATGTGCTTTTTCCTCTCAAACTGAAACGGCCTCACAACAACCGAGCCCGCTGGACCTGGTTGAGCAACTTAGAAGCAAACTCATTCGTGACGGGAAACTTCTGTCACTGAATTCACTCTGCCACAGCGCCCCACTTCCGGAGAAGCCACGAAACAGCAATGATACTGCCGTGATCCTGTACACCTCCGGAACAACCGGACGTTCTAAGGGGGCCATGCTCAGTCACGCCAATATTGTTTCCAACATAAAGGGTGCTGCTCAACATTTTAACCTTGATAACAGCATCCACACGCTATCATTCCTGCCGATAAATCACGTTTTCGAACAGGTCTGCGGAGTATTGCTGCCGCTCTCTTTGGGCGGGAAAGTTTCCTTCTGTGAATCGCTGAAAAAACTGGGCGAAAATCTGTCGGAAGTTAAACCCACATTCTTCCTGGCAGTTCCGGTTGTATATAGAATGATACTCGATCGCGTCATCAAAAATATAAATTCAAAAAAACTATCACAGTTGCTGTTCTCACTCCCGCTGACACGGCCAATCGTTACCGCAAAAGTCAGGCAGACGTTCGGTTCAGGCACCATCTTCATAAGTGGCGGAGCGGCTCTTGATCCCGCAATTGCCAAGGGCATGACCGAGTTCGGCCTGTCGATTTATCAAGGGTACGGCATTACGGAGACTGCACCGATCATCAGCGCCGAGCAACCGGGTGGTAAACGACTTGGTACCATTGGACGCCTGCTTGATCGAGTTGAAGTGCGGATCGATGATGCAAACGACGAGGGCGTCGGGGAGATTATTGTTAAAGGACCTAACGTCATGACCGGGTACTATAAAAACCCTCTAGCCACCGCTGAAGTTCTTTCCGATGGCTGGTATCGCACCGGTGATCTCGGGTTCTTAAGCACTGACGGTTTTTTGACCATTAGTGGTCGGGTCAAAAACCTGATAGTCACCCCTAACGGCAAGAATGTGTACCCGGAGGAGATTGAAAACGAATTGCTCAAAAGCCCGTTCATTGCTGAGGTAATGGTCTACGGCTACCAGGTCGGTACATCATCAGAAGAGATTCATGCCATTATCTATCCGGAACAGGAGGCACTGGACAACCAATGTCGCATTGACGGCAAGTGTCCGATGAGCGAGGCTGATGTTGAAGCGCTATTGCGTGTGGAAGTCCAAAAAACCTGTAAGGGTCTGGCCGATTACAAGCGGGTTCGAAAGTTCACCATCCGTGAGGATGAGTTCCCCAAAACAACGACCAGAAAAATCAAGCGCTTTGCCGTGGAGGCGAGTATTTCTACAGGGCATTGATATCAACTTAACTCTGACCGGCGCCCCTGCCAACTCCCACGCCGTGTCAATTCATTGACAATAGCATACCACATCTGGTTATTCTTCAACCCCCATTGCGGGGCAACGCATATATCTAGAGGAGCAGAGCCATACAGGCGCTGGATTGCTATTCGAGGGGGTAGTAATTCCAGAAAATCGGCCACAGTTGTGATGTAAGAATCCAGCGTTAGCGGAGTAAACTCACCTTGACGATATAAATCCGCCAGCCTTGTCCCTTCAACTGCATGCAGTTGATGCAATTTGAGCGAATCTATTGGCAGTCCGGCCATCAAATCAGCTGTGTTCAAAAAATCTGCCGCACTTTCTCCCGGAAAACCATAAATCAGGTGGGCACAGATATCTAAATTACGGCCAGCCGCACGGCCAACCGCCTGTATAAAGTCGTCAAGTGTATGCCCACGGTTGATACTTGTCAAAATAGCGTCATCCATCGACTGCAAGCCAAGTTCAAGACACACATATTTCGTCCGGGCAATTTCTGTCAGTAGATCTAGAGCATCATCGCTGAGAGAGTCGGGGCGGGTGCCGACTGAAATACCGATCACATCAGGGTGATCAAGGGCACGGCTATACAGATCGGACAACAGCTTAACTGAACCGTAGGTATTGGTATATTTTTGAAAATAGATGATGAACTTTTCAGAACCGAGCCGGGTTCGATGATAGGTCATTCCCGCAGCCATCTGCTCTTCAAGCGGCACTACGGATTGGGTCCCCTTGGGCGAAAACGAGACGTTATTACAGTAAATACAACCGCCAGTCCCCTTGCTGCCGTCACGATTTGGGCAGGTGAAGCCGGCATCTACGTTGACCTTGCTGATACGAAGCCCAAAGCGGCGACGCAAATAGACACCGTAGGAGTTGATGTGTAATTGTGAGTGGAGGCGTTCGTCAGGAGTGTTGGGCATACTCTTCGATCTTTTTCAGCAGTGATGTGGCGGCGATGCGAGGGTCAACAGCTGCCAGAATGGCGGATATAACGGCGATGCCCCGTACGTTGGTGGACAGCGCCTCTTCTATATTCATCGATGAAATGCCTCCCAGAGCAATAACAGGTATATCCAGGGCAGAGACAGCATCAGAAAGCTTTTTAACACCACATGGCGCCCCATATGCATCCTTGGACGGAGTGGGATACACCGGCCCAAAGGTAACAAAATCGGCACCATCAGCCTGGGCACGTAGAGCCTCATCAATAGAATGTGCAGAGTAACCTATTATTTTACCCTGACCCACTACTTGACGGACTACGGCCACAGGCAGGCTGCTGACGCCGATCTGGATTCCATCGGCCGCTGCTGCCAACGCGATGTCCAGTCGATCGTTAATGATAAGACAGGCATCAAAATCGGAGGTAATGCGACGCAGTTCGATCGCCAGACGATACAGCTCCAAACCGGTAAGATCCTTTTCGCGGAGCTGAACGGCCCTGACGCCACCATCAAGCGCCTCACGCACTGCCTCGGCGATAGTCCATTTACCGGTTTTAAGCCGGTCCGTGATTAGATACAGGGCAAAATCAGTCATCAAATGGATTCAGACAACGTATTCATCCTATTAAACCGTCCAGAGGACTGGAGGCGTTTGCATAAAGTTTCCGCGGAATCCGGCCTGCCTTGAAAGACAATCTGCCCGCGATCACTGCCAGTTTCATAGCTTCGGCCATAGCTATCGGATCCTGCGCACCTGCGATGGCCGTGTTCATGAGAACGCCGGCACAACCGAGCTCCATGGCGATGGCTGCATCAGACGCAGAGCCGACTCCGGCGTCCACGATAACAGGAACAGTGACATTTTCAAGAATTATCCGGATATTATAAGGATTACGAATACCGAGCCCACTGCCTATTGGTGCTCCAAGCGGCATGACTGCAGCACAGCCAATGTCTTCCAGTTTTTTGCAGACAATCACATCGTCACTGCAATACGGAAGTACGGTAAAACCCTCAGCTACCAGAATTTTAGCGGCTTTAAGCAGCTCTTCGTTGTCCGGGAACAGGGTTTTTTCATCACCCAGCACTTCCAGTTTGACAAAATCTGACATGCCGGCTTCGCGGGCCAGTCGGCAGGTGCGCACAGCATCATCGGCCGTGTAGCAGCCGGCAGTGTTGGGTAGCAGAGTGTATTTTTTCAGATCAATGTAATCAAGTAGCGACTCTTTGCTGCGATCAAGATTTACTCGTCGCACGGCCACAGTGATAATCTCGGCGCCGGACATTTCAAGCGCCCGAGCGGTCTGTTCAAAACTGGCATATTTTCCAGTGCCAACCATCAGACGTGAAGTAAACTCGCGCCCACCAATGATCAATTTGTCCGCTGATGCAGCCATACCGTTTATCCTCCACCAACAAAATGGACTATTTCTATCTTATCGTCATCCGAAATTGGCTGTTTTTCATAGGTAATCTTCGGAACAATATCACCATTTAATTCAACTGCGACGCGTTCCTTACTTATCCCAAGTTGCTGAAGCAGCAAGGCAATCGTGCAACCATCCGTAGTTTCAAGAGAATCGCCATTTAGCATGATCTGCATGTAAACCTCCACGCACAAAAAAAACCGCAGCAGCGGCTTATTTAAAACATCAATCGGTCGCGCTTCCCTACGCCGGCATTATCCGGATCAGGTACGAAGGGTCGCGGTACATACCGCTCTCAGTCGAAACTCCCCTAGCTTTTTGCCAAAGTAGATTATTGCCACTGCTCTGTCAATTCAATTAAGTATACTAGAATCGCTTTTACGCGCTTTTCAGGGCCGCAAATACAGTTCGTAAATGCTCCTGCTGCCGTTTTCGATAGATTTACTCTTGCGATAGCCTGACATTGATGACATTTTTTTCACATATAACCTGCTATTTATTGAAATTATGGTATATTTCTGGCATGGTACACTTCGTACACGCTGGATCTTCTAAAGACTAACGCTGGGAGACTGAAATAGTGGCAGACAAGCGGGATATCAGACGCCTCAAAAAACGCATAACGATCCGTTTTGGCATAGACGAGGCCGTCCGTGTGGCATTTACTGAAGATGTTTCTATGACCGGCATGTTTATAAAGTCGCCCAACGTTGTCCCACCCAATACAATAATAAAGATTGTTTTTGAACTCCCGAATGGTTCCTGCATAGAACTTTTGGCTAGAGTCATGTGGGCCAAAAAAGTGCCGCAAAATCTTTTCCATCTGGTAAAGAAAAGCGGTATGGGGGTCCAATTTCTTAGTTTTATTTCCGGTGAGGATGCTTTCGATGACTACTTTGATGAAATCGCTACGCCGCCGCAATAATCAAAGGAAGGGCAACCATGTGTAAAAAAATATTCATCGGTGCGACCGGACAGCATTGCGGTAAAACTACAATTAGTCTTTCTTTGATGCATCTTGCGCGCAAGAAATACGCTCGAGTCGGCTTTATGAAACCGCTTGGCCCCAAGTGGATAGAATTCAACGGTGCGATTGTTGATAAAGATGCGGCAATGTTCTCAACTGTTTTCGGAGTTGAAGAGGATGTAAGGCTTATGTCGCCTGTCACATTGGCTCCTGGGACAACGCGACGGTTTCTTGACGGTGAAATAGATTCGGATGCACCGCGCCGGGCAATCAGGGAGGCGTGCGACGAACTGGAAAAAAAATATGACTTCCTTATCATAGAAGGGGCCGGGCATGGGGGGGTCGGTTCAGTTATAGGGATGGATAATGCCAGAATAGCTGCTGAACTAAACGCGCCTGTACTATTAGTAACCGGTGGGGGAATCGGTAACGTCATTGATGCTGTTGAACTTAATCTGGCTCTTTATCAACGGGAAAAGGCCGATGTGCGCATCATTATGGCCAACAAACTGGTTGCAGCGAAAAGAGATGACACACTGGGATATTTGCAGAAGGCTTTTGCAGGCAGTGGTATGATGATTACAAGCGCTTTTGATTATCTTCCAATACTTGCGGATCCAACATTACTTCATGTTTCCGAATTGCTGGGACTGCCGCTAAACGGCGACTCTGGCGAGCAAAAGCGCCTGTGTCATACTTTGCAACTCGGTGCCGCTTCTTCACAGATAGTTATCGATCACCTGGAAGCATCAACCCTGCTGATTGTTACCAGCTCACGGGATGAGCTGCTTGTTACCGCTTCGGCACTTCACCACATTCCGGAGTACAAAGCGCGTCTGGCCGGCCTGATAATTGCCGGACACATCCCTGTTTCAAGCATAACACAGCGGATTTTAGATGACAGCAACATCCCGTATATACGCATAAAAGAGACTTCATCAGAAATATTCTACCGATTGAGGGAACATGTTTCCAAAATCGGGCCGGAGGATCTGGAAAAAATCAACCTGATCAATTCGATTGCCGAACGCTATATTGATTTTGATGCGATCGATGCAATGATCTGAACATACAGTTCAAATGAGGGCAAAAAAGACAAAAAGTTCTTGACCTTATATAAATTTTAATATTTATAGAAAAATACTCATCTATCTATCGGGGTTTGCATGATCGCCGTGACACGACTGGACAAACAGCGGATGTATCTCAATCCAGACCATATTATCTGTATTGAGGAGACTCCAGACACTGTTATCACCCTTTTTAACGGCAATCGTTATATAGTTATCGACCGAGCCATCAGCATTATCAGTAGGGTTGTTGCTTTTCGTTCGAGAATTTCGCGAAGGGCCGCAAGTCCTTCAGTAAAGAAGTATCTTGGACGCACCGCAACAAACCCGATCATGAGTCGCATAGATCAGTCGGGTAATGCACTTACGGACAATCAAGGTAAACATATTAACACTCCATTCCACAGTCGGGATTATTAGCGTATGGATTTAGCCACAATTATAGGTTTAGTGATGGCGTTCGGGGCCGTTTTTGGAGGCGCCGCTATCGAAGGTGTACACATATCAGCGCTGATCCAGCCTACAGCCGCACTGATTGTTGTTGGAGGAACCTTTGGGGCTACTTTTGTATGTTTTCCGCTACCGGCGATCATAGGTGCGCTGAAGAACATAAAAATCGCTTTTTTACCGGCAAAAGTTGATCATGAACAGGTAGTAAAAGACATTATTAACTATGCAACCAAAGCCAGGCGAAACGGCTTGATTTCCCTTGAGCAAGAGGCTCAGTCGGCTCGGGACCCTTTTATTAAAAAGGGGATTTCGCTAGTGGTAGACGGTATTGATCCACAAAAACTACGGGAAACACTCGAAGCCGATATTATGGCGTATGAAGATCATTTCAAGCATTCAATTGAATTCTATGAGGCGGCGGGAGGGTTTTCACCAACTATTGGTATCATTGGTGCTGTTCTCGGCCTTATTCACGTTATGGGCAACCTTTCTGACACGTCCAAACTCGGAGGGGGTATCGCTGTAGCTTTCGTTGCAACTATATATGGTCTCATGATTGCCAATATTATCTGTCTGCCGATCGGAACAAAGCTGAAAATACGCATGAAAGAGGAAATGTTGCGAAGGATTATGATTCTGGAGGGATTGATTGCTATCCAGAACGGCGAAAACCCTCATTTCATTGAACAGAAATTGATGGCCTATGTGGGCGGCCACTAACAACTATGGCACTAAAAAAAGAACCGGAAAAACATGTTAATCATGAGCGCTGGCTAGTTTCCTATGCCGACTTCATTACACTGCTGTTTGCTGTTTTTGTTGTTTTGTATGCCATGGGACAGAGTGACAAGAAAAAAGTCGAAGAGGTTATGCAGTCAATCCAATCGTCCTTCGGGATGGCATCCGCCGGTGCAACAGCCCCGAAAGTCAACGTTATCTCCTCTCAGGCTATCACCGTAATTCCATCACTTAAACCAGAGGTCAAAATTTCTCCGATGGGTAGAACCCGGAGCGGCCAGACAAAAGCACGAGCAGACGAAAAAGACTTTCGCCAAATCAAATCTGCTATAGATGCATATCTTGTTAAGCAGGGAGCACAGGCCAAGGTTAACCTGGAAATAACACGACGCGGGCTGATTGTCAGCCTCAAGGAAGCCGGTTTTTTTAACTCCGGGCAAGCTGTTATAAAGCCTGAGGCGTATGAACTGATCAACACTATAGCCGAGGTCATGTCCCAATATAATAACCCGCTACGACTCGAAGGGCACACAGACAACATTCCTATCAGCACAGCTCAATTCCCGTCCAACTGGGAGCTGTCTACGGCACGAGCTACAAATGGGCTTAAATATCTGCTGAAAAACTTTGACGTAGATGCAAACAAAATTTCAGCAACCGGCTATGCCGAGTTTCGACCCATCGACGACAACACCACTCAAGAAGGGCGCGCAAGAAATAGACGGGTTGATCTGGTCATGCTGTCAGATGAAGCCGAGCGCGGAGAACCCTGAGCCACGAAGTTTTCCTCCCCTCACTGTTCCAACACAATACTTTTTTTGAGACTGAAACTCCCTAAGGTTAAAGACGAGGGCTTGCGCATATTTTTTTGTCAAGCAGATGACGTGGGTGAACATTTGAGAGGGCTTTCAGCAGACTGTTTTTGATATGAGGAATTTCGGTTTGCAGATCTTTGAGCAGGCGCTTCATACGCTTGCGCTGCATGTCGGCGGTGCCACAGACAGGACAGCAACAGCAGACAACCGGGAGTTCCGCCTGGCGGGAAAATGTGATGATATCTTCTTCGGCAAGATACACAAGCGGCCTTATTACGGTCGTGACACCGTTATCGGCCAGCATGGAGGCTGACATCGACTTGAGAGAGCCGACAAAAAACTGATTCAGCAACAGGGTCTCAATGAAATCATCCTGATGGTGTCCAAGTGCCAACTTGTTGCACCCCAACGCCTGGGCAGTTTCGTAAAGAGCCCCGCGCTTCAGTCGCGAGCAGATTGAACAGTAGGAAGAACCCGGTCTGCGTTTATCTTTAATTATGGCATAGTGCTCACTCGGCACCATCCTGTAGGAAAATCCGTGCTGCTTAAAAAAACCTTCGATAACATCAGTTCGGTAGCCGGGATACCCGGAATCTATATTTACAGCTACCAGCTCAAAATGCACCGGAGCCCTCCGACGCAACTCCTCAAGTACCAGAAGCATCAGATATGAATCCTTGCCACCCGAAACCGCTACAGCAATGCGGTCCCCCTCTTCTATCAGAGCGAAATCACCGATAGCCTTGCCGACACCATGCCGCAGTTTTCTAAACAGACGATCATCCTTAAATTCGGCATATGGTTTTATATTACCTAAACTGTGCACTTTTCAGATCCGCCCTAAAAAATCACGCACTAGCGGGGCGAAAGTTTCATGTTCCAACAAAAAAGCATCGTGCCCGTATGCCGAAGTAATCAAGTGATACTCAACACTTTTCCCGAGCTCATTCATGCAGGAGACCATCTCTTCCGTCTGATACGAGGGATAAAGCCAATCAGAGCTGAAGGCATAAAATTGGATCGGCGCCTTAACCTGACTAAAAGCCTCCGCCATGGATTCGAAACCCCAACTGACATCGTACAGATCCAGTGACTTGGCCAGATAAAGAAAAGAGTTGGCATCAAAACGATCAACAAAATTGTATCCGTTATAATTCAAGTAGCGCTCTACCTCGAACTGACCAAAGAAATCAAACTGGCCGTCACGAGCTGAAAACCGACGCCCGAACTTGGCGTTCATTGATTCGTCAGAAAGAAAGGTAATATGGCCGATACCTCTGGCAAGAGCCAGACCATCCTTAGGATTGTGTTTATATTCACCTTTACGCCAGGTCGGATCGTTAAAAATAGCCCAGCGGGCGACAGCATTCAGCGAAATTGCCTGAGGTGAAGGACGGGGAGTTGTAGCCAGAACAATCGCCGAGGCAACATGGTCAGGATACTGCGTTGCCCATTCAAGGGCCTGCATACCGCCCATACTCCCACCCATCACTGTCAGGAGGCGCGCTATACCAAGAGAATCTATCAGCAGTTTCTGGGCGCGGACCATATCACGAATGGTGACTACGGGAAAAGTAAGGTTATAGCGCTTACCGGTTTTGGGATTAATAGAGGTGGGGCCGGTAGAACCGAAACAGGAACCAATGACATTAGAGCAGATGACAAAATAGCGGTCGGTATCGAGCAACCTGCCTGGTCCGACGACAGCATCCCACCAACCCGGCTTTGTTTCCGTTGCGTTTCGTTTTCCAGCTAGATGCGCGTCACCTGTCCAGGCATGTTCAACCAGAATAGCGTTACTTTTTTCGTTATTAAGAGTGCCGTATGTTTCATAGGCCAGCGTGATGGGAGCAAGTATTCGCCCGCTGTCCAAACGAATGCCGGATTCAAAAGTTTGAAATTGTTCTGTAATATAATTTTCAGACATAAAAAAACCCTTCGCATATATATGAGAAGGGGCTGGTAAAATGCACAGCACACCTCTCATCTTTGCCTTTCGGCAGGATTTAGCACCTGACGTCATAATGACCGGTTGCTGTGGCTTCGCAGGGCCTTTTCCCTCCACCACTCTCGATAAGCAGGTTTCGTTTCGTGACGATACGAAATATCGCCTTATTTTGTCAATAAAATTGAGTACACACAAACCACGGAATATCACTGGAACCTACTCAAATTGAGTAGAAAACAACCATGTTTTCTGCTATAAGGTACTCCTTAAACGGGCATTTAATTGCCTAAATTGCGTAGAGATGGAGTCAAAAATGAAACGATTCATCGTTGGCTTGCTTTTAGCTGCCACAACAATGCTCGGCTGCGCCCAGAATCATTTTAATATACCGGCAGAAAATTTTGCTGAAAAAGTTAAAGTGCTTGGAATTGCACCCATTTTTATGGACGCCGATTCTGACATTATCTACCCGCAAAAAGAGCTTCTTATCCCTCTCATCACAGAACTTAATCGCAAACATGAGCCCTTGCTCGTTCGCAAACTCCAGAGCACCGGTAACTTTTATGCGGTGACCCCACTGGCTGATGAACCGCGTCAACTTTTCAGCGCATTGATGGCGCGACGCGAGAAACGGGATGATGCCAATATTCAGTATAATAAATACTTTTGGAAAAATGATGCCATAGGCGCTTATATAAAGAAAAATCGCCTGGATGCCGTTATGTTAGTTGTTGTCAGCGGACTCACTAATACAAGCAGGATCTATTCCAGCAATCTTTTGACTTCACTGGAAACAGAATTTAACTTTTTGACTCTAACCGCCCAGATAATTGGTCCTGACGGAACCGTTCTGTGGGAATATCCGAATTTTCGCGGGCGCCTATTGAGCTACTACCCATTAGTCAATCTCCAGTATCCAGATTTCAGTGAGTCAGAAGCAAATTTATCTCGAAAAACAGAAGTGCGCTTCAAGTCACTTGACGGAATCCGAAGGGGCCTTGATCAGAAAAAAAGTGACTGGCTCTTCCGTGAGACGCAGGAACCGGAAGTCTACGGTCGATTGTTTGATGCGATAACATCATTGTTCGTAAAGCCCGGCGACAAGCAAATAGTCCCGCCAGTGGCAGAGGGGAGGCCGTCATCTCCTCCGGATCAGACTTTAAAGCCAGTTGAACAGCCAGTGAAGGCGGTTTCTGCCGATCCCGCCCCGATCTCTCAGCCTCCTGCATTGGAAGTAAAGACTCCGGCACCAACGGTTACAGCACCAGCACCAACCGTACCTAGTAAGGTTCCGGATGCTCCGGTAACAGATCCGATTGACATTGTTCCCGCCACGGAGAGTACCCGCTAACCTTTTGTTTTGACAAGACTACAGGATTTTGAGATAAGTAAAACTTGTACTTTTTCGACGCCTTCAGCTGAATTAATAATGAACTGAAGACTGCTTAACACGATTGTCTGACCAACATGCTCCGGGTTTATCTGTAACCGGATCTATTTTTACAAAACAAACTGGATAATTTGGATATTTCCAAGGGACTATAACGATTCATGCTTCTTTCACCCAGCGACATAGCATTACCTCGGGGAGTCAGCGACTTTCTTACTGAAGCCGCCGCTAAAATCGGCACCATTGAAAACCGCCTGCTGCGCGTTTTCGAATTATGGGGGTTTCGGCGCATAATTACCCCCAGACTCGAATATGAAGATGTTCTGGCAACCGGCATGGGCGATGAACTTAAAGGCAAAACCTACCGTTTTGATGATCGTCAGTCCGGGAGATTGCTTGCGCTTCCACCCGACATAACTCCTCAGATCGCACGAATTGCAGCCACCCGCATGACTTCGTTGCCGCTGCCACACCGCATTAGCTATAGCGGTCGAGTATTGCGCCAGACAGAAATTCAGGCCGGCCGCAGCCGTGAGATTTTTCAGACCGGTGTCGAGTTAATCGGCCTTGACTCTCCTGAGGCTGATGCAGAAATGATTGTCATGGCAATTGAAGCTATGCAAGGACTTGGCCTTGACAACTTCACGCTCGACCTGGGACAGGTTGAGTTCTGCCAGGGTGTATTTCAGGCTTCCGGGCTAAGCGGCGAACCGCTCCTGCAACTGCGTGAAGCGGTATCACGAAAAGACAGCTCGGCCGTGGCGTCTCTACTCAAAGAGCACACCGTTTCTCCTGACTCTGCACGTGAACTAAGTGCGTTACCGCGTTTATTCGGGGGACGAAAAGTCCTTAAGGAAGCAGAGGGAATTGTCACTAACAGCCGATCTATAGCTGCTCTCGAAAATTTACGGCAGGTACTGGAGATTCTGGATATTCATGGTGTATCCGATTTTCTTTCCATTGACCTGGGTGAAACGCGAGGACTTGA
The DNA here is from genome assembly GCA_903875605.1 of uncultured Geobacteraceae bacterium. Taxonomy (GTDB): domain Bacteria; phylum Desulfobacterota; class Desulfuromonadia; order Geobacterales; family Pseudopelobacteraceae; genus JACRCG01. The sequence continues at coordinate 146,771 of CAIQWT010000007.1, read as the reverse complement.
TTATCATTCCGGGATAACCTTCGAAGGCTTTGTCACTGGCTTTGGTGAACCTGTCTGCAGTGGTGGACGTTATGACAACCTTATTAGCCGCTACGGCTTTAATGCCCCGGCCACAGGGTTTACCTTCAATCTGCTGAATCTGCTGCAAACGGTCGAGCGCCGACCGGAAATGCAAAATTGTGCCGCTACTGATTTTCTGTTGTTTAATACCTGCCTTGACCGGCGTAACGTATTGCAGGTCGCCCGTACGCTCCGCTCCTGTGGTTACACGACCGCCAGGGATATCATCCGGCGCGACTACAATCAATCACTGGATTACGCAAAAAAAATGAATATCAGCTGCATGCTGATCATTGCAGAGGAACAGAATTACTACAAAGCTGTGCGCAGCAGTGATGGACGCTCAGTTGTTTTAGAAAAAAATATGATTAATCAGCCAGGACTTATGGACTATATCGAAGAAAGCCAGGGAGAGAACTGAACATGGCAAACGTTGTAATTGTAGGAGCCCAGTGGGGCGATGAGGGGAAGGGTAAAGTTGTCGATATTTACACCGAGCATGCGGATGATGTCGTGCGCTATCAGGGCGGCAATAACGCCGGCCACACACTTGTAGTCGGCAATGAAAAGATTGTCCTGCATCTGATTCCTTCAGGGATTCTTCACGAAGGAAAACGCTGCATTATCGGCAACGGAGTCGTACTAGACCCCGAGGTGTTCATTAATGAGATCACCAAGCTTAAAGAATCGGGCAGAATCAAAGATGATGCATGTCTGCTACTGTCCGAATCGATGCACATAATCATGCCGTACCACAAACGGATCGATATTGCCAGGGAAGCAAAAAGCGGTGACAAGAAGATCGGCACCACTGGACGCGGTATCGGCCCATGCTATGAAGACAAGATCGGTCGTCGAGGTATCCGCTTGATGGATCTGATCGATCCAGACACGTTTGCCCGTAAATTGAAAGAGTTTCTGGTTGAAAAAAACTTCCTTCTGGAGAATTTCCTCGGTGAACCGCCTTGCAGTTTTGACGATATTTTTACCGAGTATCAGGGTTATGCAGACACCCTGCGTCGCTATGTTGCCGATACCGCCCTGATCCTCAATAATGACCTCAAGGCCGGTAAAAAAGCTCTTTTTGAGGGCGCCCAGGGGACACTGCTTGACATCGACCATGGTACCTATCCATTCGTTACCTCTTCATCAACCTGTTCCGGCGGAGCATGTACCGGCTCCGGTGTCAGCCCGCGTGAGATTCACGAAATAATCGGCATATCAAAAGCTTATGTAACCCGTGTCGGCAGCGGCCCATTTCCAACCGAACTGCAGGATGAAGTTGGTGAAGAGCTCCGAAGGATCGGAGGCGAATTTGGTGCGACAACGGGCCGTCCGCGTCGCTGTGGCTGGTTTGACGCTATGGTTATCCGCTATGCTGTCCGGGTGAACGGCCTGACCGGCATTGCCCTGACAAAACTTGATGTCTTGTCAGAATTCAACACTATCAAAGTATGTACCGGTTATACCTGTGACGGAAAAACGCTGGAAACCTTGCCGGCACAGCTGGAGTTATTTGAAAAATGTGTTCCGGTCTACGAAGAGCTTCCAGGCTGGAAAAAGGATATTACAGAAGTTCGCAGTTTCGACGAACTTCCGGAAACAGCAAAATCGTATGTACGCCGTCTGGAAGAACTGGCCGGATGTCCGATTGTACTGGTATCGGTTGGCCCACGTCGCGATCAGACAATTACAATCAGGAATCCGTTTGCCTGATTGAGAAGAGTTCACAAGAAAGGCCGGCAATGAAAGCCGGCCTTTCTACATTCAAGATCCTATTATCAAGCGAATCAAGCTGTTTTTTTTACTTTTGGCACACTCGAACTGGCAACTTTTTCCGATAGCTCAACAAAAAGCCGGCTGCGATAGCCAACATCCATGGCTGACTTCATACCCGAATTAAGAGCACGCTCAGCCTCCTCCAGTCTCTTTGAAGCGACTCTGACTGATAATGATGTCGCACACTCATCCAGCAGAAGGATCAGAGTCAACCACTCATGCAACTCTTCAAAGCGCTCCTTGTTAAACCATTCAACCCCATCGCTGACATGATGCAGCAAAAACGCCTGACATACTTCCAATTCAAACAGCTGTTGCATCTGCTGTAGATTGCCTAATGCAGAATTTCTCTCATCCGACCGCCACCACTCCAGCAATGTTGAGAGCAGTTCAACAGCACGGCTGCGGAACCCCGGGTCACCATCACGTTGCAGAAACTTCCGCAGGGTATAATCAAGCCCGCAACTAATCGGATCAATATTGGTCTCACGCAGTATTAGCAGGGCCAGCAGCAGGGTTTGGGCTGCCTGATCAGAAAATCCGGCGGTCAGGCGGAGCTGATACGAGTGTGCATCGCTAGTGGTAGTCGTCTTGTAGCTGTTAATCTCAACAAAACGGCTAAACTGCTCAATCACATTATTTTTTTTGAGGGGAACACTCTGCTTCCCTTTACCTGTTGCTGGCAGCAACATATCACCCGGCATCACAACCAGTTCATCCGCAGCAGCGCTCTTCAAAAACAGCAATACTGCCTTATGCAGATCTGAATCTTTAGTTGCAGCTTCTCCCACCTGCCCATTATCAATGAGCAGGTCAAAAACCGTGCAAAATATTCTGTTTAAATCAGGATACAACATCTGCTTGCGCTCTTCTTCCAGAGAGGCGACTCCGGAGCCATTCAAATGTTTGTAGAGCTTTAACCATGAGCCATCCACATCATCACTGATTTCCCTGAAATCCAGAAAAATATGGAACTGATATTCCTTGAGCTCAATATAAAGGCCCTGTTCACGGAGTTCATTAGAGGAGCGGAGATACTCTAAACCTTCCGTCTGATCCCTGAAAGCGAGATAACAATCATCTTTACCGTCCGCTCCAAGGGCGGCAGCAAGCGATGTCTTCTCGAGGCGTCCACCTTCACTTTCACCGGAAGCCAGGAAAGAGACTGATTCCCTGATCCAACCGGAGGTCGTTGTATGGCAGTTGTGGTACAGAACCAGCGCCTTATGTTCGTCAACCCGATTGGAATAGGCAAACACATTTTCATCCACATTTTCGCCGGCGTGGAAGTCATATAACACAAAGTTTTCTGACCCTGAGAACAGCCAGCGGCGCTGTAGCAGAGGGAATATCCACATTTCATGTCCACGCACCAGTCCTTCATCCACCTTTTCATCCCAATAGGCGCGCTTGTACTCCATACCATATTTCTCGTGGAAGCCCTCAATCTGCCCATGACCGAACATTGGCAGTCCGGGCATAGTAGCCAGTAACACGCAGGCGCCGAAATATTTCCCCTGCGAACCAAACTGAGCTACCGCAGTCTTCTCATCCGGATTATTCATGAAGTTGACGAATCGCTTCAGAATTTCGTGATTAAATTCAAGAACGTTTTTAATGGTAGTCCGATATTTGGCGTTCTCCTCGGTCTTGAGCATATTCATAAAAGCGCTGTTATATACCCGATGCATGCCAAGCGTTCTGACGAAATAACCTTCCATCATCCAAAAAGCCTCTGCGAGCAAGAGCGTACCTGGCGCCTCTACAGCGACGCGGTCCACCACCTCTCGCCAGAACTCCTCCGGAAAAACCGCATTGAATTCATCTTTGCTCATTCCATGTTCAGCGCGTGACGGGACCCCGCCACCAAGGCCACGCAGCGGAAACCAGAGTCGCTGATAATGTTTTTTTGCCAAAGTCATGGCCGCATCAAAACGGATAATCGGGAAATTGCGAGCCACATGAAGAATAGTCTGAATGACCGCTTCACGCAGCTCCGGAATCAGATAATTAAGCTGAGCGGTATCGTTCCAGGGAATGCTGGTGCCGTCGTTGCCGTGATATATGTAGCGGGTGCGGCCACTATTGCGATCATAATGCTTGAAAACCACGGCAGCATCACTTTTGTTCCAGTAACCATCTTCAACCTGCAGACTCACCGAGCGGTCAGAAGAGAGGTCTTCTCCAGTGAACTGGTAGGTCGGGAACGGGGGATACTCCGTCTGGACAAACCAGTCCGGGTGTTGTATCACCCAGCGGGAATAGATCCCGGTATGATTCGGCACCATATCGCTGGCCAGCCTGATACCACGAAGGCGGGCACGCTCTCTAAGGTTAGCCAGTGCTTCCCAACCGCCAAGATCGGCAGCCACTTCGTAGTCGTAAAGAGAGTACGCTGAGGCGATCGCTTCTGGATTGCCGCAGATCTGCTTAATCTGTTGTGACGCAGGAGATCGCTCCCAGAGACCAATCAGCCAAAGGCCGGAAAACCCACACGCCGCCAAGCGGTCAAGTTCGGCATCCGGCACCTGATCGAGCCGGGTGATTGGATGGTCGTGAGTTCGGCTCAGTTGATCAAGCCAGATATAAACCATCTTTGCCATCAGGACGACATGCGCCATCCAGTTGGCATCAGGAGAAAAGTTCTCATACGCCGGATAATCGAATCCATGAAATACGGAATGCCCTCCAGATGCAGCAGAAGCTTTACCGGCGGAATGCCCGGCACGGCCAAATTCGAGGACAGGAGCAGGCCCAGGCTCACCACCACCACCTCCGCGTTCTCTTTGCTCTTCCTGCAGAATGTCAAAGGCGGTCTCAACCTCCTGCAGCAACCCAGGCGGAAAAACATCCTGCCACTGTTCACGGAGGTAGGCAACCTGACCTGTCAGTGATACAGGAAAAGCATTAATTGCAGCGATAAGAGCCTCGAACAGAGTGCAACCTTTTTCCGCAAGGATCGGACCATCCTTCAAAGAGCTGTCCAGCGCCTGAATAATACTTGAGTAGTGAGATGATTCGATTAAAGCACTATCATCAACCAGCTCTCTAAAGCTCTCTATTGCCGGATTAGCGGCAGCCAGCCTCAGCAGCAGCATTTCCCGCAAAAGCAGATGGGTGCGCCGGGAGCTGTTAAGGCTTTCAGTCAGCCAAATATCGGGCCTTATGTTTTCTTCAAGCACCTGTGCAGGTGGAAACAGTTCAACAAAGCGACGGGCTGTGGTTCGCAAATCTTCACCGGACGGGTCAAATCCACCCGTTTTCACAGCAGTGACTAAAAGGGATGACCGGGGAGCCTGAGCTACTCCGTCAATAAGGTAGCGCAATGCCTTCTGCAGAGAGGCATACAGGTTCAACTCACCCGCATGCACAACAGCAGAACCGGCGGGACGGCTGCTGTTAAGTTTATAAGCCAACTGCCTGAAGAACTGTATTTGGGGAATACCGCGCGCTTTTATGCCGCTTGAAAGCGGCCCAAGGCGAAGTGAATGCCAGTGATGGGAGGAAATCTGGATATCGTAGGGAAAATAGGAATCTGTGCCGCTCGGAGCAGTCATAATATTTCCTGTCGAGGAATGCCGGGATGTCAGAAATTGTTGAAGTCAGCCCCGTATATTAGCAATTCACTGCTTTTTTACGGCTGGTTTGGAGCCCGTAGCGGCCTTGGCTGCGCCGGTGCCTTTTGATTTTTTAGAACTTTTCTTACTTTTTTTAGCCTTCCCTTTTTTGCCTTTAGTTATTTTTCGCGGTTCAGGGTTGAATTCATCACGAATATTATTAAGCAAAACGGCTGTTTCTTCCATGGTTGGATCAGCTTTTTTAGCCGCTTCAAGGGTCTCTTTGGCTTCACTCAATCTGCCGGTTTTCATATACAGTCGGCCAAGTGCGTTAAGTGCTCTGGCATTATCAGGCTTCAGCTCAATTGCTTTTTTATAAGTTGCTATCGCGTTTTCATAATCTTTTTTAAAGTCATAAATCAGCCCGAGCTTGTAGTGATTCACCTGATCATCAGGGCTCAGCTCAACTGCCTCTTTAAGCAGAACAGTAATTTCGTCGTACTGTTTGCTTTTCACAAAAATTGATATGAGTGAAGTACGTGCTTCATTGTCGTCTTTATGAATCGAAAGTGCTTTTTTATAGTGGGCAATCGCTTTTTCTGTATCCCCTTTTTGAGCGTACAGGGTGGCAATCTCCCGGTTAGCGTCACCGTCATTAGGACTGTAGGTAAGTACAGATGTGTACGACGAGATGGCCAACCCGGCCTCTTTGCTTTTGGCAAAAATCCGGCCCAGTTTAAGGTGGATATCAGGACTTGCCGGACGCAGCTTAAGAAATTCCGAATACTGCTCCACAGCTTCCTGGAACAGACCACGGGTAAAACGGATATCGCCCAACCGCAAATGAGCTTCTGCACTGGTGGGAGCAGCCTTTATCGCTCGTTTATATGCCACCACCGCTTCGTCTATCTGCGACTTTTTTTCATGCAGGATTCCCAGACTGAGGTACACATCACTGTTAGTACTGTTGCGATGCGCCGCCTCACGATAAGCTTCTATCGCCTCTGTGTCTTTACCTGCGGCGCGGTACAGGTGGCCAAGCTTTTCGTATGATATAATATCTTCAGGATGTTCCTTGATAGCGGCTCTAAGAACTTCCATTTCACCTTCAGCGCCGCTTGCAGCAGTCTGTGTGGGCGTTTTTTGCACCGCTTGAGTAAGCTTGGTTTTACCGCCCAGCAACGAGTGGTAGTCAGACAGCTTTACATCACCTTTTTTTTCATACAGGCCGGCAAGCAATAGATGGATGTCGCGATCCCTGGGGGTTGAAACCTCCCCGCGCTTCAGCTGTTCAAGTGCTTTATCGAACTCACCCCGCTGGATGTTTATCGTAGCAATGCCAATGTTAGCCTTCGCAGAACCGGGATCGGCGGCCAATGCCCTTCTATATTCATCCAGCGCCTTTTCAGGCTGGTTTAAAGCGGAGTAGATTTCTGCCAGTCCGATAAACACAGAAGCATCATTAGACAATTCCCGGCCAGCCTCATTGTAATGGTAAGCAGCCAGTGGAAATACCTTTTGCTCGACTAAGATTTGCGCCAAAGCTTTGTGATATAATGGATTAGAAACAGAGGAAAGCCCACGGGCAAGAGCGACAGAAGCCTCGTCATTCAGTCCTTTACCGGCATAGAGCAGGCCGAGATTACCACTTGCTCGAGCAAAAGAAGGAGCTTGCTGCAGAGCCCGGCGATATTCTTCAATGGCACCATCAAAGTTGCTTACCCGCTCCTGTTGGAGCGCATTTACAAAGTGGGCGGCGGCGCCATCAGGGCACTGAAGCATAATTTTAGCTTCAGCCTGACGCATTTGAACTTCATCACGGGTGGTATTCAGCGTACCGGCAATTTCAAGCGCTTCTTTACAGGGGTCACTGCCGAATCCCCAGCTGAATCCGGTCAAAAGCAGCACGGCCATAGGCAGTAGTATGTATGATTGCGGTATCTTCAAGTCGGCTGTTTCCTTGATTATAGTCGGTAGTGCGGCGGGATTATACACACCATCATGCAATTTTTCAATGCTTTAGGCTAAGTGCTTGATTATTAGCGGCAGTGCGTGGATAATGCAGACTCTTTTATTTGCCGATGCCACAGCATCTGGTGCATGTTGGCTGCACGAGGATACAATGAACAGAGAACTTGAAGTAATGATTATGACAGCCAGTGATTTACCGACCATCCCGGTTGTCGCAACCAAGGTTATGCAGCTTATTGAGAGCGAAAGTGCTACGGCTGAAGAACTGGCTAAAGTCGTGGCATCTGACCCTGCCGTCGCTGCGCGCGTGCTTAAAATCTCGAATTCATCTTTTTATGGTTGCCAGCGCCAGATTCAGACTCTGTCTCATGCGATTGTCGTCCTCGGCTTTGCCACACTGAAAAGCCTTGTAGTAGCAGCATCGGTCAAACAGGTCTATCAGCCATACGGCCTGACGGAAAAAATGCTCTGGGAACACTCCTTCGGCGCCGGACTCGCTGCGCGTATCATCGCCAAAGAGACCAAACTTGTAAGTGAAGAGGAGGCTTTTTTGGGCGGGCTCTTTCATGATATAGGGAAAATAATAATGAACTCCATGAACAGTACGCAATTTCAGGATGCCATGCAGAGAACGTATAATGACGGACTTACGTTTGACGAAGCCGAGCGGCAGGTATATTCATATACTCATTCTGAAGTTGGCGGACTTGTAATTAAAAAATGGAATTTCCCAAGTATTTTGATGCATGCCGTATTAAACCATCATACCTTCGCATTTACGGAAGACGAAGATTCCTATCAAGTCAGCCTTACCTGTGTTGTCGGTCTGGCAAATCTTTTTTGTCACAAAGTGGGAATCGGAATACGCGAACCGGAGGAGCAGCTTGATCTTCTGAATACGCTGCCGTCACAGAGGCTTGGCCTGAATGAGCAGCGCATAGACTCTCTACTTGAGCGATTTGTCGAAGCATACGAAAAGGACAAAAGTTTTTTCAATTAATTACCATGGCTTCACTTCAACCGAGCAACTCCTTCAAATACTCTACTATACTCTTCTTTATTTTGCCGGATGATCGGTCCCTGGCATCCTGGGAAATTTCTATCAGATCATCTTGCTGCTTGGCAGTGCCCTTTTTTTTGTGGTGCTCCGAGAAGCCTCCACCACTGTAATTCCCCCCTGCTGAGGTACCCTGAGACTCGCTTATACTCTTTACCGGATCCGTCATATCCGCACCTCGGTGTAGCCGTAAAGATGAAAATTGATTTTATTATTCTTAAATAGTATCATTACACCCTCATAACTTCAATGAAGGATACGTTACTCAATGATTCGCAACATTCTCACCTACCCGAACCCAGAGCTCAAGAAGAAATCCGACCCGGTAACCATTATTACCGAATCGATCAGGGAACTTGCCAATGACATGGCAGAAACCATGTATGATGCACCGGGGATCGGCCTGGCAGCCCCGCAGATCGGCGTTCACCAGCGCGTCATTGTAATCGATATTTCCGGCAAAAATGAGCCACCGGAACTGATTATTGCCATTAACCCAGTCATTGTGCAAAGCGAGGGGGAAACCTACGAAGAAGAAGGCTGCCTCTCGGTTCCTGACTATGCCGCGAATGTCAGGCGGCGAGCCAGCGTGATTGTCAGAGCGCTAGACCTCGAGGGGAACGAGCAGACCTGGCATGCTGAGGATTTACTCGCTGTCGCATTTCAGCACGAAATTGACCACCTGGAAGGCATCCTGTTTGTTGATCACCTCTCGGCGCTCAAGCGGGAGCTGTTTCAGCGTAAAGCCCGTAAAGCGGCAGAGGAAAAACGGTGACCGCCCTGCGTACTATTTTCATGGGAACACCCGATTTTGCCTGCCCGACCCTGCAGAAGCTTATCGAGCACGGACAGAATATTATAGCGGTAGTTACCCAGCCGGATCGCCCCAAAGGGCGCGGGCAGAAATTGATGCCGCCTCCGGTCAAGGAGCTGGCTGAAAAAAACAGTATCCCGGTATACCAGCCGTTCAAAGTACGCGATCCTGACTTTGTAGAGATCATTCGCAAGCTGAATCCTGAAGTTATCGTGGTTGTTGCCTTCGGCCAGATTCTTCCCAAAGCTCTTCTCGATATCCCCCGCTATGGCTGCATCAACGTCCATGCATCTCTGCTGCCCCGCTACCGTGGCGCAGCTCCGCTCAACTGGTGCCTCATTAATGGAGAAACTGAAACTGGAGTTACTACCATGTTGATGGATGTCGGCCTTGACACCGGCGATATGCTGCTTGTCCAGAAAACGCAACTGGATGATAACGAAGACATCGTATCACTGCACGATCGCATGGCGTCAATGGGAGCCGCGCTGCTTATGGAAACACTCGACAGGGTAGCAGCCGGCGACATTGTTCCACAGGCGCAAAATAATGCTGACAGCTGTTATGCACCAATGCTCAAAAAAGAAGACGGCCTGATAAACTGGCACGAAGATGCTCGCGCTATCCACAACCGCGTGCGCGGTCTGGCCGTCTGGCCGGGTGCCTGTACTGTCATCGGTGATCAGGTATTGAAAATTTTCCGCAGCCGAGTCGGCGAAGGAATCGGAGAGCCTGGAACTGTACTACAGGCAGCGAAGGGATGCTTCGAAGTCGCGTGTCAAACCGGAAGTCTCTTTTTGCATGAACTGCAGTTGGCCGGCAAGAAGCGTCTCGACAGCAGCAGCTTTCTGTCAGGCTGTTCCGTTTCCGAAGGGACTTTACTTGGCAGCGGTCAACAAGAGGGGTCACCACTTTGACAATGGCAACTGAAACCACAACACCTCCGCGCAAACGTCTCTTTGTCACCTTAATGGGCGTAACCTGCCTGATAGTAGTCGCTGTTATTTTTCTGGCTTGGTGGATACCAAACCGCGGCTTGGCAAATATAAACTCCAATTTACCGCATATTGTCGGCATCATCATGGTGGTGCTTTCCGGCGCAGCAATTCTGGGCACCGGCCTACTGGTGCTGACCACGGCACTGGGTAAAGACATTTTTCTGACCCGCTTCATGCGTTTGGTTGTCATCAAATTTTTGCTGCCGGTTATCGAATTTGTCGGAAGAATGTTTGGACTTGATAAGGATCGCATTCGCCAGTCTTTTATCGCCATGAATAACAGCCTGGTGACATCACAGCGGATGAAGATAAAACCGGATCGGATCCTGGTGCTCCTGCCGCACTGCATCCAGCTGTCTGACTGTGAAATCAAAGTGACTGGTGACATCCATAAATGCGTGCAATGCGGACGCTGCAGCATTAAAGGGTTGGTGGATATTGGTAAAAAGTATTCTATCGATATATCTGTTGCCACCGGCGGGACATTGGCTAGAAAAGTAATTGTCGAAAAACGGCCAAAGCTGGTGCTGGCAGTTGCCTGCGAGAGGGACCTTACCTCCGGCATTAAGGACTGCTACCCGCTGCCGGTCATCGGCATCCTCAATGAACGCCCCTTTGGCCCCTGTTTTAATACTGTCGTAGATGTATCTAAGATTGATGAAGCGTTGCGGCAGGTACTTCAAGTTGATGGACAACAGCCATAATTAGGCTTAGACAGCAAGAATCCGTGTTGTCATGATCTGTTTAGGGAGCGGAAGTAACAATTTATTGCTTTATCTGCTTTGAATAATCCGACTGCCACGCATATGGTTATTTACTTCCATTGTCACCCGTTTTCAAGTCGGCCACGAAGGCCTACCACCACAATCCCATGAAAGAAAACGGACCATAATCTCCCAAAACCTGGACGTAAATGCCATCTGTAGCCACGACTCACCTCACAGCATTATTTTTCCGTTAATCTCACTATTTTTTCCGGATCACATTCCACGACAACCGTCGCTGTTTCAGCGGCAAGCGGGCCAACAGCGTAAATCCCGACCGGCGTATCCTTTCCCTTAACTATCACGCGTTCCTGACCAATAATGGAAACCCCGGGAAACTTTCCGCATCCGATTTGCGGTCGCAATTTCTCCAGCGTATTCTCTGTCATCAGGATTTTGGCATCATAGCGCCGGGTCAACCCTTCAACCCTGGCACCCAGATTTACATGATCACCGATAACTGTATAGTCCATCTTTTTCCCTTCAGCACCGATATTACCGACAATCGCCTCACCACTATTCAGCCCGATCCCGGAGGCAAGAGGCGCTCTTCCTTCAGCCTCCCATTTTAAATGGAGCTGTCCAATCCGTTCCTGCATTTCAAGTGCACAGCGAACCGCCCGTTCGGCGTGATCCTCCTGCTTCATGGGGGCCCCCCAGAAGACAACAATCGCATCGCCGATGAACTTGTCGAGAATCCCCTCCCACTTCAATACAATATCGGTCATTGCGCCGAGATATTCATTTAGGATGGCTACGACCTCCTCCGGTTGATGATTTTCCGAATAGGTGGTGAAGCCCACTACATCTGAGAAAAGCACCGTTATTTCCCGTTTTTGGCCGCCAAGTTGAGCCATTTCCGGATTTTTTATCATTTCGTTGACCAGGCGCTCGGTAACATAACTGGAAAACATTGCGCGAATCTGCCGGGACTGTTTCTCTTCGAACAAAAGTTTTGAAACTGTTTGTGCCGTAAGAATGACCGCCATAGTTGACAACGGATATATCAGCGAGAGCCACACCCCTTCCAGACAGGTTATTTCCGAGGCTATCAGGTAGAGTCCCATCAGTGAAAAACCGACGACAACTCCGCTCCGGGCGGAGAGCCTCGGCAACAGTAGCGTCAGCAGGATTGCAGTCAAAAGGATCACCACGAGTTCGATTACGCCGGGGCTTTTGCTCATAAATCTGTTGGAGAGAATATTTTCAACTACTGTCGCGTTTTTCTCAACACCAGGCATATCCGCAGAAAACGGCGAGACCTTTTGATCGTAGGTGGCCAGAGCCGAAGTCCCTATCAGGACGACTTTACCTGACAGAACGCCCGCCTTAACCCGCCCGCTCATCAGGTCAGCGGCGCTGATATATGGGAAACTTCCCTCCGCGCCATAGTAATTAATGAGAACCCGGTTCGAAAGATCCGTCGGGATGAAGCGATCAGCAAATCGCACGTTGGATCCTCCGTACAGGCCGAGATCCTCCTGCCGCTTCCCCTCTGCCAGGCGGGCAATCTGCAGCGCAAGAGACGGGTAAGCATCATCGCCATGCTTCAGCGCCAGAATTTCCCAGCGCATGACGCCATCCATATCAGGATGTGACGACACATGCCCCAGTGCCGCAGCGGCCCTTGCTATTCCGGCACGAGGCGGCATTGGTCGCGCGCCCTCTATTGCCCACCGCTTCCATGGTATCCCTTCTACACTTTTCACCTCCATAAAAGCGGCATCCCAAAGCAGATCGTTCTGTTCGGCTGAAGGCGCGTTTGTCCCCTTCGCCACATCGGAAAAAACCACCGGCAGCACAACATTCCCTGCGGACTTTATTGCAGCGGCAAGCGCCGCATCGGCAGCTGGACTCTCCGGCTCACTGAAGAAGATATCGACTCCGATTGCACGGGGCTGGCCTGACGATACCGCCTGCAACAATCGCGCTGTCAGTGTTCGGCTCCAGGGCCAACGGCCGTACTCCTCAAGGCTTTTTTCATCCAGTGCGACGATCACAATGTCATCCCGGCGGGGTGAAGGGCGCAGCTGTTCGCGCAGACGCAGACGCAGATCGTATGTTTTACTTTCCAGATGTTCACGGATAACAGCTGGATCCTGCCATTGCGCCAGAAGTGCCACGATTGTGGTGATTAGAGCAAACAGGTAAAAGGAGCGGTTCTTCATAAGACTAAAATTTCACCCCGATATCCACTTTAGTTGGCTGCAGTTTTACCGGTTGCTGACGATCAAAGGGGGGCGCAACGGGAATAGCCACGACAGGAGTGACACTGACTGTCCCGACAATTGCCTCGCGCAGCGCAGCGTCCGGTAGTTTGATCTCAGCCCCGGAGGTACTTGTATCACGTTTCAATTTATCAATTTCACCTGGAGAAAGCGGTGTCGGTGCCGGCATCGCCTGCCCGGAGGTCACAACTATTGTCTGGCCGGGTGAAAGCAGGACCGGCGGTGTACCGGGTGCATCTGTCAACGAACGCACATCAACGATCCCTTCGAGGCAGGTAATCCGGGTGAACGGCTGGCCATTCTGACTGCCGACATCAAACAAAATCACCGTACCACGGGCGGCGGCAACAACCGTAGGAGTCTTGACCTCGAATTTAGTCTTTCCCACAACCGCGCGCATTTTACCATCAAGCAGATTGAATAGCGACTTGCCCCTATCAGAACGGGAGTGAACAAATGTATCCACACTCATGCGGGATTTTTCCGCCAGTGTCAGCACACTGTCATCGATAAACAGAATCTTGACCCGCCCACCTGCCGAAGTTTCCACCATATCCTGCAGTTCAATCGCCAGCTTGGGCTGCGCTTCGAGTTTTTTACCACCCCGCTCGACCAGTGCCTTGCCACGTACAGCTACGACAGAGGCCACCGGCTCGGCAGCCGCATGACCAGTGGTAAAAAAGAGCATCAATCCGCATAGTGTTGTCAAAAAACATTTCATATTAGTACCTTCCCTCGAACATGACGCTGGTTATGCCCCTGCTATATTCATAACCGGATACGTTTGAAGTGTTGTTGGTATGGTGATAGCCCAGCGACACACCATATTGCCCGGTCGCCTGCCAGGTTAAAGAAGCCGCTCCGGTAATGGTGGCATCCGAGCGTATCGCCGTTGCCGGGTCCAGAATTTCATCGTATTTTTTGCTGGCAGCGTCAAATGAAATATCAAACAGTAACGCATGCGGCAGGGCAACCCCCAAACCGGCACCGGCACGATGAGAATCAGAACTCCACGCGGAAACTTTTGTCACTTCTCGATCAAAAGTATACCCCACACGCAGGGTAAACATCTCGGAAAGTGTCATTCTTTGGCTGAGTATGATCGAATGTGTCACTCCGTTTCGATCCGTATTGCCGGAAAAAGTCTCTGAGTTTTTAAAGTATGAGCTCCGGAAACGGTAATCCAGTCCAATGACTGCTGCGTCGTTCAAAACAAAGAGAACACCGGGGCAGATACTGAAGTCGTTAACAAACGGGTTGCCACCCAGTTGGATTGATTCAAAAGCACCACTGGTTTTCGCCGTAACGGCTGGAGATATTTTCAGTTTGTAAGTAACATCAAACAGATTCTGGGTCAGGTTGAACTCCGTAAGATGGACATGCAGCGTCTGATAGAGCGAATAGCTGCCGGTCAATTCCTGTTCGTTATCCCGAAAAGCAACGCCATTGAAACCGAGGTTTAGTACCCCACGCCAGTCGCCTCTCCGGTCTGTCCCTGGCGCAAGTACACCCCCGGCGGCGACCAGCTGCACGTTGGAATCATACTGCATCCCGCCCATCACAGTGGCTCCCCATCGTTTACCGCCACCAGAGGCACGAATGTTGGCAAGATACCCTTCCGCAGCCGCTGTCATCTCAGGGTCAGGCTTTTGTGTCAGCAGATTTTCAAAGTAATCGCCCGCTTCGTCATACATTTTCTTGTTATAGTAAAATGTCCCCAATTCGAGATTGATGCGCGGATTACCCGGTTCGAGGCGCAGCGCTGTTTTTAATGCTGGCTCGGCAGAGGGGTCACCGGCGCGGTTAAGGGCGATGGCAAAGTAGAGCGCTGCTTCAACGTCGTTGGGATGCTCTTTTATGGCCGCCTGAAACTCTTCCCTGGCAAGCGCCGTGTTACCGTTATCCAGTGCCGAAACACCCCGTGCCATCCGCTTTTCAAAGTCGGCTTCGGTGGCAAAAGAGGGGGTAGCGAGAAGACAAAGAGTACTGATTAATATAATTTTCCGGAGCATGGTTCCTCCTGCCGGTTATTGGATTGTGGTCGTAAGAGTCGGAGAAAGTCCGACCACTGGAGCACCGTTAATATCATATGCAACAAAGGAGACCAGTTTGAAATCATCTGCGACCGGAAATGTTCCAGGAGCAACGTTAAGATGAATGGTAATCTGATCATCAACCGCAAAACCGGATAACACCATGGGATAAATACCGAGGGTCCCCAGTGCCTCTGTCGTAGCAGCTATGTAGGTAGCACCGTTATATCTAACGTTCTGTGAAGACGAGCTGAGCACTTCCACAGTAGCTGACTGATTTACACTACCGTCGCTATTTAGAGGCGGAGCTACACCTACCGGAACAGTTATAATCAGCTCAATTCCTGCAATGTTTTTGTCAGCGGTCAGAGCCGTGGTTTTGATAACCGCCTTGAGAACTCTTCCTGATTTCTCTGATTGCGTAGTATCCCCACAGGAGGCTAGCATAGCTATGACAAGCAGAGACAGGATGAAACAGAGCCAGTTTTTCATGAGTGGTGCTCCTTTATAAATGAACAAATTCGTCTGAATCGTAGGGGCGATCCCGGTGGGTCGCCCTGATTTTGATTCGATGCTCTAATCAACCTTTTTGCCGATTGAAGCGTGGCGAGCCACCGGCGGCGACCCTACAGCCCGACCACCCTGCGCAGGATAACAATTGTATCTCCCAGATTAATTGCGCCGTCCGGTTGCGACACGCCGTTTACCAACGGTGCAACATCACCGTGCGAAATATCGGTTGCTGTCGGAATTTCAACCTTCATGGCAAATCTGAGCGACTTGAGGGCATCGGTTATATTCGGCGCAGTTTTGCCGGCCTCCTGGATGAGAATGCCGTCTGCCGTTGCTGGCAATGATACAGTTGCTGCAACCGCTTTAGGCAGGGAAACGTTCCCGTAGGCGTCTATGGCGTAGGCGTAAAGCGTTTTAGCACCCGGCGTGGCAAAGGTGTACGAACCGGAAGGGGTCGGTGTTGCCTTCGGATCGGCCGCCTGGGGAGGGGTTGCGCTCTCGTTAATAAGATACCAGGCAACGCCTGTGTTATCCGAAGCGGTCAGCCCTGTAATCATAACCGTAAAGGCACTATTGATAGCCGGAACTGTAAACGTGTTCACGACCGGCACCGTTACATCAGGTGATGTCACGCTTACTGCTGTGGGCAAACCACTGGAGATATTTCCGACCGCGTCCCTGGCAAAGGCATACACTGTCTTGCTCCCTGATGATACGAATGTATAGGAACCCCAAGGCATCGGCGTCCAGGCGGGATTATTTACTGATGGTGGCACTTGATTCTCACTGAGCAGATAACCGGTGACCCCCACATTATCCGTGGCGGTGAAGCTCGTTACCGGCACGGTTAGACCGGGGCCTGCAGCCAGAAGTGCAAAGCTACTGATTGTCGGTGCTGTAGCATCCGGCAGAGAAATCGTCACCGTGGCTGAAGTTGCGGCGGCAGTGCTTTTGGCTCCGGTTTTGGCTCCGGTTTTGGCGGTCGCTTTGGCGGTCGCCGCAAAGCCGCTTGATACGTTGCCGGCTCCATCCTTCGCGTAGGCATACACGCTTTTGCCCCCCTGACTGGTGAATGTATATGACCCCCACGGCGTCGGTGTCCAACCAGGATGCGCCGGTGACGGCGGAACCGGATCTTCGCTCAGCATGTAACCGGTGACCCCGCTGTTATCTATAGCGCTGAAGTTTGTCACCGGTACCGTCAGGCTGGCAAATGACGTCGGCAGACTGAAAGAGATCACCGTTGGCGCCGTTTTGTCCGGCAGGGAAATGTTGACCGTGGCAGGGAGCGCTCCGGATACATTCCCTACCGCATCCTTGCCAAAAGCGTACAATGTGCGGTTCCCCTGATAGCTGAATGTATGGGAAGCCGGTGGAGAGTTAACCCAGCCGGGATCAGCGACAGAGGGCTGGCCGGAACTTTCACTCAGCAGATATCCGGTTACGCCAACGTTGTCGGATGCAGTAAAGGCGCTAATCGGTACCGTCAGAGTGGTCGATGAGGGAGGAATCGTGAAGGCGTCTACGGTCGGACTCACCAGATCGGTAGGAGTTATATCAACCATTGCGGATGCAGCGCCGGATACGTTTCCGGAGCCATCCCTGGTAAAGGCGTACACCGTTCTGGCACCATGGGTCGAGAATGTATAGGAAGCCGGCGGCACTTTTTTCCAGTTCGGATTATTTGCAGCCGGCGGCACGGGACTCTCTTTCAGGAAATATCCTGTAATAACAGATGAGTTGTCTGACGCAGCCAGTTTCAGCACCGGCACCGTTAGGTTTGTCGAGCTGGCAGGAAGAGCGAACAGATCAACTTTTGGCAGTGTCTTGTCCTGCAGTGTGACGATACAGTCAGCCGGGAGAGCTCCTGAAATATTGCCGGAAGCATCCTTGGCAAACGCATACAGAGTTCGGGCACCCTGATATGAAAAGGAGAAGCTGGTCGGTGCTGTGGCCGTCCATAGCGGCGATTGTGCCGACGGCTGTGCTGATTCCTCGCTGAGAAGATAGCCGGTGACCCCGACATTGTCGGTGGCCGTGAATGCGATAACCGGCAGCGTCAGAGTAGTGGCTGTGGCCGGTATTGTTATGGCGGTTACTGTCGGCAGGGTGGTGTCCGGCAGAGTGATGGCAACCGTTGCAGGAAGCGCGGCGGAGATGTTCCCCGCAGCGTCACGGGTAAAGGCGTACAGCGTTTTAAAGCCGTAACTGGTGAATAAATAAGAAACTGGCGCTGTAGTTGTCCATGCCGGGTCTGACGCAGGGAGAGGCGTCGCGCTTTCAGAGAGCAGGTAGCCCGAAACACCAACATTGTCGGTGGCGCTGAAGGTGGTGATCGGCACGGTCAATGTTGTTGCTGTCGCTGAAATAGCGAAGGTAATGACATTAGGCGTCACTCTGTCGGCGGCAGAGGTAACATCAATAGTAACAGTCGCTGCTTGAGCGGTGTAGTTGTCGGCATCAGTCGGTATGAAGGTCACAGATAGTGATTGGCCTGCCCCGGCAGCCAGATTCGTACCGTTGGCCGGATTATAAATGAAGGTTCCTGCGGCGCTGGCAGCGGCGTTAAGCTGCGTAGCATTCAAAGCCGTGCCGTAGGTTATTGCGGCAGGATTGGCCCATGTAATAACCGGGGTGGATTGGTTGACAGTAAGGGTTACTATCGCTGTCGCGGTTGCATAGTTGATTGCATCGGTTGGCGTAAAAGTTACCGACAGAGCTTGTGTCCCGGCAGACAGCGTGCCGCTTGACGGGGAGTAGACAAAGGTTCCGGCGACGCTGGACGTCGCATTCAGCTGCGTTGCTGACAGTGCCGTGCCGTAAGTGATTGAAGCAGGGTTAGCCCAGGTGATGATCGGAGCTAACTGGCTAACTACAAGACTGACCGTTTTTGTTGCGGTCGAGTAGTTGGTTGCATCAGTCGGGTTGAAGGTCACCGACAGAGTTTGCGTTCCGGCAGTTGGAGTAGTTCCCAAAGCCGGGGTGTAGGCGAAGGTTCCGGCAACGCTAGCAGTGGCATTCAGCTGAGTTCCTGTCAGGGCAGTTCCATAAGTAATTGCTGCTGGCGTCGCCCAGGTCACGACCGGAGCTGCCGGATTGACTACCAGAGTCACTGTTTTTGTTGCGGCCGTATAGTTGATTGCATCCGTCGGGGTGAAAGTCACCGACAGAGTTTGTGTTCCGGCAGTTGGAGTAGTTCCCAAATCCGGGGTGTAGGCGAAGGTTCCGGCAACGCTGGCGGTGGCATTCAATTGTGTTGCTGAAAGTACGGTGCCGTAGGTGATGGCTGCTGGCGTTGCCCAGGTCACAACAGGAGCTGCCTGGTTGACGGCCAGAGTCACTGTTTTTGTTGTGGCCGTGTAGTTGGTCGTATCTGTCGGCGTAAACGTAACCGACAGAGTTTGTGTCCCGGCCGACAGCGTGCCGCTTGACGGTGTGTAGACAAAGGTTCCGGCTAATCCGCCAGATGTGGCGTTCAATTGTGTAGCGCTCAAAGCGGTGCCGTACGTTATGTCCGCCGGATTAGCCCAGGTGATTACCGGAGTCACATTGATGGCGAAGCTGACGCTGATGGTGTGGTTGGCGGTTACGTTGCTGAAGCTGTAACTGCTTACGGCGCCAACGCTGCCGCCGTCAACCAGGACATCTGCTACGTGGTAGCCGGTGTTGGCGGTGATTGTGTAGCTCTGGCTGGAACCGGAGTTGTTGGTGGTTGTTCCGGCCGGGGTAATAGTGCCGTCGGTACCGGCAGTGGCGGCGATTGTTACGGTGGCGATGCCGCTCAGCGTTGCTGATGCTGTCGGCGTGTTGGCTTCGTCAGTCACGGCGGCCAGGACGCTGCTTCGGGTGGCAAGTGCTTCTGTTTGTGGGGCAAAGGCGACCTCTACAGTGCAGCTGGCGGCTGATGTCAGGAAGATCGGCTGTATGCCGCAGCTACCACCGGTAATGGTGAAGTCACCCGACTGGGCGCCGACCAGGCCAAGGCTGGTGATGTTAAGGCTGACCGGGCCGCCGTTGGTGATGGAGAAGGTGGCGGAGGTTGAAGTGGTGCCGGTTGCTTGCGCTCCAAAGGCGGTGTTCGCCGGGTTGATGGTGACGTAGGTAGTCTGGGGGGTGGCCGAGGTCACCACGCCGCTCGATTTGTTACCGGCGGCATCGACGCCGCAGATACGGAAGTCGTAGGTGGTGCCGTTGGTGAGACTGATTACTGTGTGCGGCGATGATGCCGGTGTTCCGCTGCTGCAGTCTGCTGCTATGGTGCCGCTTGTGCCGTAGACCAGTAGATATGAGCTTACGCTACTGACTGCGTCAGTGAATGGCGTCCAAGAGAGAGTGGCTTGCCCGTTGCCGGAGGTGGCGGTGACGATGCCGTCGTTATTGGGTGGTGTGGTGTCAACAATCCAGCCAAAGTTAGCCGGGCTGGAAGGATTGCCGACGTTATCTGTTGCCTGGACGCTGAAGGTGTGGCTCCCCTGGACAAGTCCGCTGTATGTTTGGGGCGATGTGCAGGCGCTCGCTGTGCCGCCGTCCAGTTTGCATTGGAAGGTGGCGCTGCCGTCCGGTGATGAGAAGGTGAAGGTGGCGCTGGTGGCTGCGGTAACCGAGGGCGGTGTGCTGTCGAGGCTGAGGCCGGGCGCGCTGGTGTCAATGGTCCAGGTGAAGCTGGCCGGGATGGCGGAGATGTTGTTGGCCAGATCTCGGGCCTGAACGCTGAAGCTGTGGCTACCGTCAGCCAAGCTGCTGTAGCTCTGGGGAGTGGCGCAGCTGCCGTAGCTAGCTCCGTCGAGGTTGCATTCGAAGGTAGCGCTGCCATCGGTGGAGCTGAAGTTGAAGATTGCCGTGGTCTGGTTGGTCAAACTGGCTGGAGTGGTGCCGATAGAAACATCCGGAGCGGTGATGTCAGCAAATGTTACAGCAATGGTGTGACTGGCGGCTACGTTGCTGAAGGTGTAGCTGCCGACAGCGCCGATGCTACTGCCGTCAACGAGGACATCAATGATGGTGAAGCCGGCGTTTGGAGTCATGGTGAAGCCGATGCTGCCGTTGAAGGTCACCAGTTGCGCCGTGTTGGGGCTGATGGTGCCGCCAGCGGTTGCACTGGGGGTGATGGTGAAGGTGCTGATGGCAACGTTAATAGTTACGGTTGTTGCCGCCGGGGTGTTGTAGTTGGCCGTATCGGTTGGGGTAAAGGTTACTGACAGCGTTTGACCTGCTCCGGAGCTTAGAACCGTGCCACTTGCCGGGGTGTAAACGAAGGTCCCGGCGACTCCGCCAGAAGTTGCATTCAACTGGGTGCCGCTTAAAGCAGTACCGTAAGTGATATCTGCCGGGTTAGCCCAGCTGATAACCGGGGTTATCTTGTTGATAATTAAGTTACCGGCGACGAGTCCTGCTGTTGCGGTGTAGTTGGTGCTCGCGGCACAGTCAACAGTGACGGCGTAGGTGCCGACGTTAGTTTGGGTCGCTGCTCCGCCGCTAAGAATGTTGCTGGCCGCTCCGCCACCCAGACAGATGGCAGTAGCGGCCTGCGGTGAACCGTTGTAGATGACTGGACTGTTAATTACGGAAGCGGTCGGGGTGATCTGGTTGATCACGAAACTACCGGCGGCGAGTCCTGTTGCTGCGTTGTAGTTGGTGCTTGCCGCACAGTCAACAGTAGCGGGGTACGAACCGGCGTTGATACCGCCGCCGCCACTTGTCAGGGCTGCCGTACCGCCACCAAGGCAGGCCACCGTGGCAGTTTGAACGGAACTGTTATATGTTACCGGCGTGTTGGTTATTGATGCGGTCGGTGATGCCTTGCTGATGACAAAGTTACCGGCTGAAATACCAGTTACGGCACTGTAGTTGGTGCTTGCCGCACAATCAACCGTTGCTGCATGAGTACCGGCAGTTGTCTGACTGACTGCGCCGCCAACAAGAATGTTACTGGCGGTGCCGCCGCCCAGACAGGCAGCAGTAGCAGCCTGCGGCGAGCCGTTATAAGTAATCGGACTGCTGGTAACAGAAGCGGTCGGGGTGATCTGGCTGATTATGAAGTTACCAGCGGCGAGTCCTGTTGCCGCAGCGTAGTTGGTGCTTGCCGCACAGTCAACCGTAGCCGGGTACGATCCGGCGTTGGTGCCGCTGCCACCGGTGGCAAGAGTAGCAGTTCCACCACCAAGGCAGGCCACCAAGGCATTTTGAACTGAACCGTTATAGGCAACCGGGCTGTTGGTGATACTTGCTGTCGGATTTGCAGGGTTGATAGCGAAGTTACCAGCGTTCAAACCTGTTGCAGCAGCGTAGTTGGTGCTGGCTGCACAGTCGACTGTTGCCGAATATGTGCCGACGTTAGTTCCGATGCCACCGCTGGCAAGGGTTGCGGTGCCGCCTCCCAGACAGGCAACTGCGGCGGTCTGAGCAGAGCCGTTATAGGTGACCGGTGTATTGGTTATGTTTGCCGTCGGAGTGGCAGCGTTGATTACAAAGCTGCCGGCATTCAAGCCTGTTGCCGAGGCATAGTTGGTGCTGGCAGCGCAATTGACAGTTGCCGGGTATGATCCGGCGTTGGTGCCGGTACCGCCGCTGGCCAATGTTGCTGTGCCTCCACCAAGGCAAGCCACAGTGGCAGTTTGAACTGAACCGTTATAGTCAACCGGACTGTTGGTTATTGATGCGGTGGGTGATGCCTTGCTGATCACGAAATTGCCTACAGAAAGACCTGTCGCTGCAGAATAGTTGGTACTTGCAGCACAGTCAACAGTCGCGGGGTATGAACCGGCATTGGTGCCGGTGCCACCGGTGGCAAGTGTTGCCACACCGCCACCAAGACAGGCAACCGTGGCGGTCTGCACAGAACCGGTATAGGTGACAGGGGTGTTGGTGATTGAGGCCGTTGGCGGTGCTTGGTTGATGAAGCTCGCTCCAATGGCGTGGTTTGCGATCAGTCCGCTGAAAGAGTATGTTGGAACAGCGCCCACTGATGTGCCGTCAACCAGAACGTCGACAATTTTATACCCCGAGTCAGGGGTGATGGCAAAGGTTGCGCTTCCTCCAGCAGCAACGGACTGTGGAGTTGAAGGGTTGATGGTGCCTCCCCTCGCTGCAAGCGTAATTTTTCTGACGCGGATACTGCCCTCGTCTGCGACGTAGACATTTCCTGCGCTGTCCACACGAATACCGAGTGGATTATTAAACATTGCATCTAGTGCCGGTCCATTGTCACCAAAATAGCCTGTGCTTCCGCTTCCCGCAATGGTCGTGATAATGCCGGAAGGATCAACCTTTCTGATACGTGGGTAACCACCGTCCACAAAATAGACGTTTCCCGCGCCGTCAACAGAAACACCATACGGCCAGGCAAGACTCGTGGAGGTAGCATTTACGCCATCGGCGGCGGCACCGGACAACATGTTCCCGTCGCCTGCAATGGTCGAGATAATGCCGTAGGCATCCACTTTGCGGATGCGGTGACTGCCGGTATCGCCAATATAAACATTCCCCGCCGCGTCAACCGCAACATAACCAACTTGATTGAACGTGGCCTCTGTTGCAGGACCACCGTCACCGGAATCGCCGCTTACTCCAGTACCGGCAAAGGTTGTTACGGTGCCGGAGGGATCGATTTTCTTGACCATCCGTGAACTCCAGCCTTGTGCAACATAGACATTGCCCAATCTATCAACAGCAATACCCATCGGCTGACTGACTGCAGCAAGTGTGGTGATGATACCTGCGGGATCCACTTTGCGAATGACCCCGTTGCCGTCATCAGAAATATAGACGTTCCCTGCGCTGTCGGCAGCTACGCCGAGGGGGTAATTAAGCTGTGCCGATGATGCCGGTCCGCCGTCGCCCGAATATCCCCCTTTACCGGTCCCGGCAAAAGTAGTGATCGTGCCTGAAGCATCGACCTTGCGGATTCGTTCAAAATTATCCGCAATATACGTGTTTCCTAAACCGTCAAAGGCAACGTCTTTCGGATATCCGGCAAAAACGGCACTGGTCGCCGGCCCGTTATCGCCTATTCCCCTGCCTGCAAAGGTTGTGATGATTCCTGCAGCAATCTTTCTGATGACGTTATTTCTGCTGTCCGCGATATAGAAGACAGTCCCTGCGCTGTTGACCGCAATGCCAGTTGGGCTGTTCAGAGCTGCTGATGTTGCGGGACCGGTGTCGCCTGAATAGGCCGTTGTCCCGTTTCCAGCAATGGTCGAGATGATGCCGGAAGTATCAACCTTCCGGACACGGTTATTGTCTTGGTCACCGATATATATATTCCCTGTAATATCAATAGCAACACCGGTTGGCCGATTTAGCATCGCAGATGTTGCCGCTCCGCCGTCGCCCAAATAGCCCGCTGTCCCGTATCCAGCCATGGTCGTGATTGTGCCGGAATTATCAATCTTACGGATGCGGTTATTGCCCCAGTCTGCAATGTAGACGTTCCCATCTACGTCAACCACAACACCCATTGGATTTGAGAGCATCGCAGCCGTGGCAGGGCTACCGTCGCCGGAACCGCCGTAATTGCCAGTCCCTGCGATGGTGGTTATTACGCCTGTAGCTTTGCTGACCTTCCGGATGCGGCAATCCGCTTGGTCTGCTATGTATAGATTCCCCGCGCCGTCAAAGGCAACGGCTACCGGCCAGTTCAACTGCGCTGCTGTTGCCAGTTCGCCGTCGCCCGCACCTGCAATACTGCTACTTCCGTTTCCCGCAACGGTAGTTATTTTGCCTGACGTATCGACCTTTCGGATAGAACCGTTACCGGTGTCAGCAATATAGACATTACCGGCACTGTCGAAGGCAACACCGCTGGGCGAGTTAAGAGAAGCCGATACCGCCAACTTTCCATCACCAGAATAGCCGGGCGTTCCGTTGCCGGCAAAGGTAGATATATTTCCCGAGGTATCAACTTTTCGGATTCTGTTGTTATTGAAATCCGCGATATAGACATTGCCTGTGCTGTCAACGGCAACGCCGGCTGGATAGTTGAACATTGCGGCCGTGGCAGGACCAATTTCGCCCAAATTGCCACCGCCGGCAAAGGTCGTTATCGTGCCTGGTCCGGTACCGACTGTCGAGGGAGTGATGATAACGACTGGTGGTATTCCAGTTCCGGTCAAGCTGATAGTAACCGTTGGTGTGAACGGATCATTAGAAACAATGGTCAATGTTGCGGTTTTTGAACCATTTGCTGACGGTGCAAACTTCACATCAAAAGTACAGTTAACACCTGAAGTAATCGTGGGTGTTGTGCTGGCGCAGGTGCCACCGCTAGTGACAATACTGAAGTCGCCGCTGCCGGTGATGCTCATGGCGGGAGAAATAGTAAGCGGTGCCAAGCCGGTATTGCTTATGGTAATTGGTGTAGATGCGTTGCTGCCAACGATTACGTTATTGAACGGTATTGGTGAAGCCGGTGTAACTGATATGGCCGGGGTGGTTGTATCAAGAGTAATGGAACTGCTATACGGTGCCGACCAGTTACCGGCGACATCCTTAAACATGACGAAAACCGTCTTCACACCGTCACCGGCAGCAAGATTCCACGAGGCAGAAGTCGCATACGGCACGGATTGATCAAATGTGATGCCATCGTTACTGAACTTCATTTGCGACACGCCATTGGCATCCAGAGCTGAAAGTGCCAGCGTCACGGCCTGCTTGTTGGTAGTGGCGTCGCCACTGTTTATAACTATTGCTGAAAGATAAACCAGTTTTTTTATAGTTCCATCACTGTAATTATTTGCCAACGTGCCGCGTTCTGCCCAATAAATCCCTGTTGTATCAGCGACGACAGCAACTCCCGGCAAACCGGTAAGCAGTGTCGTTGCAGTTCCTCCGGCTTTTGGTATCGACCTCAGCGTCGTATGACTATATTCGTTCCAGTAGACATTGTCGGCATCAATCAGCATAGATCCATCATCCCACGTTGGTGCTGCTGCTGCTAATTTAGTTTGCAATCCTGATCCATCTTTATTCTTTCTGAGTATTGAGCCAAGATTAGTACGCCAATAGACGCTCGTGGCATCGACAGCAACGGAGGTAGGGAACTCAGATGATGGCGCCAGTGTAATCGGATTGCTGCCATCCAAACCAACCCTGCCAACAATGTTGCTAATATAGCCACCCCAATAGAGATACGAGGAATCAATCGCCAGAGATCCGTAACCAATGTTGGTATTTGCTACCAAAGGAACTTTTACGCCTGCACCTGAACCGTCTTTGGCAATTTTGTTGATGGAGGCAGTGTTGGTAAACCAGGTGCCTGAGTACGTTCCTGACTCAAGCCAATAGACGCTGGTGTCATCGACTGCCGCGTTCATCAAAGCACCGTTAACCCCTGTTACAAGGGGGGTTATCGTACCACCTGTCTTGGCAAGCGATTTAAGGGAGGTTCCGGCAGAAGTACCATCGGAATACATCCAGTAAACATTCGCCGCATCCGAAGTCAGAAGAGCCGGATAGGTCAATCCGGTTGCAAGGGTGGTTATGACACCGCCATTTTTACCGACTTTTCTAATCCTGCCATCTGTGTTGCTATAATTAACCACGTCGTTATTACTACCGGCTTCCCCGAAGTAGACTCCATCGGCATCAACAACAACACCCCGTGGATCTAGCAGCCCGGATGCAATGGTGATAACTGATCGAGTCCCGGAATTAAAGCTTGGCGGAATTGTATCAAGTGTGATCGAGGCGGTGTAGGGTGTTGACCAGTTGCCGGCGACATCCTGGAACATAACGTAAACGGTTTTAAGGCCGTCACTTGCGGAAAGTGCCCAACCGGTTTTGGTCGTCGCAAAAACTTCAGAGGCTGACCAGGTACTGCCGTCATTAGAAAATTGCATCTGGCTGCAACCGCTGCCGGTGTCACTGCAGGAGAGAGTTAAATTAATCGTTGCTGCATTTGTGTAGGCAGCTGCGGGATTTATGGCAATACTCCCCGTTGGTGCAACCATTTCATGAGACGCACCGGTCAGTGCCACCGTAACAGCAGGTGCCTCTGATGCCACCGTCAGTGTGCTGTTCTTGGTTCCGTCAGTCATCGGATTGAACTGCGCGGTAACGGTACAGGTACTGGTAGAAACCAACAATCCGCATGTGTTGGCAAGAATCGTATAGTTAGTTGTGTCGCTCACAACGGCAGAGCTAACTGTCAGATCAGCATAGCCAACATTAGTAGCAGTAATAATTTGCGGAGAAGAAACCTGTCCGGTACCGATTACACCGAAATCAAGTAATGTGTAGTCTAAATTGATTCGCGGACTGCAAACGCCACCAGAGCCAAGTGTGCCGTCAGAAACTACGGGCGAGCCATTTCCGGGATCTTTAAGTGTTGCATCAGCAAGAGTGGATGACGGGAGAGTAGCGGTCATACCGGCATTCGTTACAGTTACTGAGGTTGCGTTTACTAATGGAATACCGCAACCTGGCGCAACATTACCGTTTGCATCCAGTTTCAAGACAAAAGCATCACCATGGCCACCATAAGAGTCCGAATAACCGGCAATTAAATAGCCGCCATCCGACGCTTTGCTTACTGACTGCGCATCGTCATATTCTGAGCCACCATAGGTTTTTTCCCACTCTACAGCTCCAGTGGAACTAAGCTTCAAGAGCCAGGCATCACCATAGCCATTCGCTGCAGTCTCCATTTTACCTGCAACTATATAGCCGCCATCGGCTGTCTGCAGAATGGAATTTGCTGCCGACCAGGTGCCTCCAGCGTATGTTTTCTGCCAGGTGATTGCGCCAAGCGAATCAAGTTTGATAATCAGTGCATCTGTATTACCAAGAAACCTGTTGACCAGACCGGAGACAATGTAACCAGAATCTGCTGTCTGCTCGACAGAGTTGGCGGACGTACTGTCATCGGCAACGCCAGGCTCAAAAGTCTTCTGCCATACCACTGCGCCAGACGAGTCAAGTTTAAGCGTCAACGCCCGTCTGGTACCGTTGTTTAGAAAGGTTGTTCCGGTCGCAATATATCCGTCAGAAGTTTGCTGTATTCCGGCGGTATAATCTCTGTCGGCGCCGCCAAATGTTTTTTGCCATTCGATGGTTCCGGTGTCGTCAAGTTTCAAGAACCATGCGTCACCACCAGTTCCGTAAGACTCTGTATATGCGGCGACAATATAGCCGCCATCAGCCGTTTGGCGTACTGACTGGGCATAATCATATCCTGTACCACCATAGGTTTTTTCCCATTCTACTGTTCCAGTGGAACTAAGCTTCAAGAGCCAGACATCTCCATAGCCATTCTCTGCGGTGTCCATTTCACCGGCAACGATATAACCACGATCTGCGGTCTGCTGGATGGAATTTGCTCCCGACCAGTCACCGCCAGCGTAAGTTTTCTGCCAGGTGATTGCGCCAAGCGAATCAAGCTTGGTGACCATAACAGCAGTAACAGATGAAATCTCGGAGTAACCGGCCATGATATATCCGCCGTCCGGTGTTGTTTGCTGTATTGAACTAGCGCCGTCATAGCCGGCACCGCCATAGGTTCTTGCCCAGGTTGTGCCTATCGGAGCCAGCCCGGTCGTAAAGCTCCAGCTGTAATTCGCCGCCATATTGTTGCCATACGCATTTTTAACGCCGGTCGTGATTGTTGTTGTGTAAACAGTGCCGGGATTAAGAGGAGCGGATAGTGTACAGGTTGCGGTATTTGTGGAGCTGTTGTACGTGACGCTGCTGCAACTGCCGCTGCTTAAGGTAAAGGTGCTGGCGGTGATCGACGCAGCGTCCATCGCCATGTTGAAGGTTGCCGTAATCGATCTGTTGACCGAAACATCAAGAGCGCTATTCGCTGGTGATATACCAGTAACTGTTGGTTGAGGGATGGTAAAAACGACCTGATCCAGCCACCCGGCATCAGAACCACTACTAACAGAGTTATCCTTGGCATAAGTCCAACGGAGGGTATGCGTACCGGATGGTATCGTGTATGTACGCGTTTCCCAACCACCAGTCGTTCCGCTGATTGCGTCAGGACCACTTGAGCGTACAAAGGGCTGATCCATAGTGAAACCGAGGTAGTCATAGCCGGATTCGGATGAGACTTTCCACCAGAAACTGAGGGTGCTCGGACCGGTGACAGTGGTTTCTACCCACGTGCTTTGCGAGTGTGTTATGGCCCCGCTCTGAGCTGCATCAACAGCGTCATGGGTAGTTGTGCTCTGGCCAAACCAGTTGCCATTGCCACCGGTGGTAAAAGTTAGTCCAGGCGGGTTTTCAAGAGCATCTGCTAGGGTAATTATCGGCTGATCGTAAACTTTGACGTCATCAATTGCCCAAACCGGACTTCCTAAATCATTGTTGACAAAATTGAATCTGATAACAACATCACTTGGAGTTGCCATTGCCGCAGCCAGAGAAAGAATCTTTGTTGTCGCTCCATATTGTGTTGAAGTCTGCCATAATGGTGCCCATGTAGACCCGCCGTCTGTACTCATGCTGACGATCATCGTAGCGGATCCAGAATTCAATGGGAAAGCAGATTTAAACTCCAGTACAGGATTAGTCGTGCCCGTAAGATTCAGATGCGGCGTCAGTATTGCGGAATCCATATATTGGTTAGCAATCGCATAACCACCACTGCCTCCTGTTGGATTTCCGGAAAGGCTAAATGACCAATCAGTACGGTTGTTAGCCAAATATTGGACCAGACTCCAACCTGGGGGAAGCGTGCCGAGGTCGAAAGTTTCCCACAATATGACCGAAGCGGTAAAGGTTGTTGCCGATGCGGTGACTGGTGCTACAGAACTGTTCCCGGCATTATCGGTTGCACAAACTCCAAAATACCTAGTGGTATTATCGGCAAGATCAGCGACGGTGAATGTCTGGGCGGTGCCGTTGTAGATTGCTGTACCACTGCAATCAGTCGGTAATGCGCTTGATGAAGAAATCAGCTTGTATGAAGCGATGCCGCTTGCATCACTAAAGCCGCTCCAGCTGAGGATGATTTGTTTTTTGCCGGGGGTGGCGGTGAGAGTGCCAGAGGTTGGTGCGGTTAAATCAGGGATTAAACCTCCCTGAACAGGGGACGTGCTGTTTACTGTGGTTCCGTTCCCAAGCTCACCTTTGCTGTTTGCACCCCATGCCCAAAGTGAACCATCCAATTTCAGGGCAATGGTGTGAGAATTGCTTGTCGAAACGGCAACCCAAATTGAATCTAAGCCTATCTGTATGGGAGCATTTTGGGATATTGTGGAGCCGTCTCCCAGTTGTCCATTATCATTTCGACCCCATGCCCAGAGGGTGCCATTTGACTTTAAAGCAATTGCATGAGAATAACCGGCTTTGGCAAGAACCCAATCCGTTTCCAACCCAATCTGGACTGGACTGGCACTGTACGATGGGGTTAAGTTCCCGATGCCGAGTTCACCGTCCCAATTCCCCCCCCAAGACCAGAGAGTGCCATTGGTTTTTGTGGAGACGGTATGATATCTACCCGCTGTAATGGAGACCCAGTTGATGTCTGTGCCGACCTGCACCGGAGCACCGGGAACACCAATATTATCATGGGTCGTTCCATTTCCGAGCTGGCCCAAGGAATTATCACCCCAAGTCCACAAGGTTCCGTTAGTTTTCAGAGCGACAGAATGTTTGTCGCCTGTCGCAACGGCATACCAATCCGTCTCTGAGCCGACCTGAACCGGGGCACTTCTGTATGCAGTCGTCCCATCCCCAAGTTGTCCTTCAAAATTTCTCCCCCAAGCCCAGAGAGTTCCGTTCGACTTCAGTGCAAGGTTATGATTTGGGCCTGCTGACATGGTAGACCAGTCCAAATCAGAGCCAATCTGAAGAAGAGAAAACGGAGCATCCTGGCTGGCAACATAGCCGTCTGTGCCCCACAGCTTGCCGTCGGAGTCGATGGCAAGAGTGTTGTCAATTCCTGCAGAGACATTAACCCAGTTAGTTGCAGAGCCAATCTGAAGGGGTGTCACGCCGGCAAATCCACCTTCGCTGCCATGTCTTTGCAGCCCCCATCTCCAAAGAGTCCCATCGGACTTGATGGCCGCAGTATGGTTAACACCGGCAGATATGGATTTCCAGTTTATATCTGCAAGGGACAAAACAATGGTGGCTCTATAGGGATTTGACCAGTTGCCAGCACCGTCCATAAATTTCACATAGACGGTTTTAAGCCCGTAGCCGACAGAAAGAGTCCAGGGAGTAAATGTCGTCGCATATCCTACTGCAGATTCCCACGTCAAATTGTCGTTCGAGAATCTCATCTGTGTACAGCCGGAAACAGTATTAGTGCAGGCAAGGTTCAATGTCACATCTGCTGAAGTTGTGTATGCTGCACCAGAGTTTATTGCGACTGAACCGGTGAAGGGAGTTATTGCAAATGTGGCACTTATAGTATGGTTGGCAATGACATTGCTGATTGTATAACTGATGGCTGAAGCAGCCAAAAGCTGCTCTAATCCGTCATCAGTAAATGTTGCTAAATGGTAGCCTATGTTGGGCGTTATTGTGCAGACCGAACTTCCGCCCAGCGTGACCGGAGAGTCGCAGGAAACCGTACCATTTCCTCCCGGGACAGAAGTGCTAATAGCAAAGGTAGGGATCGAGAATGTGTATGATGCCATTGCTCCAACAAGCGGGCTTGCGCCAGGTCCGGTGTTGACGGAGGTACTGTCCTGGCCGTCGGTGGCAAAACTATAGATCGTATGAGAACCGCCAGAAAGGGCTGAACTGGTGGCTGAATATTGGTCTGTACCGACGATGCCTGCCTCTTTCCAGGCACCGTTAATGGAATCCACCTGATAATAAACCTTGCGAACCGCAGGCCAGTTTACGCCTGTTGAGGTGGTGAAGGTAAATGTTGGTGTTGGGTTGGAAGCCTGATTTCCTGGAAGTGCAGATATTGAGCTGGTTAGAGGCACGGCAGGCTGTGATGATTCGTTTATGGCATATGCGTTAGGATAGCCGTAACGTGCAGTATATACTGAATTGGTTGTTACATTTACCCCAAGCGCCCAGCCTCCACCAGAAATAGTCGTGGCGGTATTTGAGCCGTCAATTGCTGTAGTATCTGCGCTATTACCATTACCTACATAAATGGTGTTGGTGACTGGATTAACTGCGATCGCGTGTGGATTCATTCCGGCTGTAACCGTAGCTGAAAGGGTATCGTTAAGGCCGTCAATTACATATACTTTACCGGAGTAAACGCCATCAGCTACATAGATTTTGTTTGTTATGGAATTTACTGCGACAGCAGGCGGATTTGATGAGGCAGCCGTTATTAGAGGAAAAAATGTCGTGATTGTATCTGTAGCGCCATCAATAACAGTAAATCGACCTGACACAGTGCCAGCTGCATAGATTTTATTTGTTACCGAGTTTACTGCGATTGCTTCTCCGTATCCTACTTTGGAGCTATCACCGACTGTTTTGATGACACTCTTACTTGTTCCGTCAATAACCGAGATGGTGTAGTCACCTTGATTGGTAACATAAATTTTATTGGTGACCGGGTTTACCGCTATTGCGAGCGGCCAACTCCCCACAGGAATAGTTGCAATTGGATAGTTGGATATGCCGTCGATAACAGTAATTGAGTTGCTGTTATAGTTTGTTACATAAATCCTGTTGGTCTCGACATTGATTGCAATACTTTTATGGTTAGCACCGGTTGTTATGGTTGTAAGCAGGGTGTCAGTTGCACCGTCTATTACCGAAATAGCAGAGTTTTGATAGTGCGATATGTAGATTCTATTGGTAATAGGATTTACCGCAATGCCAGATGGTGCCCCCCAGGAGTAATCACCTAACATTATTACTTTCGGTATATTGTCCACTCCATTAAACGCCGTTACATATCCTGATGAAGCATTCATGACATAGATTTTATTAGTAACCGGATTAACACCGACAGCATCAGGAGAATTTCCTGTGCTAATTTGCGTGACCGTTGGAGCAGCGTAAACATTCCCATTGCCTGCTACTAGTGGCGACAACATCAACACCGAAATAATACATATCTGTCGGAGAAAGTTTTTCATCGGCTTACCCTCTTGATACAACTGTTTGATATATTAAAATATGTAGCAGCGATGCCGTTGGCTCGCCCCGTTAATTCCGTCCGTATCTACATTCCCATCCCGAAATCCATGCTGAGCTGTTTCTGCAGCTTCCCCGCCTGACGGAGCGATTCGAGAAAAAACTTGCGGTCAAGCTGGTTCAGCTCGTACGGGTTGATCTGATTGTTGGATTTGCTGCCGTTCTGCATCAGTTCGAACTGGTGGCGGATACGCAGTGACTGCAGAAATGAGAAGGCATCTGCCCAGGCATTTACCTCACTCTGCGGCCATTTTCGCAGATCACCGGCGGCGAGGAGACGCTCGCGGGTGTTGCCGCGTGTTACGCCGGAGGCCAGTGCAAAGGCCCTGGCGGCATCGACGAACAGGGTCACGCCGTTCTGTTTGATGTCGATCGTGCCGGGGAATTCTTTGTTATCATCGACAATAAAATCACGGAAGAAACCAAGTGGCGGAGTTCTCTCCTTGGCATTTTCGGCGAGAAGATGGAAGAAGCGCTTTTGACCGATTGCTGCCTCTGCAAGCCAGGCACGAAGCCTGTCTGAGAGCGAGGTTTCTCCATAGAGATGGCGGAAATCAAAGAAAATGGTGGCTTTTAGGAGTGAATCCGGGGTTGGTTCCTGAATCCATGTATTGAACTTTACCTGCCACTCCCGGTAACTTAGGCAGCATTCAGGGTTTCCAGCCATGATGTTACCTTTGCAAAGCGAGAAACCGACAAAATCTAGCGCCTGGTTGACCCTCTGGGCAACCGGCAATAGTTTTGCGCGAACTGAGTCGGCATCCTGCCCCTCCGGTATCTCAAAAATGATGCCGTTGTCCTGATCAGTGAAGAAGGTCTGTTCGTAACGCCCCTGGCTGCCTAAGGCGATCCAGGCAACTTTGAACTCCTTCAGATTCTCTTTGGCCAGTTCCAGATCCAGAGTTCTGGTGATTATCTGGTCGTTCAAAGTCGAGATTATCTGGGTTATATGGTCAGCCGTAACCCCCTGAATGATCATACTTTCCGCCAGCAGATGTATGTCACTGCCGCAGCGTTTGAGTTTATCCAGGCTGTTGGCAGCCTGGATCTCGGCGTTGAGCTGACTGAGACTGACGCGCTGCAGATTGAAGAGATCCCGTTCGGTGACAATGCCGGCAAGCTTGCCTTTATCTACGAGAATAACGTGATGAAACCCGGCTTCGGCAAGAAGTAGTGCCGCTTCGTAGCCAAGAGCGGAGACCGGAAGAGTTCGCGGCGATGTCGTCATCACCGTTTCAATCGGAATGTTCAGATCTCCACCCGGTATTACAATTTTACGAAGCAGATCGCGCATGGTGAATATGCCGATCGGCACATTGTCATCGTTGATTATCGTTGCTGCGTCGACGTCTTTTTCGGACATTTTCGCCACAACGGCCCGAACCTGGTCGTCATTTCTTGCCGTCAATGGGTCGGGGCTCATAAGGATCGAAAGGGGCGTATTCAAGCGCTGCTGCTCATCACTCTTGTGAGAAAAATGCAGCCTGAATACCCTGCGGGATTGTTCGAGGAAACTCTGTGAGCGATACTTGCAAAAATCGCTGAAGACCGTACTCATGCTCTTTAGTTCGTCAAAATTTTCTATTGCCAGGCGGTAGCAGATCACATCGCAGTTAGCGCGAAAAGTAGAGAACACCGGCCGCCGTTCTTCCAGCGCTTCGAGTGGGAAACATTCTCCTTCAACCAGCTCAGCCAGCACTTTTTTGTCGTCTGCTGCATTGCCGATAGCTTCAAGCTGGACAGTTCCTTTGTGGATAAAGAAAAGCTCAGTACAGGGTGTTTCCGGTTGGAGTATCTCCGTGTTCTGAGCAAATTTAACCATCTCAAGCTTTGCTGCAAGCCATTCCACATGTGCGGAAAGCATGCGATCGAAAGGGCGACGGCGACGAAGTTCAACTGCAATTTCCCTGGATGTGTTCATAATGCTTCTCCCTGAATAGACTCACGTTGTGTCAAATTTTTAGACTTGTTTTGAATAACAACTGGGTTACGTATAGCGGCGCCGGCTATTAAATCCGGTAGGGAGGAGCTCGGGCATTGATGGAGGGAAACAAGAATATTGTTATGGGATTTATGTCGGGAAGGGCCGAGACAAAAGATATTCTGTCAGGTATTGAACATGAAAATAAGCGGCTATCTTCACAAGAGTGAGATACTTTCTGACTCTCACTATCAATGCTTGAGCCGTCAACCTGCTGGAAATCGCCGTCATACTGAATCTGCTCATGGGGCGCATAATGGTGATAGTGATTTGAGTCCAGTGCCGCGGCGAAGAACAGCAGAATTGCTGCAAGCATTCCCATATATTTGAAACATTTTAATTGGTTAGTGCGCATGCGGCACTCTCTTTCGGCTCTTGGGTTGAATGTATAAATTTG
Source organism: uncultured Geobacteraceae bacterium (assembly GCA_903875605.1). Taxonomy (GTDB): domain Bacteria; phylum Desulfobacterota; class Desulfuromonadia; order Geobacterales; family Pseudopelobacteraceae; genus JACRCG01. Next base: position 111,552 of record CAIQWT010000007.1, on the reverse strand, counting down.
TAACGGTTTTTTATTATTAGCGGGCCGTGTGAAGGCAGGACTTTTATCTAATTAAAATTACAGGCTTATTTCAATCAAACATGCGACTAATTTTATGTGGCATAATAAATTACTTCAGATATTTTTACAAATTTATTTTCATTTTAATGTTTTATTTTTTCTTTCCGGCGTTCTGTTGAATTGCTTGATGCAGCTATTTCATAAAAAAAACGGGTTGCCACAGAATAATCCGTGGCAACCCGGTCGTTTGAATCTCGATCAGGCCTTTCCTGCTCCCCTTCTCGATAGCTTTATTTTTTTCATAGGCAGTTATAACAAAACTACCCCCCCACCAACAGGCGATTAGTGTTCAACAACAAACAACCGATCAAACACATCCCGTATTTTGCTTGTCATCTCCTCATAGTCGCAAATCAGGGCAGCTCCCGGATTCTTCAGCTTCTGGTCGTACCCCATACGGCGTGCCAGTTTATTTAGATAGAGTTTCGTGCCGGAGAGATCATTGGCTGAATAGTCGTGAATAATACGCAGGCGATTTTCCAGTTTGCGGAGAAACTTATACCCACCAAGAAGCGTTTGGGCATTTCCATCCGGCAGCAGACCAAGCGTGAAGATTTCCTTTAACGCGATAACAGTGCTGGGAGTACGCAGCTCAGGAGAGCGAAAACCCTCGCGCAGCTGCAGATATTGAACGGCAAACTCTACGTCAACCATCCCCCCCCTACCGGTTTTGATGTTATAGCTGCCGTACGTTTCCCGGGCCAGTTCGTTTTCCATGCGCATCCGCAGGCGACGAATCTCCTCGCGCCCCTCGTCATCTATCGTTGCGCCATAAATAGTATGGCGGATAATATCGTGTAGTTGCCCGGCCAGATCTTCATCACCAAAGACCACTCGCGCCTTGGTAAGCGCCTGTTTCTCCCATATCTGGGATTCCTTGCGGTGGTAGTCGAGAAAAGATTCCAGCGAAGTAACCAGTGGGCCGGCATTGCCGGATGGCCGCAGGCGGGTATCAATTTTATAGACGTACCCTTCCCTGGTCTGCAATGTCAAAATGGAGATAATCTTCTGGGCCAGCTTGGCAAAATATTCGTGATTGGATATCTGCTTATCGCCGTCTGTATAACCCTGGTGATCATAGACAAAAATGATGTCCAGATCAGAGTGGTAGTTGAGTTCAGACCCGCCAAGTTTCCCCATGGCGATAATTGACAGATGCGCCTCAATTCTGCCCCCTTCATATAGGCAGGTCGGATTGCCAAAGCGCTGCAGTTCCGTAACAGCCAGGTGAAAAGCCGCCGCCAGACAAGCTTCCCCAAGAAGGCTTAGTTGCGAAGTCACCTCGCCCTGCATCAAACGGCCATGAATGTCGTTCAGGCCGATACGGAGAAATTCCTCGTTACGATAGCGGCGGAGAATATTCAGATGATCTTCGAAATAGTCGCTCTGGTCGAGGAGTGAGGCCAACTCCTCCTGCATCGTTTCTTTTGTTTTGGCCGTAGAGGAACCGTTACGGGCAACCAGGCTGTCAAGCAGCTCCGGGTGGCTGATCAGAATTTTGGACAGGAATTCGGACATTCCAAACAGCGACACCAGCAACTGAATCGTTTGACGATTTTCTGCAAGTAGGGCGTAATAGGATGAGCGGGTGGCGATGACCGCCATGAAACGCTCCAGGTTTGTCAGCGCAAGATCAGGATCGGGAGATTCGAATATTTCCTGTATCATATACGGTGCTATTTTTTCCAGAATCCGGCGACAACGTTCGGTTAAATTGCCTTTGGCCGGTCCCCGACGCAGCGAGATCAGGTTGTCGTACGCCCGTTCTACATCCTCAAAATGTCTTTCCGCCAACAAATCCTTAACAAGATCGGAATCAGCCTTGGGATCGAGAAGAAAGAGGACCTGCGGATGAACTTCTTCAGCAAGCTTTTCATCGCGCGAATGAAACAGAGTGCCGTAGATAAATGAAACATTGCCGCGATGTTCTTCCAGCACTTCAGAGAATCTCGCCAGACCATTGACTCGCAGATACCCGCTGCGCCGTGCCAGAGCCCGCATTTCCTCTTCTTTGGCCGGAAGGTTGTGTGTTTGACGCTCCTGCACCACCTGGATCCGGTGCTCTACAGAACGAAGAAAACGGTATGCCTCACGCAACATACGCTGATCATCCTCACCCAGCAGATTGGCTGCCAGAAGCGTATCAAGAGCGCGAAGCGAATTACGTTCACGCAATTTGGGATTTTTCCCTGCATACACCAACTGGAGAGCCTGGATGAAAAATTCAATTTCACGGATGCCGCCACGGCCGAGCTTTAGATTGATCTCCCCCTCACGGGAACGGGCTAGAGAAGCATCAATTTTCTGTTTCATCAGCTTCATATCCTCGATCAGGTTATAATCGAGATATTTGCGGTAGATAAACGGCTGCAGGGTTTTGAGTAACTGCTCACCCAACGCCAGCGAACCTGCAACCGGTCGCGCTTTCAGCATTGCGGTCCGCTCCCAGGATTGTCCCCAGGATTCGTAATAAATCTCGGCGGAACGGAGGGAAACAGCCATGTCGCCCGACTTACCTTCCGGGCGAAGACCGACATCAACCCGGAACACGAACCCATCCTCCGTCACCTGCGACAGCGCCTTACTGATCATCTCACCAAGTTTGTTAAAGAAAGCGTGGAGAGAAATAACCCCTTTCCTCCCTCCGGAAGCGCTCTCGACGCCAGCCGTTTCACCTTTGTCAGATTCATAAAAGTATATTATATCGATATCGGAAGAAAAGTTCAGCTCCCTCCCCCCGAGCTTGCCCATTCCGATCACGGTCATCTCTGCTTCACGTGTGACGGCTGTTCCAGTAGAATCTTCTACCAGCAGCGGGACTCCATGATCACGGACAAGGCAGCGGCGGCAGGTCTGATAAGCGACCTGTAGTGTTGATGAAGCGAGGTCGGCAAGTTCCGCCATAACCTCTTCAAGCGGGGCCAGACCATTCAGATCACGCGCGGCAATCCGCACAATTTCACGGCGCTTGAAGCAGCGTAGCGCCCTTTGTAAAGTCGTAAAATCAGTTGTTTCGTCAACCGTTGCCTGTACCTCAGCTTGCATATCTTCTGAAGAACGGGCAAGAGTAATGCCCTCTTCCAGAAACAGCCAACGCACTATCTCAGGGGATTTGTACATCAGATTAACCAGAAAAGGAGACGAGCCGCAGAGAAGAATATATTGAGCCAGGCGCTTCCTGCGCTCCGCAAGTTCGGTGAGATTTTCGTGAGAGATTACCCCGGTCAATCGCTCAAAGGTATTTAATGCCTGATCAGGCGAGGGTGTCATAAGCGCATTGATGACAATGCGGTGCAACGTCTCAACAGAAAAATAAGGCTTCAGCAGCAGTATGTTATCGGCAGAGCGGACGCCGTACTGAAACCCGTGCGCTTCCAGAAACGCAGATAGTTCCTGCAGCTGCAGGGTGGTGTCGGTAAGGGTAAAAAGACGACTGAAGTCCTGTGAGAAGCGTTCGATATGCATATCAGGGCCCCGCGACTTTACGCAGGCCACTGCGGTAGTCACCAGTAACGATTCCGTTTTCTGTGATGATTGCCGAAATATATCTGGCAGGAGTAACATCAAAGGCCGGGTTGCGCACACCAACCCCATCCGGTGCAATTGCAATCCCCTTGATATGAGTGACTTCGCTGAACGGCCGCTCTTCGATCGGGATTTTGCTGCCATCGGAGATCTTCAGGTCAAGAGTTGAGACCGGAGCGGCAACATAGAACGGGATGTTGTTTTCTTTTGCCAGTACAGCAACGGAATAGGTGCCGATTTTATTTGCGGTATCTCCGTTTGCGGCTATGCGGTCGGCTCCGACAATGCAACAGGTAATCTCGCCGCGACTCATAAAAAATCCGGCCATATTGTCCGATATCAGCGTCGTTGGGATCCCGTTTTTCATTAATTCCCAGGTAGTCAGCCGTGCCCCCTGCAGCCAGGGGCGGGTCTCATCAGCAAACACCTGAATTTTTTTACCAGCTTCATGTGCAGCGCGGATAACACCAAGCGCGGTGCCGTAACCGGCGGTAGCCAACCCACCGGCATTACAGTGGGTCAGAATTGTTGCTTTATCAGGGATCAGTGTAGCACCCCACTTGCCGATGTTTTTACAGATTGTCAGATCCTCTAGTTCAATACGGATAGCCTCTTTTTTGAGAGCATCTCGAATGCCGTTGAGGCTCTTGTCACGATTGTTTTCCGCAACCCGCTTCATACGCTCGAGTCCCCAGAATAGGTTGACCGCCGTCGGCCTTGTACGTGCAAGTACGTCACAGACATTATCCAACTGGCGGAAAAAAGATTCGTGAGTATCGGCGATGATGGATCGCGCACCCAGGGCGACACCCATAGCGGCAGCAACACCGATTGCAGGGGCTCCCCGGATGATCATTCCCTTGATCGCTTCCGCTACCGACTGAAAATCGGTGTAGATATTGTAAACTTCCTCGCCCGGAAGACGCGTCTGATCGATCATGACAACTGTGTCATCAACCCATTCAATAGTTCGGAAGGACATGTAGGTAACTCCTTTAAAAAGCCCTCCACTCACTTTCAAGGAGAGGGACATGATGAAGATAGGCTTAAGGTGCTATTAATACCATGGAGCATCGTTCAAGGCAATTTTTTCCCTTCCATTTTACCTTGCCGGTGCTTAGCTGTTCCTGCTATAAATTGAGGATGAAAACCAGCGGAAATAAAGTAAGTCTCAGAGAGATTTTTCTGACCTTTGCCACTATCGGCTTGACCGGCTTTGGTGGCGGAATGGCCATTGTTGCCCTGGTTGAGCGCATCTGTGTTCGTGAAAAACAGTGGATTTCGTCTGAAGAGTTTATGCACGGCCTCGCTTTCGGGCAGATATTAGGGCCATTTTCGCTCAATGTCTGCACCTTCACAGGACACCACCTGCGGGGGATCCGTGGAGGGATAATCGCAGCTGCAGGCTTTATCCTCCCCTCATTTCTGCTGGTGTCCTTTCTCTCCTGGCTCTATTTTACCTATAACAAACTGCCCCAGCTTCAGGCAGCACTTAGGGGTACCAATCCGGTAATAATCGGCCTGATAGTCGTCGTTGCGATCGATATGGGGCGCAAACAGATCAAGGGATGGAACGGTGCGTTGATGGCCCTAGCCGCATTCGGTGTTTCGGTATTTCTCAAACTTAATGCCGCCTGGATCCTTCTGGGGGCGACTATCTGGTCACTCTGCCGTTCATATCTCCGCCGGAGGCTCAACTAATGACCTCTCTTCTTGCGATTGCCTGGATCTACCTCCGCATCGGCCTGATGTTTGTCGGCGGCGGCTATGTACTGATTCCGCTGCTTAATCATATAATGGTCGTACAATATAAGTGGCTGACCCTGCGTCAGTTTCTCGACGGCCTGGCCCTCTCGCAGCTGACCCCCGGCCCGTTGGCGATGCTGGCTACTTTTACCGGTTTCCGGGCAGGTGGTCTTCCGGGAGCACTGGTTGCAACAGTCTTTATCTTTTTGCCCTGTGTTGTGTTGATGCTGATAGTCGGGCGCAATTATGAACGCTTGAAAAAGATTGATCTCATCGGCAGTACCCTCAACGGGTTGCTTCCGGCAGTTGTTGGGCTGGTAGCCGCAGCAGCCTGGAATCTGGGAGTTGCATCACTGTCCGGCGTAAAGGAATTTGTGATTCTGGCAGTCGGTTTTGCAATTTTCAAATGGACAAAAGTCAGCCCTATGGTGGTTATTCTGGGGGCGGGAGTTGTGGGATTACTGATACATTGAGATACCTTGCGTGGCTTGCAACACCCCTGAAAATCCAAAATACCTCGCACAAAACAACCTGCGTCCATTTTCTTTTGCAAGCAGACAAACAATGAATAAGGACCGTAACCCCATAATGAAGCAGCTTTTAATCACATATCCTTATGAATAAATACTTTACCGAAGACGCGCTGCTGCTGATGCGCCACGAGATTAAACAGGCAAAGGGCAACGAAGTATTCTTCATCGGCAGCACTAATGTTGATGGCATCATCTATGAAGCGGAGGCTATCGCTCGCGGCACCAAAGTTGCCGTGCCTGCCATCATCACCCGTGCCTCCGGTGGCGACGTTGTTATTCACAACCACCCCAGTGGTGACCTTGAGCCGTCATCTGCCGACATGGATATTGCCTCGGTCTGCGGCAATCAGGGTATTGGCTTTGCCATCATCGATAACAACTGCACCCGCTGTTATCTGGTTGTTGCCCCACATACGGAGAAAAAAGGGGAACTGCTCTCCCTTGAAGAGATCGGCCGTATCTTTGCCGCTAACGGCATGATGGCTCATCTAAAAGGCTTTGAGCAGCGCGAAGAGCAGGTACGAATGGCTTTTGCCGTGGCAGAGGCTTTTAACAGCGACCGGGTTGTACTTGTAGAGGCCGGCACCGGTACCGGTAAGTCGCTGGCGTATCTGATTCCGTCCATTCTCTGGGCTGTACGAAATAATGAACGGGTTGTCATTTCCACTAACACCATAAATCTGCAGGAACAGCTGATAAAAAAAGACCTTCCTTTCCTGGCGCGCAACTCCAAAGTCGAATTCAAGGCGGCACTGGTCAAGGGGCGCAGTAACTATGCCTGCCTGCGCAAACTGGAACATGCCGAGGCAGAACCGTCGCTGTTCCCCGATGAATCATCAGCTGAGCTGACAACTATAATCGAGTGGAGTCACAGCTGCCAGGACGGCTGCCGCAGCGACCTGGCCTTTACTCCCCATGGCGGCACCTGGGAGGAAATCTGCTGTGAAGCAGACCAATGCGGCCGTTCGCACTGTAAACATTTCAACCGCTGCTTCTTTTATCGCGCCCGGCGTGAATCCTCTGCAGCACTGGTTCTGGTGGTTAACCACGCCCTGCTGTTGTCGGATATAGTTCTGCGGCAGGAGACCGGCTACGATGCCACCGCAATCCTTCCTCCGTTCACCCGCTTGATTTTTGATGAGGGGCACCATCTGGAAGATGTCGCCACCAGCCATCTGTCTCTAACAATTACCCGCAGCGGTATAATCAAACAACTGCAGCGTCTGGTGCCCCAGAAAGCCGGGCGTGCCGGACTGCTGACCATCATCTCCAGCCTCATTACCCGCCTTCTTCCGGAATCTGAAGAAGGGCTTTATGCTGAGCTGTCTGGATTGCTGGATGGCCACCTGGTCCCCAAGGCTCATGACCTGACAGGAATAACGGAGCAGACGATGGATTGGCTGGCAATCAGCGTGGAGCAGCAGGGCAGGGGAGAAGCCGGGAAGGAGCAGAAACTGCGGATTGTTCCAGATGTGGAGACCACCCCTTTCTGGCTTGACTGTAGGCATAAATTGCACGCGCTTGCGGATGCAATCAATGACTATACATCATCGCTGCGTACTCTGGTGCGGCGCTCCAAAGATCTACCTGAAAAACTGCAGGAAAAGCTGGCTGACCAGTTGCTTGATACCGGGGGGATTGAAGGAAGACTGCAAAGCATGGCCGACTCGCTGCTCTTTTTCACGACAGAGGCCGAGGGCTACTGTCGCTGGATTGAAACCAAGCGTAATAATCGAGGCGTTCAGGCCCGCCTGACAGCAGCGCCGCTAGACATCTCGGCTCAACTCAAAGAGACCGTCCTCGACAAACTCAAAACCATCATCGTTACTTCCGCAACGCTGACAGTGGGGGGACAGTTCGGCTACTTGAAAAAACGCAACGGTTTTACGCTGCTCCCCAAAGAGCGCATCACCGAACTGCAGCTGGCATCACCATTTGACTATGCCAGCCAGGTTTTTGTTGCCATACCTGAAGACATGCCGGAACCGACCGTACCAGGCTACCGGGAAGCGCTTGAGGAGCATATACTCAAGGCTGTTACGATTTCACGCGGTGGTGTTTTTATCCTCTTTACCTCCTACGACCTGCTCAATCGGGTGTACCAGGCACTGTCTCCCAAGTTGTCACGGCTCGGCCTTACTTCACTCAAACAGGGTGAAACCGGCCGCCATACTCTGTTGACACAGTTCCGCAAAGAGGGCAACGCGGTGCTGTTCGGCACGGATTCATTCTGGGAGGGTGTTGATGTCAAAGGGGAGGCGCTGCGACTGGTGATCATTGCACGGTTGCCGTTCCAGGTGCCGACTGATCCGGTGCAGCAGGCCCGCGCAGAAAAGATCAAGGCCGACGGCGGCGACCCGTTCCGTGATTTTTCTGTGCCGCAGGCGGTTATTAAATTCCGGCAGGGATTCGGCCGCCTGATTCGGAGCCGCGATGACCGCGGAGCGGTGTTGATTCTTGACCGGCGCGTACTGAACAAGAGTTACGGCAGAATTTTTCTGCGTTCGCTACCGGATACGGAGATTATCAAAGGGGATTCAGCGGAAGTATTTCACAAGATGAAAGCGTTTTTTGATTGCGTGTAGTGGCGCATTGAATGCGCCACTACACAGGCTCTAAGGGGAGGGCGGCTAACCGGTTATCACCTACAAAGATTTCATCCGTTTTTTTGCACTAAAGTTAAAACACTGGAAATACATCAGACAGGTAAGCAGAAACGAGAAGATTGTGGTGGCAAGTACCGGTATCGCACCAACCGACTTTTTTGCGTCCGGAACCAGCGCGACAAAGACCATAAAGAACGCCACACCGCAGAATTTCCACAGATCGCCGATCAGTCTTTTTTTACGCAAGGCGGTCTGCTGAACGACTGTCAAACTTGGCTGACTTCCTTCTATTTCTACACCGGCATCGCGCCAGGCCAGACGGTAAACCGGATATATCAGCAGTAACTGTACCGCAATAGCTGCAATGATACTGCTGAAAAACTGACCGGGCTTATGGAGGACAGCAAACTGGCCCTGAAAAACTATTGCCAGGACAATCAGCAGTCCCGTTAATATTGTCTGTACAATCCTGTAAATCATCATCTGCCGGTTGAGTCTCTTGAAATCGACACTAGCCATTGACATACACTCCACAAGGTAATTATAACTCTGTTTCAGGCGCGCAAATGTAGCAGAAAGCGGCAGGATGCACAAGTTACAAAACAACACGCGACAAGGTGCCAAAACTTATGAATATTTTACGCCGCATCTTCCATCCGATAATGGCCCTGATAGCCATACAGCTGGTCTGGATTACCGTTGTCGTATTCTGGATCTACTGGTTTATCGGCAAACACCGCGAGTTCCGTGAATTGGCCGAAAAATACCGCCCGGAGCTGCTCGGCCAGGGAGCCAACTGGCCGGTTATGGTTGAAGGTCTTGTCATGCTGGTACTGATCCTGATCGGCGTGTACGTGATATTTGTCTATTGGAACCGCCAGTCAAACCTGTATCTGCAACAGCGCAACATCATCTCCCAGGTCACTCATGAATTAAAATCACCGCTCGCATCTATCCAGCTCCACTTGGAGACAATCCGCTTGCGCAGGCCATCTGAAGAACGCCTCGACTCTTTTGTCGGAACCATGCTGGCCGACACTGACCGGCTCCATTATCTGATAAACAATCTGCTGATGGCAGCCCGCCTCGAACAACGTCGCAAACATTCCGAAAGACGATTGACCGATCTGACGCAATTGGTGAGCGAGCATGTCGAGCGTGAGCGTGTCACTCTGCCTCAAGGGGGGAGCATTTCATTCGAAGCGGTGCCATCATTGAGGGCTCTGGTCGATCCAGAAGAGATGGGCATGGTGGTGCGCAACCTGTTTGAAAATGCGGTGCTCTATTCACCGCAAAGTCCAGATATAATTGTAAAGCTGGTAAAGAGCGGAACATGGCTGCAACTCTCAGTGCAGGATCATGGCCGGGGGCTGGACAGGAAAGAGCTGAAAAAAGTTTTTGACCGTTTCTACCGGGTCCAACCGCCTGGCAATAACGTCCGGGGCACCGGTCTCGGTCTATACATCGTAGAAACCGTAATCAACGGTTATGGCGGCACGGTTGGTGTAACCAGCGATGGACCGGGCAAAGGCTGCACGTTTATTGTTAAATTTCCCGCAGCGTGAGGCGACTTAAATGACGGATGACAAACCACATATCATGCTTGTTGAAGACGAAATCCATCTGGCGCGAGGTATCTGTTTTAATCTGGAGGAAGAGGGATTCCGGGTCAGCCATTTTGAAACTGCCGAGCGGGCTCTTTCAACGCTTGAGATTGAGCATTTCGACCTTGTCATTCTGGATGTCATGCTCCCGGGCATGGATGGTTTTCAGGCGTGCCGTGCCATTAGATTGCTCGATCCGCGCGTACCTATTCTGATGCTGACGGCGCGCTCCGAAGAGACAGACCGGGTGGAGGGGCTGGAAAACGGCGCAGATGATTACTTGACTAAACCGTTCAATCTGGTGGAATTCCTGCTGCGGGTAAAAGGAATGCTGCGGCGCTCTTCATGGTATCGCCCGGAGCCGGTGGAGGAGGGGTACCGTTTTGGCGACAACGAAGTGTTTCTGCTCTCGTACCGGGCCAGAACAGCCCAGGGAGAGATTGACCTTACCGAAATGGAAGTGCGGGTGCTGTCACTCTTTTTCCATAAGGAGGGGCAGGCCATTCATCGCAGCGATCTGCTACGTTCTGTCTGGGGTTATAGCAGTGATACCGAGACCAGAACACTGGACAATTTTGTCGTCCGGCTCCGTAAATATTTTGAACCTGATCCTTCTCACCCAAAACATTTTCAAACGGTGCGCGCCGTTGGTTACCGCTTCAGCCGTGACGGCAATTAGCCCTGATATCTTCTCAGCACATACGGTAAAATCCCGCCAGCCCTGAAATAGGCGACTTCATTCACCGTATCCAGACGACAGCGCAGCGATATTTGCACGTCACGACCGTCCTGGTAATGGATGACCGCAGTGAAGGTCCTGCCGGTCAACGGCTCTCCATCCGGCGGCATCATTTCCACAACTTCGCTGCCGTCGAGCTTGAGTGTCAAGCGGGTATCGCCATCGAGAAACTGTAGCGGAAGAATCCCCATACCGATCAGGTTTGAGCGGTGAATTCGCTCAAAACTCTCGGCAATCACGGCTGAAACTCCCAACAGCAACGGCCCTTTCGCCGCCCAGTCGCGACTCGACCCGGAACCGTACTCTTTTCCGGCGATGATCACCAGTGGCGTCCCCTCCTGCTGATAACGCATGGCGGCATCAAAGATCGGCAGTTCTTCACCCTCGGGGAAATGGCGCGTGTAACCGCCTTCCCGTTCCGCCACTATTTCATTGCGCAGGCGGATGTTGGCAAACGTGCCGCGCATCATAATCTCATGGTTGCCACGCCGTGAACCGTAGGAGTTGAAATCGCTGATGGCTATCCCCTGTTGTTGGAGATAAAGCCCTGCCGGGCTGTCGTGACGGATTGAGCCGGCCGGCGAAATATGATCTGTTGTAATGGAATCGCCAAGCAGGGCAAGGATCCGCATGGTACCGGGCAACGCTTTTTCCGTCCCGGATTGTTGACCCTGAAAAAACGGCGGTTCCTTGACATAGGTGGAATCCTGGTCCCAAGGGTAGGTGGCACTATTGCCGATCGGCAGTTGCTGCCATTCGGACGTGCCGACATAAACGTCGGCATAGCTGCGACAGAAGATTTCCGGTGCAATCCTGCTTTGCAGCGCTGCTATCTCCGCTGATGAAGGCCAGATATCATGCAGATACACCGGTTGACCGCCACTACCGATCCCGAGAGGCTGATTGGTCAGGTCTATTTTGGTTGTTCCGGCCAATGCAAAGGCCACGACGAGTGGCGGCGATGCCAGCCAGCTGTTCTTGACCTGCGGGTGAATACGTCCTTCAAAATTACGGTTGCCGGAGAGGAGCGCCGCTGTAACCAGATTCCCTTTCTGAACCGCTGCTTCAACGGCTTCAGGAAGGGGGCCGGAATTACCAATACAGGTTGTACATCCGTAACCAACCAGATCAAAGCCGAGCTGAACCAGATACTCATACAGACCTGACTGCTGAAGATACTCCATTACCACCTTTGAACCGGGAGCAAGTGATGTTTTGACCCACGGCTTGACCGCCAGTCCAGCCTCCACAGCTTTTTTTGCAAGCAGTCCTGCTGCCAGCATCACCCCCGGATTTGAGGTATTAGTACAGGAGGTAATTGCTGCAATAACTACAGCCCCATGCGCTAATGTTACTCCATTCTCTGCGAGCGGCACCTGCAGATTTTCTTCTCCGGCAGGGATCGTTGCAGTAGTCACCTGCAGTAATTGTGTCAGCGGCACCCGATCCTGTGGTCGCCGCGGGCCGGCCAGACAGGGAACAACCGTATCAAGGTCAAGGGAGACTATCTGGCTGAAGAGCGGTTCTTGAGAATCTGAGTCGCGCCACAAGCCCTGAGCGCGGCAGTACGCTTCGACTAGCGATGTTGCCTGTGTGTCCCGTCCGGTCGCACTTAAAAAAACTATTGTTTCAGCATCTACCGGAAAAAACCCGCACGTTGCGCCATATTCAGGGGCCATGTTAGCAATGGTTGCCCTGTCGGCCAACGGCAGGCTGTCAAGTCCCTGCCCGAAGAACTCAACGAATTTACCGACAACGCCGGCTTTCCGCAACTGCTCCGTAAGCGTAAGCACCAGATCCGTAGCGGTAACGCCAGGCTTGAGATCCCCCGAAAGACGCACGCCTACCACTTCTGGAATCAGCATTGAAACCGCCTGGCCAAGCATCGCAGCTTCAGCCTCGATGCCGCCAACTCCCCAACCAAGCACGCCGAGACCGTTGATCATGGTGGTATGACTATCAGTTCCCAGCAGGGTATCAGGGTAAGCAACCGTATCTTTCTCGCCATCACTATCAGACCAGACAACCTTCGCAAGATATTCGAGGTTAACCTGGTGACAGATGCCGGTTCCAGGTGGTACCACCCGAAAATTACGCAGCGCATTCTGGCCCCAGCGCAGAAAAGCATAGCGCTCACGGTTACGCTGCATCTCACAGGCTACATTAACGGCGAAGGAATCCGGATTGCCGAAACTGTCTACCTGCACCGAGTGATCGATAACCAGATCCACCGGAATCAACGGGTTTATCGTCGTCGGGTCGCCTCCTGCGCGCGCAACTGCATCTCGAAGGGCGGCAAGATCGGCTACTGCAGGAACCCCAGTAAAATCCTGCATCAGCACACGACCGGGGCTGAAAGCAATTTCACAGGAAGAAGAACGCGTGTCGAGCCAAAGCCCAAAGGCTCTGATGTCATCCTTTGTAACGGTCTGCCCATCTTCGTGGCGTAGCAGATTTTCCAGCAGGATTTTCAGAGAAAAGGGGAGGCGGGAAACAGCACCAATCCCGGCCTGTTCAAGAGCTTCTATTGCGTATATTTTGTAGTTGTGGCCTTTTACTGCCAGATTCCGTGCCGATTTAAATGTGTCCAGTGACATAATCGGTATCCTCTTAAGGTGGATTTATCTTTTAGTGATGAAAGCGCCCTTTATGCTGCTTATGTGCCGGAGTGGGAGCTTTATGGCAGTCGAAACAGGCTTTTTCCTCCACTTTTTTGCCATCCAGCAGCGGCTGTTGTCCACCTAAAGAAGGCTGATTGTATTCAGGTGTCTGGAAGGCGAGGCGGCCACGTTCATCGGATATCATCGCTGCCTGGTAAGTTACTTGCCAGTTAGTGCTGATCGGCACTTTATGGCACTGATCACAGCCACCGGGAGGAGGAATACTTTTCCAGGCGGTTATCATAGTGCAGCCGCTTATTGTAATAACGCAGCAGGTCAGCAGTAGCAGGACATATTTCATGGTATGACTCCTTGGCAATAGAAACGTAACTGATAAATACTAGCACAGAATATTGTAAAGTCCAGCTTCATGGGGAATCGCTGACGTTCCGTAGTATCCGGCGGACATTAGCCGTTGTGGCCCGAGCAATATCTTCTAGCGGGCAGCCCCGAACCTCCGCAACTCGTTGCGCAGTTTCCGTTATCCAGGCCGGTCGGTTGAAAACTCCGCGATACCGTTGTGGAGTCATATCCGGGGCGTCAGTTTCAAGCACCAGATGCTCTAACGGCAGCTCACAGGCCAGACGCAAAGGCTTGACGGCATTATTCCAGGTAACCGTCCCGGAGATGGAGATGGCAAAATTAAGCCGAATAAACTCTCCCGCCATTTCTACCGAACCGGAGAAGGCATGCATGATCCCGCCAACCTGGTCGGCATGTTCTTCGACCATAATTGTCAAGACCCTTTGAAAAGCACGCCGGCAATGAATCAAAACCGGTAAACCGCAGGAGACTGCTAACCGTAGCTGATCACGAAAAACCCGCTCCTGCAGCTCCATCGGCACATGATATGAGGGGTCAAGGCCAATTTCACCGATTGCAATGCCCTGCAATGCTCGTTGCCGCAGTTGCTCCAGCACAAAATCATCCAGGCATCCGGCATGCATCGGATGGATTCCATACGCCGGCAGTATCTGAAAGTTTTCTTCCGCCAGAGCTGATATGCCTGGCCAGCCATCGGGATTAACACCCGGAACAAGATACCCGCAAACTCCTACACTCCTTGCTTCCTGCACAATATGCGGTAGCAAGGAGTGTAGGGGTTCCAGGTCGAGGTGGCAATGACTGTCTATCAGGCTGACCATGTTACCGGTTTGATCCACGATCTGTTGCCTGCTTTCGTGTATGCGGCATGCTCTTCACAAAAACCATCCAAACAACTTGACCACACGCTCTAAAATCCGTATCAACACTCCCCTTTGTTCATGAATATCCAATTCCACCGGACGCGAACAGGCGATCTCTTCCAGCAGTAATTCCCGTATCTGACCGCCAAACTGTACGTTATCGACCAGGCAGTTGATTTCAAAGTTTCGATGGAAGCTGCGCTGATCAAGGTTGGCAGAGCCTATAACCGTTCGCTCGCCATCAATCAGCATAACCTTGGCGTGCAGAATTTCACGTTCCAGTTCAAATATTTCAACACCGCCGCGCAGCAGAGTTGCGTATGAACTCCGACCGAGCACAAGCATTAATGGCACATCACTGCGAGCAGGCAGGAGAAGTCTTACCAGCACTCCGCGGCGCACAGCCCGCAGCAGGGAGCGGATGATACGTGGACCTGGCACGAAGTACGGGGTGGCAATCAGAATTTCTTCGGCAGCTGATGCAATATTAACCTGGAATGCCTCGCGTATATAAGAGCGCCGCTGCCGCGGACCGCCGCTAATGATATTGACAGCGGCATCCCCGACTTTACTGCCGGCCTGGCGCGGAAGCTTCGCCTGCTCCAGCACTGATATGTTATCCCTCTCCCGGCTCCATGTTTCGTTAAAAAAAGCTTCCAACTCACCTACTGCATCACCCTGGATACTAAAACCCAGATCCCGGAAGCTCTTGTTACCAACAACACCACCAGCGTATTCATCACCGACATTAAGACCGCCGAGAAAAGCTAACGCCCCGTCAATAATAGTCATTTTACGGTGATCGCGCTTATCAAACCAGTACACACCCTGACTGAAAGAGGGGACATTAAAAGGGAGTAGCTTAATACCCTGACGTGCAAGATGTTTAAAATATGAGGAGGGCGTTTCAAGGCAGCCAATGTAATCGTAAATCAACTTGATTTTCACTCCGCGCTGGACAGCGGCGGTCAATTCCCGCGCCAGACCGGTGCCGATATGATCATCGCGGATAAGGTAGTATTCCAGCAGAATGGTGCGTTCGGCGGAGCGGATAGCGGTAAAAAGTGCCTCAAAAAACTGTTTCCCGCCCTGAAAGAGTGCGACGCTATTGTGCCTGTGGGTTACCGGCAGCTCAAAAGGGCGCAGTCTCCTTAGCAGACGGATTATCCTCGGCAATCTTTTTTCATGTCTAGTGTGTTTATTTCGCACGATTATCACCATCATGTTCGCGAAAAACCCACGCTTTAGCCATGGGAAGGTAGGTCAGCTGACCGGTATTATTAAGCTTCCTACCGAAACTATCTCAGCTTTCATGACATCACCGGCATGCACCTGACCAACGCCTGCCGGAGTACCGGTTAATATAATATCGCCCGGCTCCAGGGTGAAGATTGATGAAATGTGGGCTATAATTTGGGGAATGCGGTTGATCATGTCTGAAGAACAGCCATTCTGACGTTCTTCATCATTGACTGCAAGCTTAAGATTCAGATTGTGAGGATCTGCCACTTCGCCGACCGGTACAAAATCAGACAGTGGACAGGCGGTATCAAAGCCTTTGGCAATCTCCCAGGGAAGCCCCTTGGCTTTAAGCTGATTTTGCACATCCCGCAGCGTCATGTCAATGGCAACACCGTAACCGGCGACGTACTCCAGAGCACTCTCAGCCATTACATTGCGTGCAACTTTGCCGATCAAGACAGCCAGCTCAACTTCATAATGACACTCCTGCGAGTAATCCGGAATCTGTACCGCCTCGCCATCGCTGATAACCGACGAGGCAGGTTTCATAAAAAGAACCGGCGCTGTCGGGATTTCGTTGCCAAGTTCCCTGGCGTGCTCGGCATAATTGCGTGCCAGACAGATAATCTTGCCGATAGGGAATTGTTGATTTGTTGCAGGAATGTTTGCGGTTTTCATGTTGCCTCCGTTATGGCGGATAGTGGCGCCCTTATCTATCTCCGCTTGTACTATTTGATTTCTGATTCAGAGGAATTACAGAGACTGCGGTAAATCCAGCCACAGCTCACTTACAATATTGTACATTTTCAGCCTATTGACCACACTACTCACCGGTGCCGCAAAAATTGTTTCGTAAATGAATTCGTCGGCGAGCGGATCCATGGCAAAGGCAAGCTGCTCTTTCTTCAAACTGAATTGAGCATTTATACCATTGGTATTACCCCGCGCATCGACACGAATCCATTTAGCGATAGTTGTAATGTATATGGCGTTAAAACCGTGTAAAACCGGTTCATTATCTACGGGTGGATCCAGGCGCAAGACCTGATAGCAGAATCCGGCCGGAATATTTACCGCCCGGAGCAGAGCGGCCAGAAGGTGGCTTTTTGCAAAACAGATCCCGGTACCATGTTGAAGAACTTCATTCGCTGTGCAGGTGACAATGTCGATGCCGGCATCATTGGAATGGGGAATAGTGTCTCTCACCCACTCATACAAACAGATGGCTTTGGCAACGTCATCTGATAATGACTTTGTTAGTTCCAAGGCCTTCTGCAGAACATTCGGATTCTGCCAGTCAATAATTGCATCGGAAACCAGATATTCGCTTAAATCATCCGCTTCAGGGTACATGTGCCCTCGCTTGGTTTTTATTCTCCAGTATTTACTACTTGTTTTACTCTTCTGCCATCACAGCAGGCTCTCCCCGCTCATCTCTTTCGGCTGTGCCAGACCTAACATCTTCAGCATCGTTGGTGCAACATCAGCCAAGCGACCACCCTCTCGCAATGTAATTTCTTTACGACTCTCATCCACCAGCACCAACCAGACCGGATTGGTAGTATGGGCGGTGAATGGCTCACCGTTTTCATCACACATCTGTTCGGCATTGCCGTGGTCGGCGGTGATCAGCACTGCGCCCCCCAATTCCTGGATTTTTGCGATAATCCGTCCAGCACAGGCGTCCACCGTCTCTACCGCCTTAATGGCAGCCGCTTCGATGCCGGTGTGCCCGACCATATCGCAGTTGGCAAAGTTAAGAATAATCACGTCATATAGGTCACTGTCCAGGCGTGCCAGCATTTCATCAGTTACAAGTCCGGCACTCATCTCCGGCTTCAGATCATAAGTAGCAACCTCTTTGGGGGATGGAATCAGGGCACGATCCTCACCAACAAAAGGAGTTTCCACTCCGCCATTAAAGAAGAACGTGACATGGGCATATTTTTCGGTTTCGGCAATTCTCAACTGCCTTAAGCCGGCATCCTCAAGGACACCTCCCAGGATATTGGTTAACTCTGTGGAGTAATAGGCAATGGGCAGACCGAATGTTGCATCGTATTCGGTAAGACAGACATAGCCCGATAATTGTGCTCTTTTCTTGCGTTCAAAACCGCTGAAATCATTCAAAGCAAGTGCGCGGGTAATTTCCCGGGCACGATCAGAGCGGAAATTGAAAAATATAAAACCGTCGCCATTGTTGAGCGCAGTATCCTCGCCAATCACAACAGGGACAACAAATTCATCATGCACACTGGCTGCGTAACTTTGCTCAACTGCTTCTTTTGCGGAAACGCACCGTTCACCCTCACCACATACGATTGCGTTATAGGCCTTCTCTACTCTGTCCCAGCGATTGTCACGATCCATTGCGTAGTAGCGCCCCATAACTGTTGCAATCGTGCCAACACCGATGCGTAGAATCTCCGCTTCCAGTTGTGCAAGATATTCTGCACCGCTCTGAGGGGGCGTGTCACGACCATCCAGCAGACAATGAATGAATACTTGATTTAAGCCTTCACGTTTGGCCAGTTCCAGCAGTGCATACAAGTGGGTGTTATGAGAATGCACCCCACCATCCGAGAGCAGACCGGAAAGGTGTAGTCTTCCGCCCGACGCTTTGACCTTGGCGATACAATCCAGTAGTGTCGGATTGGTAAAAAAGTCACCATCGAGGATCGACTTTGTAACACGTGTCAACTCCTGATACACAACCCGACCTGCCCCCAGATTGAGGTGACCGACTTCAGAGTTGCCCATTTGCCCGTCCGGCAGACCAACCGCCATACCGGAAGTACGAATTGCTGTATGAGGGTAATCATTCAAATATTTCGTCAGGTTGGGAGTTTTAGCAAGGGCAACAGCGTTGTGAGAAGGGTTGGAGTTGATCCCCCAGCCGTCTATAATCATTAATACAAGTGGTTTTTTCATAATTTGCACCCCTTTTAACCAGGTAATATACATTATGTTTGGTCTGTAAACAATATTGTGTGTTGGTTTAGGAAATTTGCTATTAAGCCTCATAACCCGGCAAAACGCCTTCACTGGCAAAGCTGTAGGCGTTATTTGAGGCGACAATAATATGATCCAGTACTTTTATATCCAGGGGGCCAAGGGCCTGAACCAATATTTTAGTGAGATGGTGATCCTGAGGAGAGGGGGTGGATGTGCCGGCGGGGTGGTTGTGGGCGAAGATCACTGAGGCGGCGCGGTGCCGGATCGCCACTTCAACTACATGACGGGGATAAACAGCGGCTTCTTTTACGGTTCCTTCACTGATTAGTGCCGGATAGAGCACCCGGCATTGCGTATCAAGGCAGAGAACGTAAAAGACCTCCTCCGGTCGCCCTGCCATAAGCGGGATGAGATATTCCGCCACCGCTGAGGAACTGCTTAGCTTTGGGCGGTCAAGTAATACCCGGTCTTGGTAATATCTGCGGGTCACCTGGGGAATCATCGCCATGAATGCAGCGGCCTTATAGCCTAGCCCTTCAACTGAGGCTATATCCTCGGGATCGGCCTCCAGCACCGCGGAAAGTGAACCAAAGCGTTGCATTAAACGGTGGGAGATTATATTCGTATCTCCCCGAAGAATCACCTGAAACAGCAATAGCTCCAGTACCTGGTGATCATCAAAGCTGTCCAGTCCCTCTTCCAGAAAGCGTTTCCGCAATCGCTCACGATGGCCGCTATGGAGATTTTCTCTCTTCATTCATAACTTCCCGTCAGTGATGATATGGCTCGCCATTCAATATAGTAAACGTACGGTATATTTGCTCCAACAGAAAAGCCCGTACCATCTGGTGGGTAAAGGTCATTTTAGACAAGGCCAGCAGCTTGCCACGACGGCGAAATTCTTCGGAAAAGCCATAAGCACCGCCAATGACAAAGATAAGCTCCCCAACTCCACTGTCGCGCTGTTTGCCAACAAATGAAGCAAGGCCAGGAGAATCCATCTGCTCGCCCCGCTCATCCAGTAAAATCAGGGTTGACCCGGGCGAGATCTGCTTATCCAGACGCTCGCACTCACGGCGGCGCATCTCTTCCGCCTCCGCGCCCTTCTCATCGCGTATATCAATCAGGTCTATAGGATTATAGCGCCGGATACGACCGGCGTATTCGTCGATCGCATCCTTGACCCATGGGTCACGACTTTTACCGACCCACAGCACTTTTATTTTCAAAAATCTGATTCCTTACGGGACGCTTTGATTTCAGGGGGCAACTCAAGTTCTGGAGCCATTCCCCATAGTCCATCCAGATCATAATATCGGCGGATCTGGTCATGAAAGATATGTACGAGCACATCGCCGTAATCCATAACAATCCATCGGCCATCCTTAGCGCCCTCGATATCGTTCACCTTGCCGAATTTTTTCAGTCCGGTGCGGATATTGTCGGAAATTGCCTGGTTCTGTTTGTCCGAAGAACCTGAGATAATAACCATGTAGTCGGCAATGGATGATACCCGTGAGATGTTGCGCACACAGATATCAAATGCCTTTTTGTCGTAGGCCAGTTCAGCGCATTTAAGTGCACGCTCAGTGGGGGTAAGGGTCGCCTTTTCGGCAGTTTCTGTTTTTTTTACAGGCATTTGTGGTAGATCCTTTGTTGCGAGATATATGCTGCTACGTCTGGTGGTACAAATCGGGAAAAATCCGCCCCGGTGGCGGCAAGCCGTCGGATTTCAGTAGAAGAAAACCCTTGCGGCGTGCCGGTTATAAAATGCACAACTTTCCCCGATTCATGAATAAGGGAACCAGTTTGATCTTCAAGGCGAAAGACCTCTTTTACTGTTTCCGGCAGTGCCTTAAAAGGATTGGTAATTTGGCATCCGGGGCGCTCTACTACAATCAGATTGCACGAGCGGAAAATATCGGCATAACAGCGCCACGTTCCTATTTCCAGAAAGGAATCTCCCCCTATTATAAAGAAGAGTTCGTCATCCGCAAAATGCTCCCGGAATGTTCTGATCGTGTCGATAGAATATGATTTACCGCCACGCTCTGCTTCGACAGTTGAAATCGAGAAGTCCGGACTGCCTGCGATAGCCATGCTAACCATTTCTGCACGAATCTCAAAGGAAATATCGCCAGCCAACGGCTTATGTGGTGGATCTGCTGCCGGAATAAAAAAAACCCTATTGAGACCGCAGACCAGTTTAGCCTCATCGGCAATTTGCAGATGAGCATTATGAACCGGGTTGAAACTGCCGCCCAGCAGGCCTATTTTCATCTATAGAATCTCCGGTTTTAGCAGCGTTCCTTTGATAGGTACTTTATACACTCCCGGAGAAGCCATGAACTTGGCCAGCAGCATAAATACCAGTTTTTGCTTTTCCAAAAAATCCGGCTTGGGCATAATTTCGAGGCTCATGTTGAGAGGCGTCACGGCAGCATTAGCGCCCGAAGGGAGATCTCCCGACAACCGCATGTAGATGCCATCACCTTCCAGTGTAAAACTTTCCAGCCGGACTTGTCCGTCACTGACTCTTATCATACCCTGTGATTTAAGATTTGTCGCGTCAGGCAGAGGAAATGCTCCCAACTTGACACCCGAAAATTCAAGTTGTTTTACTTCAACCTTGAGGTCACCACTTAAACCTTTCGCACTCCGCTGCAGTGTACCCTTGCTCCAGAGATTACCTGATGTTTTGGCGCCCAGAACGTTCTTAAAAAAAGGAATTTCCGCAAAGGATATACCTTCTGCGTTAAGATCCAGTGCCGCTTTACCGTTCAGAGCGTGCCGTACCTCCAACTGTCCCTTCCCTATTGCAGCGCTACCGGCAAAAACCGCCCGACCAATAAAAAGTGGAAGCAAAAGCGCTCTGACCTGAAGCGTTTCGCATTTCAGGAGTGGCCCCTTTTCTGAGGAAAGCAGAAAGTTATCCCAAGCAAGACCAGGAAGCAATGTTTTGTGAACCGAAGGCGAAAGTGTCAATCCCTGTTGTAAGAGAACCCGGCCAAGTACAGCATCTATCTTGCCTGTTGGGAAAAGAATGTAGCAAAATATTATGAAAAGAGCCAAAACCGCAACGACAATCCCGGATCTGCGTGCCAGCAAAGCAATTTTCATGGTTTTGCCGGGCCGGCAACCGACTTAAGTAGCGCCATAACAAGCGTCAGATCACAGCGGGAAGGGTCATCAAAACGCATACGCAGATTACATTTTTTAATAATAACCGGTCGATTCCCTTTTTCGATTCGGTACAGTAGATTGGTTGCTTCATTCAGCGTAAGACTATCGATACGTATATCGGCCGCATCTTCGCTAAAACCACTCCGTTCTTCACCCTTTATTGAAACTATTTTAACAGATTTACCCTTTATGCCGGTATCTTCTATTATTTTAGCAGGTGTATCATCCGGGCGCAGTGAAGCTATACGGCCATTTAACTGGTCTGAGGACTGGCGAGCGGACAGATATGCGACTTTTATCGGCAACAATTCCTTCAGCACTGTTTCACGGGCCGCGCGTTTTTTTTCCAGCGCCTGTACTTTGCCGTTCAAAGTAGACCAACCGACCGCAGCAGCAAGCAATATTATGAGCGCGTACCCACTCCATAAGCGTGTTCGGCTATCAAGGCCCTCCCACTGTTCACGGATAACTTCCAAAGGCCTCATTTTGATCCCTCCTTGAGCGTTCCAGTCAGAGAGAACCCGACCGTACCGTCAGGGCGGCTCTTGACTTCACCCAATTCTACAGTTGCCAGCAGCGGTGCAAGAGCAGCTTTAAATTCGTCTGCCGCCTGAGCAGAGCGGGCATCTCCTTTTACTCTCAAGTTACGCCCCTCCAACTCTGCTTCGTAAAGACCATTGATGCTATTTTTGGCTTCGGCCAGTTTCTTTAGAGTATCAAGGTAGCCGTTTGAGCTTTCGATACCAGAAAGTTTTCTGATTTCCCCTTTTATTTCTGAGATTTCATCAACCGCTTTAGGACGGGAAGGGAATATCTCGCGATAGATTGACGCAATCGATTTGTTAAGAGAGGATATATCAGATACGGCAGCACGATACTGGATTCCGGTATTGACGAACAGTAACAGGATAATGACAGCAGACAAAATCCCGCTAAGAAACAATTTTTTTCGCAGAGAAGCATCTCCTGCGGTCCAGGCAAGCTCACCCTGTCTAAAATCTGGGAGCGTACCGGCAAAACAGGCACGCGCCACGGCATAGAAGCCAGCCAACTGCTGAAAAGTTTCGTCGTTTTTGAACAGGTGGCCCATCTCCGGCGGTAATTCCACTTTCTCAATCAGTAATGAAAGTGTGTCAGCATCTGATAGCTGGTCTTCCTCTTGCCCAATCGTACAGAGACGCGTCGTGATTTCCTCACCGGAGAGTTCAAGTGCCGCCAGCGTTGCAGCGATCATCGTACTTGTCACAGAAGAATTAAATGCCCGGAAATACGTTAGTCGCCCGCCTTTTAACAGCGACAGCGTTCTACTGTCGCACACAGCACAGTCAGGCGGTATTCCTGGCAGAGCAGCCAGAGCGAAGGTTATTGAAGTGACAATATGCGGCTCTATTCCTGCATTGCGGAATAGTTCTATTGCTGCGCTTATATCACTTTTACGAGCCCATAATGCCAGAAACTGGCCATCTCCAACCGGCATAACATCCAGAGAAAGTTCCTCTACCGGCAATGCAATGTCGCCCTGTAATTGTGACGGCAGGACCTCCCTGACTTTACGCAGATCGCTAAAGGGAAGCAATACTGATCGCTGAGCAAACAGGATCGGGGGGAGGCAGAGCACGACTCTCGGAGAACCGTTAATTTTTTCGGCTATTTGCTGGACTGCATCTGTTAGTGAGCGGCCTTCATCCAGCTCAATCGTAGCGGCCCCGACAAGTTCCGTGGAACGCCTTGATATTTCGAAATGGGCGACCGTCAAACGTTTTTCTTCAGCCTGTAAAATCAGATAATCCATGGTACGCGGCACCCTCACCTACTGATTTATTTGTGGCTTTTCAGTATTCCTGCCACGATAAGACTTCACCTGATAAACGCACGACCGCCTCGACTGTCCGTGCTGATTCTTTTACTCTGGAAACGGATGTAATTCTGAACAGATGACTATTGACACTGATTCGACCGACCAGGCCCGTGGCAATTGTTTCCATTCCGGGAACCTGCGAAAGCTCACCTGTAGATTTGAAAGGTGTCAATCGCCGTTTTTCTATTATTCTTTCCGCCAAGCTGTCGTCGATACCAGCGTCAAGGGAGGAAAGCACCTCCTTGGATGCGGTATTTATGTTTATCCGCGGAGAGTTTACCTGATCGGGGAATATCGTTAAATATGGCCGCAGTCTGCCAAGTATTTCAGGAGTAACGCCTTTTACCAAAGTTAACTCTGTCAGCGTAGCCATTTTACCGTTACGGGCACTATACGCCGGTTTCAGAGTACGATAGTAAGGTGTCTCAGCCCCGCCGGAACGGTTAGTTGGAGGGTTTTCGTCATCGACCCAATCGGCAACTGCTGCCCAGAGATCTTCCGGCAGCTTCAGGCGTGTACCAAGTCGCTTCAGTGCCGGCAGGAACGGACCATCTACGCCGTTAGAAAGTACCGGCTCATTAACATAAATCTTGGCACTTTCATCAATGATCGTAATCACCAGCGTACCGATTTCGTCCTCAAGTTTAAGCGGTGTCGCCCAAAGGTCATTAAGAGTTGTATAGTCACGGCCGTAAATAGTTGTTTGCAATAGCTTGCAACCACCAGTAACACCTGACTCGGCCAGTATCGAAGCCTGTTGGCCATCACGAAAACCGCGGCTGAGCGAAGTATCTACGTACACCTGGTGAATCATTTCTACAACAATGGCTACCATCAGTGCTGTTACTACCAGAGTCAAGATAAGAGCAAACCCGGATTCGTTTTTTACTCGCCCTATCATAAGCCGCGCACTCGCGGATTAGAAAGAATCGAGAACTGTACCGGTTTCCCCTCTTCTTCCAACTGTATAGTGATACGCACTCCCTTTGGTGGAGTACCGTTTATTGATGTATCCCAGCTTTTTACCCACTTCGACCCATCAAAACATTCAACCAGAAAGGCGCTTATCCTCTCCATTTGTGGATAAGCCGGGATACTGGTTTCTTCGGAAAACAGATCCTTCTCCTGGCGTGTCAGTGAGCGTTTTTTATCTTTTTCGGCCATCCGGTAGGTGACGTTAACGATACCGGACTCTCTGCGGTTCAGCACGTCTGGCGGTGCAAGTGTAGTGAGTTCAAGAGTTGATGATTGAGCTCCAAAATTATCCCGATCCTCTACTACAAACCGAAGTCGCTTGTCACTGCGATTAAACATAGCCGATGAGACTTCACGACGAATCAGATCAAGTGTCGCGCCAAGTTCACGTCTTGATTCCATGCCGGCTGAAGCCCTATCCCTGGCACGCATAACGCCAAAATAGCTGCCGTAGAGCGCCGCAGAAAGGATGCCGAGCAAGACTACTGCGATCAATACTTCCAGCAGAGTGAAACCTTTATTTCGCGAGATAACGGACAAGTGTCACCTCCCGAATGTTACCACTACGCTTAACCTTGACAACAAGCTTTTGCAGGCCGGGCAGTTCGGTTGGCAGAAGATCGGATTTCCAGGTCAACTCCGGGTTCAAAGGGGCGAATGTTCCTTCTCCTTTAACCGGTGCCTGCTCCAACTCTACTATCCGGGTGCGTGCCAACAGAGTCAGCGTCGTATTGTCGCGTTCGTTGGCTATTATTCCAATGTGGTAGTTGACCGATCCCAGCACTGTCAGAATTACTCCGGCCATGATGGCAAGGGAAACCATTACTTCAAGTAGAGTAAAACCGGAGATATCATCTCTCATGGTGGTTCCTCTAGATATCCCTCAAATGCCTTGACTTTACCACCTGAGGGGAATGCCATTACCGTCCAGAACTTACCCTCAGATGAGCGGAGGTGAATAGTAACAAAATCCCGAATACCCGCAGCACCAACATCCAACTTTAGCTGCCCATCAATAACTTTTCCGAGACGTGGTATACGGACATCTGAAACTATAATGCCCTCTTTAACTGCTGATTTCTGTAGCAGCGGGTCAGAAGGTTCTTTAGCACTGCCATCCCCGCTGATCTCGGAAAACTTAGCGGTTTCTGTGCCTGGCACTATTGCCAGTACATAGCGTATGCCTGATGTTTGCGCCCTTTCCTGCATATAACGAAGCGTAGAAGCCAGAGTCCGGGCAGATATTTTTAGATTTTCCTGGTCAGATGAAGGGAGTTTTGGAATGACCAGCAACATCACCATGCTGATGATGGCCATAACCACCATGATCTCAATGAGAGTAAAACCGCCACGGATTCTCATTCACTCAGACCATTGCGAGTACACGTGCCATATCTTCACTAAAAAGTCGTTTTTGCCAATCTCTCATTCCTGGTATGGCGTCAAGCTCCACTTTTTCAGCTGTTTCCGTATCGGCAATCGCTTCCAGCAACCAATTCGGAGCAAGCAGGCCTGGTTCTAGCCCTATGTTATGACTATATTTCTCTCTCCAGGACTTAAGATTTTTCAGCCGTTCCTTGACCCGTTCCAATACCTCTTTTTTACCGTTACGCGGGAAACGGGGCAAATTGTTTTCAGGAGTTGCGATACCTCGTTCAATTGCCGACAGAATCCCAGTCCCATGTCGCTGGAGCTGACCTGGGGTCATCCCTCTGACAAGTGATAAATCATGAAGTGACCTGGGTTGTGTCTCTGCTACCTCAATCAGAGTATCAGCAGATAAGACCTTAAATGGCGGACGATCCAGCAATTCAGACTGGCTGTCACGCATCTGCAGTAATTCTTCGAGGATAGCAAGGCTGTGACCTCTCAGTTTGTTAGCACCTTTACAATAAAGAAATAACGGACCATCTTTTTCAGTTACCCGCGCCTGGCATACCAGGTTTCCTTCTTCTACAAGCCACGGCAATCGGTCCTTATTAATCAGCTCTTCTCTGAGCTGATCATATAAAGGTAATAGATCGGATGTATCAGCAGTTGCATAGGCACACATTTCCCGACTTATTGGGCGCTTACTCCAATCCGCTTTTTGGTATTTTTTGTCCAGCTCTATACCAAAACGACCGTTTAATAGAGCCGCCAAACCAAACTCGGCAATGTTCAAAAAACGCGCTGCTATCATTGTATCGAATAGATTGGTTACTTCTATGTCGAAGTCACGATGCAGTGAACGGATATCGTAGTCAGCTCCATGCATAACGATCAGGATTTTCGGGTCGGCAAGTGGTGAGCTGAGTGGCTCAAGTGTTGGAAGTGCCAAAGGGTCAATCAGCCAGCTCTGCCGGCGGGTTGACACCTGGACAAGGCAGACTTTTTCACGGTAATGATGGAGAGAATCCATCTCAAGATCTACCGCAATTTCTGTCTGATTAGCGAGTATATCTGCGACCTCTTTCAAGCGCGCCATGGTAGTAATGATTTCGCAGGTTCCAGCCTGCCTATGGAGTGTACTCAAACCGGAAACTCCCTAATAATCGAGTAGGTTGTGTTACGCTGAGCAGCTATAAAACCCGCTCTTTGTATCAGTGTGATCATCTCTTGCTGCGACATACAGAAACTGCAGCCGGCAGCGGCTACGACATTTTCTTCCAGCATTGTGCCGCCAAGGTCGTTAGCACCGAAAAATAGTGCCACCGATCCCATTTTTGCTCCCTGTGTTACCCAACTGGCCTGAATGTTAGGAATATTGTCCAGGACAATCCGTGATAATGCCAAGACCTTCAAATAATCAACTCCTGTGGCCGTGGTGCCACCCAACTCGGTGTTACCCGGTTGGTACGTCCAGGGAATAAATGCCGTAAAAGATCCACCATTGTCCTGCATTTCCCGGACTCTAAATAGATGTTCGACGATGTCTTCCGGCTTTTCGCAGCTGCCGAACATCATTGTAGCAGTTGTCGGCATACCTAATTTAGCGGCTTTCAGCATGACCTCACCCCACTGCTTCCAACCAATTTTTTTTGGTGAAATACTGCTGCGTATCTCGTCAACCAATATCTCGGCACCACCACCAGGAATTGAGTCAAGCCCGGCATTTTTTAGACGGAGGAGCGTTTCATCAAGTGACAGGTCAGAATTAGTGGCTATGCACGTTATTTCTGCCGGAGAGAGAGAATGATTCTGCACCATCGGGAATCGTTTCTTTATTTCCCGGAAGAGTTCCTCAAAAAATACTATTTTTAATTCCGGGTTAAGACCACCCTGCATCAGTAGCTGAGTGCCTCCCTGGTCTACAAGCTCAGCAATCTTTGCGTAGATCTGTTCACTTGGCAAAACATAGGCATCCTGGGCATCTTTAGTTCGGTAAAAGGCGCAGAATGAACATTTCGAGTCACATATATTAGTATAGTTGACATTACGGTCGACAACAAAAGTAACAATGCCAGCCGGATGAAGCTGTTGCCTGATTTCATTGGCAGACTTACCGAGAGTCAATAAATCTCCGTTGAGCAACAGGTAAAGAGCAGCGACACGCTCAATTCTGACTTTATTGACGCTTCCCTTACCATCACTATTATTTGTTGTCATGCAATTTTTCCTGTTCAGCTTCAAGCATCCTGCGAATCTCCAGAGGAATTCGCCGGGCTTTTAACGCGGGATTAATACACGCAAGAGTTATGAACCCAGATACCAGAAGTTTGCCATCATTCTTACGGACAACGTTTTGGCATAGCGTTACGGTTGAACCGCCCACACGCGTCGGCCTGGTTGATACCGAAAGCAGGTCATCATGGAGAGCAGGTGCTTTAAAATCGATCTCGAGTTTTACTACAGGAAAGACGAAACCATTCCTGGCTAGATGCATAACAGAAATGCCATGAGTACGAAAATACTCCGTTCGAGCCCGTTCCATATATTTGATGTAATTAGCATGATACACAACACCGCCGGCATCTGTATCTTCATAATATATTCGTACGTCCATTAACTGACTCAACCTCTAATATTTCTGTTTTACACGCACGACTCAGCACTCTAGTTCAGATTCTTTACATCTGCAACTTATTCTCAGCATTTTACCCATAAATTCACCCATGCGAACTCTATTCGCACTAAATTCAATCGTGGAGGATTAAGACTAATATCCCTGGCGGATGTCTTCTCTACACCTTTAAACTCGTTTAGAGGCCGTTTTTGGGACGACACCCTCTGAGCCCTTATTTTATGGGCTTTCACGCCGTTTAATAAACGTAAGAGTTCGCTCTCCCATGTTTTGTGACAAAGTATAGCAATGTACAGACGTGATGCAGAAACCATCGGCATGTACTAACTCGTTACTCTCTGCAATTTCGCTTTCAGCGTGATCACCTTTCATGGCGATTAGCACACCACCATCTGCAAGCAAGGGTGCAGCCAGTGAGACAAATCGATCCAGCCTGGTAAATGCTCTTGATGTAATAAAACTAAATTTATTACGATACTTTTCCTGTAGTGATTCAATTCGAGCATGTATTGCTTCAATGTTCTGCAGATTCAAAATACGGATTATATGTCGCTGAAAATGTATTTTTTTTGCTACTGCATCGACCGAGACCATCGATATTTCAGGTCTGATTATTTTTAGTGGAATAGAAGGCATACCAGCACCTGAGCCAATATCGAGCAGTCGGTCTTCTTTTTTTATGTAAGGCAGGAGAGCGAGAGAGTCGACAAAATGCTTGATCGCGATTTCATTGTTTTTTGTAATAGCAGTTAAATTTACTTTAGCGTTCCATTTTATGAGTTCCGACGCAAAAGTTTCGAAGGAATTGACCTCACTAGCTGAAAGAGTCAAGTTCAGTAGTTTTGCTTCCTGATCAATGATATTACCAATAATGGAATACATTACTTCGGAGTTTCCTTCCAGGAAGCTGATTTCAGAGCTATCGAGAGTATAGAGATCGCAGCGGGAGTAACGCCTGGAATTCTGGATGCCTGTCCAAGAGTGTCCGGTCTGTTTTTTGAAAGTTTTTCGCGAACCTCTGTAGTCAGGCTTTTTACAGTAGCATAATCCAGAAGCGAAGGAATGCGCGCAGTTTCTAGTTTTTTCGACTGTTCAACCTGTTCTAATTGCCTATCGATATAGCCCTTGTACTTTGTCTGTATTTCTACCTGTTCGCGTATTACTTTTGGTGTTTCACGTGAAACAGAGTCCAAATCAGCCAAATCGGAGTAAGTGACCTCTGGTCGCTTGAGCAGGTGCTCAAGTGTAGTTCCCTTCTGAATATCCTCAACGCCAATACGGGCAAGAACCGCAAGCTGACTATCTGATAACGCTAACCTGGAGCTTGATATACGCATCAGATCTTCGCTGATCATAAGCCGCTTTTGAACAAAAAGAGTATATTCGTTCTCTGATATGAGCCCAAGATGATAACCAATCTCGCGAAGCCGCAGATCCGCATTGTCTTCTCGCAATAGCAGTCTATATTCTGCGCGAGATGTAAACATACGGTAAGGCTCTTTGGTACCAAGCGTTGTAAGATCATCGATCATTACGCCAATATAGGCCTGGCTGCGCTGCAAGATAAGAGGCTCAAGTCCTTTAACGCGAAGGGCTGCATTTATACCAGCAATGAGGCCCTGTCCAGCAGCCTCCTCGTACCCGGAAGTGCCATTAATCTGACCGGCGTGATACAGGTTTTTAAGTTTTTTTGTTTCAAGAGAGTTATGGAGCTGAATTGGATCTACGTAGTCATATTCAATTGCGTATGCAGGCCTCATTATCTCTACGCTCTCAAGACCAACTATAGATCTATAAAAAGCCGACTGGACGTCAATTGGTAACGAAGTTGACATGCCACTTGGATATACTTCAATCGTATCCAAACCCTCTGGTTCGATGAAAGTCTGATGGCGGTCTTTTTCAGGAAAACGTACAACTTTGTCTTCAATAGATGGGCAATAACGTGGGCCAACTCCTTCAATAATTCCGGAATACAGTGGAGAACGATCCAATCCCGCCCTGATGATATCATGCGAACGCTGATTGGTATAAGCGATGTGACATGGGATTTGCGGCATGGTAATTCTGTCTGTGGAAAAAGAAAACGGCTGTGGTGGATTGTCGCCATATTGAGTTTCTAGTTTAGTAAAGTCAATTGAGCGCGAATCAAGGCGGGCAGGTGTCCCGGTTTTCAACCTACCGACATAAAATCCAAGTGTTCTTAATTGGTCCGAAAGCCCAATTGACGGCTGATCACCCGCACGGCCTCCAGGATAATTATTCAACCCAATGTGAATTAATCCTCGCATGAAAGTGCCGGTTGTAACGACGACAGTATGCGAGAGATACCTGATCCCTGGTCGAAGGTCTACACCACGTACTTCTTCTTCATCAATAAACAGAGAGGTCACCTCTCCCTGCTTTAAATCAAGATTAACCTGCTTTTCTAGAATGCTTTTCATTCGCAAACGATAGAGCTGTTTATCAGCCTGAGCGCGAGAAGCCCTGACTGCTGGCCCTTTTTTTGTGTTTAAAATACGAAACTGGATGCCGGTAGCGTCTATATTTTTTCCCATCTCGCCACCAAGTGCATCTATTTCTTTGACTAGATGCCCCTTTGCTAATCCCCCTATTGATGGGTTACACGACATCAATGCAATCGCATCAAGATTAATAGTCAGCAGCAGAGTGCGGCAGCCCATCCGAGCAGCTGCTAGTGCGGCTTCACAACCTGCGTGACCGGCACCGACTACAATTACATCGTATATTTTATCATGACTGATCATAGTTACTGCCCGCCGTCTGGAATTAGTTTCACGTGGTACAATCCATTATTTGCCAATACAAAATGATGAAAAGATTCGATCAAGGACCTCATCTGTAGCCGTCTGGCCGGTAACACTTCCCACTGCGTTAAGCGCTCCTCGAAGATCAAGTGCCAATATTTCCAAATTTCTGTCGCGTAAGTTATATGTAAACTGCTGAAGAGATTGCGCCGCTGAAACGAGGGCATCACGATGACGTGACCGTGATAGTGAAACTGCTTCGCGAGAATCCAATGTTGTCGAATGGAGGAACTGTTCGCGAACCGTTTTTTTGAGCAGCTCGAGACCATCACCTGAAACTGCCGATATTCTTATTAGCTCAGAACAACAGGTTTGGTCAGGAAAAATAAATTGTTGATTGAGATCTGTCTTATTAAGAATAGTGATTACCTTGCTGCCAATCAGGGCGTCCAAGATCATCTGATCTTCCTTCGTGAACTCTCGAGAAGAATCAAATACCGCAAGCACAAGATCTGCCTGAGGAATTTTTTCAAGTGCCCTTGTAATCCCCTCCTGCTCTACGAGGTCGTCAGTATGGCGGATGCCAGCCGTATCCAGTAAACGAACAGACAAACCATCTATATTCAGTGTTTCTTCAATAATGTCACGGGTTGTCCCTGGAATATGAGTAACAATCGCACGATTTTCATTCAATAATCGATTGAGTAGACTCGATTTTCCAGCGTTTGGCTTGCCAACTATCAGAACCGATATACCATCCCGTATGACTCGACCCTCTTCAAAAGTGAATAGCAGGCTGGTAATCAAGGACTGAGCCTTCTCAACTGAGTTAATAATGGCAGCTACATCTGTATCTCCAAGATCGTCATCAGGAAAATCGATATACGCTTCCACTAAAGCTAATGAATTAAGCAAAAAAATACGTATATCACCAATACGATTAGAAAGGCCTCCCTCATGCTGGCTCTGGGCCATATGGTGAGCCGATTTGTTTGTAGACGCAATAATATCCATGACTGCCTCAGCCTGAATCAGATCAATTCGCCCGTTAAGAAACGCGCGCCGTGTAAATTCTCCAGGCTCAGCTAAACGTACTCCGCATGAAAGAACAAGTGCCAGAACCCGTTCAACAACATACCATCCACCATGACAATGAAGCTCCAGAACATCTTCTCGTGTATATGAGCGAGGTGCGCGCATATACACGGCCATAGCTTCGTCAACATTCATAGTATTTTTAACATCACAGATAGTGCCAAAAGAAAAACGGTGGCTTACAAGGCCACCGTCATAAACAGGTTTAAAAATAGTGTTTCCAACTGTAGCTGCCTGATCGCCGCTAACACGAATTATTCCGATGCCTCCACTGCCCGGAGGTGTGCTGACAGCAGCTATAGTATCATGAATATACATCCTCTACTCCGCGTTTGCCTAGTCTTTAACAAGCTTGTTGATATACATCTGCTGGCCAATGGTCAACACATTGTTAACCAACCAATAGAGCACAAGGCCTGAAGGAAAACTCAGAAACATAAATGTGAAAACAACAGGTAAAGCAAGCATCATCTTCTGCTGCATCGGATCCATATTAGACGGGGTCATTTTCTGTTGAACGAACATAGTGATCCCCATTATAACAGGCGTTACGTAATAGGGATCTTTATCTGCCAGGTCTGTAACCCAAAAGAAGAATGGTGCGTGGCGAAGTTCAATAGAAAACATCAATGACTTATAAAGGGCAAAGAATACAGGTATTTGCACAACCATAGGCAGACAACCACCCATAGGGTTGACCTTATGCTCGCGATACAGCTCCATAACAGCCTTATTCATTGCATCGCGATCATCTTTGTATTTTTCACGAAGCTTTGTCATTTCAGGTTGTATTTTCTGCATGCCTTTCATCGACTTGTAGCTCTTGTGAGTGAGCGGAAAGAAGAACGCCTTAAGAATAATTGTAATGATGATTATTGCGATGCCGTAATTCCCGACATAATTGTAAAAGAACTTTAGAGAGTAGAGGAGTGGTTTGGCAATAACTGTAAACCAACCAAGGTCCAGAGATTGTTCCAAGGAGTTGCCCTGATCTTTAAGTACATCGATGTCTTTAGGGCCGACAAAAAGGCGGTGAGTAACAGAAGAGGACTGGCCTGGGTTGATAGTGAACTGCGGAGATGAAACAATTGACTCAAAAAAGCCTGCACTGTTCTTTTTTAACTCGACAGAAGCAATGCTGTTTTTCTCACTTAAAATCGCATTCAAAAAATATTTATCTGCAAAACCAGACCACATAATGGTCTTTTCATAACGCTTTGAAGCAGATGAAACATCTTTTATTTTATTTGATTGTATACTGTTATCAGAAAAAAGGTATGAACCTGCTGTGTCGAAGCGGTTATTCTTAACTTTTGGTTCCGCTGGATAAGTAAGAACATGTTGGACAGCCCCTACTAAAGGGGCAGCGGAGTTATTGAAAATGACGGTTTCGAGCGTTATACCATAAACACTAGAAGAGAATGTGTAGACTTTACGGACGGTAAAACCCTGGCCGGAGATATAATTAAAAGTCAGTTTCCTTGAGCCGCTTTTTTCAATCGTAAACCCGTCTGAGTCTGCCATGAAGGAAGTGTTATCAGGAAGATTGATTCCGGATGCTCTCGTTGAATAGGAAAATATACCTGGATCAGAATCATGCCCTAGAACAACTTTTTTTGCTTCCGTGGCATTCTCTTCTCGATACTTTTTGAGAGTCAGGCTTTTTAAACTGGCACCTCTGGAAGAAAACACAGCAGTATATAAATCTGTATCTACAGTGATATCTTTTGGTAAAGCATTATTTGCGGAGAGAGTTTGTCCCGCTACCGGTGCAGGACTCTGGAAGGCTGCCGGTTGTTGTACTTTGTTGTCACCGCTTGGATTTACTGACGCTGTACTTTGTGCAGCAGGTGGTAAAGCCTTCTGTTTATCCGGACCAAATATCATGGAAAACAGGTAAAAAACAGCAATTGAAAGTCCTACAGCTATAAAAGCTCGCTTTTCCATCGTGGCTCCTGAGAGTATACTTTTGTGTTAGGGTACCGGATCGTGGCCGCCCGGATGAAACGGATGACATTTACATATACGGACAAAGGCGAGCATCATACCCCTGACAACACCATGCCGAATTAAGGACTCACGGGAATACTCGGAACAGGAGGGGTAAAAGCGACAGGTCTGAGGAAGAAGCGGAGAAACCGTCTTCTGATATAACCTAATTACAAGGAGCAAACAGCTCTTGAACATGGGGACATGCCTATAATACGGAAGGCTTTATTTAGTTCGCGAACAAAATCTGGATATTCCATTAGTGCCGATTCTCTACGGGCAATGACATTAATATCCATCGCTGCCATTCTGTCGCGATTGTGTCTGAAAAACTCCCGCAGATAACGCTTTACGCGGTTACGTACTACGGCGCACCCTATTTTCTTGCTAGCCGTTATACCAAGTCGCGTTACTTGCTTATCGTTTTCTCGCCACACAATTAAAAAACCGCGAGCTGTAGTTTTATTCTTTGCGGAAGCAAGCTGTAAAAACTCAACTCGCTTCCGCAAACGTGCAGTTTTTGGAAATGTGGCAGCAGAATCAATCACGCAAAATTTAACTTATTTTACAGCAATTTTTACAGACAGGCTTTTACGCCCCTTTGCTCTTCTGCGCTTAATAACCAAACGACCATTCTTAGTCGCCATTCTTACAAGAAAACCGTGAGTACGCTTGCGGGAAGTATTACTTGGCTGATACGTTCTTTTCATGTTGATTTACCTCTACAAAATTATTTTCAGGAAATGAGTTATTAAACACAACTCCCTACCAGTGTCAAGTTTTATATTTATATGCCTGGATGATGCTATTCCTATTTATTTGCCTTGAAAAAGAGGAGTGGCTCTGCTAATCTTCTGATCCTTCAACAAGCATATCTATATCCTAAATACAGGCTAACTTATTGTTATTGTTTTTTAAATAGTTTTCAACAGCTGTTGAAAATATTGTTGAAAACTCTTCTGAATATCTGTTTTAGGCGGCATTCGTTGCTGATAACCAATTTCTATTATGATTGTGATTTTTACTGATGTTAGATGCATGGATACAAGCAGCAGAAAATATTGAAAAAGTGATGTCAGAAGCAGATTTTGGCGCCTGGATAAAACCGGTTCAATACAGCCATTTTGACGGTGCTTATGTCTATTTGTCAGTTCCTAACTCATTCATAAAAGAGTGGTTGGAAGATCACTATCTAAAAGTATTGACCGGCGCACTGACTGCCACATCCGGATATTCGGTCTCTCTTAACTTCATTTTAAGGGATGATGAAGATCCTCAACCTTATACTTCAGAAGATTTTGTTATAAAAAATGAACCAGAACCCGCTTCCAACAAAATAACACCTATTGAAAATGTTTTTACTCGTCTAAATCAAAAATATACATTTGATCTATTTGTGAGCGGAACCGGAAATGAATTCGCTCATGCAGCAGCAATGGCAGTAGCCAACAATCCATCAGACACTTACAACCCACTCTTTATTTATGGCGGTGTCGGTCTTGGTAAAAGTCACCTTTTAAACTCTATCGGACACAAGATCCGGAAAAATACTCCGGAATTGAATGTATGTTACTGTTCTGCTGAAAAATTTATGTATGAAATGGTTAATCATCTTCGTTTAAAAAAGATGGATTTATTTAGAAATAGATTCAGAAATGTTGATGTGCTGCTGATTGACGATATTCAGTTTATTTCTGGAAAAGTCGGTACGCAGGAAGAGTTTTTTCATACATTTAATGCTCTGCATGACGCTCATAAACAAATAGTAATCACTTCTGATAAATTTCCCCGAGAAATATCTGACTTGGAAGAAAGACTGAGATCAAGGTTTGAATGGGGCCTCATTGCCGATATTCAACCACCTGATGTAGAAACAAAAATAGCTATTCTGAAAAAAAAATCTGAAACTACACGGGTTTTTATACCAGAGGATGTTTACTATTTTCTTGCTTCAAGTGATACAAGAAACATTCGCGAACTTGAGGGAATGCTTATAAGACTCGGAGCATTCAGCAGCCTGCAGAATATACCTGTCACACTTGACATGGCTAAGGAAAATCTTAAAGATATTCTGGGTGACCGACACAAAGAGATAACCGTCGAATTTATCCAAAAAACAGTGGCAGATTATTTTGATTTAAAAGTGATTGACCTTAAATCTGAAAAACGTTTGAAAAATATTGTACACGCACGACAAGTTGCAATATGGTTTTGTCGTGACATGACGAAATCATCCTATCCAGATATAGGCTTAAAGTTTGGTGGTAAAGATCATTCAACTGTAATACATTCCTATAAAAAAATAGATAATGCGTTAGCAGTAGAGCCTAAATTAACAAGAGTTATTGATGAGATAAAACGTATCTTACTCAAGTAAGGAAAACCTGTTGATATAATGTGAATAACGGTTGATAAAATTATAAGGTGTGTAAAAGTAGGACATATGAAAGAAAGTATCAACAGCCATAGATAAACATTTTACTCTAAATATTAGGTTGTTACTGGTTTATCCCATGTTTCAACAGGACCAACAATATACAACTAAGTTTTTAAATATAATAAACATACTTCTTAGTAATAAAAGGGAGATATAAATGGAATTCAAAATTGAAAAAGACCAATTCCTGAAGTCATTACAAAAAATTCAGGGGATCGTTGAAAAAAGAACTTCAATGCCGATTTTATCCAATGTACTCCTTGAAGCTACCGAAACACACCTACTTGTCACCGCAACAGACCTGGAAGTAGGAATGAAAAGCAGTTATTCAGCAGAAGTAATAACCACAGGAAAAATTACTGTGTCTGCAAAAAAACTATATGAAATTGTAAAGGAACTGCCAAATCAGCCAATATCCTTTTTAACGAAGGACAACGATTGGGTTGAAATAAAATGTGGTAAAGTCCAATTCAACATAGTTGGGCTTTCACCAGATGAATTTCCTTATTTTCCAGATGTTAAGGAAGAAAATCTTTTTGAGATAGAAGCGTCTCTACTGCGTGGTATGATAGAAAGAACTTCTTATGCTATATGTACCGATGAAACTAAATACAATCTTAACGGCATATTTTTTAAAGTTGAAGTGAGTTCAGAAGGAAGTAGCGGCCTTAAAATGGTTTCTACAGACGGGCATCGTCTCTCTATAGCTTCTGGAAGTCTCAAAGGAACAGTTGGGCAGGAACTTTTGAAAGGTGTCATCCTGCCAAAAAAAGGTGTTTACGAGATGAAAAAGATCACCGATGAAGAGGGCGGGACTCTGTTGTTTGGGTTTATGGATAATAGTGCAGTTATTAAGCGTGGCGATTCATATATGGTCATGCGCCTTGTCGATGGGGAATTCCCAGACTACAACCGCGTAATTCCTACTGCAAATACACAGGTAGTTACCGTAAATAAAGAAGATTTCAGCCATTCTGTACGCCGTATGGCTATCCTGTCCAGCGAAAAATTCAAGGGAATCATGCTTGAAATTTCAGCCGGTGGGATTAAAATTTCTTCCAGTAATCCTGAATTGGGAGATGCCATGGAAGAGTTGGATGTAGATTATACCGGTGAACCTATTTCGGTTAGATTTAATGCCCGCTATCTCTTGGATGTTCTTTCTGTGGCAGAAACAGATAATGTTGAAATGAAATTCAAGGATGAACTTTCTCCCTCAATTATTGTTCCAGAAAATTCAGAAAGTTTTCTTGCTGTTATAATGCCGATGAGGCTTTAAAAGCGGCTGATGCGTCTTTGTTCCTTAGCAGTTGCAGATTTTAGAAACGTATGTTCAGTTCATATAGAACCAGGTAAACATTTCAATCTGTTGCATGGTCTTAATGGCCAGGGTAAGACAAACATACTGGA
This sequence comes from uncultured Geobacteraceae bacterium, assembly GCA_903875605.1. Classification (GTDB taxonomy): domain Bacteria; phylum Desulfobacterota; class Desulfuromonadia; order Geobacterales; family Pseudopelobacteraceae; genus JACRCG01. The sequence goes on along the minus strand of CAIQWT010000007.1, from coordinate 72,977 downwards.
AGCAATTTACCTGTTGGGAAGTCCTCGCTCATTCAGAACCTCCAGATTGCCTGAGCTTATCAGGCATGGACAACGGCAGGCACAAATTCAAGGTATGGTTGAATCAGGTGGTGTTGGGAACAGATTACATTTAATAATTGAAGCGCCTGGTCGTAAGATGGAAATTGACAGTAAGGCGGTTCATAAAGCCTCAGAGTTGCACGGTAAACTGAACTCGGTAGTGTTCTCCCCTGATGATACCGGAATGATCAGAATGGGACCTGAGTCTAGAAGGAGATACCTTGACCGCGCTGTTTATATGGGGGATATAGGCTACCTGCACTGCTGGCAATCATACCAGAGGATTCTTAAACAGCGGAATCATCTTTTAAAAAGCTCTGACAGAACGGGTTTGGATGTATGGACAGAAAAACTTGCAGAATCTGGAGCTGAGGTTATAGAACGTAGGCTTTGTTTTGTTTCTATTCTTGATCATAAACTGCAAAAATATTACGCAACCATCGCAGGTGTCGGGGAAACCTCCAGTGTCAGCTATCAACCGGAAGGAGTTGTGTCGACTGGACGTGAAGACATCTGCAAAGAATTAATGGATTTGTTCAAACGCCACCAGCGTTCTGACGAACGCTACGGGACGACAACGGCTGGCCCACATCGGGATGATCTGACCTTCATTCTGGATGAGAGGCCGCTTAAAGCCTTTGGTTCACAGGGGCAACAAAAAAGTTTTGTTCTGGCGCTTAAAATGGCAGAAATGGATAATCTACAGGATGTTTTTGGCGAATCACCGCTGCTCCTGCTTGATGACATGAGCTCAGAACTTGATGCACGCAGGAATCACAATCTGATGGAATTCCTGACAACACGAGAAATTCAGGTTTTTATCACAACAACGGAACAGTCTCCGGCTCTGCTTGATTCTGCTCCACACTGCGCCGTCTTTCATGTAGAAAACGGCAATCTGACGTTTGAAGGAATCTAACCGAATGAATAGACAGGAAAATGCAACAAATGGTTCTGAAGAGTATGGTGCGGAAAATATTAAGGTTCTGGAAGGGTTGTCGGCAGTACGTAAGAGACCTGCTATGTACATCGGCTCTACTTCAAGCGCAGGCCTCCATCACCTCGTCTATGAAATAGTCGATAACTCGATTGATGAGGCTCTGGCCGGCTATTGCAATGAGGTATCTGTAACAATCAATACCGATGGCTCAATAACTGTTGTAGACAACGGTCGTGGTATTCCGACCGACATAATGCAACACGAAGGTAAATCGGCAGCCGAAGTAGTCTTAACGGTATTGCATGCCGGTGGTAAATTTGACAACGATTCCTATAAAGTCTCCGGAGGTCTGCACGGAGTCGGTGTTTCCGTTGTTAATGCCCTCTCCAAATGGCTTGAACTTGAAATTCGCCGGGATGGAAAAGTTTTCCGTCAGTCTTATCGCCGTGGCGACCCGCAGGCACCACTGGAGATGGTGGGTGAAACAAAAAAACGCGGTACAAAAATTACCTTCATGCCAGATGAGGAAATTTTTGAAACGACAGAGTTCTCATTCGATATACTTTCCCAGCGAATTCGCGAAATGGCGTTCCTAAATGCTGGAGTTAGAATCAAGATCAGCGACGAAAGGGTGGATGGTAAATCTCACGAATTCCATTACGAAGGTGGAATAAACTCCTTTGTCGAATACCTTAACCGTAATAAGGCTGTAGTCAATCCCAAACCGATGTATTTTAAGGGTGAAAAAGGGGGCGTGGAGATGGAAGTCTCCATGCAGTATAACGACTCATACGATGAAAAGATTTTCGCTTTTGCCAACAATATCAACACCCATGAAGGCGGCACCCATTTGGCCGGTTTCAAGGCTGCCCTGACTCGAACCATGAACTCTTATGCTACAGCCAATAATCTCCTCAAGAACGAGAAAGTCACGGTTTCAGGTGACGACCTGCGAGAGGGACTTACCTGTGTTATTTCGGTCAAAATACCTCAGCCGCAGTTCGAGGGACAGACCAAGACCAAGTTGGGTAACTCTGAAGTCAAGGGATACGTTGAATCGCTCCTCAATGAGCGTTTGGCTGTATATCTAGAAGAAAATCCCAAAATTGCCAAGGACATTCTCAACAAGTCAATAGAAGCTGCTAGAGCCCGTGAAGCTGCCCGTAAGGCACGTGATTTAACCCGTCGAAAAGGGGCACTGGATTTAGGGGGTTTGCCTGGTAAATTGGCTGATTGTCAGGAAAAGGATCCTGCTCTCTGCGAACTTTATCTGGTCGAAGGTGATTCGGCCGGTGGTTCGGCCAAACAGGGGCGTGACCGTAAAAATATGGCGATTCTGCCGTTAAAGGGAAAGATTCTTAATGTCGAAAAGGCTAGATTTGATAAAATGATCTCCTCACAGGAGATCCGCACCCTGATAACAGCGCTCGGCACCGGCATCGGCAAGGATGACTTCAATATCGCCAAACTACGTTATCACCGTATTATCGTCATGACAGATGCCGACGTTGACGGTCAACATATCCTGACGCTGCTTTTGACGTTCTTTTACCGCAACATGCGCGAACTCATCGAGAGAGGTCACCTTTACATAGCGCAGCCACCGCTATACAAGGTCAAACGAGGTAAAAGAGAACAGTACCTGCGCGATGAACACGCGATGCAGGAATTCCTCCTGGAGGAAGGATCAGAGGATCTGACCCTGCGCCTTGAAAAGGGAGATCGCACCTACAACGGCAAGCAGATCATCCCGGTAATAAAGCAGTTCATTGAAAATCGCGCGATCTTTAACAAGGTTGTCAAGAAAGGCATTTCTCCTGAATTACTTTCGATTGTCATCCGCAGTAATGTCCCCTCAGGTATGGAAGAGCTGTCACAAGTTCTACCGTACCTGGAGGCGATGAAATCGCTGGCTGAAGGTTCAGAGTATGATGTGGAAGAACATCGGATTGCCTTCCGCATAGGCAATATCCGCTCGATCATTGATCAGCAGACGCTGTCGGTACTCTCAACTCGCGAATACGAACTTCTGGTAGATAACCACCGCAGAATTGTGGAAACAATGGCAGATGGTCGAGCCTTCGTTGAGCAGGAAGGCAGAAAAGTGTTGTTTGAAACAACCAATCACCAGGATCTATTGGGGTTCTTCCTCGAAAATGCAAAAAAAGGACTGACAATACAGCGCTATAAAGGTCTGGGAGAAATGAACCCAGAGCAGCTATGGGAAACTACCATGAATCCTGAAAACCGGGTGTTGTTACAGGTCAAGATTGAGGATGTCGTCGAATCAGACGAGATATTTACTATCCTGATGGGTGATCAGGTTGAACCAAGACGCGATTTCATTGAAAAGAATGCGCTGAATGTTGTGAATCTGGACATATAAACAATTTTTGTAGGGGGCCCCAATTAATGTTTTTTTGGCCCCAATCAGTGTTTTTACAATAACTTTCTCGATCCATTTGATGAGAAGAGCAGATACGAGGTATCAATGCATATCCCAACAGAAATTCCAATAAACAAGATATCAGTTAATATTGAAGATGAGATGAAGCGTTCCTATATGGACTACGCCATGTCCGTCATTATCGGCCGCGCTCTTCCTGATGTCCGTGACGGCCTCAAGCCGGTTCACCGGCGCTGTCTGTACGCCATGTACGACATGAGCAACGACTACAACAAGCCCTACAAAAAATCGGCTCGTGTTGTCGGTGATGTTATCGGTAAATATCACCCACATGGTGATACTGCAGCTTATGACACTATAGTACGTATGGCCCAGGACTTCTCCCTCCGTTACATGTTGGTGGATGGCCAGGGTAACTTTGGCTCGGTGGATGGCGACCGCCCTGCGGCGATGCGTTATACCGAAATCCGCCTGCGTCAGCTTTCCCATGAACTGCTGACCGATCTGGACAAAGAAACCGTCAACATGGTTCCTAACTACAACGAGGAGATGCTGGAGCCGACGGTACTGCCGGCTAAATTCCCCAACCTGCTGATCAATGGCTCGACCGGCATTGCGGTTGGCATGGCAACCAACATACCACCACACAACATAGGCGAAATAATTGACGGCATCATCTCGGTTATTCATAACCCTGATATCGGCTTTGAGGAGTTACTGGAAATGGTCCCCGGACCGGATTTCCCGACTGGGGCCACCATATACGGCCGTCAGGGCATCAGAGATGCGTACAGTACCGGACGCGGTATCATCCAGATCCGGGCAAAAGCGCATGTTGAGGCTTCCAAACGCTCCGAGCGTCAGGCGATCATCGTTACCGAGCTTCCATATCAGGTCAACAAGGCTCGTCTGATCGAGAAAATCGCCGAATTAGTCAAGGAAAAGAAGGTTGAAGGGATTACGGAAATCCGCGACGAGTCAGACAGACAAGGGATGCGGATCGTTATTGAGGTCAAGCGGGACGAAAATGCTGAGGTGCTCCTTAATCAGCTTTACAAGCAGTCCCAGTTGCAGGTGTCTTTCGGCATCATCATGCTGGCTATTGTCCACAATCGTCCCCGTGTACTTACTCTGCGAGAGATGATGGACTGTTTTGTTGAGCACCGCTGCGAAGTTGTCACTCGCCGCACCAACTTTGAATTGAAGAAGGCGCTGGCCCGAGCCCATATCCTGGAAGGTCTCAAGATTGCGCTGGACTGGCTGGATGCTGTAATCGAGATGATACGGGAGTCAAAAACTCCTCCAGAGGCCAAAGTGGGCCTGATGGAGGGTAAGTTTGCTGATGCAGAATTCCTGACGCGGCTCAACCTGCCACGCCCGGTTGGTTTTGAAAATTCTGTACAGCTCTCCGAAATTCAGGCTCAAGCAATTTTGGAGATGCGCTTACAGCGCCTGACCGGCCTTGAACGGGACAAGATCATCGCCGAGTATGAAGAGATTATGAAGCTGATCGCCCGTTTGCGGGAAATCCTGGCGTCAGACACTGAAATTCTAAAGATTATCGTCGGCGAACTGACCGAAATCCGTGACCGCTTTGGTGACAAGCGCCGCTCCGAGATTGCAGACAAGAGTGCCGATATATCGCGTGAAGATACTATTGAAGACGAAGAGATGGTTGTCACCATTTCCCACACCGGCTACATCAAGCGTAGCGCTGTCGATCTGTACCGTTCACAGCGTCGTGGCGGCAAGGGTAAAACCGGTATGAAGACCAAAGAAGAGGATTTCGTCGAGCAGTTATTCATCGCTTCGACCAAAGACTACCTGCTCTGCTTCACTGATGCCGGGCGCATGTACTGGCTCAAGGTTTACGAAATTCCGGAGGGGAGTCGCACGACTAAAGGGAAAGCGGTTGTCAATCTGGTCAACGTATCGGCCGGCGAAAAGATCACCACTATTCTCCCGGTCAAGGAGTTCAGCGAGAACACCTACCTCTTTATGGCCACTCAGAACGGGGTTGTTAAAAAGACCTCTCTTGTTGATTATTCAAATGTCCGTGTCGGCGGAATTATTGCTGTAAATCTGGACGACGGTGATAAACTTATCTCAGTGGCTCTTACCGATGGAACCAAGGATATTTTCCTTGCTTCACGGAATGGCAAAGCCATCCGTTTCAATGAAGAGGATGTTCGGCCAATGGGACGTGTAACTCGTGGAGTTCGCGGCATGAATCTTGGCAAGGAAGACCGTGTTATCGGTATGGAGATTGTTGACAATACGGCCCTCGGCTCTACGATCTTCACCGTCTGTGAAAACGGCTATGGCAAACGTACCGACCTTGACGAATATCGTGATCAGTCACGTGGCGGCAAGGGGATTATAACAATCAAAACAACAGAGCGTAACGGCTCTGTTGTGAATGTCATGCAGGTAGCTGACGACCACGACCTGATGGTCATCACTGATCAGGGTAAAATTCTGAGGGTACCGGTCTCGGGTTTCTCGGTTATTGGCCGTAATACCCAGGGTGTCACCCTTATGAACACAGAGGAAAACGAAAAAGTTGTAGCTGTTGCCCGTCTGGCTGAGAAGGATGAAGACGAGGGTGATGACAGCCAGGAAGAAGGGACTGAAGAAACGGAAGGATAATGACTCTGGTCCTAAAGATTGACAAAACAATGAGAGAGCGTCGCCGTATCAATCGGCTACTGGACTTTCTCAAGCGGGATGATCTGACCGGTGAGCAGATGGAGCGAATCGGCAGACGTCTGCAAAAATCCGGGAAACGTGCGCTCTCACCCTTGGTGCGTAAGCTCTGGCGGGAACAGAATGGTACGGCAATTTATCGCTACACCTGCATGCTGGATTTTTTTGATGCCTCTGCGTGGATGGATCAGCTGATCCAGATAACATTGCAGCGAAAAGATTTAGAAGAGGATGGCAAGCTGGCCCTGTTGGATGTACTGCACGACAGTGGTATCGATGTAACCGCACCACCATTTGCCTCAATGACCGGCTATGGTTCTCCAACGATGGAAGGTTTTGTTGACGACTGTCTTAGCGACGGAGATCGTGGTCTGGTACGCTTTATAGATAGTTTTTTGGATGTTGCCGATGAATTCCGCATACGGATGATGCAGCGCCTTGCCGACAACGCCTCTGCCGAAGCAGCTGCATTGTTGGAAATTATGCTTTCATTTGAGAAGATGGAGATCGTACACGAAGCGATTCGTGTTCTGGGTCGTACCAGAAGTGGATATGCCCTGGATGTTCTGAACCGTGCGGAAGTGCGTTTTGAAGGGGATCTGGCAGATATGATCGGCCGGAGTATCCGTCGGCTTTCTTTTACTGGTATCCGTGAAGTCGTTGAACTTCCCCATACTTTCCAGCAACCGCTCCCATTTCACGAAGTATACGCCGGTCCGGTCGACTTTTACGGTTCCCGTACTCTCTGGTTTTCATGGCGGCTTGATGATCATGCTTTTGCAGCTATGCTGATCCTTACCGGTGAGACAGACGGCATGCTGAATGCCATCAGCTATCGCATGAAAGATGAAAAGGAGTACAGCCATATCCTGAAGGATGTGGCTGGTGGTGAGATGCTTACACCTGTTGAACCCGACTATGCACTGGCCTCACTGCGCGATGCTCTCCATTTAAGCCGCGAAGCGGGCTTTTATCTCCCGCCGGACTTCTATGTTGATATGCGTCTTTTCCGCCCTGACACTCTAAAACCAGAAGCATACATTCCCCGCTTTAAACTCAAACATCTTGAAGATATCGTTGAAAAAATCCCGGGTTATGTTGCCAGCAGCGACGAACTACTTGATGAACCAGGTTTAGAAGGATGGGTATTAACAGAAACGGCACTGTATGACGTTGCAGATCGCTTCATTGCACTTGAAGCGGATGGCGGCCCAGAATCAGTGTTGTCAGAAGCCCTTGAGAATGAAATTTCGCGCTGTTGTGATGAGCTTATTGTGCCTCGCCGTGCCGATATAATTAAGAGGTTGCTGCTCACTGCTGATTATCTACAGCAGCTCGAAAGTGACGAAAGTGCTGTACAGAAGACTCTTGCCACTGCGCTCAGTCTGGTTGGTGGTTTTTTACCCGATTGTCGCCACCCGTTTGTGCGGCGGTTGCTGCTTGACAGTGTGGATGCAGCCAGGCAGACATTGGCTGAAGGGTATGATCCGCGTCTGGAGGAAGAGTATGATGACGATGAATATGATGACTGACGCAACTGGTGATGTCGAGCGGATTGCCGTAATCGGAGGCGGTAGTTGGGGAACAGCGCTGGCCGGGCGTTTGGCAGCCAACGGCAATGACACTGTACTCTGGGCATATGAACCTGAGTTAGTTGCCGAGATTAATACCAGTCACACCAACTCTCTCTATCTGCCGGGCATAAACCTCCACCCGACTTTGGAGTGTACGGGAGATCTGGAAGAGGCGGTATCCGGACGCAGCATTGTACTACTGGTTACGCCGGTACAGGTTATGCGTGGTGTGCTGAAACAGCTTGCTTCGTTTATAGCACCACATGCGATTATTGCGAATGCCTCCAAAGGGATTGAACTCGAAACTCTTCAGACAGTTTCTCAGATATGTGGGGATATTCTTGGTGATTCTGCCCTAGAGCGCTATGTAGCTCTGTCAGGCCCAACCTTTGCCCGTGAAGTAGCCCAGGAACTGCCTTCTTTGATTGTTGCTGCTTCACGCAGCGCTGCAGCCTCGCAACGTGTTCAGGCAGCATTCAGTTGTCCTTGTCTTCGAGTTTATACCAATGCGGATGTGGTTGGTGTTGAACTAGGTGGCGCGGTCAAAAATGTTATCGCCATTGCCGCCGGGATCTGCGACGGCCTTGGTTTTGGCCACAATGCCCGGGCGGCTCTGATCACGAGAGGTCTGGCCGAGATGAATCGTCTGGGTCAGGCTATGGGTGCTCAAGCTGCCACCTTTGCCGGTCTGGCCGGAATGGGGGATCTGGTGCTGACGTGTACCGGTGATCTTTCACGTAATCGCACGGTTGGTTTCAAGCTTGGACAGGGTATGAAATTGGCCGACATCTTAGCCGAGATGCGTATGGTGGCAGAAGGTGTTAAGAGCTCCGAGTCGGTCTTCCTTCTCTCCCGCCGCCTTGGAGTAGAGATGCCTATTGTCGAGAAGACCTACCAGATTCTGCACGAAGACAAACCGGCCCGTCAGGCGGTGATAGAGCTTATGGCTCGTGATCTGAGGGCTGAAGGATAGCAAGCCTGATTATCTTGTACTGCAGCACTACTTTATATACAACCTGTCGGTGGGAAAAATACTCATATCATGGATATGACACGACAGACCTTCAGAAAATATTATGTTGAACCCGGCCCGATTGCTACAGCAAATCGGGCTGTTTAGTCTATTCGATATGGCTCTTGAGTTTAACGAAACAAGTAGTTCCATTGCGTTCCAGTTTCATAAAAGTAAATCTATGGGAGGTCTATAATGACCAATATACTGCTGTTCGTGACTCTGGCGATATTAGTCATCATTGTGACTCTCGTTGTCATTCTCCTGAAAAAAACATCTCATTCAGACACCCTATCGGCGCTTCCATCCCGGCTTGATTCTTTAGAGAAAGCGCAGGAAAGGACTGAAAGAGCAGTTAGGGAGGAAATTGCCCAGAGTCGGGACGAATTGGGAAAAACGACAAGAGAGCAGCGCCAGGAGCTAACGGAAGCATTTAAAACATTCAGCGAATCGGTGACTCAACGGATATCAGATGTTGCCGGGGTTCAAAAAGGACAACTGGAAACCTTCTCCGGACAGCTTGCCTCTTTTGCTAAAGCAAGTACAGAGCAGCTGGATGCTGTTCGTGCCGAGTCCTCTACCGGTGCTAAACAGCTACGTGAAGAAGTAGTGACAACTCTTAAAAGCATTTCGGAGACCATGGCAAAGACGATGATTGATTTGTCTGTCGCTGAAAAAGCCCAGCTCGAGTCTTTTTCCGGACAGATTGCTTCACTAACAAAGAGCAGTGGCGAGAAGCTAGATGGGATCAGAACAGAGTCTGCGGTCGGTGCTAAACAGCTGCGTGAAGAGGTCATCGCGGCACTCAAGGGAATTACGGAAGCCACGACTAATACCATGGGTGAGTTGGCTAATCTCCAGAAGGTTCAATTGGAAGCAATGTCGTTAGCGATAGGGAATCTTTCAGAATCAAATGAGAAAAAACTGGAAGCGGTCAGAGTTACTGTAGAAGCAAAACTTCAGAGTATGCAGACCGACAACGCCAAGCAGCTTGAACAGATGCGGCAGACAGTCGATGAAAAACTCCAGGGAACCTTGGAAAAACGTCTGGGCGAATCATTCAAACAAGTAAGTGAGCGCCTGGAACTGGTACACAAAGGGCTTGGGGAGATGCAATCTCTTGCCACGGGTGTAGGTGATCTTAAAAAAGTGCTGACAAATGTTAAGACGCGTGGGACATGGGGTGAAGTACAGCTTGGAGCATTGCTGGAGCAGGTTCTTAATCCGGATCAGTTCGCCACTAACGTTGCCACAAAGGGTGGCGGTGAACGCGTTGAATTTGCGGTAAAGCTGCCAGGACAAGGCACTGATCGGGATGAAACGGTCTGGCTGCCGATTGATGCCAAGTTCCCGATAGAAGACTACCAACGTCTGATAGAGGCGCAAGAGAGAGCAGACATCGAAGGTGTGGAAGCAGCAGGCAAGCAGCTGGAGAGCAGGGTCAAGGCTTGTGCAAATGATATCAGCTCCAAGTATCTAAATCCACCCGACACGACAGATTTTGGTATTCTGTTCCTGCCAATTGAAGGTCTCTTTGCAGAAGTTATCCGCAGGACCGGTCTTACTGAGACAATTCAGAGAGAATGCCGCGTGGTAATTGCCGGTCCGACGACGCTCTGGTCTATATTGAACAGCCTTCAGATGGGTTTCCGTACGCTTGCGATCCAAAAGCGTTCCAGTGAAGTATGGAACCTGCTTGCGGCGGTTAAAACAGAATGGACGAAATATGGTGATGTTCTTGATGCAGTACAGAAAAAACTGCACCAGGCCTCTGACACAATCGAGAAGGCAAAAATGAGGTCAAGAGCCGTCGGGAGGAAACTCAAAGACGTTCAGGAACTACCCGCCGGAGAAGTTACCGCTTTACTTCCGATTAGTCTGCCTGGAGATGACGATGAAGAAGCAGCTGAGGAAGCGTATCAGCCAGAGAGTATTTGACCAATGCGGTGCGTAATCCGCATAATTGCAGTAAGACAATGATGAGATATCAGGAGAGAAATTTATGCGCATAGGGCACGGTTATGATGTCCATCGGTTAGTTGAAGGACGAAAACTCATTATGGGCGGAGTCGATATTCCGTGGGAGAAGGGACTGCTAGGGCATTCCGATGCTGACGTACTGCTGCATGCCATTGCCGATGGTATTTTGGGTGCAATTGGCGAAGGAGATATCGGCAGGCACTTCCCAGACACTGATCCGGCATACAAGGGAGCCGACAGCTTAAAGCTACTGGCTCATGTGGCCGGTCTGGCAGCAGAACGTGGCTACAAACTTGGAAACCTGGATGCCACCATCATCGCCCAGATGCCGAAGATGGCTCCACATATTCAGAGCATGCGGGAAAATATTGCGCAGGTTCTGAATACTGATGTCAGCCAGGTCAATGTCAAAGCTACTACGGAAGAGGGACTTGGTTTCAGTGGGACAGGTGAAGGAATCGCGTCTCATGCGGTGGTACTAATGGTCACAGTAAAATAAATATTATAGTTAAATCTAAATCCCGTCAGCTACAACTGCACTGGTTATTGCCGCAGGGGGAGCAAGTAAGGTATTGCCTCCCCCTGCTTTTTCTACAGCCCCTTTTCCGCCAGCTCCTCCACGAGTTTCTTCTGTTCACTGTTCAGAGCCTCCGGAATATGTACCCCTATTTTAACATACAGGTCGCCCTTAGCGTTTGAGCCCAGCGACTTGATTCCGCAACCTTTTAATCTGATCTTGGTGCCCGGCTGTATTCCTGGCGGTACCTTTATCCGTTTACCATCCTCAAGTGTGGGCACATCCAGTGAAACTCCCAGACAGGCAGCACTGAATGAAATAGAGCGTTCGACGAACAGGTCACCGCCATCGCGGGTAAAGACCGGGTCAGGCAGAACGTGTATAATGAGAAACAGATCACCTGCGGATCCGCCACCGTCGCCTTGTGCACCCTTGCCGGAAATTCGGATTTTACTGCCGTTATCTACGCCGGACGGGATTTTTACCTTTAGCTCTTCCCTTTGTCCATTGCGCCGGAAAGCAATCTGTTTTTCTGCACCCTGCGCTGCATCGCGGAAACTGACGGTAAGCTCCATTTCATGGTCGCCCCCCTTCTGCGGTGCCGAACGGAAACCGCCACGTCCACCTCCACGCCCAAACAGGCGCGAGAAAATATCATCAGCACCGCCTCCTCCACCTCCGCCCCCCATATCCTTGTAGGCATTGCCGAAATCGAAACCACGGAAGATATCTTCCTGGCTGTACTGCTGGTGGAAGCCGTTAGAGCCGAAGGTGTCATACTTCTGTTTTTTCTCAGGATCAGAGAGTACGGCATAAGCTTCGTTTATCTCCTTGAATTTATCCTCAGCGACTTTATTGTCCGGATTACGGTCGGGGTGATACTTGACGGCCAGTTTGCGAAAAGCTTTTTTGATATCTTCTGCAGAGGTGCCTTTTTCGATTCCTAGCGCCTTGTAATAATCAGCTTGAGCCATAGCGTTCTCCATACTTCATTATTTGGGGACAATGTAGGCTCTTCGTCCGACAGTGTCAACTCCGTCAACACTCCGGCAACTGTGTATACCTTGACAGGTGGAGGTAACCGCACGTAATATCAGCCGCGCTTTACACCATCTGTTCGGAGGCATATCTATGAAAAAAATCGTCATAATCGGTGGCGGCATCTCCGGTCTGGCTACAGCCTGGCTGCTGAGAGATAAGAGCCAAGCTGCCGGAAAAGAGCTTCATATAACTATTTTGGAGAAGGAACAGTATCCGGGAGGTAAGATCAGGAGCATCAAGGCGGACGGCTACACCTGTGAATGGGGGCCGAACGGCTTTCTGGACAGCAAGCCGCAGACACTGGATCTCTGCAGGGCTATTGGCGTTGAGAATAACCTGCATCGCAGTAACGATAATGCCCGCAAGCGCTTTATCTTTTCAGGCGGCAAACTTCACTCGTTGCCGGATGGTGGGCCTGCTTTTCTCCGCAGTCAGCTGATTTCGTGGCCGGGCAAGTTGCGTCTGGCGCTGGAACCGACCCCGTTTATTACGTCGGCTCCGGTCGGCGTTGACGAAACTCTGGCTGACTTCGGTAGGCGCCGTCTGGGCAAAGAGGCTTTAGATAAGCTTATTGCACCAATGGTTTCCGGTATCTTCGCCGGTGATCCTGAAACAATGTCACTGATATCCTGTTTCCCGCGTATTGCCGAGTTGGAGAGGGAATACGGCGGGTTAATCCGTGCCATGATCATGCTGGCCAAAAAGAAAAAACGGGAGCAGGCCGCTGGAAAGGTTGTATCCAGCGCAGCCGGACCTGGAGGGGTGCTGACGTCGTTCCGTGAGGGGATACAGTATCTTTCCGATGCACTGACCACCTCGCTGGAGCCGATCATAACTACGGATTGTCATGTCGTGGCCGTAGAGAAGAGCCAGTCAACTCCGTATCGAGTGCTCTGCGAAGACGGCAAAGAGCTGGACGCCGACATCGTTATCGTCGCCTCTCCGGCTTTTGCTGCGGCTGGTATGCTCAGTGCTCTTGATCCCGCTATGACAGCGACACTCTGTCAGATTCCTTACGCCAGTATGACTGTTATCTGCTTCGGCTACGGGCGTGAACAGATCAGGCACTCACTGGATGGATTCGGTTACCTGATTCCAAAAAAAGAGGGGCGCAATACACTCGGGACTCTTTGGGATTCAAGTATGTTCGATGAGCGTGCCCCGGAGGGGAAAGTGCTGTTGCGTAGTATGATGGGTGGAGCGTGTTTTCCGGAATACGCCACGCTTAGTGACAATGAAGTAATAGCGCGTGTCAGGCAGGATCTGGCGGTGACGATGGGAATTGATAGTGAACCGGAATTTGTCAGGGTGTTTCGCCATCCGCAGGCCATCCCGCAGTATACCGTGGGACATGGCGCAAGACTTCAGGCACTGGATGACTCGCTTAAATCACATCCTGGGCTGATCCTGACCGGTAATTCCTATCGAGGCATCGGACTGAATGACTGTGTGGCTGCAGCTGAGCGTGCGGCAAATGAGGCGATGGAAGTGGCAGCCAAAAACTGAGAAAATGATTGTTGCGTTTTAGAGCAGTCCCCGCTCCACGAAACTCAGGTACTCACCGTCTCCCACAATAATGTGATCGAGCACCTTGATTCCCATTATCTCGCCGGCCTCTTTCAGGCGGCGGGTAATGGCGATATCCTCATTACTGGGGGTTGGATCACCGGTCGGGTGGTTATGAACCAGTATCACAGCTGCGGCTGACTCCTTCACCGCCGGGCTGAAAACCTCTCTCGGATGGACAATTGATTGGTTTAAACTGCCTTCAGAGATCTGGACACGCCTGATAATTCGGTTTTTGCCGTCCAACAGCAGGATAAGAAAATATTCCTTGCGGCTGTCACGGAATTCGTGATGAAAATAGTCGAATACCTGCCGGGGTGAAGTGAAGCGGTCGAGGCGTTCCAGTTTGCGGGACTGAAAGCGGGAAGCCAGGGTGAAAGCTGCCTTGATGCTGGTCGCTTTTGCCAGGCCAACCCCTTTAATGGCACAAAGCTCGGCGATGTTTGCTCCTCCAAGTTCACGAAGGTTGTCGCTGAAGTGGGTGATTAATCCCCGACCAAGGTCAATGGCACTCTGACGTGAACTTGAATCGCCAACTCTTATTATCAGCGCCAGTAATTCAGCATCGGAGAGGGTGGCAGCACCTTGTCTGAGCATCTTTTCGCGCGGTCGTTCGTCCTCTGGCCACTCTTTTATGCCACCCTGCATACGGTTGTACCCCGCCCTTTAATACTACCCTTTGAAGCCTGCCAGAATGGCAACTATCAAGCCGCCACCAATAATAACCCGGTACCAGACGAACGGAGAAAGACTCTTTTTCTGTACAAAACGGAGCAGAAAGGCAACGCTTATATAGCCGGTAACCGCTGAAAAGACGATCCCGACCAGCATCGGCATGCCCTCCCCGGCAGGAATACCATGCTTGAGCAGATGCACTGTTTTGAGCAGTGCAGCCCCGGCTACAATCGGCAATGACATTAAAAATGAGAAGCGTGCGGCGCTCTCACGAGTAAAACCGAGCATCAGGCCGGCTGTGATTGTTATACCGGAACGGGAAACGCCTGGTATTAGCGCCAGGCATTGCATCAAGCCGATAGTAAGGGCGCTGGTCGGTTTAATCTCGTCGAGAATCAAGCGCTTGCGGCCAAACAGGTCTACCGCCCCCAGGATAAGCCCGAACACAACCAGAAATACTGCGATCAGCAACTGGTTTGAGCGGAAGATTGCCTCAATCTGATGTTCGAACAGTTTGCCGACGACACCGGCCGGTATTGTTGCGGCAATAATAAGAAACGGCAATCTCCTTGCGGGTGTATTCAGCCTGCGTGCTGCCAGGGCATCGAAAAAAGAGACTACCATTTCAATGATGTCGCGCCAGAAATAAAGTGACAGTGCCAGAAAAGTCCCCAGGTGCAGTGCAACATCAAAAGTAAGCCCGGATTCAGGCCATTTTAACAGCCACGGTATCAGAATAAGGTGCGCCGAACTACTGATTGGAAGCACTTCGGCAAAACCCTGCAGAGCGCCAAGAACGGCGGCATGGAACAGATTCATATTATACTCCTTTGCTATTTAAAAAATTTACAATACTGTAATTAACCGGTAAAGGCAATCCGGCAATAGGTGGGTGTGAGCAAATTTACTCTGTGAACAAAGACAAAAGTGTGCTACAAATCTCACGTTTAGAATGTAGTCTGTACGAAAATTAACGGAGGCGTACCTAATGTTCGGATTAATACCTAAGGAAGAAAAATTCTTCAAACTTTTCAAACAGATGACTGAAAATATTATTGAAGGGGCCAAGCTGCTTAAAGAGATGCTTGATAACTTTGAGAACCCGGCTGAAAGTCAGCGCCGGATTAAGGATATTGAGCATAAGGGCGATTCGCTGACCCACGAAGTTATCCAAAAACTGAACAAAACGTTTGTTACGCCCCTTGATCGCGAAGATATCTACGCTCTTGCTTCCAAGTTGGATGATATTCTTGACCTGATTGACGCCTCCGCACAGCGGATCATTATGTACAATGTCGAAGCCATTCCCCCTGAAGCCAAATCACTTGGGTTTATAATTCTGCAGTCTTGTCATGCCGTGGACAAGGCCGTAGCCATGCTGGGCAAGAAAACCAACGAGCAGATATTTGAAGCCTGCATAGAAATAAACTCGCTGGAGAATGAAGCTGATCGTGTTTCTCGCGAAGCGATCAGCCGATTATTTGACGAGGAAAAAGATCCAATCCAGCTTATTAAATGGAAAGAGATTTATGAAACGCTCGAAAAAGCGACCGACCGGTGCGAAGACGCATCCAACATTCTTGAAAGCGTGGTGGTAAAGAATGCTTGATCCGGCCTTCTTGATGCTTTGCCTGGTTATCCTGGCGGCACTTGTATTTGACTACATCAACGGTTTTCATGATACGGCCAACGCAATAGCGACCTGTATATCAACCCGGGCCCTTTCGGTCAAATCTGCCATAATGATGGCAGCAGTACTGAATTTTGCGGGTGCCATGATATCTACCAAAGTAGCTACAACCATTGGTAAAGGGATCGTAGACGCATCTAACGTGACACAAACGGTGGTGCTGGCCGGTATAGCCGGTGCAATTATATGGAACCTGATCACCTGGTATTACGGTCTGCCATCCTCTTCTTCGCATGCCATCATAGGTGGTATCTCGGGTGCGGTGTTTGCCCACGCCGGACTCAGTGCCTTGAAATGGGCGGGCCTTAAAAAAATAATCATGGCGCTTGTACTCTCCCCAATTCTAGGGACTGCCATCGGTTTTATCTTCATGCTGGTCCTGTACCGGATCTTCCGCAACAGCGCTCCGAGCGGCCTCAACAAAAACTTTCGTCGGTTGCAGGTAGCATCAGCGGCCTTGATGGCGTTCTCACATGGCACTGCTGATGCCCAGAAATCGATGGGGGTCATAACCATGGCTCTGGTCAGTTATGGGACATTGAAAACTTTTGTCGTGCCATGGGAAGTCATGGTGTCCTGCGCGACGGCAATGGCGCTTGGAACAGCAGCCGGCGGTTGGCGCATCATCAAAACAGTCGGCCGTGATTTTGTAAAGCTGCAGCCGGTTCACGGTTTTTGCGTGGAAACCGCCTCAGCCGGCGTCATACTGGGAGCTTCAGCTTTTGGTATGCCGACCAGTACTACCCACGTTATAACCTCGACTATTCTGGGAGTCGGACTCTCCAAGCGTTTAACTGCCGTAAACTGGAATGTTGCCAAGCGGATTTTGATAGCCTGGATTCTCACTATCCCGGCATCAGGTTTGATGGCCTATCTCACCTATCAAGTCATGAATCCTCTGTTGGGAAAATAATTTAGCCGCCCCTCTCCATACTAAAAGGAGGGGGGCACCATACACGATTATTTCCTGGAAACGGTACACATCACCCGTCTGATCCGATATTCTCCCCCGATGACAAGATATTCCCCCTCCCCCTTCATAATGCTGCCCGGCAGCAGATCGTTGTAAAAAAAAATCTTGCAGAGCGGTACTTGAACCTCCCAAACGGTTGAGCCGAATTCCCAGGCACGCTCCTCATCAGATGTGAATGATGCCAGGTTATTCAGGCGGACAATCTGAGTGCGCTTGTCGATCTGCTCGATAAGCTCATGTTCACTTGCGTCGTAGGTGCCGCGAAATAAGGGAATTGTGACGGTGTGCCCGTACTTTTTGATAAGTTCGTACTGACAGTATACGTAGAGAATATCGAGCTGCGATTGAATGGCGTTTGTGCGCGCGCTCCCTTTCATAACAGCAACAGAATAGTCGAAATATGCCTGGCTGTGAATACTGTCAATACGGGAATTGTGAAAAGTGGGGGTGATTCCCATGCGGCTTTCCACCCATCGCTTGAGAACGGCACCTTCGATGGAATTTGAATCCATCATCCAGCCGCGCAGGTAG
This sequence comes from uncultured Geobacteraceae bacterium, assembly GCA_903875605.1. Taxonomy (GTDB): domain Bacteria; phylum Desulfobacterota; class Desulfuromonadia; order Geobacterales; family Pseudopelobacteraceae; genus JACRCG01. The sequence goes on along the minus strand of CAIQWT010000007.1, from coordinate 55,305 downwards.
CGCAGATAACTGTTCTTCAAGCTTCTTCGGGCGGTTTCAGTCTGGTTCTGCCATTGGTGCAGTTGAAACTTAACCGACATATAATCATTAAAGGTGACGGCCCGTTCTTCCTGATGATCGAGTGTGGCAAGCTTGTCAAAAAAGAATCGATTGCCCTCCTTGACTCCCTGGATTTCTAGTGTATGGGGATTGTCATTGAAATGGCGAGAGGCGATGACCCAAGGCGGCAGGTTGCAGTTGTTGAAGGAACCGTTTTGCATGGCGGGCCATCACCTCGTTGTGACATGATTTTTCTAAAGGATTTTTGCCAATTCAACCAGAGTCTGCTTGATCGGACCGCTCGTTACATATGGCTCGACGCCGAGTTTTTCCAGTTCGCCTTTCGGATGCTCACCCATCTGAGCAGTCACTACAGCTCTGCATCCCTCAAGGGCATCGGCAATACTCTTCAGCAGGTGTCCGCGTAAAGGATGTTCAGGATCAAAGCTGCAATAACGCTCAACCGTACGTTCGTCAACCAGCTTTGCACTGCTGTTTTCTACCTCATAAATCAGAAAACGCTCTGCATGACCAAAGTGCTGGTTGATCTCTTTACCATCTTTAGACGCGACCGCTATCAGCATACGTCACCCCCTGCGCTTTATGCGACAACTGGCTCAAATGTGAAGCATTTTTTGGAACAGGTGCGTTCACAGGCCTGACAACCAATGCAGTTATCGGCATTTGCCACCCGCATGTACATCTTGGCGGAATCTTCACCATCCAGCTCCTCAAACTCCAGGACATTGTGGGCACAGACTTTGTAGCAGCGCCCGCAACCGATACATAGCTCCTCATCAATACTTTTTACAAACTGTGGGGTCCACTCCTGCTTGTTGCGTGTCAATCCGGTAATGTATGCCATTTTTTATCCTCCTTTTCTTTTTCAGGATTATTGTTTCAGAGTTAATTTTGAGATTCAAAATTAAAATTGTTACTCCCTGCATTCATTGCCTTGCGTAGCCAGGGTGGCGGATTACCTCTCAGTACCTCCTGAAAACGCTCAACAGTTGTTCTTAGATTGACTTCCGTATTGGTCTTCATGGGATGGATTTTCTGAGCGACAAGTTTAGCCGCCGCCGGACCGCCAATCTGCATGGTGTAGACGATGGCACAATCTGACAGCAGCACCGCCCGTGCGGCAATACGATCTTCCTCGTCGCTGCCATGTTCTCCTACGCTGACCGCTTCCAGGAAAGATGCTTCGTCCGGCCCCACCTCCCAGATGTGGAAACTTTGACACTGGCCGAAGTGCTGGTCGATAGTTTCACCGGTTGATGTCGTAAATGCGATTTTCATTGTTCTCCCCTCCCTTTAAACAAAAAGACGCACCATTATAACTATGGTGGCGTCTTTGCCGGTCTTCGAATATTTAAGATTGCCGTGTGGCCATCTGCAGCTGACAGAAATTTAGCACATTGCATGCCAAATACTAACCTGCAGGAATCATTGGATAGTCTGTCTAGCCGGCTTTTATTACAGCGCCCTATCTGCATATATTTTATGCAGATGTATATATGGAAGCCGGTGCTGCCATAAACGCTGAAAAAATAATTTTAATTTTATTTTTTTATCTAACTGCTTGACTACTCACTGTTGAAGGGTAGAATAAGCGATTCACATTAGGCGCGCTAATAATTTGTGTTTAACTTTCACAGAGTTTCTGCAGTAAGGACAGGGTATTTACCTTAAATAACAGACAGCAAAATCATCACCAAATCATAAGGAGTAGTAATTCATGAACTTGAACATCAAATCAAAAATAATCATCATCCTGCTGGTAGGATGTATATCGGTCATTGTAGCTGGGTTACTCGGTCTGGCGGGGATGAAGTCCGCCAATGAATCCATTGAAGAGTTGTATAAGGAAAATTTGACTAACGTCAGCCAGATGAGCCAGATCATGGCACTTATGCGTGATAACAGAGTTCAGTTGCTGCTTGCCCTTCAGCATAACCCCGAGAGTCCGGAAATCGCGAAACTCCACGACCATGCTACAGAACAACATCTAAACACCGTAGAGAAAAATATCGAAGATATCGGCACCATCTGGAAAGAATACACAAGCGGTTCGCTTAATGCTGATGAAAAACTGTTGGCAGATGACTTTGCCGAAAAGCGCGGAAAATTTATCAAAGAAGGTGTGTTGCCAGTGCGTGACATGATTCATACAGGCAATTATCAGGGAGCGACTGAACACACCATTAAAAAGATGAATCCACTATTTAAGGCTGCGAACGAACCGGCCCAAAAACTCTTTGATAATGAAATAAAAATTGCCAAAAAGACCCATGAAGAGGCTGTCAGCAGATATCACACAACCCTTGCGCTTGTTATAGGTGCCATTATTGTCTCGTTCCTCGTGTCGCTGGTACTAGGATTCATGATAATCCGCTCCATATCGACCGCAGCATCAGCACTTATTGGTGTCAGTGCTGCTATGGCCGGAGGTGACCTGTCTCAACGGGTTCGGCTGACAAGCGTGGATGAATTTGGAACCATTGGCCGATCATTTGATGAGATGGCGGATTCATTCAGTCAGGCGCTGAAAAAAGTGGCAGAAAGCGCCACACAGGTTTCGGCGGCAGCAAACCAGGTGCAGTGCACAGCAGAAAGAATTGCCACCGGTGCAGAAGAGGTTGCGGCTCAAACAGGAACAGTGGCAACTGCAGGAGAGGAAATGTCTGCGACATCGAGTGACATCGCACAGAACTGCCAGATGGCCGCCGAGGGAGCACAACGCGCTTCGCAAGCGGCCAGTGATGGTGCAGAGGTTGTGGAGAGAACCGTTACTGTTATGGGACAGATAGCCGCCAAAGTTCAGGAGTCAGCAAGAACGGTCGAAAGCCTGGGCGAGCGCTCCGACCAGATCGGTGCCATCATAGGCACTATCGAAGACATTGCCGACCAGACCAACCTGCTTGCCTTGAACGCTGCCATTGAAGCTGCCCGCGCGGGCGAACAGGGACGGGGCTTTGCCGTCGTTGCTGACGAAGTTCGCGCCCTGGCAGAGCGGACAACGAGAGCCACCCGCGAGATCAGCGAAATGATCAAGTCTATCCAGAAAGAAACCAAAGGCGCTGTAGTCGCTATGGAGCAGGGTGTCCATCAGGTGGAAGCCGGCACAACAGAAGCAGCACGTTCCGGTGAGGCATTGCGCGATATTCTGCTGCAGGTAAACGATGTCGCCATGCAGGTTAACCAGATCGCAACTGCAGCGGAAGAGCAGACCGCTACCACCAGTGAAATATCCAGTAATATGCTGCAGATCACCGATGTAGTGCAGCAGACATCACAGGGTGCACATGAGTCAGCAACTGCTGCAGCGCAGCTTAACGGCAATGCGGAAGAGTTACAGCGATTAGTGAGGCAGTTTAAAATCTAAGAGGACGGTGTGCAGGGCTTTACAGAAAATAGTGATATTGCCGGACTTTTACCTGGACACTAATGGAGCGCCACAATATGAGCGGGAATCGGCACCAACCAAATAAACCCGAATTGCACATGCCTACTTTTCTCTTTCCCCGCCCGTCTGCTTTTATCCTGCTATTGCTGGGCGCGTGGCTTACCATATCGTTCCTCGTGGTCTCTTATTTTGCAAATAAACGACTTACCGCAGATCTTCAACAGCATGCCACGGAACTGAATCAGACCGCGGAAGCCGTTACGTATCATTTTGAGCGAGCCCTGGCATTTTTGAATGTAATGCCGGAAACAGTTGCCGATAATATGGCCGTCATAAACACCCTGCGTTCACTTGACCGGCAATCCTCCTGGAAAAAAGGCGCACTGGTAGACAAGCTTGCACTCCTTAACTCCCGACATGACGTGACGGAACTCAATCACCATCTGGCATCAGAAAAGAAGGATTTGAATGTAGATGTTATCTGGGTCCTGGCGGCTAATGGTGACTGCATTGCAAGTAGTAATTATGACCGTCCAGAATCATTTGTCGGAACCAACTACAGCGACAGGGTGTACTTCAAGAGTGCAATTGAAGGTATGCGAGGAAAGCAATACGCGGTTGGGCGTCAGACAAATATTCCCGGATTATTCTTTTCCGCCCCCGTATATTATGGTGAAAGTATTATTGGTGTAGTGACAGTCAAGATAGATGTGACAACACTTTCACAATGGTTTAAGCGTTTCAACTGCTTTATTACCGATACAGCCGGTGTAGTAATCCTTTCCAGCGATAAAAATTTTGACCTCCATGCAATTATTGATGCCCCTGTATACCAAATGTCTGTTGCGGATCAAGACAAACAGTACAAACGTCACAATTTTCCCATGCTGAACATGGGTACTCTTGGCGAACAGTTTTCCTCTTATCAGACAATCACCATCCCGGGAAGCGACACCAACTATATGTTGGAACGCAGCAAGCCGGGTAAGGATGGCTACACTCTCTTTTCCTACTTAAAGCTGGCGAATGTCGAACAACTAAACACAGTGAAATATCAATTCACCATTCTGGTTTTTATTTCCGGGGCGGCCATCATTCTTCTTTTCTCCGGAATCGGTCGCTATATGAAAAATATGCGGGTATCCATTGTCATGGCAGAGGCGACAAGCAGAGCAAAGAGTCTCTTTTTAGCTAACATGAGCCACGAAATCCGCACCCCTATGAACGGGATTATCGGTATGACAGACCTGATGATAGATACAAATCTTGATCGAGAGCAGCGGGAGTACATCAACTCTATCAAAATCTCTGGCGATAACCTTCTTTCGATAATCAACGATATTCTGGACTTTTCAAAGATTGAGGAGGGGCGTATTGACCTTTATGAATCTCCTTTTCTATTGCGCAGCATGCTTGGACAAACATTACGGACACTTTCCGAGCGGGCTAACCAAAAAGGGCTTGAGTTGGTCTTTAACGTTGAGCAGAATGTGCCGGATGCGGTTTTGGGTGATCCCGGCAGACTACGACAGGTATTAATCAATCTTGCAGGTAATGCAGTGAAGTTCACTGAAAAGGGGGATGTAAGCGTTATTGTCAGCCTGGTACGTGAGGCGCCCGAAGGTATGCTTATCAGGTTTGATATCAGTGACAAAGGCATTGGCATTGCCCCGGAACAACTCGAACGTATTTTTGAATCATTCGAGCAGGGTGACGCTTCCACCACCAAACAATTTGGCGGCACCGGCCTCGGCCTAGCTATTTCAAAGAGACTTGTTGTCTTGATGGGCGGAGAATTAACTGTTACCAGCACGCAGGGAAAAGGAAGCTGCTTTAGTTTTACCTCCCATCTCGGCCTGCAGAATACAGTTGCTGTTGATGCACCGGCTGCTGAAACTCTGGCAGGGGTCTCAGTGCTGATCGTAGATGATAACGCTATTAACCGCCAGATGCTGAGTGGATTGCTTGCGCGGTGGCGGATGGCAGTATATCTTGCCTCCGATGCGGACGAAGCGGTCGCGAAGCTAGCCAGGATGCACGAAGCAGGCACCCTTCCCCGGTTGCTGTTGACGGATGTTTATATGCCTGGCACGGATGGCTGGGAGTTGGTGGCCAGGCTGCGCCAGCAGCAGGAATATGACTCAATGCAGATTCTGATTATGCCAAGTGCCGGAATGCGCGGCGATGCCGAACGCTGCAAAGATCTAAGAATCGAAGGGTATTTGACCAAGCCGGTGATTCAGGAAGAATTCCATGATGCTCTGGCTGCCGTTATTGGTGGATATGAAATCAAAGGGACTGAGCTGGTGACCCGTCACACTGTGCGGGAGGAGCAGTCCCGCTGTTCTGTCTTGGTGGTGGACGACGTAGAAATTAATCGCGAACTTCTCCGTTTAACACTCGAAAAGCAGGGACATCGGATTACGATGGTAAAGAACGGCCGGGAGGCGGTAGCACAATTCTCGCAATGTAAGTTTGATATTATCTTCATGGATATGCAGATGCCGGTACTGGATGGCTTTGGTGCTGTTCGGGAGCTTCGGGAAATTGAAAAAGAAAAAAATGCAGCAAGGACTCCGATAGTCGCCATGACCGCATACGCCATGGAGAGTGATCGTGAAAAATGTCTTGCGTCACAGATGGATGGCTATCTTTCCAAGCCGGCAAGACCTGTGGATATCATCGCGACACTCTGCAAATTGATACCGGAGCAGAGCATGCACGTTTCAAAAAGTACCACGGTCAGCAGTAAAGAGCCCGAAGCAATGCCAGAAGAGCCCCGGGCTGCGCTGTCCGTAATCAATCCGGTGTTTAACCGGAGCGAATTATTGGAAAGGCTTGGTGGCCGGGAGGAGATGCTCGGGCGTTTTGTCGGCATGTTTTCCAGAAACGTTGCCGGTTACATGGAAACGCTCGAATCGGCCATCAAACGGGGAGACTGCGAACAGGTCCGCATTCAGGCCCATGCCATCAAGGGTGCCGCCGGAAATATATCCGCAGCTAGATTATTGGAAACCGCCTCGGCCATGGAAAGTCATGGCCGGGACCAAAGGCTGGAAGAAGCGGCGGAACTGCTGCAGAAGCTTAAAGATGAACTGGAAGAATTTACTCACCTGGCAGCTATTTAGAAAAACCGGACGCTAAGCCCTCTCCCGATAATTCAGATTATTGCTCTCAGTTATGCGCCAGTTTCTGCGCTTCTTTGGCGTTAGCCTGGAACAGGTTGGCCGTTTCAAATACCAGATTCAGGGTGCCGCGGTAGCCGACCCACACCTTCTGATGTGCCCCGAGACGATCAAATACCGGCAAGCCTGCCCGAAGATGCGCGCCGATTTTGAGTTTGTTAGCTGCCTGACGGCCATTGGAGTTGGCTACGATAAGTTCGACACCTTTTGCCGCCTCTTCCAGATCCTCCAAATCCCCGACAAAAACATTGTCACATGCCAGGCTATCTAGGCCCCGTGTCCTCGTGGCAGAAAGCGCAGCCTGGATCTCACAACCCATTCCTGAGAGAAAACCTGCAATCGTCTTCAAGTTGTCCGACTCCAGGGCGATGGCCACTTTTTTTGTGCCGAACTGGTAATGGCTGTCAACCATGGCATCCATCAAACGACTCCGCCAGCGTCGATGCTTTTCCGGAACCGGCCGGCCGCTTATCGCCGAAAGAACCTCCATAAAACGGTCGGTCTCAGTCAGCCCGGTCAGTGAGGTAAAGCCGTACGAAGGAATACCGAAAGTATCCTTCAGTTTAAGTGCGGCTTTGGCCAGACTGTCCCCGACATAGAGAGTTGCACTGCTGCACCCGGCTTTCCTTATCTGTTCCACTGTTATCCCGCCGGTTGACAAAGGCGAAACCACATCATCTATATGACCGTCCATGGCATTGGAAATATCCGGTATTGTCAGCACCGTCAGACCAAAAGACTCGACCAGCTCCTTCAATTCTTCCACATCGGCAGGGGTAAGATGCGCTCCCGGAAGCAGGTTTACCTGGTAAGGCACGGTCGTTCCACCATCTGCCAGGCTGGAGACGATTGCCTCAACCGCAGCTGCGTACCCTTCCTGCAGCGATCCGCAATAATCAGGTGTAGACGCCCAGATAACAGGGACGGAATCATGCTCCGGATGTTCCTCTCTGAACTGCTTGATGGCGCTGCTGATGTCATCGCCCATGGTTTCAGTCAAGCCGGTTGTCATCACCCCCACTACTTCAGGATTGAACTTCTCTATCACCCGTCCGATACCTATTTTCAAATTTTCCCAGCCACCAAAAATGGCACTGTCCTCGCTCATGGCGGTGGCGTTAAGGGCGATTGACTCTTTGTAATGCCGTGACAGCTGCAGCCTTATAAAGGTTGAACAGCCCTGGGCACCATGCAGCAGCCCGAGCATTTTGTCGATACCCAGATAGGCCATTGTCGCACCCAGGGCCGGCGAGTTCTTCTGCGGGTTGACTATGGCGCTTTTTGATGAAACCTTGACGCGTGAAAGGGAGATGTCCTCGGCAAGAAAGTTTTCAGCGTGGTGCAGTGCCGTGCCCACATAATCTTCTCTGATTACACCTGATTTGCCGGCAATTGCATCAAGAGCGGATCTAGAAGCGGGTACTGCGGTTTTTTCCCACGGTGCCGGGGCGTTCAGAGCAGGCCAGATCGGGTTGTTAACGGTCATATCCAACTGCCGGGCAAACGTCACCATCCCTTCATAGCCGGCGTATGGATGGGAACGGCCATGATTGATATCCAGAAAAGGGGTCTTTGTTTTAAGCGCCAGAAACTTGGTCTTGCCTCCGGCAACAATCAGATCCGGAAGTTTAGCGGCCATAACAGCCAACAATCCTGCAGTGGAGGTATCTTCGATGATTTGGGCATCTTTGTGCATAAGGCCCTTCATACGGTAGAAATCCTCCAAGGTCGAATTCTGTGTGCCCGCAGCCAGTATTTCCACACCCAACTCGCGCAGGGAGTTAACCATCGACCAGGTTTTGACACCACCGGTAAAAAGTACGGCTGTCTTGCCTTCCAGAGCAGTGCGGTAGGGAGCAATCGCCGCGCGGCATTTTGCCTCTTCCTCTTCAATCAGGCGCTCTACCCGGTCCTGCATCACCCGTTTCTCCAGACCATTTACGATATCATCCAGTTCCCGTGCGATGTCGCGCAGCGCCTTGGCGGTATCAGTCATGCCGTAGAAGGATTCTTCCAGGTAAGGCATGCCATAGGTTTTCTGCATTTTTTTTGCAAGGTTCGTCAATGATTTGGAACAGATGATGATATTCAGCTTGGCTCTGTGAGCGTAGCGCAATTCTTCGAATTTTGAATCACCGCTGAAGCAGGAAAGGATCTGGATTCCCAGCCTGTCAAAAAGCGGCAGCATGCCCCAGAGATCTCCGGCGATATTGTACTCACCGATTAGGTTGATCGGGTATTCACCCAGAATAGGTGGTTCTGTAGTGCCGATTACGTACTTGAAAAGAATCTCTCCGGCAAGGCGGTTGCCGATATTCTTGTCACCGATAAAACCGGGTGTGTTAACCGGGATGAGCGGGATGGCGACTTTGCTCTGCGCCGCTATACAGACCGACTCAACATCATCACCGGTCATGGCGGTTACACAAGTGGCATAGACAAAGATGGCTCTGGCCTGATCCTTATAGCGTTCTGCCAGGTCGATTATAGCCCGGTAAAGCTTCTTCTCGCCGCCGAAAATAACGTCATTTTCGAGCATCTCAGTAGTAAAACCGCGTCTGTATAGTTGGGAATCCGAGGAACGGGCACCACGGTTGTCCCAGGAATTGCCGGCACAGCCGATAGGGCCATGTACAAGATGAATAACATCAGTAATCGGCATCAATACAACTCGCGCGCCGTCGTAGGCACAGGAGCGCTCAGTCCCCTCTCCCGGTTCGGACTTTTTACAGAACTTGGGAGCGCCCTTGTCGTTGGTTTCGCAGTCGGTAACGTCGTAATAATCAGGTTTCGCCATGGTAGTTTCCTTGTAATGCTCTTCGTTTTCTGCTGCCGGTAACGAAAAACGGCGCCCCATTTCATACGAGATGAATTTTGGTGGCGCCGTTGCCAGTGAGAAATATTTTCGTACGATTTGTAAAAGCAGATGCTATGCCAAGTTTCCAACGCCCTCCAATGTCTGTTATTTCAGCTATATAAGCGTGCTACATACCTATATGGTTGTGATCTATGCTTAATTTATGGGCATATCCGCCCATGGCGAGAGCAGTTTAATTGTTGCGGAATCCTGGACAATCTACATAACCACAAGTCGTTGCTGATGTCGTGAAATAACCTTTTTCCTCGCCTCTTGAAAATGTGTATTCTTCCGCCGTTCCGTTTTTCTCTTAATCTATTAATATTAGTGACTTGTTTTAAACGAGATGATAATTCTCCTCTTCTCAAGTAGCGATGCCTGCGAAATAACTGCGGCAACCAAACTTTGGGGGAATTTACAGGGTTTACTACAATCGCATAGGAGATGTTATCTATTTACTGCTTCTTTGTGGAAATAAATCGTCCCAGTCACGTGACATCAAACAAGCCATAGCGTTGGCCCGTGTTTTAAGGAAGGAGTCGCATTATGAAAATAGAGATCGCACCATTTGCTGCTGCAGATTATCTTACCGACGAGGAAACTATTGCAGAATATCTGACCGCTGCATTGGAAGACACGAATACAGATATGTTTCTCGGAGCAGTTAAGGATGTTGCACGTGCACGTGGTATGACTCGGTTGGCGAAAGATACTGGCTTGGGTAGAGAAAGTCTTTATAAGGCACTTGCCCCCGGAGCACAACCAAGGTATGGCACAATAATGAAAGCCGTTCGTGCGCTGGGAGTAAGGCTACATGCCGAAGCAGTGCATGTTATTAGTTGATAGTTTTGAAGATTCGGCAGGAGCTTGGTTGGAACCCCACATTTACGATGGAAGATGGATTGCGGGAAACAGCAGGATGGTTTAAAAGCAAATAATTTGTCCTCTGAAGGCACGGAAGAACACGGAAGAACACGGAAGAAAATCTAAGAGGGTCTTTGGTTAGAATCTTGATAAATCAGATGATTCTGTAGGAGGTTTGTCTCAACCTTCTTAAAGTCTATTTTCCGTGGTTTCCGTGATTTCAGTGGAATACGAGGATAAATAGGGACACTCCCCATATTTTTTGTTGCAGTGCCTCCATTTCTGATGTTTATTTGTTCCATGCCACGAATTGCACGAATCATAGCTGTCAATTATCCACACCACATAACGCAACGCGTTGTCCGTTCTATGGTTGTTTTCAACTCCGATGACGACCGGATTTCCTATCTTTCATTTATCGCGGGAGAATGCAAACGCCACGATGTTTTACTGTGGGGCTGATAAAGTCCAGTAAAGTGTGACAATAAAGGTATCGCATATAAAACAAAATGCCGTTGACATGCGTGTATGTTTCATATAGGGTACATATATGCTATTCGAAATAGGTGAAAATATCCGTAAAGAACGGAAACGCCAGAAAATCTCTCAGGGCAGCTTGGCGAAGACTTTAGGAATGAGTCGTTCTACCATCAGCCAGATAGAATCTGGCATAGTGCAAGACATTGGAATCCGCAAGCTGATCAGGATATTAGACCACCTCGGCCTGGAGCTCAGAATAAGGCCCGCAGGCGCACCTCCAACTCTTGACGAACTAAAGGAACAATAGCTGCATGGAAGCACCTCTTCAGCAATCACTAGCAGTCTGGGCAGAAGAAAATCGTGCCGGTCTTTTGAGTAGATCGACTGACCAGCGCCAGTATATCTTCGCCTATGATCCAACCGCAGCTCGACCCGATTCCCAAATATCTCTTACAATGCCGATACGTCTGGAAAGCTGGAGTAGTAGAGACGTACACCCCATCTTCCAAATGAACCTGCCCGAAGGGGCGCTGCTTGAAGCAATCAGACGAGCTATAGCGAAGATCACTGGTGAAGACGACCTGACACTCCTCAGAGTAACGGGGGGGAATCAGATCGGCAGAAACAGGTTTTCTCTTCCGACAGATAAAACTCCAGGTATCGTAGAGACAAGGGAATCTCTTGAAGATATGCTGTCATATCCGGACACGGAAGAACTGTTCCGCGATCTAGTGTCGAAATACGCGCTCCGTTCAGGAGTTTCCGGAGTTCAGCCTAAAGTCATGTTAGCCGCTACAGAAAAAGGGACTGCAGCTATCGGCGGTTATATTGTCAAATCGTGGGGTAGCGAATATCCACAGTTGGCTGCTAACGAATATTTCTGTATGACTGCAGCAAAACGATCCGGGTTATTAGTGCCGGAATTCCATGTGTCAGACAACAGTGGCCTGTTCGTTATGAAACGGTTCGACATCACTCCAAACGGGTTGCCAATCGGGTTTGAAGATATGTGTTCTCTTCAGGCTCTAAACACATCCCAGAAGTATAATAGCTCGTATGAAAGAGTAGCCCGGAGCATCAAGGATTTTGTTTCCCATGAATACCTGCAAAAGGCCCGGGAAGAATTCTTTGTTTCCCTTGTACTTTCCACTATGGTGCGAAACGGTGACGGGCATTTGAAAAACTTTGGGGTATTATACGAACAACCTGGATCCCCGGTTACTATTGCTCCAACATATGACATAGTCACAACGGTTGCGTATCTCGATAAAGACGTGCCAGCATTGACGCTCGCAGGAACAAAGAAATGGTGGCCTCGCAAAATGATGGAGAAGTTCGCTGTAGCGCACCTTTCATTGCCGATAGGTAGAGTAGGACAGATATTCGAGGAAGTTGCTGAGGCTGTAACCAGCACAAGAGAGCTACTTTCGGCATATACTGCCGAACACCCGGAGTTCAGTGATATTGGTGAGAAAATGTTGAAAGCATGGAACACTGGTGTTTCCGATCTAACAAATAAAAGTCATTGATGCTGGAATCTTGATTGTGAAAACGTCCGGCGCAAATAAAAAAGTTTTGAGATTTGAACTTTGGATTGAAAGTCTGGAAGGCAATTAATTGTAAAGATCTCCATCAATAATGTTCCTGTCAATCAGTCCAGATATGCGACAAACGAACAGGCCTTTGCGGGTGTTGACAGCCGTGTTTGATCTGGCAGTGATTGCGCAATTTGCCCTAGGCTTTATCCTCAAGCTAACTCGGATGTATGAAACAGTTAATCCAAAATCCAAAACTGGAAATAGAGACCTACGCCATGATTCTAAAACGCCCCTTCGACTTCATCTGTTCATTTACTGCTTTTATTTTCCTCGCTATTCCGATGCTGGCAGTTGCCCTGGCCGTTAAGTTAACATCACCCGGCCCCATCCTTTACTGGTCAGATCGTGTCGGCCGCAACAATATCATCTTCAAAATGCCAAAATTCCGCACCATGCGAACAGATACCCCTGCTGTCGCCACGCACCTGCTTGGTGATCCGGATAGCTGGCTGACCCCGATTGGTAAATTCCTTCGTAAATCAAGCCTTGATGAACTCCCACAGTTATTCAGCATTATCACCGGTGACATGAGTATTGTGGGTCCGCGACCGGCCTTATTTAATCAGGAGGATTTAATTGCTTTCCGTACGGATAAAGGTGTTCACGAGCTTACGCCGGGGTTAACCGGTTGGGCGCAGATCAATGGACGTGACGAACTGCCGGTTCCGGTTAAGGTTGAGTTTGATGAGTGGTATCTTCAAAATCGGTCATTTGTCCTGGATCTGAATATCATTGTCATGACTTTTATTAAGGTGCTGAAGAAAGAAGGGGTCACACATTAAGGAAGTGAGCGAATTTGCATCAATGTCGCTTTTTTATTAGTGGCTTGAATTCCAGCTCATCATTATTATTCCAAGTCACCCTATACATGAATAGGTTTGGCAGTCAGACGTATTCCAAGAGCGGAACAGACTCGGTTAACCGCTTCATCGAGTCTGCGAGGAAACGGGTGGACGCCATAAACAGTTTGTAAGTGTGAGCGTTACAGAATCGCTTCAATCCCCTTGCGGTGAATGACATTTAACAACATAAGCGCTGCACCCGTTGGGCGTTTTGCGCCGCGCTCCAATTGTGATATGTACCCTACCGTCACATTGAGGCAATGAGCAAATACTGATTGGCTCATGTGAGTTTGTTCCCGAATCTTACGGATTTCTTCAGCAGACAACGGCTCAATCTCCGGTTTTTTCGTTCCTAAGTGCCGCATAGTGATTTTTTTATAAGCATCGTTCCCCAGAATTCCGACACTGTGCATATCGTTGGCAGTTTCAAGCAGTGCCTGTGTTAACGGGCTATTTTTATTTGCTTTTGTTGTCATCGTTCATTTCCTCCAAAATACCTTCTGTAATGGCGTGGTCTAGCTCTTCCGCTTGTGCCGCCAGCCATGCCGCCCCGATCTCTCGCAGTGTTGCCAACTCGTCTTCGTCAATATTACCCCGATCATTTTTAGCAATACCGTACATGAAAACAGCTCTATTGCCGGAGTGGTAAGCAATCAACATCCGGTAACCACCGGAGCGCCCCTGTCCCGTCCGCGCCACTCGCTGCTTGATGACTCCTCCGCCTAAGTCAGCATCGATAAGACCACGCTCGGCACGTTCAATCGCATCACGCAAACCATGATCGCTAATGTGCTCTTGTCGTACATACCGGACAAACCACTTTGTTTTGAATATCCGCACATCCCCCTCCATTGCTACACGGAAACTATAACACTATGAATCATACATATCAATCCACTTTTTTGCTGGACTGTCATGTTATGGCACGTCTAATCACAAATATTAACACGAACTTAAATAGTGTAACTATTGGATATTATTGCAAATAAAGTGCAAATAACGTTGTTCGTTATTCGTAGCATCTAATATACTGTTTCCAGGTAACTACTTGATATTAGGAGATATAACCATGAAAGAAGTTCTAAAAGACGGCCCCTGGGCAGGTTTCCAAATTGTGCATACATATACACGTGCTCAAGCGATTTCTGACGGAGTGCTAATTGACCTCAGCAGTTCATTCCCGAATGAGACCAGAATCTATAGCTGGAACGTCTGTTGTACCGATTCTGTCTGGACGTTGATTGAGTGTGCCGCTGAATCCAGTAACGAAGAAGTTGCCGTCATCGTCTGGGACGTTTGCTTTATGTCCCATCTGGCGATCAATGCAATGAAAGATGCTGGTCGCCCGGAACTGTATTTCAAAGTATGCCTGCCACTTGGCACTCCGGAAAAGAAGTTGAAAATGGTTTCCGGCCCTGTCGGTTTTGACGATTCGACACCATGCCTCACTATTATGTTGCCCACAGAAGATTGATACTGAAACCGGCGCTGGCCGAGGAAACGTGCGAGATCTTGTATCGCTTCCCTCCGCCTGCGCCAAACCTACTAACCAACACCAAACAAAAAGGAGAAATACCATGGCAAAAGAAATGCAAAATCTGGCAGGACTTATCGCAGGCACGTTGAAAATCATTGAGCCGAATGAAAAGCGCGATTCATCTAAACGGGTTATCTGGAAAGTAGAGTGCATTTGTGGTGAGAACGTGTACTGTGCTAAACCTGACCTTGAGAAATATGCCGGTCACAGTGTATGCACCGGCCATCCAGCTGCACCAAAACCTGTTGAAGGTTTCCACCTCCAACCTGACAGCAAAGAAACGCCGGAACACATCGCCGCTGTTGCTGCCTGAGAGTCGAGACGTCACCCTGAACAACCAAAGGTCGAAACGAATAGCCACTATCAACAGAAGGTTCCGAAGTCCTTAGAAGCAGACTCGGCCTTAATGGCTACCGCTGTGAGACCGTATTATTGCCTCAAGCCGTCACAGTTTCGGGTAGCAAGGCCGAAAAAGTTATTTTTGCAAAAGCGGTCGCTATTGATAATGACGACCGAGTATTCCTCCATGTACAACTTGTTAACGATGATGGTAAGCGTTCCATCATCTCATCTCGATCGAAAATAGCGACGCCGGAATGGAATGAGATTGCCAGTTCCCTTGCTGGCATGAATATCATCTGGCGTGATCGTCGATGAAAAAAGAACAGCAAATGACCCGTGTGGTTCCCAACCGGTCGTTATCGGGGTAATAAATCCCGGTCGGCAGGAGAAAAACTGTCAATTAACGGGCAAAACGAGAAAAGGGGACTCTTTCGAGTCCCCATCTTTTAAAAACACTGTACACTTTGTCCTTCAGAATATATTCTAACTACTGGAAAATCAAAGCTTTATCGAGTGAGTTCGAAGTACCCCGGCAACTACACCGCAAGTACACCGGACGTCTGTAGATTAGTGTAATGTTTTAGAATGTAAAAAACTGCATAAATCACTCTAATTTCTTCTCGTATAAAAAGTTAATAGTTACAAGTAGTTAGCGCATCATCTCGAAGAAACGGTCTTCGCAAGTTTCGTCCTTAATGTCGATAAACTTGTTACAAATTTCCGTTACCATATTGACCACACCCTGATACCCTATGATCGGATAGCGGTGTTTGTTGACGCGGTCAAAAATCGGGAAGCCGAAGCGAAACAGCGGTATCTTTGCGTCTCTGGCGGCAAACTTTCCGTGAGTATCGCCGATGATGGCATCGACTGGATCGGTTACCACCAGGCTGCGTAGATGCCAAAGATCCTTATTCATATAAATCTTGCACCCTGCGCCGTACATAGAGCCGTCTAGCAGCGCCTGAATCTCTTTTTCCACCTTTTTGCTGCCACGGCTGCAGAGAATGTGATGCGGGCGGGCACCCATCTCCAACAGGAATGATATGTACCCGGTCAGGTAATCCGGGTCGCCATAAACAGCGAACTTCTTACCATGCATATACTGCTGTGAATCAGTCATGGCATCAACCGCACGGCCACGCTCATTTTTCAGAGATGCCGGCACTTCCTTGCCAAACAGTTCAGCGATTTTCATGATCAGGGCATCCGTCTTTTCGATACCCATCGGCATGGCCATGGAAACGTGCTTGCCGGAATAATTGTCCTTGATCCAGCCAAAGGTTTTTGGAGTGGCGTATGGCCCGATTGCGATGGTAGCCTTGCCGTTGATCGAGTCAGCGGCATCTTCTAGTTTAGTGCCGCCGGCGTAGATGTTATAGGTGCCGTCACATGGTGAATCAAAGGTATCGCCAATATCTGCCAGAATCGTATAGGGTATGCCGAACTCCTTGAGTATACGTCTGTATTCGCGATAGTCACCGATGTTGAAGTCGCAGCCTGGAATCAGGTTAAGTTTGCCTGTGCAGCGCCCTTCGATCTGTTTACCCTCGGTCAGATTCTGCAGAATAGAAACCAGCATGGAATCATAGCCGTGAATATGAGTACCGTTAAAGCTGGGTGTGTTGGCGTATGGAACCGGCAGTTCCTTGGGAATATGCCCTTTCTGACGGGCATTCTTGATGAAGGCAGTCAGGTCATCACCTATAACTTCCGGCATGCATGAGGTGAACACGGCGATCATTTTCGGTTTGTAGAGAGCAACAGCATTCTCGAGACCTTCATGGAGATTGTTCTGTCCTCCGAATACGGCACTGTCCTCAGTCATGGAGTCCGATACGGCCGGAGCAGGTTCTCGGAAATGGCGGTTAAGGGTCGAGCGATAATAGGAAGCGCATCCCTGTGATCCGTGCACAAACGGCAGTGTGCCTTCAAAGCCGTGTGCACAAAGCTGTGCTCCCAACGGCTGGCAGGCATGAGCAGGGTTGATAACCAACGCCTGGCGGGCAAAATTCTTCTCTTTATAATCTTCACTGTCGATCCAGTTTTTAACTCGCTCCACCTCTTCTGGTGGGGTTTCAGTAACTTTCTTGACTTCAAGTCCTAATAAGTTTGCCATTTTGTACTCCTTTTGGGCGGGCGACCAATCTGTCGCACAACCGATTATATTTAAACAGTGAGACACTGAGGAACAGAGGTAGAAAAACTAAGTTTAGTCCCAATATGGTTAAGGGTAGATTCTTTTCGTCTCTCTGTACCTTAGTGTTTAGACAGATTAAAATGGTGCCTTTACCAATTTCCAGGTCGGGCTGTTGACCGCCATATCAACGTCGCGGGCAAAGATTTCAAAGCCCTGATAGCCGTGATAAGGTCCGGAATAATCCCAACTGTGCATCTGGCGAAACGGAATACCCATTTTTTGGAATACATATTTTTCCTTGATGCCGGATCCGATCAGATCAGGTTTCAGTGCATGAGCAAACTTTTCAAATTCGTACTCGGAGGGGTCGTCATAAACAACGGTTGCTTCCGGCATTTCCGGGGCGGTACGGTCATAGTCATCGGTGTGGGCAAATTCGTAACCGGAGCCAACACAGTCCATTCCCAGATCCTCATAAGCGCCGATGGTGTGGCGTGGGCGAAGTCCTCCGACCAGAAGCATTACTTTCTTGCCGTCAAGGCGTGGTTTGTATTCATCGATAATAGCCTGCATGATCGGCTCGTATTTGGCGATGGCCAGTTCGACCTTTTCCTTGATTGTGTCGTCGAAACGCTCGGCGATGGCCCGCAGGCTCTCTCTGATCTTGGTCGGGCCAAAAAAGTTGAACTCCAACCAGGGGATACCGTATTTTTCTTCCATCACTTTGCACATATAGTTCATCGAACGATAGCAGTGGATCAGATTCAGTTTGACAGTATGGGTCGCGGCAATTTTTTCTAATTCGCCATCGCCTGTCCAGACAGATTTTACGTTCAAGCCGATCTCTTCAAGCAGAGCCTTGGCTGACCAGACGTCGCCGCCGATATTATAATCACCGATCAAAGCTATATCATATGGTGTCGAAGGCTCTGCGAACTCGCGGGTCTCAATAATGTAATCACGAATCGAGTCATTGGAAATATGGTGACCAAGTGACTGTGAAACACCCCGGAATCCTTCGCAGTTGCATGGGATTATCGGGATTTCCAACTCTTTGGAAACACTCTTTGTCACAGAGTTGATATCATCGCCGATCAGTCCTACCGGACATTCAGAAAGAACCGAAATTCCTTTGGCAAGGGGGAAAAGTTCATGAGCCTCATGAAGCAGCGTTTTCAGTTTCTTATCGCCACCGTAGACGATGTCCTTTTCCTGAAAATCAGACGTGAACTGCATACCGAACTGAGTGACGCCGTTGATACCGCTCATCAGGTTACGGCGTGTGCCCCAGGAGTACCAGCCGCAGCCGACCGGACCGTGGGAAACATGAACCATATCGCGGATCGGCCCCCAAACAACGCCTTTGGCACCTGCATAGGCGCAGCCGCGAGCACTCATGACACCCGGAACAGTTTTCTTGTTGGATTTGACGCTGGCGCAGCCGGATGACGGGTCATTGGGTGCCAGGTGTGGCGCGCGTTTTTTTCTGGCCTTCTCTGGATACACAGAGAGGGCATCGTCAATCATAGCCTGGGTGGATTCTTTAGTTATACCGTCAATTTTTCGAATTTTTTCTGACATATAAACTCCTTTAAAATCTCACCACAAAAGTTCTGTGGTGAGATGGTATTTTTTACTTATGCTGCTGCGGCCTCAACTACTCCCACTACACTCTCGTCTTCAGCTTCCATGATGCCGTATTCCATTAGGAGGTCTTCCAACTCTTCCATTTCAAGAGGAGTCGGAATCACCAGCATCTTGTTGTTAAGGATCTTTTCTGCCAGAGTCCGGTATTCCTGAGCCTGTGGATGTTCCGGAGAGTATTCAATAACGGTCATGCGGCGCATCTCAGCGCGCTGTACCTGATTATCCCGGGGCACAAAGTGGATCATCTGGGTTCCAAGTTTTGCTGCCAGTGCACTGACCAGTTCAAACTCCTTGTCTGTCTTACGGGCATTGCAGATCAGTCCCGCCAGGCGTACTTTGCCGGAAGTTGCGTATTTGAGAATACCTTTGGCGATGTTGTTGGCTGCGTACATGGCCATCATCTCGCCGGAGCAGACGATGTAGATCTCTTCCGCTTTGCCTTCGCGGATCGGCATGGCGAAGCCGCCGCAGACAACGTCGCCAAGAACGTCGTAAAAAACAAAGTCTAGGTCAGGGGTATAGGCGCCGTTCTCTTCCAAGAAGTTAATGGCTGTGATTACACCACGCCCGGCACAACCTACGCCTGGCTCAGGTCCACCGGACTCAACGCATTTGGTATCGCCGTAACCGATTTTCATGACGTCTTCGAGTTCCAGGTCCTCAACCGTTCCCTTTTCACGAACGAGGTCCATGACAGTGTTCTGAACTTTAGCGTGAAGGATCAAACGGGTTGAATCAGCCTTGGGGTCGCAGCCGACGATCATTACCTTTTTGCCGAGGTAAGCCAATCCCGCTACTGTGTTCTGTGTGGTTGTTGATTTGCCGATGCCGCCTTTACCGTAAATCGCGATCTGTCTCATGTGTTGCTCCTTTTGCTCACTAATCTGTGAGCCTGTGGGGTTTGTGGTCGGGACAAATAAAAAGGCGCCCCATTCTATTGAATGGCGGCGCCTTTGCCGAGTTTCATTATTGTGCTGTTGCCGCTTTCGCTTTGTTCCTGTTTGTTTTTATCTTTGCACTGCCCGTGCCAACAAGTAAATTACGTTTAATATCGGCGAGTTTGTTAGTATGCCCAAAAAATGGAGGTGGAAGTAACAAGCATATTTAGATAAATTATTGCCCTGAGAGTAAGACAACTGCCATTTTTTTAGTCACAGTATGTCGACAGGGATCTTTTTCTCAGGGTGTTTGATATGGATGTGCCGGATATTCTATTGGATAAGCAGGACGCCACACAATTAGCAGCGATGTAAAAAGTCCCCTCTCCCCTAGTGGGAGAGGGGAGTGAGCTTGGTGAAAGGCCAGTGGTTTCTGCTATTTGTGGCTCATTCCTGCAGCCAGCCGACGGAAAGCCGAGGCTTTTATTGCTGCATAGACAAGACAGTCCTTCTCTATCTCCAGCTCTCGTACCGCTTCCGGGACAATCTCGGCAACCAGCATCCCATCGCCACATTTTAACTCCACACCAATTTTTGAAGCACTCTCAAAAAGTCCTGCAACTGTACAATGCAGCAGATTACGTGCACTGATCGCTTCAGGGTGTTTTTTGAAGAGCATGATATCCTTGGAAGAAAGCTCAAACAGACCACTGATTGTATCGCGGTTACCGGCTGACAACAGCAGTTCGCCGCCTTTCCAGTGATATGCGCACATGCCGGCGCGTTCTGTCATGCTGTCCAATTCCAACAGATTGATATAGCCGATCTGGCTTTGCCCCATGCGGATCCTGGCCAGCTGCTCGCCGGTCGTCTGCCCGATCATGGTTCCCTTGTCAAAGGCAAGCACCGTATCAGTCATTAGGCGCATCTCCACCAGGGAATGCGAAATGAACAGGTATGGAATGCCAAACTGCTCGCTGACACTTCTCAAATACGGAATGATCTGAAAACGAAGAGTATCATCCAACGCCGAAAGTGGCTCGTCCATCAGCAACAAGCGTGGATTTGCCAGTATGGCCCGCCCCAGGGCAACCCGCTGTTTTTCGCCTCCTGAGAGATTGTTGGCGCCACGGTGCAGCAGTTCATCCAGTTTCAGCACTGCCACGAGGGTGTCAAAGTTGATGGTACGGAATTCTGCCGGACACCTTTTATAGCCGTAGAGCAGGTTATTTCTTACATTCAGATGCGGGAAGAGCCCATGCTGCTGGAAGACCATGGCGATCCTCCGCTTCTCGGGACGAAGGTTTATTTTTTTGGCACTGCTGAAAAGATAGTCTCCATCCAGTACTATTTCGCCGCTGTCCGGCTTCACCAAACCTGCCAGCATACTCACTAAGGTAGATTTACCGCTGCCGGATACACCGAAGACCCCAACACAATCTCCAGTTACGCTGAAGTCGGTTGATATGGTAAATGTGTCGAAACTTTTATGTACCGCCATTGAGAGCTGCATGTCAGCCTTTCCGTACCATTTTCAGGCTACCGGGACGCCATGCGTAGAGCGACAGCAGTACAACGAATGAAAATATCAGCATGACTGCGGCCATACGGTGAGCCTGGCTGTACTCCAGCGCCTCGACATGATCATAAATCTGCACCGATGCAACCCGGGAGACCCCCGGAATGTTACCGCCGATCATCAACACCACGCCAAACTCACCCACAGTATGGGCAAAAGTGAGAATTGCAGCGGTCAAAAAACCGGGACGGGCCAGCGGAAGTACTACAGTAAAAAAGGCATCCAGCGGTGAGGCTCCAAGTGTGGCTGCAACCTCCAGTGGTCTATCACCAATTGACTCAAAGGCATTCTGGAGAGGCTGCACCATAAACGGCAGCGAGTAAAAGACCGAAGCGATCACCAGTCCCCAGAAGGTGAACGGTAACGCTCCGATCCCCAGCGATCGGGTGAGGTTCCCGATCGGACCGTCGGGACCCATGGCCAGCAGAAGGTAAAAGCCGAGCACTGAAGGCGGCAACACAAGCGGCAGTGCCACCACCGCCCCCAGTATCCCTTTTAGAGGCGACCTGGATCGGGCCAGCCACCATGCAACAGGGGTCCCAAGAACAAGTAGAACGACTGTAACAACTGAGGCCAGTTTGATGGTAAGCCAGATTGACTGGATATCGCTATCGGTCAGGACCATATCTTTACTTTCCCGTCTTCTCCCCTGGAAGTACAAAACCGTATTTTGCCATGACTCCGCGGGATTGTTTCGAGGCAATATAAACGGCGAAGAGCTTCGCTAAGGGTTTATTACCTCCCAGCCTGGTGACGACGTATCCCTGCTCCAGAGGCTTGTGAAGGTTTTCAGGGATGAGGTAATATCCCCCTTTCCGGGCTAATTCGGGGTTTACCGCCAGCGATAGTGCAATAATCCCCACCTGGGCATTGCCGGTTTGCACGAACTGCGTGGTGTGGGCAATATTCTCTCCAAAAACCAGCTTGCTCTGCACTTTATCCAACATGCCAGATGCCTTCAGCGCCTCTTCTGCCCGTTTGCCGTAGGGGGCATGTTTCGGGTTGGCAATTGCAATCCTGGTGATCTTTGGATCAGTCAGGCTCTTCATTGTCATTATTGAGGCATCCAAACTGTTGCTCCAGATTACAATCCGGCCGACTGCGTAGGGCTTGACATCGGATGCTGCCAATCCTTGTTTGGCAAGTTCAAGAGGATAGCTAATATCAGCAGAAAAAAACAGGTCGTACGGTGCTCCTTGCTGAATTTGGGTGTGAAACTTGCCGGAAGAACCATAAACCACTTGTACTTCATCGCCGGGATGACTTTTGTTAAAGCCGGTAACAATCTCATCCATGGCGAACTTGAGGTCAGCCGCTGCCGCAACTGTAATTTTTTCAGCATGGACGTTGGTGGCTATCAATATAGCAATAGAGGCAAATAACAGCTTGAAGAGCTTCATGATAGCTTTCCTTTCAGTGGCCGATTCTATCAGTTGACGCCGATGATCATGCCGGAAGCCCCCGTTACATGCGGCGGGGATGAAAGAATCCGGTCAATCCGGTTACATTTATCGAGATATTGAGGCTTTCTGAGCTATTTGGCAGGCGTTCCAATATAATCAACAATATACCAGTCAAAAACGTTATGTAAAGTTAGTTATACCGAAATTGAGCACAGCAATCGCTATAGCTGCTGTAACGTGCATGGAAAAAGTGATGAGCATATACCTGGCTTAAGAATCAACGGAGCCACATATTCAGCTACAGAATTTGTGCCAAAAAATAAATACTGCAATATACTGAAATATATAGCATTATTCATTTCATGATTAGGACAATGTATAAGCTGCTACATAACAATGCATTGCGGCATACAAAATTGCATTTATTCACAGCAGTATAGTACTTGATGCGGTAATGCAATAAGCGAAGCTCGCCAAGGAGGCTCATCATGGAGAGAGAAAAAGCCAGGCAGCTGTTTGCCCGGGCAAACGAATTCAAAGAGGGCGATCTTGCTGTCGGCGGAACGGTCGATGATGTTCTCAGGCTTGATGCAAAGCAGGAGATTGCCGCCATGAAAATTGGTGAAATTGCCGAAGTGGTTTTCGTTGATGACGCAATTACTCTGGCAATTTCCGGCTGCGTCAGCAGGCCATTGTTGAATGAAATTGCGCAGCTGAAAATAGCAGAGTTGAAAACCATACTTCTCAGTGACAACTGCGCCAAATGGGCCAATACCTATTGCTACGGCATGCCGAGCGAGGTCATGGCGGCGGTTGTCAAGATTATGAACAACGAAGAACTTTCTTACGTATCACGCTCATTATTCCATGCTTTGCCGGGAAAAACAGGTAGCGATACGATCGTGGTCGGCTCTGGTAAACATTTCGGCAGTCGTATTCAGCCGAACAGCCCCGGTGATAATGACGAAGAAATACTCCTCTCAATCCTCGAAGGGCTCGCCTTTGGCTGCGGTGACGTAATTATAGGGCTTAATCCCGCAAGTGACGATCTGGCAACGGTCGTCAGAATAGAAAAAATCCTGCAAAGCGTTGTTGAAAGACTACAGCTGCCGACCCGGTATGCTGTGCTTTCCGATATGATAAAACAGTCAACTGCACGTTTGCAGACGAAAGTCGACGTCGGTTTCCAGAGCCTTGCCGGAACGTCAAAATCTCTTGTCGGTATGCTGGGAGTTGATGTTGAGGGATTGCTGGAGCTGGCAAAGGGCTTTAACGGTCTTTATTTTGAAACGGGTCAGGGTTCCGAGGTTACAAACGGAGCGGCAGAGGGCGTTGACATGGTAACACTGGAAGCGCGCTGTTATGGTCTTGCCAGATACCTGCGGCAGCAGTGCGGCGGAAAATGGCTGATTGTGAACGATGTCGCCGGTTTTATCGGTCCGGAAGTGTTTAAAACCGGTAGTCAACTGGTGAGAGCGTGCCTTGAAGATACGGTTATGGCAAAGCTACATGGCATAACCATGGGGCTTGACGTCTGTTCTACCTTTCATATGGGTATCGATCCGTCTGAGCTTCATGCCCTTACCGGAACAATCGTACAGATGGCAGCCCCCGCCTATCTCATGTCTGTCGCCGGCAATGCCGACCCGATGCTCGGCTATCTTACAACGTCATACCGTGAGCACCCGCGCCTCAGGAAACTGGCAGGAAAGCAGATTTCAAGCGCTATGAAGGAAAGGCTTACAGCCCTCGGAGTTGTTGACTCAGACGGCGAAGCCACCGGTGCTCCGGCAAAAAGTGCGATTCTTTATGCCAGGTACATGCGTGAAGGGGGCGATCGTCGTACGATGGCCAGGCTGACGGAGGAGGGGCTGAGAAAGATAGCAGCTCTGCAGGAAAAAGGGTGCGACCTCGGCTACGGTATCGGCCCCGCTCCGGACTATGCCGTGCCGTTATCGGTATCTGCACGGCTTGATACGATGTACCGGCACGCGCGCAGTGCCCTTTATGCTAAGATTGACACAGCTGTTATACGCGATTGTTCTCCGCATCATTTCGCTGTTGCGAGCTGTTCCGTCGACAGGGAGGATTACCTTGCCCACCCATCTTCGGGAGAATTTATTGTAAGTGCCGATGCTGATGCATTGAGAAATCTCTATGCGGTTCCACCTCAAATTCTCTGTATCATTTCCGATGGTTTAAATGCCGATGCGGTAAATGAAAACTTGAGGAATGTTCTACCTCTGTTGAAATATCTACTCAAGGAAGGGGGTTTTCGTGTGGGTGTCAGTGATATCATAATAACCAACGGACGTGTCAGGGCAGGCTATCATGCCGCGCAGATCATTGAGCCGGAAATCCTGATTCACCTTATCGGAGAGAGGCCCGGGACCGGACTGAATCAACTTTCCGCCTATATGACGTACGGAAAGGATGCGTACGGTACATTTCGCTGGCGTCCCGAGCTGGATCATTCCTGTACAACTGCAATATGCAGCATAAACAGCAGAGGTAAAAAACCGGAATCGGCGGTTACTGACATGGTTGCATGTATCACGCGCATGATCCGGTTGGAATGTTCGGGCGTTTTGCTCGGTAATGCGGAGCTTCTGCCGTGATAGTGACCTCCTGCGTCGGTCACTAAGAGAAAATCTTCTGAAAGGTGCAGTGTCGGGAATTATTTTTTAGTTGTTTGGTGAGTACCTGTGGGCCAGGCGTATTATCCTTTTCTGTTAACCCGCAGGATCAGATCACCCTCGAACAGTAGCGGGTGCCGGCGGATTCCGGTTAATAAGCCTGCCACCGGTGCCACTACTTTTTCGATCACGCTGCCACCAAAGCTGTCATAGATGTAACCAAGCTCCTCCCCGGCCCGCACCCAGCGACCCACCTGACGGTCGGAAACAAAAGTGCCGGCTTTTTCTGCATAGACGCGGAAAGCGCTTGGTTTATCAAAACTGCAGATTTCCTCATCCTCTATAGCGATCTGCACCCCTTCTAAGATCCCTACCCTCCCCAGGAAGGAAACGAGGGCGCGGAAGACTCTTTGACAATGATTGAGCTGCACGGTACCTCCCTGTCCAACCCGCAGGACAAAACTCTGGCCCGGCCACACTTTCCAGGAATGCATCATGGTTGTTGTAAAAACCGGAGAAAGCGAGCGTTCCATAATTGCCTGAAGACCGAACATCCTTGCGGTGGCGCGCTCAACCTCACTCGGGCCATGGAGGCGCACCTGTGGGACCTCTTCGAAGTCCACGCTGGCGGTATGGATGTCAATACGATAATTAGCGCGTTTTGTTGCCTCCAGCACGTTGTAGGCAATGCGCTGCGTGGTCTCACCATTGGTACTGCCGGGGAACATGCGATTAATGTCAGATTTGTCGAAAGGCCAGGTGCGGGTACGCAGGTTGACCCCCAGCACGTTGACCGCAGGGATGATAAGAACCTTCTTGCACAGTTTTAGTTCGGGATATTTTCCGTCTTCTACACTATTTAAAAAATCAGCCAGCCGGGAGAGAATAAAAATGCCGTTAATTTCGTCTCCGTGAAGACCCGCAACCAGTGCTGCGGCCGGGTGAGATGATGCCGGGCCGATTTCATGGCAGGGTATATCAAATCCTTCACGCACCGGAGCGGTCATGCAGAGAAGATCGCGTATCATGACCTGCCTCCTTTTCGCGACATGACGCGGGCCATCAGAGAACCTTCGTAGACCAGAGGATATTCACGCAGGGTAAAGAGAATGCCATCAACCGGTGAGCGGACTTCCGATAAAATATCACCACGGAATGGGGAAACAATCGTGCCGAGGAGTTCTCCACGGCGAACATCGGTCCAGTGGGCTGTCGCAGGGATGAACATTCCGGATGTCTGGGCGTTTAGATAATGAACATTGCTGTCATCGGCGATGAACGGAGTGTGCAGCGTTTCCGGAACAATGGCGTCAGGCGCCAGAACACCAATATCCTTCCAGACGGTCAGGATACCGGCGACCAGTTGGTCGCAGTATTCAGGGGTAATACGCATGCCGACGCCCATTTCGGCAACCAGACAGGGCGTGCCACAACTGTTGAGGCTGTGAGCTACGGTTGTTTCCAGTACTGTAGCGGCGCCGTGCAGCCAGATCAGATCCAGGTTCATACGGCGGGCGATAGGAACCAACAGATTATCAAACTCCTGATTAATACGTACTTGAGGAATTTCACGCAGGTATATATTACTTGCATGAATATCGACCACCAAAGCAGATCCGGAAAGTGCGGTCATAAGTGCCGCAGCCAGCCTGTCGGGAAGCGGTCCAGCAGAGGAGCCGGGGAAAGCCCGGTTCAGATCGGTATCAAATACCGGCAGTCCGCGGGTCAAGGTATCAAGCCCCAGAGTATTAACCGCAGGGTAAAGTTCAACACTGCCGAGGAGGCTTTCCGGAGAGGTCTGGAGCAGTTTCTCCAGCCAGGCAGTCAGTAGATGACAGACATAAAGTCCTTCCAGTTCATCACCATGTATACCGGCAATAACAGCACACCGTGGCCCTTTACCCCCGGTAAAGACGGTGCGGCGCGTTTCCATGCGCTCGCGGTAAGGCATTTCTATAGTGAAAAAAGTTTCCGTTTTCATGAATGGTGGTGCGGACATCATTGGCCTTTCTTGTATAATTGATGAAGCTCTTCCCTCATCATTGCTCCTGCATCGTCACCGTGACCGATGGCTGTTCACCGGCATAATCACCTTTAAAACTGCCCCGCTGTGGCGCGGCATCATAGGAGTCCCTGCCGACGGCAACCGCTACATAATGGTCATTTGCCAGCAGATTGTGGGTTGCATCAAAACCGATCCATCCTGCACCCGGCACGAGAGCTTCGGCCCAGGCATGAGTCGCCAGAGTTTCTCCGACTTTGCTGATACCCGGATCCAGATATCCCATGACGTAGCGTGCAGGAATTCCCCATGAACGGGCCACGGTGATAAAAAGATGGGCAAAATCCTGGCACACACCGCTACCCTGGCGTACTGCAGCTGTCAGTGCTCCGTGGACTTCCGTTGAACCGGAACTATAGGTTAGTACAGTCGGTACCCAGGCCAGTAACTCGAGAAGTGAATCCAGCAATGGACGGTCTTTGTCCCTCCTGGGGAAAGCACACTCAATGGCCTCGGCAAGCTTCATGGCGGTAGGGGTCAACATGCTGCGATGAAGCACAAAGTCATTAACCGGCGGCGCAAGGCGTATCGCTTTATGCAGCCATTCAAATTCTTCAAGAGGCGGAATTGTTTCAAAATTAAAGGGGTTTTCCTTCAGTGTTTCTACTTCGCTTCTCAACCGGGTCACCAACCTGTTGTGTGGCTGAATCACGCAAAAATAATCGGCCCGATTCCCAAAATAGTCATTATAGGAAGCCAGTTCTGCTGCCGGCTCCGTT
The DNA here is from genome assembly GCA_903875605.1 of uncultured Geobacteraceae bacterium. GTDB lineage: Bacteria > Desulfobacterota > Desulfuromonadia > Geobacterales > Pseudopelobacteraceae > JACRCG01. The sequence goes on along the minus strand of CAIQWT010000007.1, from coordinate 27,091 downwards.
TCTATTATACAGGAAAGAACCTTCTGGTGTCCATCCGAACGGGGGGCAAGGCGTAACTCAATGTGATGCTCACGTACTGACCGTGGGTACTCAAGTACCGTCTCATGCTCTATAAGATAACGCATTCCGTCTCCTCAGCGTACGGGATAGTACCGCTTGTCGCCTTGATGTCATCTTTGATTAAAAGCTGGAATCACTATTGGAAAAACTCTTCGGCCAGAGCAGCATGAAACGATGATAGTTTCTCAAGTAGACTTTCAAGATATTCATGCAGTCCGTCGTCAAAAATCTGTTGTTGTGAAGTGCTGCAAAGCAATGCTGAGAGAGCTGCAAAAGCTGTCCGTGTCATCTCTTTGTTATCAAGGCCAATAGTCTGAAGCGCGCCCCCCATGTGCTGAATTGAAAATGCGATAGAGCGCGGAAAAGCACGGTTGAGCACAACAAATTCAGCTACATCTGCCGCCATGAAACCGGAGTGGTAAGTGCGCCGGAAAGCTTCAAAGCCTGAGAGCGACTTGAGCAGGGCAGCCCACTGGTAATAGTCGAGAGCTGAACCAACCATAGAGATGTCAGGCAGAATGATGTGATACTTGACGTCAAGAGTCCGCGAGGTCATATCTGCACGTTCAAAGCACCCACCCAGCTGGTAGAAGGAGTACGCCTCCCCGCGCATCATGGTTGAGGCAACCAAACCGTTAAAGCGAGCCACCTGATTACGCAGTTCGACAAAAAGGGCGCCGGCCCTCTCAGCAGAGAGTGGTCCGCGCAGCCGTTCATCAAATTTCATCCAGACTTCGTTGACCGCTTCCCACATCTCCTTGGAAATCCTGTCACGGGCCACCCTGGCATTTTCCCGAAATAGCCGCAGGCAGGTGCGGATGGAGCTGGGGTTGTTACGGCCGGCGCTGATGAATTGCAGTACGCGCGGGGTACTTATGTTGCCGCCGCCGAACTGCTCGTCATAAAGCGGTTCAGACGAGTTTATCTGCAGGATCGGCTGCCACTTGTCATTCTCACTCATATCCTCTTCAGCCTCGACCATATACAGCAGATTGATCTCCATCAAGCGGGCTGTTTCACCGGCACGCTCAAGGTAACGGGCCATCCAGTACATCGAATCAGCAATGCGGCTTAGCATGGTTTCATTCCTTTTTTTTCGTAGATGCTCATCTGTGGAGTGCTTCCGGCTCAGGTTTTATCGGCAAATATAAAAGTTCTCCGATGTAAAAAAGCGCGCATGCAATGCGCCACTACTCGGCCAGTACCCAGGTGTCCTTGCTTCCACCACCCTGTGACGAGTTAACTACCAGCGATCCTTTGCGCAGGGCCACCCGTGTCAAGCCACCCGGCACGACTTCGATGTCCTCGCCGTAAATGACATAGGGGCGCAGATCCAGGTGTCGCGCTTCCAGTTCGCCATCCATGTAGCAGACATGACGCGACAGATAGACCACCGGCTGGGCAATGTAATTACGGGGGTTTTCCGTCACCAGATCGACAAACTCTTTGCGCAGGGCGGGTGTAGACGATGGCCCCATCAACATGCCGTATCCCCCGGATTCGCTGACCGCTTTGATCACCATACGTTCCATGTTGTCAAACACGTACTCACGATCCTGGACATTGGTCATCTGATACGTCGGGACATTGTTGAGAATCGGCTCCTGACCGAGATAATAACGGATGATATCAGGTACGTACGGATAAACCGCTTTGTCATCGGCGATGCCGCTCCCCGGAGCATTGACAATGGCGACATTCCCGGCACGCCAGGCGTTGATGACTCCGGCTACGCCAAGGGATGAATCGGAACGGAATACGAGAGGGTCGAGGAAGTCGTCGTCGATGCGGCGATATATCACGTCGATGCGCTGCAGACCGGTGGTGGTTTTGAGGTAGACAATGTCATTGACAACAACCATGTCGCGCCCTTCAGCCAGTTCCACACCCATCTCCTTGGCAAGAAAAGTATGTTCGAAATAGGCGGAGTTGTAGATGCCGGGTGTGAGCAATACAATTTCTGCATTGTCTTTGCCACGCGGTGAGAGCGCTCGCAGGGCGGCCAGCAGCAGGGAAGGATAGTGTTCGACGCGGCGCACGCGGTATTTATTGAAAAACTCCGGAAGGATGCGGCGCTCTATGACCCGGTTTTCGATCATGTAGGAAACACCTGACGGGGTGCGCAGGTTGTCCTCCAGAATCAGGAACTCACCCTTTTCATCGCGGATTATGTCAATGCCGCTGACATGAGTGTAGATGCCGCGTGGCGGCACGATACCGACTATCTCGCGCCGGAAATCGCGCCCTTGGTAAATCAGCTCCGGAGGAATAACTCCGTCCTTGATAATGCGTTGTTCTCCGTAAAGATCCCCAAGAAACAGATTCAGGGCACGCACCCGCTGCTTCAAGCCGGATTCAATCTTGACCCATTCAGGAGCGGTTATGATGCGCGGAATCAGATCGAAGGGCCAGATGCGCTCGATCCCCTCTTCGCTTTCACCATATACGGTGAAGGTAACCCCTTCAGCCTGAAGTGCCAGTTGGGATTCGTGAGCCTTAGCCTCCAGAGCACTGTTGCCGGTGGCCTTTATGTGGTCCCACAGCAGTCGGTAATGGTCGCGGGGGGTGAAATCATCGGCGTAGAACTCGTGGTAGGGGGTGCGGGGTTTACTTCCCTGAATACCGGCATTGTACATGGCGCACTCCTTTGTACATGGTTTTGGTTGACTATACATATTATTTTAAAACAGTGGTATTATTTTGTTCCAGTCAAAGGCTGATAACTATAAATCGATCATCAAGCCACGGTTCAAGAAGCGGCTGCACATCCTTCCATGCAAGACCTCCGCCACCGCAGCCCGGTCGGGGAACTAAAATTATACCCCATTTTCTATGGTCCACCAGTGCCCGTAGTTCCTGAGCCGAGCGACGGATAATGCGTAAATCCGGAAGTGACCAGGGGGTCTCTTCTACTGGAAAGGTGACGATACCATTGCCGAGATCATAGACATGGTTACCCCTCTCCGCCAGAAGTATGCCTAATTTTTCAGCAAGCCCGTGAAATCTGGCGACAGCCTGCCGCGCTACACCACGCCCGAATATAGCGCGTCCGTCGCGGGTCAGCGAGCCGTTGGTAGTAATAACAATAACGCCCTGGTTGCTGTAATCCCAAATGTTTCCTACCCTCTCAAGCATTCTCTGGCCGATCCGTACAGATAATCAAATACTTCACCACGACTGGTGACAAAACGCGGCATCTGGTTCAGGAGGTCTTCCAGAAGATTCAGTACTTCGCCATCAACGCTCCCCAATTCGTCCATAACAGCTGACATCATAGGCAGAATATCGTAGAGGTCATCGCGGTTGAAGGGGGCAGGATCCGGCAAGCCACTAAATTTGGGTTCATTACGGTTTGCAATGTCCCGTGGATATTTAAACTTGAAATCGGATGCTTTGACGATAATCACGGGATCACACTCCTTTATGGGGATCAATGCCCGCCGCATCCACTGCCACATCCACCACCGCAGCCACCGGCTTTAACGATATCAGCGGCTTTCGGCTTGTCGCAGATATTTAGCGATGACTTGTCTACGTACCAGGCTTCATCCACCGTTTTCCCCTGCAGCTCATTTTTCTTGAGCATCATCAACACCCGCATTTCGGTTGTTTCCAGAAGCAGAGCCGCTTCAGCAATTGGTACAAAATTAGTTCCTGCTTCACACATGATACGCTCCTTTTATCAGGCTGCCTTAGGCAGCGCTTCTTCGCCAAGATATATGGCCATTAGCTCCCGGTTTGTCAGCTCCCGTTTGCGCCGGCATGACATGGCTCGTGTCCGTTCCAGCAACGGATCGGCCTGTTTCCGGTTCACGACAATCCCCATACTGCGATAACGTTCAATCAAACCTCCCGTACCGGAATGTTTGCCTACCACAATGCTGCGAGTTAAACCGACTTCCGCCGGGTCGAATCCTTCATAATTATGCGGATCTTTGATGACTCCGTCGGCGTGCAAGCCTGACTCGTGGGCAAAGACCCTGGATCCCACGACCGGCTTGGAAACGGAGAGCGGACGGTCAGATGCTTTGGCGACAAAGAGTGACATCTCACGAAAGCGGTGGGTGTAGATGCCGGTTTCAACGCCACAGGCGTGCTTCAATCCCATGACAACCTCTTCTAAAGCGGCATTTCCGGCACGCTCTCCAAGACCGTTAATGGTGGTGTTGACAAACTTTGCTCCGGCACGAATACCGGCGATGGCATTTGCGGTAGCCATTCCCAGATCGTTATGGGTATGTACTTCAATATCAATATCAGGGACAGATTTACGCAAGAACGCCACTTTTTCGAACATGGTAAATGGATCAAGAATCCCTAGCGTATCGCAAAAACGGAAGCGATCACCACCAAGTGCGCGAGTGATTTCCATCAATTCAACAAGGAAGGCCATATCGGCTCTACTGGCATCTTCACCGCCAACGGAAACATAAAGATTGTGCTGCTTGGCAAAGCCGAGCGCGATCTTCAACTGTTCCTTAACCGCGTTGCGATCTTTACGCAGTTTATGCACGATCATCTGGTCGGAAACAGAGAGAGATATATCTACCGCCTGCACACCACAGGCAATACTTGCCTTAATTTCAGGCACCAGGGCCCGATTCCAGGTAATAAGCCGCGCGTTCAATCCCAGATCAACCAAAGTTCGTATACTCGCCTGTTCCTCGGCACCCATGGCAGGAATACCGCACTCTATCTCACCCACACCGATGGAGTCGAGCATGCGGGCAATAGCGATCTTTTCCCGTTTTGAGAAGACAACCCCTGCGGTCTGTTCACCGTCGCGCAGGGTGGTATCGTCGATTATGATTTCGTGATTTATTGTCATGGTCACCTCCCGCAGTTATTCGTTGTTTTTCATCCACAGCTCCCCATGGTGGCCAGGCCAAAGATTAAATCGGGGCGAAACCCGGGTTTAATGCCGGCATACATTAGTGAATTACTGCCGGCTATCCTCATTTTTTTTCTGTTAAAGAGTCGCAGTGCCGTTTGATTGGAAACAGGAGCATCCAGTAAAAATCTGGTTCCAAAAGCGATTGTTTTAGCAGCCTCATCAAAAAGGTTTTCTGCTGTACCGTCATTTAATGCTGAAAAAGAGCCAAACTGCACGGCATTACCGCATGGCTGCAGCACGAGAAATCCTGATTCATTCTGCAGGATCACCCCGCGGTGTGCGGTTTTGCAAAATAATATCTCCCGGCGATCGCCCCAGGCTTGAGTATCAAGCTTATGCGACGATTCAGCCACCATTTCGTGTCCGACTGCTCCTCTGTTATATCCAGTCCGCTGGCGGCCACTCCCAACCCAGCGGATGATATTGTCAATGTCGCTGAAACCATACTTTTCATAGAGTGACCGACCGGACTTGGAAGCGGTCAGCCAGAATGTTTCCACTCCGGATAACCGCAGCGCTTCTAGGGCTCTGATAAAAAGTTTGTCGCCGATTCCTATTCCCCGATATTCGCTCTTTACGATCAGGTTGCCGATCCAGCCGCTTCTTTCATGACGCATGGAGGTCACAAAGCCGATCGATTCCCCGCTATCTTCACGGGCAACGAAACATCCCTGAGCAAAAGTAGAGAGTAAAAACTCGAACTCCCAGGATTCTGCAACCCAGTTTTCCGTTGTCGCCAGGGCGAGAAAATGGGCGATATCAGCTGTGCGGAACGGCTCGATTATCATGATACCGGGCTGGCGGGCTCTGCAACAGACATATTCAAATCCTGACCGATAAGTCCGATGGCATCAGCGCGACACTGTTTGCAGTGGGCGAACTGGCCGATAATGCTTTCGTTAGCTTTGCGGAGCGCGGTCACTCGCTCCTCACTTGGTGGCACGATGTGAGCCAGTTCTGCCTGAGGGATGATCGGCATTATGTTCATGACAAAAGCCCCCAGTTTCTTTACCCGAGCGGCGATGAGTGGCAGCTGGTCGTCGTTTACACCCGGTACTAAAACCGTATTTACCTTGATTGTCAGCCCGAGTTCGCCGGCACGTTTGAGGCCTTCAAGCTGGTTGGCTATCAATATTCCGGCACCCTCAACGCCGGTGTAGTGCTTACCGTGATAGACCACATGACGGTAAATATACGCCCCTACTTCCGGGTCTATCGCATTAATAGTCACCGTCAGGCTGTGCAGGCCAAGTTCATAGAGGCGGTCAATCGATTCAGGCAGCAGCAGTCCGTTGGTACTCAAGCAGAGCATCAGGTGGGGAAATTCCTCTTTCACCATTTTAAATGTTTCAAAGGTCTCTTCGTTGAAAAGCGGGTCTCCCGGGCCGGCAATGCCGACTACTTTGACGATAGGGCCGACTATCGGGCTTGCCATGACCTCGCGCACCTTTATGATCGCTTCCTCAGGTGTCAGTAGGCGACTGGTGACACCGGGGCGGGACTCGTTGGCGCAATCATGTTTGCGTGAACAGTAGCCGCACTTGATGTTGCATTTCGGCGCCACAGCCAGATGCATTCGTCCGTTTTTGTGGTGGTTGCCGCCGAAACATGGATGTCCCTGAATTTTATTCTTCATATCACAAGCTGTTGCCATAGTTTGCTCCTTCAAAAATAAAAAAACGCCCGTAGGAAAAATCCCACAGGCGTCGTTGCCTTTGCTGAAGTTGATAGAGCATAGAATATGCCATCCTTGTTTCAATTGTGCAGAGAGGCGCACAAACGCCGATAAATGGGCTTTTGTGACGTAATAAGGATATTGTCACCCAAATACTTTTATCGGTTTACACCACAAATCTGCATATTATTTGGGCACAAGATGTGGATTGTGAATTGCATGACCGCAACGAGTGTTTAATTCTGCAAGAAGGTATCTTATGTTCAATCAGTACAACCTTGAAGAAATACGCGATCGCGCCCGTGCTGCCTTCATCGGTATGGCGATCGGTGATGCCCTCGGCGCGACGGTAGAATTTATGACCGCATCAGAAATTGCCGCAAAATACGGTACATTTCGGGATATTATCGGTGGTGGTTGGTTGCGGTTGAAATCCGGACAGGTGACTGATGACACTGAAATGGCGCTGTGTATAGCTCGCGCTATTGTCAAAAGCCAGACCTGGTCGCTGGAGGCGGTAGCGGATAATTTTGCCGCCTGGCTTAAATCCCGACCGGTTGATTGCGGAGATACCTGCCGTAAAGGTATCCGTGCCTATCTATTGCACGGGCAGTTGGAATCACCGCCAAATGAATGGGACGCCGGTAACGGTGCAGCCATGCGCCTGTTACCGGCGGCTATTTTTTCACTTCCTGACGGTGAACTGCTTAAAAAATATGTAATCGAGCAAGCTCACATTACCCATAATAATCCGGTTTCAGATGCCGCATGTCTCTGTCTGGGGCAGCTCCTGCACATGGCTCTCTGCGGGGCCGAAAAAAGCCGTATGCTCCGCCATGTAGATGGTTTGGTGGCCAGGTTGCCAACCTTTGCCTTTGTTCCGTATCGCGGTCTGGCCACCGGTTATGTCGTAGATACCATGCAGACGGTGTTTCACTGGTTTTTTCGGGGCAGGAACTTTGAAGAATGTCTGATAGGGACAGTGAATCAGGGTGCAGATGCCGATACGACAGGTGCCATCTGCGGTATGCTGGCAGGCGCTTATTATGGCTTGGAGGCGATTCCTAAGCGCTGGATAAAGAAGATGGATACAAAAGTGATTGCCGAGATAGAAATTATGGTTGAAAGATTGGTTGCTGCCAGTCCTGTAGGGAGGATGTTTTAGGGGTGAGGGGTGAATAGATCACCTAACCCCTCAACCCTCTGGATTTAGCCCTTCAATATAATGTTAGCTACCTGCAGTAGTGATTTGCGCTTGTCCATGGCTGTTTTCTGCATGATGCGGTAGGCTTCCGCCTCTGATACGCAGTTTTTTTCCATGAGAACCCCTTTGGCTTTTTCAATGATTTTGCGGTTCTCGATAAGTTCCCGCAGATCGTCAATTTTTTCTTTCAAGTTTTCAATCTCTTCAACGTGCTGCAGAGCTATTTCGATGGCCGGCAACAGATCCTGCTGACGGAGTGGTTTGGTTAAAAAAGCGGCAATACCGCTTGCGGATGCCCGTTTTACAGTCGCACTGTCGCAGGCACTTGTCAGGAGCATAATCGGGATCTTCAACTTTTTTCTGATTTCAACAGCTGCGGTTATTCCGTCCATACCCGGCATGGAAACATCCAGAATTGCCATATCAGGAAAACTCGCCAATGCAAGTTCTACGGCCTTTTCGCCATCACCGCACTCCAGTATTTCATCAAAGCCCAGATCTGACAGCATGCTTTTCAGGCTCATTCGGATAAGCGGTTCATCGTCACAAATTAGTATGGATTTAGTCATTGTTGTTTACCTCCGAATTGAATCAGTTAGCATGAGGTGTGCCACTTGATGGAGAGAGTGCTCAAGTTTCGTTGCAGGGCCGCATTCGGCCACGAAGTCAGCATTATTGAACTTTGTGTTAATGCCTGTATGGCATTTCTGCGTTTTAGTGTTTATAGTGACATTCATGGACTTTTCAGTGGAGCAACATGACGAGTTGCGCAACGCCTGGATAACGCTAAACTCGAAAAATGGCGTCTTTCTGACAAAGAGCAGGGCGCGTACGTTAGCGTTGGTGCTGGACTCAAGGTCTATTCCCTGCTGTATCGAGTCCATCGGACCGGACTGGCTGCTGTTGGTGCCGGAGCAACATCTGGAGAGTGCCCGCAGAGAGCTGCTGCTTTACGAGGAAGCCAATCTGAACTGGCCTCCGCCATTACCGACAACAAGGCCACTGATAGAAAACACCCTGCCTACGGCTTCAATTCTGCTTCTCCTGGCAATTTTTTATAATCTGAACCTGATTGGCGTATCACTGCCGGGACGGGGGCTTGTCGATCTGAAAGAGCTAGGCACTGCTCATGCTGAGAAAATTCTTGGCGGAGAATGGTGGCAATGCGTCACTGCCCTGACTTTGCATAGTGACCTGACACATCTGCTCAGTAATGTTACGATAGGGGGCGTTTTTATCATCCTGCTTTGTCGTGAACTAGGCTCGGGACTGGCCTGGAGTCTGCTGCTGGTTTCAGGGACTTGCGGCAACCTGATCAATGCCTGGGTACAATCACCGTATCATCGCTCGGTTGGAGCATCCACCGCTGTCTTTGGTGCCGTCGGTATTCTGGCTGCCATAAGTATGGTGCGTTATCGACATCATCTGCAGCGACGCTGGTTTATACCGGTTGCTGCCGGTTTGGCACTGTTGACGATACTGGGTACAGAAGGGAAAAACACCGACCTTGGTGCTCACTTTTTCGGGTTTAGCGTTGGCGTGTTATCGGGAATGGGCGCGGAGTTTCTGGTCGGAAAATACGGACGTCCGGGCGCAATTGCGAATGTTCTGCTTGCACTTATAAGTGCTGCTGCGGTTGTTGGGGCCTGGTGGGCGGCTATTTCATAGCACTCCACGCAGTAGTTCCATCAAATCTATAGCCGATCTCTCCAGCCGATTGTCAGGAGGGGTTGCTGACATCATTCTTTCGCTGTATTCCACGCATGTTTTCGTATATATATTGGCGGAATAAAGACTAAAATCCTTGCCTCCTACCGCCCCTCCTGCAAGACATAGGCGTTTTTAGCAAATCAGGATGGGGTCTCTTACTCTCACAAGGACAACAATGCAGCTCGGCTTATCCTCTGTAACCGCTAAATACACCGCTTGATATTGTCGATGAATATCTGCTGGCAGGCGATTTAAATGCAGAAAATTCGGGGAATAAGGTCATGATCACACCACAAGTAACTTCACCTCTCCTGGAAAAATTCAAAAGCTATCGTCCTGGTGATATTCACGATGCTGCTGCCAAAGTTCACCTGATGTCAGGCTTTGAAGAGTGCAAGGCAAATACCTTGAAAAATGCTGTCTGGAACATGGATAAATCGGCTTTAGTTGTTACCTTTGCCAGTGGAGTACAGGCAACTCTGTTGGTCGACGGTTACCGGTTAATGACCAAATGTAATTGTTATCAATGGCAGCCGGCACGCAACTGCCCACATGTTGTAATAGCCTGGGCAACGATTAAAAGGGTCGTTTCGCCGGACTCCTTATCGCACATTCACTTCAACCGGCAGATGCTTCTCGATATGAAAAATTATATCGAGCGGGAACCTGCCTCCGGAAATTCAAAAGTGGAACAACAGATGCTGAGAGACCAGCAGACTCCGTCAGCAGGCAAAACAAGTTCCTCAAAATACCGGATGCTGCTGGAGCAAAGCGGGCATAGCTCAAGCATTAAGGGGGGTATAAAGCGGGGTGATGAGGCGGTTTATGGCTGGACAGCACACGGCTTGCCAACGGATCTTGCCCGCTTTCTCGCATCACACTACTTCTATGATTCAACGAAACGTTATTTCGAGATGTTTCAGCATGCCACCGGTGGTGCCTATCCAATCGTATTTCGTGACTATGAGGGCCTTGAAACAACGCTTGTCTACAAGCGTGATGAGCCACTGACCGCTGGCATCACCTTTGAAATTAAGGGCGCTGAAGTTTATATCTCACGCTCTTACGCAGATGGTACGCCACTTCCAGCCTCCGCCGTTGTGCATGGACAGATGCTGTTTGATATTGCTGCCGGGGAAGTCGTGCCGGTGGCAAATAATGATGCCTGGAAGTGTTGGGAAGCGATTTTCGAGGAGCTGGACGGAGTAATTAATGATTCTGACGAATTCTATGAGGATCAGGCTGAAGACGACTGGGATGATGAAGACATTGCGGAACGTGCAGCGGGCAGTACTGAACTAACACGTCTCAATCATACGGTTATAGTTCCACTTGATTTTTTCAATGGCGCGGCCATTAGGCTTTTACCGGAGGTCATAGATAATCCGAAACACAACTGCTACTTCCTGCTGAATGGCGTTTCCCGAGATTTAAACCCGGCACATGCTCAAACTTACCTGCTTGATATTCCAAAGGGTTTGGCAGGGAGCACAACTTGTCTACAGCCGGCAAGTTTCTATGAACACCATACGTTTGTTTTTTCCAATTCCGCTTTTGGATTGTTCAACCCTGATCGCCGCACAATTCTTTCATCGCCAATGAGAACAAAAAAGCGGATACGGGCGGTTATTGAGGCAGCATTTGCTCTGCTTGATGAGACCAAAGCCACGGCACGAAACACTATTTTCCGTTCTGTAACCGGGTCCTCCGATTTTTTAAAAAGGGATGTAAAGCGCGAGGCCAAGCTGCTACTTACGTTTCTGGCAGATTCGTGGGATCAGGGTATGAATATTGTCATGGCAACGTCTGCCGGCTGGCATTTTCTGAACGATGATCATCGTAGTCAGGCTCGAATGCTGAAAATTCTCTACGAACTATTCGGCCTGGAAGCGTTTACGACGGGCAGTGCGCCGGGAGAAATCGAGATTGCCACCGACAAATTGCTGAAGGTGTTACCGTTGTTAACGGAACAACTACAAAAAGGAGGGTTTTCGCTGCGCATCGGCAGCGAGCCGCTGACTGCAGCTTCATGGGAATTTTCACTGGACGCTACACGCAGTAGTCACGATTGGTTTGAGCTGAAGCCGGAGATCCGCTGCAACGGCGAGATGTTAACGGAAGAAGAGTTGCGCAGCTTGATGGATGGCAGTGGCATGCTGCGCCGCGACGGCAAACTTATGATGCTGGATGAGATCAGCGCTCAGGTGCTGGCCATGTTCACCGGCGCCATGCCTACGAGTAAAAAGAAGAAAAAAGGAGAGCAGGATCTTGTACGTGTGCCGCGCCTGCAAATTTTAGACTGGCTGCAGCTCCGTAGTCATGGTGTAGAGGTCAAGCTCTCAGCGGACGATGCCCGCATTCTGGAAAATCTGCTCAACTTTTCATCCATAGCGCCAAGGTCATTGCCCGTTGGGCTTAATGCTACCCTGCGCCATTATCAGGTTGATGCCTGGCACTGGCTGGCCTTTCTCTATGAGCACCGCTTCGGCGCTTGCCTTGCCGACGACATGGGTTTGGGCAAAACAGTGCAGGGGATCACTCTGCTGGCAGGCATAATTTCAGGTGAAATTATCTCTGCCGCACCTTTGGGAACACCGCATCTGGTGGTCGCGCCGCCGTCACTGCTTTTCAACTGGGAAGCGGAGCTTGCCCGGTTTCTCCCGAGGGCGAGGGTTATGATTTATAGCGGTGGCAGCCGCAGCACGGCTGAATTCGCTCAGCACGATGTCATTATCACCAGCTACGGAATCATCCAGCGCGATTGCGATATTCTGGCCGATCAACTTTTCAATGTTCTGATTTTCGACGAGACTCAAGTGGTAAAAAATCTGCAGGCTGCGACCACTAATGCCGTTCGTAAGCTGAAAGGCTCTTTTACTCTGGCACTAACCGGCACGCCGGTTGAAAACCATCTGGGTGAATACTTTGCCATTATGGATCTCTGCCTGCCGGGATTACTTGGGACGCGGGAAGAGTTCAGTCGTAAAATCAGTAAGGATGGTCCTGCCGGCACGGCACGTTTGATCGGACGCACGCGCCCGTTTGTGCTGCGACGGACGAAACAACTGATCGCCGAGGAGTTACCGCCCAAAATCGAGATGGACATACCGCTGGAGTTGACGACAAAGCAGAGCGCTTTTTATCAGCGTACTGTGGAAGAGGTTCGTGGAAAAATCAAAGAAGCCTACGAAAGTCACGCTCCTGCTCAGGCCCGAATCATTGCCCTGACCGCAATTTTGCGCCTGCGCCAGATCTGTCTTGCCCCGGCACTTGCTTCACCCGGTGCCAGCAGCGCTTCGCCAAAACTGGAGTTTTTGGCAGAGCAGTTGGCCGAATTACGTGACGAAGGGCACAGTGCTTTGGTGTTTTCCCAATTTACCGGTTACCTTGATCTGATCGAAAAGGGGCTGCTAGAACAGGGATTCACCTGTTTGCGCCTGGATGGTTCAACACCGGTCCCTCACCGGAAAAAGCTGGTTGATACCTTCCAGAAATCAGTGGAACCGACCGTCTTTCTGATCAGCCTCAAAGCGGGCGGTAAAGGGCTTAATCTGACACGCGCCACTTATGTGTACCACATGGATCCATGGTGGAATCCAGCGGTGGAGAACCAGGCCTCGGACCGTGCCCATCGCATCGGCCAGACCGAGCAGGTCACCATAACCCGTCTGATTATGCGCCATACCATTGAAGAAAAAATGATGGCACTGAAGGCACAGAAAACACAACTTTATAAAGCGATTCTGGAGGATGGAGCGAGTGGTGGAGGTGCGGGACTGACGCGAGAGGATTTTGACTTTTTACTGGGGTGATTTTCCTGTTCTCACGTTGGGAGTACGTTAAGCCGGTTCTTTCAGATTTTCATCGAGGAGGGGAATGATGACGACTTTGATCTTCCCCTTGCCCCACAGTCCGATTTTTTTAGCAGCGGCGCGAGAAAGATCAATGAAATGGAATGGTTTTGAAGCACACCTGTCGTTTATTGTTACGTGGACTTCCTGTTTGCTTTCCGGATTAACGACCCGCACCACCGTACCGAGCGGCAGACTTTCGTGGGCGGCGGTAAGCTTTTCAGGGTTGTAACGGTGGCCTGAAGTGGTACGGCGCCCCTCAAAACGGCGGGCATAATATGATGCCACCCCTTCAACGGATTCAAACGAGCTGCTCTTCAGGACCAGTTCTTCAAGGTTAGTCTGCACCGGCGCGGAGAGTTCATGCAACAGGGATTGGTCACCTGTTGGTATCTCATCTGCTTGAATGCCAGGCGGCATTAACAGCCCGGATAGCAAGGCGATGCATATAGCTATCATATTGAAATACAATCGGTTCATACTCCCCTTATACAATGTAAGAAGAATCCGGTCAAGTTTTGCTCAAATATTCAGCGATCCCTTCCCGCAAACCACGTGGTTCAAATCCAAACGCTTGTTGCCATTCACTGCTGCAGATGCTCTCTTCCAGCAGCATCTGAAGTTGATCCATTGTGATTGGAAACTGCGGGACCTTCTGCATAATCGGGATAATCAACTTCATCAGCGCCAGAGGTAAATGCGGTTTAAATGGCTGTGATCTGCCAAGAGCTGCAGCAATCATATCAAGTAACTCTTCATAGCTGAGACGATCTTTTCCACTCAATTCATACGTTTGACCGATCGTTTCAGGCATTTTGAGGGCCAGCACAAAGCAGCGGACCACATCATCGACGTGAATCGGCTGCAGACGATAGCTGCCGCTGCCGATGACAGGGATGACCGGAGCGAGTCGCAGCTGAGCAGCCAGCATATTAATAAAGGCATCGTGCGGACCGAATATCAGTGACGGGCGGAAGATCGTCCACTCCAGGCCGTTTTTTCGCACGGCTTCCTCTGCCCGCCACTTGCTCTGGTGATAGAGAGAAACGGCTGATTTTCTCGTTCCAAGTGCAGACATCTGCAGATAGCGGCTGACACCATTGATGGTGGCGGCCTCAAGCAGATTTTTTGTTGCCTGAAAATGCAGCATCTCAAAGGTTGTGCCGCGAGCAGGAAATTCCCTGATAATACCGACCAGATTAATCACGGCATCACACCCCCCGACACTCTGTTCAAAGGTTTCTACGCGGGTTATATCTCCGGTGACTTGCTCAATATCCCCCCGGTTTGCGGTGCGGTTATGCGCCAGAGTGCGTACAGAGTGACCACACTTCAGCAACTCTCTGACCAGATGTTCCCCGACAAAACCTGTTCCTCCGGCAACAAATATTTTCATGGCATCTCCTCTTCGGTACTCGCGTCAGGTATGCTTTTGTATCAGCAGCAGCAAAGTCACCAGCAGTGGAAAACAGTTGATATAAGGGAAGAGGAGGTTTCCAGAGCGGAAGGTTGTGAGAAACACGATAGGCACAGGAAACAGTATGTACCATAATGCAGCAGGGCCTTCTATCATGCCGAAGACTGGGAGCAGCATCGCACCGACAGAGAGGGCAACGAGCCACAGCCAGAAAAAGTGGCTGTAACCGGAAATACTTCCGTGGCTGCTGAACAGCGGAATGCCGGCACGGCGGTAATCTTCTGCATGTCGCCGCTGGAAAAGCCAGAAATGGGGCACCTGCCACATGAACAGCAGTCCCGCCAGAGTGATGATGCGGTAATCATCAGGGGGGCCACCGGCAAGACACCAGCCGATCAGAGGTGGAAATGCGCCGCAGATCGCTCCGACTAGAAGAGCCAGAGAGGTGCGGATTTTTAACGGAGTGTAGACAGCCAGATACCAAATGAGAACCACTGCACCGAGCAGTGTTGTTACCATACCCCCCGCTACCGCCAGTAGCAGGAGGCCGGACATAATTGCGGTTAAGCCCGTTAAGGCGGCACCTGTCGGAGTCAGCACCTGTTGTGGTACCGGGCGCATACTGGTCCGGTTCATTCTGGAGTCAAGATCCCGTTCCAGTACCTGATTAAGCGCTGAACCGCCGGCAGCCAGCAAGGAGACGCCCACAAAGGCAGACAAAGCTGATAAAAAATCAATATTTGCAGGAAAGAGGAGGTAGCCGGCAAGCGCGGTTATACCGTTCAGAAACGATAATTTCAGTCGGAACAATGCCGCAACAACGCTTATCATTTCAGACCCTTGATAAATTCGACCAGTGCCAAAACCTCTTCCTCCGGTAAGTCCGGATTGCCCGGCATGATAGGCGGAAACCCATCAACAATTGTCGCGCCCGGCAGGCGAATAGATTCCCTCAGATAAGCTTCATCTGCGGTTACTACCAGCGGCTTTCCTTCCTTCATAACCTTGACCTGGCTGGCAAATAGCCCTTTAAATGTGGGGCCGACAGCGCTACTGCCGTCCAGTGAGTGACAACCGAGACACCCTTTCTCTGTCGCAAGTTTCCGACCATCAACTCCGGCACCGGCGTTTCCTGTCTTAGTTTGATTAAGCCAAACGGCAAACTGCTCTTCCGATACCGCCTCAACGGTTGTCACCATTGCTGAATGCTGGGTGCCGCAGTACTGGGAGCAGAACAGATCGTAGCTACCCGACTGCGTCGCCACGAACCAGACGTAATTGGCCATGCCGGGTACAACATCACGTTTTACGCGGAAAGCGGGCAGAAAAAAACCATGGATAACGTCTTTGGATACCAACTCCACCCGCACCGGCTTACCTATCGGTACATACAGTTTGGGGCTGGATTTGCCGTTTGCATATGTGAACTCCCACGACCACATGCGTGCCGTTGCGGTCACTGGAAGAGCCCCCTGCGGTACGCTGCGCAGTACAAGATATTCTTTCCAGCCATACCAGAACATGGCCAGTACCAACAGGCTCGGCAGCACAATCCAGATTATTTCCAGCCAGAGATTCCCCTCAACCTGCGAAGTCGGTTGCGGTGCTCGTGAACGGTGGTAGCGAAACACAAAAAACAACATTACCAGTGTAATGCCGAGCAGCAGCAGCAGGCAGGCGCCAAAGATATACATGAAGAGCGGGTCTATGGCCGCTGTGGTGGATAAGAGCTGCTGTGTGTTCATCTGGACATTCCCTCAGCGGTAGAGTACATCAAAAAAGGTAAGGCCGATAAAGATAGCAAGGGTTACCAGCGCCAGGAACAGCAACCAGCGAAGCAGTTTTCCTTCGTACTTCATGTGCATGAAGACGGCGATAACGAGACCGGCCTTGACACAGGCGATGGTTAATGCCCCAAATACCTTGTACCCGCCAAGATCCACTCGGGTGATCGCCACGGTCAAGGTGGTCAATACCAGAAGAATCAGCCAGATGCAGGTCAGTTTTTTGTTACTTACGATATGTTGTTCACTCAAGGCCGGCTTACCTCCTCTTTACAGAATTAAGTAATACAGCGGGAAGATAAAAATCCAGATCAGATCAACCAGATGCCAGTAGAGTGCCCCGTTCTCAAGCAGAATATAGTTATCGCCGTTGACCTCGCCACTTTTAATCTTCACAGTGATCCAGGCCAGAAGTATCGCGCCGATAAGCACATGAAGCCCGTGGATGCCGGTGGAGAGGAAATAGAGACTGAAGAAAATTGATTCTCCGGGTGGGCCGGCTTTAAGATGTTCAGAGCCGGGATAGATGCCGTGTCCTATCTTGGCGCTCCATTCGACATACTTGATGACCATGAAACCGGCTGCACAGAATATAGTAGCACCGAGCAGAGCCATGGCGCGGCGCATTTCGTGCCGCTGCAGGGCGGTAAGCGCCATAGCGGCACAAAGGCTGCTGGTAAGAAGAATGGCGGTGTTTGCTGAGCCGAGCACCCAGTTCAGCTGTGTTCCCCCTGTTGCAAATTCGTGTGGGTAGCGTTTTAGATACACTGCATAGAGGAGAAACAGCCCGCCGAAGAGTAGTAGTTCAGTAAAGAGAAACAGCCACATGCCAAGCTTGGCGCCAATGTCGTCTTTGTGTTCGGGATGGCTCATGATCGTTCCGTATTGCTGAAATCGTAGGGGCCGTGGGTCACAACCGGTTCCTCAATAAAGTTTTCCGTCGGAGGCGGCGTGGGAACGGTCCACTCAAGCGAGGCCCCGCCCCATGGGTTGCCCTCGAAAGGCACTCCCCACCACAGGCCCCTAAACAGGTTAACCACCATAATTACCAGCCCTGCAGCCAGTATCCAGCTGCCGATTGTGGCGACCAGGTTGAGGTTGGCAAACTCAGGCAGATAATCATAATAACGGCGCGGCATTCCCTTCATCCCCAGTACCTGCATGGTAAAGTAGAGTACGTTGAAACCGGTAAACATAAGGGCCCAGGCAACAACAGCCGGCTTTTCGGCATAACGGCGACCGTAGAACTTGGGCAGCCAGTAGTGCATCGCGGCAAAGATGGCAAAGCCGGTACCGCCGAACATTACGTAGTGAAAGTGCCCTACGACAAAATGAGTGTCATGAACATGCACATCGGTTGCGGCCGCTCCAAGAATCAGACCGCTTAACCCACCGATGGAGAAAAGCAGGATGAAGGAGAGGGCGAAAAGCATAGGTGCTTCTAACGAAATGGAACCTTTGTAAAGGGTTGAAATCCAGTTGAATACCTTAATGGCGGAGGGTATGGCAACGATGAAGGTTAAAAATGAAAATACCATGACGGCCGTGTCGCTCATGCCGCTGGTAAACATGTGGTGCCCCCAGACCAGCGATCCGGCGGCAGCAATCGCTATACTGGAAAAAGCGATCATTTTATAACCGAAGATCGGCTTGCGGGAAAAAACCGGGATAATATCTGAAATTATGCCCATCGCCGGAAGTATCATGATGTATACCGCCGGATGAGAGTAAATCCAGAACAAGTGCTGATACATCACCGGATCACCGCCTCTTGATGGGTCAAAAAGGCCGGTGCCGAGCAGACGTTCGGCCATGATAAGCACGAGGGTGATTGCCAGAATAGGTGTTGCCAGAATTTGAACCCAGGCGGTGGCATACAGGGACCAAGTGAAGAGCGGCAGCCGCCCCCAGGACATCCCTTCGGCCCGGAGGCGGTGAATGGTTGTGACAAAGTTGACTCCGGTCAGGATTGATGAAAAACCGACAATGAAAACACCGAATACCGCCAGAGAAACATTGGTGCCGGTGCGGGAGCTGAAGGGGACGTAAAAAGTCCAGCCGGTATCAGGTGCACCGCCACCGCTGAAAAGCGAAGTAAGTACGATCAGAGCGCCGATAATATAGAGCCACCATGAAAGCAGATTCAGCCGTGGGAAAGCCACATCGCGGGCACCGACCTGTATCGGCATGACCAGATTTCCGAAAGCGCCAGGTATGCCAGGGATGATAAAAAGGAAGATCATTACCACGCCATGCACGGTAAAAAGAGCGTTGTACGTCTGCGGCCCCATGATAGTTCTTCCGGGAGCCATCAGTTCAATGCGCAGCAACAATCCAAGCAGTACTCCGGTCAGGAAAAATCCGAAAGTGACATAAAAGTAGAGGAGTCCGATACGTTTGTGGTCGGTGGAGAAGATCCAGGAGGTAATTCCGGTTTTTCCGGTATCGTTCCAGAAACTGTTGTTTAAAGGTTGTGTAGGTTCTAGCGAATCCATTATTTCCTCGAATGTTGTTGGTCACGTTTTCTGCCGGTCATAAACAGAAAAGCCAGAAAGCCTCCCGTGCAGATGATGACGACAGTAGCACTAACTCTCAGGATATTAAAGGCATACGTTTTCTGCTTCGGATCAAAGGTAAAACAATAATCCATCATTTTACGTATAGTGATACCGGATGTGCCGTCACGCGCCTCGATCAGCGCCAGTGCCAGATCCTTGGGAAGAAATGTTGTGCCGTACAGATAGCGGACGATAGTGCCATCTCCGGTAACTATGAGACTGGCCACCGGATGGAGGAACTCCCGCCCTCGACGCTGGAAACCGTATCCAATTGCCGAGGTAAATCTTCTAATGTTTTCGGCGTCACCGGTCAGGAAACGCCAGCTGTCCCCGGGGAAAGGGGTGTGCATCGAACTAAGGTAGACCCGCTTGAACTTGGCTGCAAGCTGTGGTGTGTCCTGTTCGTCAAAGCTGATGGAGATAACCCGGTACGCTTCACCCTTGCTGTTTTTGATTTTTGGCAGCACCTGCGCCAATCCCCACTGAAGATTGTAGCAGATATTTGTACAGCTGTAATATACCGGAAGAATAATTGTAGGTCCATTTAGCAGTTCTGTCAGCCTGATCGGTGTGCCGACTTCATCCCGGAAGACAATGTCAGGTGGAAGCCTGGTGCCGAGTTGTTCTGTTACGTCGATGGTTGTTTCTTCCGCACGAGCTTTAGTGAAATCTGAGACTCTCCCGGTGCAGTGTCCATCATGACAATAGAACAGCAGCATCAGCAGCACCGAAAGTGATACTGCGTAACGCACTGTAAATGGTGCCGCGATGTTCTGGAGAACCTTGTCAATCATGCTGGTCTCCCGCTGCGAGTTGTTCGCCAAGCCCCGATGTTCTGAGTATGCGTCGTTCGATAGTCTGACGAAACACCTCCTCCGATCCCCAGATTTCAATATGGCTTTTAGCTCGGGTGACGGCGGTGTAGAGCAGTTCGCGACTGAGAACTTCCGACATTTGGTCCGGCAGAATCAGCAACACCCGGTCAAACTCCGATCCCTGGCTTTTATGGACAGTCAGGGCAAAAGCAGTTTCTCCGGGGGGCAGGCGGTGAATGGAAAAGTGGCGCAAGCCCCCCTCCGGGTTTTCAAACCAGACGGTCGTCACGCCGTAGTTATCCATAACCACCCCGGTATCACCATTAAACAAGCCCAGTTCGTAGTTGTTTCCGGTGATCATGATCGGCATCGGCGGGGAGCTGTGGGGGTTTTTTTTGTGTTCAGAAGAGAAGGTTTTCTCGCAAAGTCTGTTGAGGTTTTCTATGCCACGAGGGCCTGAACGAAGCGGAGATAACACCCTGAACGAGTTTAGTGCTGCAAGTGATTCTACTGGTGATGTCGCCCTTGTATAGCTGTCATAGCCGTTGCTTGCAGCAAGGCAGAAATCCTTCTCAAAAGCATTACCGCTCTGGACAGGCCGCCAGAGGATGTCTGCGTATCGCCCTGATTGCAGCAATTCAAAGGCGGCAGCACTCTCACCGCTGTTAATCCGTTGGCTCAGCGCCGCAATGCCGCTGTCATCACCAAAACGATAACTTTTAGTCAACTGCGTGACCGGAACTGCTGCCTTGTTTGCGTTGTCGCAAATATCAGCCAGCACCGCTCCGGCTTCCACTGAGGCTAACTGATTTCGATCCCCCAGCAGAATAACCCTGGCATCATCACGCAGCGCTTCCAAAAGGCTGGCCATCAGTTGAAGATCAACCATAGAGGCTTCATCAACAACAAGAACATCACAGGAAAGCCGGTTGTCGCGATTATGACGGAAACCACCTCTACGAACCCTTACGCCAAGCAGTCGATGTATAGTGCTCACTCCGGATGGTAATAACTGTTTGATTCCATCCGGCAGCTCCAGGCGGTCGGTGGCTTGTAATATTGACTGATGAAGGCGCATAGCCGCTTTGCCGGTTGGTGCAGCGAGCGTAATCTCCAGGGGAGAATCGCCGGCCACATCGAGTAGTAATGCCAAAATACGGGCTACTGTAGCGGTTTTGCCGGTACCCGGGCCCCCCGAAATAACAGAAAACCGGTGCGTCAGCGCCATGCGCGCGGCAGTGCGTTGCAGGTCAACAGCTCCACATTGAACCGGAAAATAGCGGTTAAGTGCAGCTTCAAGATGACTATCCTCAACTGCGGGAGTCTGGCTTCGCAACATAATTCCTGCTGCGACCTGCTGCTCATATCCCCAGCAACGGTGGAGATACAGTCGGCCGGTTCGATCCAGTATCAGCGGGGTATATGCTCCCGGAGTGCCTACGGTATCACAAGGTTGCAGAGCTTCGCGCCACTGAACAAGATCTGCCGGAGGCGGGTTGCGTGCAGTTTGCAGTTGCGGCAGCAGAGTGGTCTCCGGCAGATCAAAGAGATTGTAGCAGGTATGCCCGCGCCCGGCGGAATTACTGGCAAATGCAGCACCCCACCAAAGTTCGTCGCAGGGGTTTCGGTCGATGCGAACGATAAAATCGGCAAAATGAATGTCGAGAGGTGTAAGTTTTATGGAATCACTCATAGTGGAATATCTTTTTGTCTGCTAAAAAATACCGTGCATAGCCCCTCACATGTTTGCAGCCGTCAGCGTGATCACTGCGGTTATGACATAGCGTACAAGCTTTCCGGTGGCAACCAGTATGGTAAAAAGCCCAAAGTTGATGCGCAGCACGCCAGCGACCAGGCAGAGCGGGTCTCCTAATACCGGCAGCCAGGAGAAGAGTAATGAATAAACTCCGAAACGCTGGTAATAGCTTCGGGCACGCTCCTGTTGTCGGGGTGCTACTCGCATAACCTTCTCAATCAGCCAGTTTCCCCCGCCAATGCCGATCAGGTAGGTTACGACAGCTCCCATGTAATTTCCAACAGTGGCAGTAGCAACAGTTGAGGTTGGATCATAGCCCCCCACAAGCATCATTACAAGTAACCACTCCGAACCAAGTGGCAGCAGAGTGGAAGCGAGAAAACTCATAAAGAACAGTGATAGGTAGCCGGGTTGATTGAGCCAGTCGTGGAGCATGACAGTGTATGCCAAAAATTGATTGTCAAAATGATTCAAATCGCTACAATGCCTCCCTGTATCAGCTGTTAGACAAGTTGTTATATTGCGGACATTGTAGCGAAAAAATACATTTCGGCAAGCGGGAACCTTGTCGAAAGTAAAACAGGCTTTTTAATTTTTCTTTGTAATGGGGAGCACCGAGTCAGATGATAACCGAAACTACACCGCTAAACGCCATCATTGCCACACGCATAGCCGAGCAGGGGCGCATAACATTTGCCGAATTCATGGCTGCCTGCCTTTATGAACCCGGGCTTGGTTACTACACATCTCCGGGGCGCAAAGTCGGTGCCGAGGGGGATTTTTATACCAGTATTACCGTACATGCTGCATTCGGACGGGTGATTGCCCGCGAGATTGCCCAGATGTGGCGCAGTATGGGCAATCCTGCTGTGTTTACTCTGGTGGAGTGCGGTGCCGGTAATGGTCGCCTGGCGTGCGACATCATGGACTATGTCGCCGAACGTGAGCCGGAGATGTATGGCGCACTGCGCCTGGTACTGGTCGAGCAGGAGCCGACACTTGAGTCAGCACAACGGGAGATGCTGTCAGCACATGTAGACCGACTCAGCTGGCTTTCGCCGGCGGAGTTCGCTTCCGGAGTTTTCACATTCAGCGGCTGCCTCTATTCCAATGAACTTCTAGATGCCCTGCCGGTACATCGTGTCGTTATGACCTCTGACGGCCTGAAGGAAATATATGTAACCTGTACGGATGGCGAATTTGCCGAAGAGGCCGGCGAGCCATCAACGCCGGAGCTTGAGGCATATCTGCTGCGGATTGGTGTGGTGCTGCATCCCGCCCAACAGGCCGAAGTTAACCTGAATGCGCCGAAGTGGCTGGCATCTGCCGCCACGGCACTCCAGCAGGGCTTTGTCCTGACTATCGATTATGGCTACACCGCAGCTGAACTTTACACGCCACGGCGCAAGCTGGGAACGCTGCTCTGCTATTATCGCCATCAAACCGAAGAAAATCCCTATCTCCGTCTGGGTTTGCAGGACATTACCACTCACGTTGATTTTACCACGATGCTGAACTGTGGTGCGGCGCTGGGGCTGGAGAACGACTATTTTGGCGAGCAGTATCGCTTCCTGATGTCAGCCGGTATTGTTGAAGAGATTGAAGATATTGAGCGCTCTGCCATTTCTGCTGAGGAAAAGCTGCGCCTCCGCTTGACTCTTAAAAAGCTGATCCTGCCTGATGGTGGTATGGGTGACACGTTCAGGGTGCTGATTCAGTCCAAAGGCGTGACTTCTCCTCAGCTGCTGTGTCGGCGCAGGATAGGGGGGTGAATGTCACAATTCATGCCTGCTGAAATACGAGGGATTGTGTTTGACCTGGACGGTACTCTGTACGTTTGTAAGCGCTTTGCCGCAGAAATCCAGAATGCTTCTGTGGAATATATTGCGGGGGTCATGCAGATCAGTCTGGACGAAGCGGGCGTCGAGATGGCCGCAACCCGGCAGAAACTCTCGCAAGAGAGCGGCATAACACAGACTATCTCTGCGGTCTGCACTACGTTGGGGGGGAATGTTCAGGATTTACATCGTTTCTTTGAACAGAAACTGCGACCCGAAGCATTTCTTGTGCGTGACGAGCGTGTAACAGCGATGTTGGAGCGCTTGGCGGAGAATTACAGCCTGTACATTTATACGAATAACAATCGTGTTCTGACGGCCCGTATCATGGATTATCTCGGGTTGGATGGTTTGGTGCGAGATGTTTTTACTATCAATGACAGCTGGAGAGGTAAGCCGGATGAGGGCCTGGTGAGGGGCGTTCTCGGTAAAATCGGACTTGCAGCAAATGAGGCCCTTTTTGTAGGGGATCGCTATGACGTTGATCTGCGCGTGCCGGAACAGCTTGGCTGCCCTGTGTATCTAAGCCGGACACTGGAACAGCTGCTGAGACTGGAAGCGCTGCTAATTAAATCTACTTCCTCAGATACGCCAGTAGTTCCTGCATATCCTCAGGTGGCTCAGTCGTAAATTCTATATACTCACCACTTGAAGGATGAATAAAACCAAGGCAACGGGCGTGGAGAGCCTGACGGCCAAGACGGTTGATCATACCGCGCAGTTGAGTGTCTGGAATATTGTTACCGCGCCCGCCGTCCGGATATAACGGATCCCCCAGCAGCGGGAATCCGGCTTCTGTCAGGTGTACTCTGATCTGGTGGGTACGCCCGGTCTCCAGTCTCAATTCCACCAGTGAAATCCTGCCATAACGCTCTTTCACCTTCCATCGTGTTACTGCGTGTTTCCCGTTTTTTGCTTTGCCTGACAAACGCAGTCGCTCGGTCGGATGCCGCCCGATGATCCCTTCAATTTTTCCGGTATCCTCCGGAGGGGAGCCGAAGACAAGTGCCTGATAGATACGCTTTACAGTGTGGGCACTAAACTGTTCTGAAAGAGCCTGATGTGACCGATCGTGCTTGGCTGCAACCAGCACTCCTGATGTCCCCTTATCCAGGCGGTGGACGATGCCGGGGCGCAGCTCTCCGCCAATGCCGGCAAGGTCACTGCAATGCGCAAGCAGTGCGTTTACCAGAGTACCGCTTGTATTGCCGGCTCCGGGGTGTACCACCATGCCGGCAGCTTTGTTGATCACAATCAGATCGCCGTCCTCATACAACACATCCAGCGGGATCGCCTCAGCAAGCGGTTGGGCCGGCAGCGGAGGCGGGATGTCTATCTCGATCTGCTCCCCCCCTCTCAGTTTCAGTGAAGTTCGTACCGGCATACCATCTATCAGTACGCAGCCCGTTTCAATGTATCTCTGGATGGCCGCCCGCGATTCACCCTCCATCTCGCGGCTGAGAAAAAGATCAATTCTGGCTGGTTCATTTTCGGGGGAAAAAGTGATTGAAAAATGGTTCATAGAGTTCCTCAACAAACAGCAAAGGCGCACCGAAGCAGGCGCGCCTTGCAGAAATAGTAGTATGGTGGTTAGTTACCAGATTGAAGATTCAATTTTCCCGGCCCGTTTGATCAACACATCAACAACAGCGGTTCCGTAAACAACTTCCGGGTTGATGTCGGTGGATACCCTGGAAAAAAAATGCTGCCGTCCTTCTTCAAGTTCATCCTTAAGAACATCAAAAATATTATCATTCTTGATGCCGTTCTCGACCTTTTCCTTGTTGTACATGGCCACATCGGAGAGAATGGCTCTGGCCAATCGTCGCGCTTGATCTGGATTATCTATCATGTTCATGGATACGGACCCTCAAGTATCATCCGGTGCATATAGCACGTCTGACAAGTTTCTATGGTTAGACATCGTACACTATTTTAAGCGTAATGCAAAGTAGATGCTTGCATCACCGCGGCGGACAAGAATCGTCAGATTTCCAGAGCGGCCGGAGTTCTTGATGATGCGGGTATATTCCAAAGTGGTCGGCGTCCGTGTACGGTTTATCGATACAATAATATCTCCACGTTTCATACCGGCCTCAGCGGCCACTCCGCCGCTTGCGACCTCAGCCACTACGACGCCTTCGCCAGATTCGCTATTTTCGACAATCAATCCGAGAAGATCAGCCTCGCCATCCTGCTGTCGGCCACGACGCTCTTCGCGCTGCCGCTGCTTTGGAGCGGAGTCGGCACTTGCAAGGGTTAAGCTGTGCTCAAGTGTTTTGCCGTCACGAAAAATGGTGATTTTTGCGGCTGTGCCGATGCCTGCCTCGGCAACCAGGCGCTGGAGATGGGATGGATCTTTAACTTCGGTGCCGTTAAGGGCAGTGATGACATCACCCTGACGGATACCGGCCTTGTCAGCAGGGCCGCCTTTTATGACGTCGTTGACCAGCGCACCTTTGGCCTGCTTCAAGCCGAATGATTGCGCCAGTTCCTCGGTTACCGGCTGGATTGTAACCCCCATGTATCCGCGACTGACATTGCCTTTCTTGATCAACTGGGCAAATACCGGCTTGGCCATGTTAATCGGAATGGCGAAGCCGATTCCCTGCCCGGCGGCCACAATAGCCGTGTTAATGCCGATAACCTCTCCGTAGACGTTTAGAAGCGGCCCCCCCGAGTTACCGGGATTTATAGAGGCATCAGTCTGGATAAAGTTCTCGTACGTCTCAATGCCCATATTGGATCGGCCGATAGCAGAAACGACCCCGACAGTCATGGTGCGATCAAGCCCAAACGGGTTGCCGATGGCAATCGCCCACTGCCCTGCCTCCAGCTTGTCAGAATCACCCAGAACCGCAGTTGGAAGATCCGCAGCATTTATCTTGATGATGGCGATGTCGGTCTTCTGGTCACCACCGACTACCTTTGCATCGTAAACCTTGTCATTGGAAAGTTTAACCTGAATACTTTCGGCATCGCGTACGACATGATCATTGGTTACAATATATCCATCCTTGCTGATTATAAAGCCGGAACC
The DNA here is from genome assembly GCA_903875605.1 of uncultured Geobacteraceae bacterium. Classification (GTDB taxonomy): domain Bacteria; phylum Desulfobacterota; class Desulfuromonadia; order Geobacterales; family Pseudopelobacteraceae; genus JACRCG01. The sequence goes on along the minus strand of CAIQWT010000007.1, from coordinate 489 downwards.
GAGACTTTTGTCTCTCCGGGTTTGTGGTGCGCCGAAAAAATCCTCAAAAAGAGGGTTCGCCTCAAAAAAAGGCTGTACGGTTTTTTTTCGACTGACCGTCGAGATGTTTACGACGGAAGGGGTCACTTTTTTCGATACATTGCTGAAGGCTTTCTGGGTTGAAAGGATGTCGGTAGGTACATCCTTAACCGGAGCATCCGCTTCGCCCCCCTTGCGATTTGACTCAAGAAACAGCGGAGTTTCATTTTTTCCGCTGCATCCGCTCAGAGTCACAGCAGACAGCAGAATAGCGAAAAGAATGTGTGTAATAGAATATGCCGGTTTCATTTTTAGCAGCACCTGTATCGGGTTGACTGCTCCCACGACTAAAGTCGTTGGATTCCCAATTCGCTGAGTCGTGCCTGATGTCAGCATGTGACACCAGGGCTTACAGATTCTCCAAGGGCTGACACCGCCAGTCCGGCGGCCAAGATGTTACGAGCGGCGTTG
>CAIQWT010000006.1 GCA_903875605.1 uncultured Geobacteraceae bacterium | reverse complement strand
TGTTCAAAACCATTGAAAAGGATATCGGTATTCCGATTGTTTCCCTCGTGTACGACGGAACGACAGTACGGAGAAACGAATCACTGGCTCCGTATCTGCATTATATTTCGCGGGCTTGATCGGAGAATTTATGTCCGGCAGATCCGAAGAATCTTAACCCCTAAGTCTCCCCTAATCTAAGGGGAGACTTCAAGACTTCACCCCTTACTCACTCATATCAAACCAAAGAACATGCATAAAGAGCTAAGCGTCCTTAAAAGAAAGGCCGTTATAAAAAGAAGGGTGAATATAAGTGTACGTCTGCTACAGGCTTACTGTCACAGGCTGTCGAGCTGAGAGGGATCTATGAGGAAGAAACTAATAATGCTTGACCAGAAAAACGCATCTGTGACAGATTAATCGCATTATCACAAATAAGCCATAACGTAGCGATTCATAAGAATTGAGTTGCGTGTAAAAAGGAGGGTTTCGTGAACAGACGCACATTCATAAAAGCCACTGGAGCCGCTATAATGCTGGCTCCGACGTTGATTAAAGAAACTCTTGCTACTCGTGAGCAATCGCTTGTAGCAGTTGCAGAGGGTACAGATTATGCTGTTATAACCAGAAAAGCCATTAACGCTGTAGGTGGTATGAAACGGTTCGTTAAGCCTGGTGATGTGGTGGTGGTTAAACCCAACATGGGATGGGACCGCTCAGTTGAGCTTGCTGCCAATACTCATCCATTAGTGGTACGGGCGGTCGTGGAGGAGTGTCTGGCTGCGGGGGCTAAAAAAGTCAAAGTTTTTGATAATACCTGTAACGATTCTCGTCGCTGTTATGTTAGCAGCGGAATCGAGTCGGCCTTGAAAGGGATAAAAGGGGTCGAGTGCAAGCATATTGAAACGGAGCGATTCAAGAAAGTTACATTGAACGGCTCATTTCTGAAGGAATGGGAGCTGTATGATGAGGTTCTTTCGGCCGATGTGTATATCAATGTTCCGGTAGCAAAACATCACGGGCTATCAAAACTGACTCTCGGGTTAAAAAACATCATGGGAATCATGGGTGGCACCCGTGGCTACATTCATCGCAACCTGGATGTAGCTCTGGCGGATGTTAACGCACAGGTGAAGAAACACCTAACTATTATCGATGCAACACGAATTCTCACAGCCCATGGACCACAGGGCGGAAATATCGCCGATGTCAAGGTGCTTAACAAAGTGATCGCCTCGACCGATACTGTTGCTGCCGACGCCTATGCCACTACATTGTTCGGCATGAAACCGTCAGATATCCCAGTAACGGTTACCGCCTACAAGCGTGGCCTCGGAGAGATGAATTTGGAAAAAATCAAGATAGTAAAGGCTTAGTGGCGTGAAGTTAACCACTGCCCGCATCTGCCAACTTATCTTCCTGGCACTGTTCCTGATCCTGTTCGTTCAGACAGAATACCGTGGCCGAGATGAAATCAATGCTGCTGTTAATGCCTTTTTCAGAGCTGATCCGCTTGTGCTGTTCAGCTATCTGCTTGCAGCAAAGTCATGGAATTGGCTACTTATGCCAGCCGCGCTTATGACCTTGGCGACGTTGGTTCTGGGACGTTTTTTCTGCGGATGGATCTGCCCTCTGGGTACTATCCTCGACCTGTTGGCCAATAAATCCCGTAAGGGTTCTCCCATCAAGGCACTCAAGGGTAATTTTAAATACTGGCTGCTGTTGCCGCTGCTAACAGCATCGCTGTTTAATATCAACTTAAGTGGCCTGCTGGACCCAATTGCTATTCTGCTCCGGGCTTTGACATTTCTGCTCTACCCTGTCCTCGGGCTTGCGGGCAGAGAAGGATGGGTCGGACTTTACCGCATGTTTGGCGAACAACGTGATGCTTTGACACCAGCCTACAGTCTGATTCGAGACAATCTACTGCCTTTCCGGGATACAATCTACCCGTTGGCGTTCCTTTCGGCAGCCATCCTGCTCGGCATTATCGCACTGGAGCGATTTGAAACGCGCAACTGGTGCCGGAACATCTGCCCGCTCGGGACATTGCTCGGTTGGCTGGCACGTTTTTCCTCATTCAGCAGAGTTTCACAGGTATTGTGTAGCGACTGCGGAAAGTGCCGCGATATGTGTCCCACCAGCTTCGACAAGAATGTTCTGTACAAGGAAGAGTGTATCCTTTGCATGGAATGCCTGCAGGAGTGCCCGCATGATAGGATATCATTTCGTCCTTCTCTAAAACTGAAGGGGTTTGGTCCGCTGTTACCGGAGCGCCGTGTGCTTCTGGGCGGAATAGCTGGTGGCCTTTTACTGTCACTTCCTATTCGTTTCCGCTATCCCGAAAAGCAGTCACGTCTGCTGCGTCCGCCTGGAGTACGGAGTGAAGATGATTTTCTGAAGAAATGTGTTCGTTGTGGTGAATGTATGAAGGTCTGCCTGAAGAATGCTCTGTATCCATCGGCATATCAAGCCGGACTGGAGGGCATATATACCCCACTGGTTATTCCCAGGCTGGGATACTGCGAATATAATTGCACCCTGTGCGGCCAAGTCTGCCCGACCGGGGCAATTCCTTTACTCCCGACTGAAACCAAGCGGCGCGAAGTTATCGGCAAGGCGGTCTTTGATAAAAACCATTGCCTGCCGTTTGCCCGCAAGATTGACTGCATTGTTTGTGAAGAACATTGTCCGATTCCTGAAAAAGCCATTCGATCACGCAATATGCAGGTCATGGGACTTGACGGCCATGTCAGAGCTGTCAAAGAGCCCTATATAGTTGAGGAAATCTGCAATGGCTGCGGCATCTGCGAAAATGTCTGCCCGTTGGAAACGAAAGCTGGGATTGAGGTCTTTGCGGTGAAGAACCGTACACCGATAACTCAGGTGTCAGTTGGGCAGGAAGCCAGTGATTCCTATAGATATAATTGAGTCAAGGAACGGCAAGGGATAGAAGGGTAGAGTTCACCATATTATGAAAAGTTTCACATTATTTTTATTGATTACACTCATACCATGTACAGTGCTTGCAGATTGTATAATCACTGACTACACAGACAAGTTTCAAGTTGTCTGTTCAGGATATGATCCTACAGCTCCGACAATAAAGAAAGGCGCTAAAGCTCTAAATAAGATGCGTAAGTATAAAACAGTGAGTATTGCTGAAAAGAATATAGTCTCAGCTGTGGGTATGACTGAGGAAGAACTGCAATTCATGCAGGCGAGAAACAGAATGGACGGTTACCGTGGCAAGCCAAAGTCCAGGGTGAAGACAGCTAAGAATCAACCACAGTCCAGATATTAATAGGTTGGGACTAATGACTACCCAGAACTTATAAAGATCGACTTTAGACAACCACCGCTGGGTAATGACGATCTATGTGACGAGGGAATTAATTATATGATTGAAATACTGGATGACGTTATTGCACTGGAAGAGGCTACCAAGATATGCCTAACTAGATTGGCTGATGATCCAGTACTTAAGAAGAGTGAGTTTGAAACATCAAATATTATTGTCGTAGATTTTGAATATCATTTGTCTACAAGTAGGAAGTGTGTTGTGCTGGAATCATGTGGCCCACTAAGTTTTTATATTGCAGAAATATTGAGAGAGCTACTCGCTGAAGAGAATATTGATGCTTGGGTTGTCTTTCGCACCTAAGTGGCTGTTTTTTAGTCATAAATCAAATGGTTGCTTATTACAACAAGTGCAGCATCGCTACTTGCAAACCAGGCACAACAGTTACAGAACCTTGTCAGTAAGTTTCGAGTCTCTTGAGAGGTGACATGCGAGCAACTTACCTGTTGTCAAAAATAATGACCAAGAGAAAACCATACGGGCTGATTCAAAAGGTCTGCTTCATGTAGGCTGATGAGGAGTATGTGGCGTAGGTACTGATGTTTTCTAAAGATCAACGAGAGAGCTTTCCTGATATGCAGCATGGCATAAAATGAGTAGCAATTCAACACTGGTTTTAACCAGAATGGAGGCGTTCCAATTATACAGGGAATCAAGATATTAGCAGCCGATGATGACCAGCTGAGCTTGGAGATGCTGATAACTATTCTTAGCAGTCAGGGAGCGCTCTGCACTGCGGCTGCCAACGGCAGGGAAGCGATGTATGAACTCGAAGCAAAATCGGACTTCGATATTGTGCTACTTGATTTACAGATGCCGATTATGGACGGCTTTGAGGTGCTTTCGCAATGTAAGAGCAACCCATACCTCCGTGACATTCCGATTATTGTGCTGGCTGCAAATCGACATGAAAAGATCAATTCCCTCAAATTAGGGGCGAATGACTTCATGAGCAAACCTTACGAGCCAGAGGAACTGGAACTGCGCATCACAAGGTTGGTTAACTCCAGCCGGCAGGCGCAAAGCGCCAAAAGGGCAAAAGCCGAATTCCTGGCAATTGCGAGCCATGAGTTGCGCACTCCGATGCATCAGATCCTAGGAGTGGCCGAACTTCTGGATGGCGAGAACCTTGGTAACGAGCAGCGGGAATTTGTCGACATAATGAAAAAGGCAACCAATAGCCTGACCAGCATCATCAGTGACATTCTGGACTATGTCCAACTCGATCATGGGTCGCTAAAAACCTTGGTGGAGCCATTTTCTCTGCGTTCCATGCTGCAACACGCACTCGACTCAAACAATAAGGCAAGGATCAATCTAAGCATCGCCGATGACGTATCCGACGACTTGTATGGCCCCTCATTCTATGTTTCAAAAATATTTGGCATCCTGATTGAAAACGCAGTGAAATTCTCATCCGATGGTGAAATTCGAATAACAATCCGGGAGGAACCCCAAGGAAAATTCGGTTCACTTTTCTGCTGCAGCGTCAGCGATCCGGGCATAGGCATTTCTGCCGAGTTTCATAAAAGGATTTTTGACCCATTTGTGCAGGTTGACTCTTCTAGAATTCGGAGATTCGAAGGAATTGGGCTTGGCCTTGCAATTGCGAAACGTATGGTGGAACTGATGGGCGGAACCATTGGAGTACAAAGTGACGAGGGCGTGGGCAGCACCTTTAACTTCTCGTTATATTGCCAACGACAAGATACGTGAGCGAGCTCAAGTGAACTGTTCAGGACGACAAAAAACTGGCCCTTGACGTATTCTGATGACAACGGACACTTCCACTTGCTGAATTACCCAGTGGGAGTAAGCCATGAGCGTTCAACAACGTTACACACCGGAATTTAGGTCTGAAGCCGTTAAACTCGTTTTAGAACAAAAACTATCACATCTGGTTGCATCGAAACGAGTAGGCATCCCTGAAGGAACTCTGGCCAGCTGGATGGCAGCTGCCAGATCTTCCTCAAAACCTTCAGCACACGGATCACGCTCAACGTCTGAGCTTTTGGCCGAAAACTCCCAGTTATGTAAGGAGTTGGCAGAGAACCTCCTGGACCAAACTTTTTCACCAAGCGCCCCAAACGAAGTATGGGTTACCGATATCACCTACATACCAACCGGGGAGGGCTGGCTTTACCTGTCCGGTGTGAATGATGTTTTTACCTGCGAAATAGTCGGTTACGCCATGTCGAAACGAATGACACAGGAGTTAACAGGCAAGGCTCTTTTTCGAGCGGCACAGAAAAAACGACCTGCTGCAGGGTTGATTCATCACTCCGATCGTGGCAGCCAATACTGTGCTCAGGATTTCCGCAAACCTCTGAAGCAGTTCAAAATGAAGGCGTCCATGTCGCGTAAAGGAAACTGTTACGACAATGCACCGATGGAAAGCTTCTGGGGTAGCCTTAAAAATGAACTTGTACATCATTGCCGTTATGAAACACGAGTTGAAGACAAAGTTTCTATCCTGGAATACATTGAAATATTTTACAACCGCCAAAGACGGCACTCCCGACTTGGTTATATAGCGCCAGCAATCTTTTCAATTAAATTACAATAACCAAAGGCAAGTTGCTTGAGTTTGGAGTGTCTACGGTTGAAAAGACACGTCATTTGCATTGTCATGGATGTAGTTGGCAGTCTGATAGGATTTATTATTGATGCTGTTTAAGAGATTATAAGTTAGACCGAAGCAACCTCGATTCCGAGAGCGTTTGTAATCGCCTGAGCCGTTTTACCTACGATGCCCCTTGAATATCTGCCGTTTTCCCCCAAAGCTCTCACGATCCTTGCCGCCGCCAGCTCCACTTCCGGAGAAAGCCCCTCCCCTAGCGCCATGGATAGCGGCTGAATTCCGATATATCGACATTCGGCACCTGCTTCACTCGCAATCCATTCAGCAATAAGCGGCAAAGGTATCCGATGAGTACTGAAGGTTGAGTCGGAAAGGTTTTCCGAATGAAGTTCGCGGATTTCTCCCGCTACACCTCCGAAATCCGATGCATCGATGAAGACCACCATGGAAGGACGCATTTCCAAAACCCAATCCATCGCCCTTTCCGGTCTGTTTCCGGCATCCTTTATCCAAATACCTGGCATCTCCGAAAGACGAGAGGCAATGACCGGACCAACTCCATCGTCGCTCCTGAGTGTGTTGCCGATTGTTATGTAGAGTGTACTACTGCTGTGAAGTGTAGAGAAAAGATTATCTGTTGACAAACTTCACCTCAAGAAAGTGAGTTGAACAGGAAATGCACGGGTCGTATGCCCTTACAAGCATTTCAAGGGCGAGGGTAATTTCTTCGTCTCTTCTGTCAAGTATCTCTGGAACAAGCTTCACCATGTCATCCTCAATGTTTTGAAGGTTCTGTCCTGTCGGAATAATGCAGTTGGCAGAGGTGATAATCCCATTATCGTCAACTTCGTAGTTGTGGAATAGTATACCTCGCGGCACCTCCACGCACCCGACCCCGTTTCCGGCGCGAACAGGAATCGCCCCCTTTTCGTTTAGTCCGCCGAGAGCCACCCCAGCCTGATCTAGGCCATTCGCCATAAAATGCTCCACTATGCCGATCGCCTCCTCACTGCAGTGAACGCATTCGACTAGTTGGGCTGCAGTGTTCAGATAAGGGTTGGTACATATCGGCTTTAGGCCTAGCGTTGCAGCCAGCTCCTTCGCCCTCGGATGGAGCTTGTCATAGCTTAGATTGAACCTGGCCAGAGCCCCTACTGAATATGAGCTGCGACTGAGGCGAGTATGCTTTGCCGAGGAGTGCGGAACAATAAACTCGTTTGTGATGGAACGATACTCATTCTTGGGCTTTCGCACACCGTCCGTGGAACCGACATCACCCATCAGCATCGGGTACTCACCGGAATCGCTTACCAACGCCACATACTCAGTTTCACGCACAAAATCCGGGAATTTTAGTGAAGAGACCAGACCCACGGTGGGTGGCAGATCATCTCTGATCGAAGTCAGCAGGTCATGCATCCCTTTCAGCTCATTCTGCCCCGGCAGTTTGGTGAATCCCCCGACGACACAGGAGATAGGATGAACATGGCGTCCGACCAGGATATCGCAGGCGTCGTTGCATCTCTTTTTCATTCTGAGCGCTCGTCGCACGGCATCGGAATGATCCTTCATCAGCCCCATGAAGCTCTTTACCCCAACAAGGTCCGGCGCAACCAGCAAGTATATATGAAGAATATGGCTGTCTAGGTTCTCAAGGTGCAGGAGTAGTTTCCGAAGTAGTATTGTCTGTTCACTTGGTATAAAGCCGATTGCATCCTCGGCAGCCTGAATGGATGCAAGACTATGACCACACGCGCAGATACCGCAGATACGGGAAGTGATATGCTGGGCCTCGAAAATGGAACGCCCGATGAGGAGCGCTTCGAAAAATCTCGGCGCCTCGACAATTTTGAGCTGGCAATTCGTTAGAACCCCTTCTTCCATGTCGATGACGATATGGCCATGCCCTTCCACCCGCGTTATGAATTCAACATTTATGGAGATATTCCTACTTGACATTTCCAGCCTCCAGAGCACCGGTATACATCTCCATCTTCGCCGCTATCAACTCCGGTTTCAAACCATGAGTGAGAAGCACATCTTCCGCTCCGGCTCTGTTCGGATTGTCCACCATCCCACGACATCCGTAGCAGACGTTTCCGTTATTGACGCACCAGGAGTTGCACCCTCCACGGGTAATCGGTCCGAGACAGGTCGCTCCCCGGTCGTACATGCAGACATTTTCGTTGAATTTACACTCTACGCAGACCGCATTGTCAGAAGCCCGCCAGGAAATCCCGCAAAGTATGGCCTTGAGGAGGCTCAGAAATTCCGCCGGATTGATCGGGCAGCCGTAGAGGGTGTAATCCACTTTAACTACCTGATGAATCGCCCTGACTGTTCTAGTCTCTTCTCCGCCCCATTGATCGCCGTAAACCGTAGAGATCAGGTTATCACGGGAGATTCGGTTCTGCATCCCGATGACACCACCGGTTGCAGCGCAGGAACCGTAGGCAACTAGGATATCCGAGCGGTCCCGAAGCATCCGGAGCTTTTGGGCAGACTCTTCGTTGTTAATGCTCCCCTCGGCGAAGGTAACTGTGTATCGTCCGCTCCACTTCTCCGACATAACCTCTCGAAACTCTACCAGCTCAACCAGATTCAGAATATCGAGCAGCGTCTCCCCGATATTTGCCACTTGAAGCTGGCAGCCTTCACAGCAGGAGAAATCAAAAAATGCGACTTTAGGACGTGTCATCAGATCGCCCCCTTGATATTTTTCAGTTTCTGATAGCTGAAAACCGGCCCGTCCTGACAGCAGTAAATATTATCTATCTGACAGTGCCCGCACTTGCCAAGTCCGCATTTCATATGCCTTTCCAGGGAGAGGAATATCTGACGCTCAGGAATACCTTTTTTCAACAATTCCTCGATCACAAAGCGGTACATGACAGGGGGACCGCATACCACGACAAAGGTCTTAAGGGGATGAAGGTTGACTCCAGGTATAAGGGAGGTTATCACACCTACATTTCCGGCCCACTCCGGGGCGGCATGGTCTACTGAGCAGCAAAAATTGAGATCGATCCTTTTTTGCCAGTGACCGATCTCCGAAGAAAAGAGCATGCTTTCAGGGTCTCTGCAGCCGAGTAGAATATCCACCTTTCCGAAATCGCGCCGGTTGTCGATAATATAGTTAATAAGGGAGCGGAGCGGAGCGATGCCGAGCCCGCCGGCAACAAGTAGTACATCGTTCCCCTCAAGTGGGAGTACAGGGAATCCGATGCCGAATGGGCCGCGAATCCCGACTATGTCCCCCTCATGAAGTTTGTGGATGGCCGTGGTGACACGTCCGGACTGACGGACGCAGATCTCGAAAGCTTCCCGCTTTGTCGGGGAGGAGCAGATGGAGATTGGAGCCTCACCAACTCCGAAAAGCGATACCTGGACAAACTGTCCCGGATCGTGATCCAGAGATTCCCCTTCCGGCAGCATGATCTCGAAAAGTTTCTCATGCTCTGTCAGAGGGGTAATTCTTCTGAGCAGACCATGCTTGACCCGATAGCCTGAATTGTTGATCCTTACAGTTTCAACGGCCATCACCCTCGCTCCTCTATCAGTGCGCTGATTGTTCGCTTCAGGTTGATCCCGGCCATGCAGGAGCGACTGCAGCGCCCGCATCCGGTGCAGAAAAGCCTTCCGTATCTGTCCATCAGGTACTTAAACTTCCGGTGGAACCTGTGCCGCTGGCGGTCCATCCGTTTCCTGCGGAAATTTTCACCCCCGGCCACGGTGGCAAATGCCTCATTCTGACAGGAATCCCATACCCTCAACCGCTCCCCCTTGCTCAGGTCAAGTTCCGGTTCATCTACGATATCGAAACAGAAACAGGTGGGACAGACAGCGGTGCAGTTGCCGCAGGATAGGCATTTTTCTCCGAGTTGGCTCCAGACATCGCTGTCAAAAGTCTCCTCAAAGAGTCGTGGTATATCCTGATAGCGAATGGGAACTTCGCTGGTGAACAGTTCCCTCTTCCGGGACCTTAAGAGATTCAGCTCACCCTCAGCCGCTCTGGTCACATCATCGAAAAGGGAGGATTCGTCTACCATATCCTCCCCCTTCTGTGTGTTTATGTGAATGTAATAACTGTCTGAAAGTTCCGTCAGGAAAAGGTCGTACCCACCTTTTGGCAGGTGGGTATGAAGCATAGCGCAGCCCGCAGAGGAGTCACAGTAGTCATTGCACTCGAGCCCGATAATGGTTATGAAGTTGTTTCTTGCGAGATAATGTGGATCTTTTGGATGGTCGGAAAAAACGATGTTAAGACAGTGGATTCCGGCCAGGTCACAGGTGTGAACCCCGAAGAGCACCAACTGTTCCAACTCCACTATCTCTTCCATCTCGTGTATTTTGGAGAGGTCGTACCTGAGGAGTGAGGATCTTTGGGGCATGAAATATTTCTTCGGGGGGAGTATTGTTGGAATATATTTGAGGGATATTTCGTCGAGGCTATGAACCTCATCAAACTTGAAATGCCCATCCTGAAGGGGTACTGGTGCAACCAACTTGTGTCCGGAGACCAGATAGGAAACAAAATCCGCAAGCCTTCTCTTCGATAAAAGCGCCTGATGCATCACAGCCCTCCTTGAAGATCAAACTAACTAATTATAAGTATAATCGGCATTAAACTATTGTCAAGTGGACAGGATTATCAGAAAGTATCTTCTGCTTTCAGTAGTAATCCTAGATTACTTCGTCACTTTTTTCCTTCCTCCGACTTTGCCACATAACCGCTTCCAATGGCTGAAAATGTGAGATCCAGTTCTAGTTATCAGGCCTTATTTTGCCACGTATATCTCCATATAATTGAGTGTTTTCCGCTAGTGTCGTTCACTTGTTTACCGCTACCGTGGCTGTCAATCCGGCACCCAGCTCAAACGCTTTCCGACAATCCTCCGGGAAAACAGTTCTGCGCCTTTCACGTCTTTCCTCCGGATCGAAGTAATTGAACACTACCTTATCATAGTCCTCGAATTGAAGCGTTTCGAAGGAGCAGAGCGATTCAGCTTGTCCAAATATCCGGGTCAGATAATTTTCATTCAGACCAAAATGTAGCGGGTAATTATGCTCCTTCATCATCTCTTCCGAGACGTTCATAGTGTAAACAAAAGCAGTCTGGATCTTCCGGTCGAATAATGATCCGGGAGGTCTGGTATAGGTCAAATACTGAAATAACAGTCGTTCCATAAATGACCGCATCTCTCCAGTCACTGTACCGAAGTATATCGGCGAACCGAGAAGAAAAGCATCCGCATCATCTAGCCTCTCAAGAACAGGAGTAAGCCCATCTTTCATTGCACATTTCCCGTAACTATTTCCGCCTTTCAGTTTGCACGAAAACAACTCGTACAGCCTTTGAAATCAATGTCATAAAGATGAATGAGCTCCGTTTCGGCTCCTTGTGACGCCGCACCTTCCAGGGCTTTTTCAAGCAGCGTTGCGGTGTTCCATCTCTTCCTCGGGCTGCCATTAATTGCGATAACTTTCACTTATAATTCCTCCTCTTAGTAGATTACAGTTCAAAAGCAGATGATTAAAAACACAGGTTGGCTGAAAGGTATTATTAAATATTCAGTTCTGATATATCTATACAATATTATCCAGTAAATTACCTCTTGGTATTATCGTAATGGTGGTAATTGGACTGCAGTATCTAAGAAACTGCTCTCAGCTGTAATACTGTCAGATGCATACACTCCAACCCCATATAAAGGGTACGTAGACTCAATGATCCGTTCGTCACGCAGCCGACTTACCGAAAAAGATCTCCACATATTTGACGGAGATTCACTTTTTGATGCCATTGCCCGGACGGTCTGCCATGCCGGTTGCCTGCCGCGAAAGGAATTATACGAAGCATGGGAGGTCGCTCGCAGGGTGCGCCGCCGGTTTAGAGGGGGACGAATAGTGGATCTGGCCTGTGGTCACGGACTATTGGCGCAGATCCTGCTGCTACTGGATGATAGCTCCCCTACGGCCCTGGCTGTAGATAGGCGTATTCCAAAGAGTGCGACAACTGTTTCTGAATCGTTAAATTCAAATTGGCAACGCCTTACGAACCGTATCCAGTTTATTGAAACAGATATTTGTGACATTAAGTTACATCAGAATGACGTAATTGTCTCAGCTCATGCTTGTGGGGGACTTACTGATCTGATTCTTGAGCGGGCAGTTGAAGCAGGCGCCCGTGTTGCGGTATTACCCTGCTGTCATAATCTCAAGGATGGCGAATTGGGTGGGCTTGAGGGATGGATGGATGGCCCACTGGCAATGGATTCAGCCCGAGCGTCCTGGGTACGTTTCCAGGGTTACAAAGTTTATACGCAGTTAATACCGAGTGATATTACTCCAAAAAACAGACTACTGATGGCTGAACCGGAACTGAACAGGAGAGGGAATCCAGAGTTATGAAAGCAGAAGTCTATTCCATCACCTACCGCATCCCCTTGACGGATGCCCAGCAGGCAAGGCTTGACAGAAAATGGCCTGATGGTGATCCGTTTATCTCTTATGAGAAAATAGCCTTTATACTGGAACCGCTGCCGGTTGAAGACGTCTACTGGTCGCACCATACAGGGCAGTTTTTCTATTTCACCGTTCGCGGTAATGATATTGAGAGCACCGTTGCCGAGGTTATCGAGAGACTTGAACTAAAGCTTGGCAAGCTATGAGTGAATCCTATGAACCATAATGTGATCAGCCTACTAGAGAACCGGAGATGCTGGGTCTTCGACCTGGATGGAACCCTTACCCTACCGGTACATGACTTTGCATTTATCCGCAGGGAGCTTGCTATTCCTGATGGTTCAGACATTTTGGAGCATCTGGACACGCTCGAACCGGAAGAATCAGCGCGGCGTCACCGCCTACTTAACAATATAGAACGCAAACTGGCAGATAATGCTGTGCCAGCACCCGGAGCATCTGACCTGCTTGACTTGTTGGGCAGCTTTGATTTCCAACTTGGTATCCTAACCCGAAATAGTCGCGAGATTGCCATGATTACGCTTGAAGCTATTGATGCCCGTTGTTATTTTGATGACATCCATGTGCTAGGCCGTGATGAAGTCCCACCGAAACCTGACCCTGCCGGCATTCTACACCTGCTCGACAAGTGGCAAGCCGTACCCGGCAATGCAGTAATGGTTGGAGATTACCTGTTTGACCTACAAGCCGGAAGAAACGCAGGTGCCGTTACAATCCACGTGGGACGCCCTGATTCTCTGCGTTGGCCGGACATTACTGACATCATAGTAGACAGCTTAACGGATCTGGTGAAATTGTTGAAAAAGGCATAACAACAGAACAAGTGGGTAGATTATCTCCGCCTGGCTTCAACCTACAATTTCAATCTCATAATAAACAGATAGGCTATCAGCAAAAATGGAAGCGTAGAAAAGGAAGCAGCCAGGTTACCTGCATACAGCTGCCATGTCGAAAAGACAACAAGACCGAGGACAAAGATAAGAAGAAGAATTAAACCAAGTTTTTTCATTTATCAAACTCTCATCGCGGTATTGAAGAAGGGTAGCTTCTTCGGCTTAAATTCAGCTGTAAATCGTCATTTTTGTTGATTTTCACGAAAGCTTCATTTTCAGTGGAGTTATAACGACAAATTCAGTGCCGCCTTCAATATTATGTACCTCAATAGTTCCGTTCATGCTGCGCTCTATGATCATTTTAGACATGTAGAGTCCAATACCGGTACCCATCTCCTTTGTCGAAAAATATGGTTCAAAAACCTTGTCGATTACATCTACAGGGATACCACCACCGTTATCGCAGATTGATACATAGCCATTTCCGCCCTGCTCTTTCAAACGGATTGTGATATGACCTTCCGCAGCATTAGAGGCTTTGATGGCATCCCGGGAATTGGTAAGCAGATTAAGAAGTACTTGAGAATATTCATTCGGGAAGCCGGTCAGCGTAATATCCTGCTCGGCTTCCATATGAATGCTGATGTTTTGGCTTGTCAAGCCGGCTTCCATAAGCGAAACGGCGTGATTGATCTGATTATGAGCTGAGAATGCTACCATCTGCTTGTCCGGCAGGAAAAAATTGCGGAAATCATTAATGGTGGTAGACATCTTCTGAATCAGGCGGTTGCCGTTTTCAACCGTTTCGTCAAGATACCCGTCGGTCAATTCATTATACTGATACGCCGATTTGATATTATCAAGTACCATGGCCAGAGCATTGAGAGGCTGACGCCACTGATGGGCAATATTTCCGATCATCTCTCCCATGGCTGCCTGACGACCCTGAGTTATCATGAGCTGATCTCTTTGACGCAGTTCTGAAATAGCATTGTCGATCCGTTGCTGCAGCGAGCTGTTGACGGATTCCAACTGAGTCTGATTTACTGCAAGCTTTTCCTGAACCACCTTTCGTTCAGCTATTTCCTGCTCTAGCTGCGCGTTTGTATCTCCCAGTTCATATGTACGGTGCTGAAGTTCGATTTCTATCTGCTTACGAGCGGTGATGTCGTGCCCCTGAGCGATTGTTGCCACCGGAGTAATGCCGTCCTCCCCAAATATTGGAGACGAATTCAAAAGAACGGTACTGACTGTACCGTTGATGTGAATAATCGGAAATTCAACCGACTCCAGGCGTTCACCAGAAGCGGTTTTATTAATAAGCTCCATGGAATGTTCAACATCACCGAGGGGAAAAATGATGGCAATGTCCTGTGTGACCATCTCTTCAGCTGTTCGCCCGATAAGTGGCTCAAAAGCCCTGCTGAATCGGGTTATTTTGAAGTTGCAGTCCCAGACGATTATGGGAACATTAGCGAAGTTAAAAAGGTTGTCAAGATAGGCACTTACCGCATCATTCGTGCGTCGGATCTCGTTCACCCTACCGGCCATACCAACGACCAGGAGCTGCATCAAGCCGGTGATGATTATCGCAATCCCACCCATTCCCCACGCTATGAGAGGCCTTTGCTGCTGCAGGTACACGTCGGCCGTATAGGCCGAAAATTCCCAATCACGACCACCCACGTGTAGTCCTGTTTTCCAATCACTTTTTCGTTCCGATGAAATATTGATACTGCTGCCGGTATCAGAGAGATAGAGCAACTCTTTACCTTTGGGCGCTTTCAGGTCCGTTACCCGAAACTGCAATCCGCCAGGTACATGACCACTGGTAGCAATTTCGATCATCTCGTCAACCTTGATCACAGACACGGCGAAACCCAGTATACGAGGAGCCGCATGCTCCGCTCCGCCGATCGCAGGTATTTCTTCGACAGGCATAAGCTCCAGGACACCGACCCGCGTTTTCTCCTCCTGCACCAGTTGGAGCGGCATAGTCACCGCCATGTTGTTCGCCGCTCTGGCACGATTGATGGCATCGCGTCGAATCGGTTCGGAATTTATATCAAAGCCGACTGCCGGCTGATTATTGGCCAGAGGGACGATATAGCGGACTGCCACGTATTCATCCCTAGTTGCTGCGCGAATAAGGCGCCGCTCACTATCGCGTTCGGTAATCTGAAACCGGCCCAGTGGCGACATCCCGCTCATTGTATGCTCGAAGGCCGGTCGGCTCCCATTGGTCACCAGGTCGTTGAAGCTAAGCGCAAAAATATCCGGATTATCCTCCAGGGTGATTTTTGTAAACAGCTCAAACTGCTTGAAGCTGAATTCCGGCGTGGCTTCAATAAAGTTATGCAGCGAATTGAGTACCTCCCGGTGTGTCAGCAAGCGGTCTGAGATGCGTTTAGCAACGTCTTCGCAATCGCTTTTCAGGTGGTATTCCCGATCAATTTTTATCAGATGAGCTGTACCGTAAAAAGCCAACCACAGTAGGCTAGTCATCAGCAGTATCGAAACAAAGGAATAACGATGCTGATTGTCCCACTTGTTAGCCGATCTGTTAAGCAGACGCAATGGGAACGGTGCAAAAATCAGCACACCCAGAGTATCCCCGACATACCAGTTCCACCAGGAATATATAAAATCAGCACGATTGATGAGGTTGGCTGCATATAGTCCACTCACGCCGACGGATGCAGCCAGCAAACATGACAACACCCCCCCTAGCAACATAAATATTAAAGCATCCAGCTCTCGTTCCAGATTACGCCAGGCGGATCTTTGCCAGTGGGTTACCATCCACGAACCAAGCCATGCCTGTGCCGTAGAACCGCTGGCAATCAGCAACGCAAGGGCTATGTTGGTCTGGGTGAGCGGTCCGTGCAGCAGAGCGGTCATTATGTTCAACACGAACGATCCGAGCCAGATTCCCGAAAACGCCCGGCGTCTAAACAAAAGGGCAACAGCCAGCGCAAGGCCGCAGGCCGGGAATATTGGACTCGCATAACCCGGGCCTATGGCCAGCATGAGACCCAATGCACCCAGC
Source organism: uncultured Geobacteraceae bacterium (assembly GCA_903875605.1). Lineage (GTDB taxonomy): Bacteria > Desulfobacterota > Desulfuromonadia > Geobacterales > Pseudopelobacteraceae > JACRCG01. The sequence goes on along the minus strand of CAIQWT010000006.1, from coordinate 11,982 downwards.
AGTAAATAAGCCAGGGCAATATAGAGCGTCAGACGGGCTGTGGATATGGAATCTGTATCGCTATTACCGAGTTTGTTTTTTATGGCAGCCAGCATAAATATTAACCTTTAGTACCGCTGTGGAGGCTGTTTTACTATTGCAGTTGTTGATACTTAAAATGTTGCAACCTGCCACTAGGAAAAAATTCCGGGGGCTCAATGCTTTATGAACAGGTTACCATCTTATTTATTACACTGTTGATTTTATCCTCCATGGTTTGCTCACGGTCAGTACGCGTTCCAGCCTTAATGGTAGTAGTAATACGCGGCGCTCCCATGGCATGAACTTTCTCATGGCATTGTTTAATGGCGGCAAAGACGTCGTCCCAATCGCCTTCAATATTAGTCCCGTAAGAGTGGAGAGATATTTTCAAGCCCGCTGCGGTCAGAACATTCTCACATTCTGCAATGTATGTGGATAGGGAGACACCGACTCCAATCGGTACAATACATAGATCTACCAGTACATTCATGTTTCAGGACTCCTTTGTACGGTTTAATTGTTTTTATCCCTATCAGTCAGAATTTACTTGTTTCTGATTACCAGGCTAATAGCTGCAAAATCGGCATCACCAAGATTTTCAGTCAGGGCTTTCTTGTAGAGTTCATTGATGGTGGCCGTTACAAAGAGCGGTTGCCCCACCTCTTCAGCTAACTTTAAGGCAAGTCGCAAATCCTTCTGCATGTGTTTGAGTGGAAAAGCTGTTGGAAAATCTCTGTTGGCTGCAATTTGCGGCCCCTTTAATCGGAACATAGGGTTTGTCACTGCGCCGGAATCAAGTACTTCAAGCAGCTGAGCAGTGTCCAGCCCACTCCCCGCAGCCAAGGCGATTCCTTCGCTCAAAGAGGTCAGCATACCACACATGACCAGATTATTGGCCAGCTTCATGCGGGCGGCTTTCCCCGTTTCACCGAGATACAGAATTTTCCTGCCCATCTTTTCCAGTACCGGCAGCGAAGTTTCATAAAGCTCCTGATCTCCCGCTGCCATGATTGTCAAGGTAGCATCTTCAGCAGGTTTACGGCTCCCTGCCACCGGAGCTTCCAAAAACAGTGCACCTTTTTCGTGAGCCAACCTGTATGACTCTAATGAAGTATCCGCATCCACTGTGGACATATCTACATAGCCTTTACCGGATGACATTCCAGCAATGATACCTTCATCCCCATCCCGGACAGACTGAACTGCATCCGGTGTTGCCATCATGGCAATTAAGACATCGGAACTCTCTGCCACTACACGAGGTGTATTTGCAACAGTCGCACCCAGGTCTAGGAATGCTGAATATTTATCAGGCGAGCGATTCCATATCGTTACCTTATAACCAGCTTTAAGTAGATTTGATGCCATAGCGCTACCCATGATGCCGAGTCCTACAAATCCGATTTTCATATAGTTCCTCTCATTACGAAGTTTTATCTCTTGCGAGCGATCAAACAAACGCGCTCACAACAGCCCATCCCAGGATGGCAACTGTTGCAGCACCGCACAGCAAAGCAAGTGCGTGATCTAAAGTATTTTCTCTACGGCGCTCGTTGTAGCCAATAAGGGCTCCAATGACAATGCCCCCGATGATTCCGCCTCCGTGCCCCCAGTTGTTAATGCCAGGAAATATCAGACCAAAGACAAAGAGGCTGATAACCCAACCGCTCACCTCTCGATAGACCGAACTGCCGTAGGCACCTCCCCTGCTTTTACCATAATATAACAGTGCGCCAATCAAACTGCAAACAGCTGCAGAGGCGCCGATAGTGAATGATACCCCCGCAAAATACGAGACCACATAGCCCACCACTCCACCAAGGGTATAGATGGTGAACATACGACTGGTGCCATACTCATTGGAAGCCCATGGCGCAATCTGTTTTAGTGCCATCAGGTTGAAGATCAGGTGAATAATTCCGCCGTGGAGATAGTTGGCACTAATCACTGTCCAGAAACGGCCAAAATGACCAATAGGATATGTTCCCGTTGCCCCTAAAAGCATAAGACTTGACTGGCCGGGCGAGATAAAGTTACCGGAGTCACCTGTACTGGCACTTAAAAGAAGTGATATGGCAAAAAAGAGAACGTTAGCAGTGATTAGTGCTTTGACCAGCCAGTCTCCATCCATAACGCCTTTGGACCAGTTGATTAACTGCCACCACTGAGCAGACCTGGCAGTCCCACACCACGAGCAGACGGACTCTTCACTTCCAACGAGCTGCCTGCATCGCGGACAGAGGATAGCCCGTTGAGTCATCGTCTATTGCCGGTAAACCGGAGCAGCATCAGAAAGAGGTTGATGAAATCAAGATACAAAGTCAATGCGCCAAGAATGGCAGGCTTCCTACCTTCAGCTCCCGTTGCTGCCATCTCTTTGATCTTCCAGGTGTCATAAGCGGTCAATCCGGTGAAGACAATCACTCCTATACCGGATATAACCCAGGAGACGGCACTGCTGCCAACGAAGATATTGACGACCGAAGCGATCACCACGCCAATCAGCCCCATAAACAGGAAACTGCCCCATGATGTCAGGTCACGCCTGGTCATGAAGCCGTAGACGCTCATTGCTCCAAACATCCCGCCGGTAATAACAAATGTGGAGGTGATAGAATTGGTTGTGTAGACAAGTGCTATGGTAGACAGGGTAATGCCGTTAAGTGCCGAGTAGGCTATAAAGATAAGCGTTGCAGTTGTCGTGCTCAGCTTGTTGATGGCACCTGACAGAGTAAATACCAACGCCAATTCCCCGATCATCAGGCCATAGAAAATGAGTTTGTTGCCTAATACGGCGTTTAGAATTGCGGGTGAAGATAGCGTAACCAGAGCCAGAAAAGCGGTGATGGCCAGACCAGCGCCCATCCAGGCGTAAACTTGACGGATAAGTGCATTTTGCTTAACGACTACTTGACTTGCTGTATGCGGATAAGCGGTATTAAAATCATTCATGGTGATTCTCCTTTTAGTGGAATAATTCTGGACGGTTGATCCATCTTTTTCACAATAGAGATGTCCTGCTGACAGGAATCTTCAACGTCATTACTGCTCATGATTATAAACTTTTTTCAACGGTAAAATCTTTCCCAATTTTTCATTTTCAGAAACTTATTTCGGCCTATTTCCACGTACCATAATTGTTAATATACGATCAAGTGCTGAAGCAAATCGCTGTTTATCCGTTAAGCTGAAAGCAGCAGGGCCTCCTTGAACTAGCCCCCCTTCACGTAGTTCCATCATCAGATTCCGCATGGCAAGTATTTCACCCACATTCTCCTCGGTGTAAAGCTCACCCCTTGGGTCAATGGCAATTCCACCATTGGCAATGATTCTGGCAGCTAAAGGAATATCGGCAGTAACGACCAAATCTTCAGGAGCGGCATGCTCCACAATGTAGTCATCAGCAACATCCGGCCCATCGTCAACGACAATGGATTCGACAAGATCAGTGTTGTGCTTGGCAAGAGTCTTATTCGCCACAAGGAATATCTGGGTTTTCAGCCGTTCAGACGCTTTGAACAAAATGTCTTTTATTACACGTGGGCAAGCGTCAGCATCAATCCAGATCTTCATAATATCTCCATCTAAACATCCATTAAACTCACGCAGCATAGTGTTCGTCTGTGGCACCTACACTGGATAGATATTACTACCTTAGTACTATTAGCCGGTTAGATACCTATTCTTTTACTTATAGTTTATCTATACCGCATTTACTGGTGAGCTACTATACTTTCAGACTTGCTTTGACTAAGGCATCAATACCATAATAGCACCATGAACCAAAACAATGAATTTAGTAAAGAGGTTGTCCTGGAAAAGTCACCAACGGGGACCTGGGCAGCACCAAAATCTCCCAAAAAAGCAAATAAACCATGGATGCGACTCTGGTATGCTGCCGGAGTTGTCTATCTAATCATGATTGCTGGAAGCTATTTCCTGCTAATGCCTACAAGTGAAAGTATCGAACGACATATGGTTTTTGCTGTTACTGAGGAGGTGCGACGCTATGACGGAATGGCTTTTGCCGGAGAGTCACCTCAAAAAATATACGAAACTGCACGATCAGATGGCTACCCCCAATGGATTTTGGCAACGCGAAAAAAATACCGAATCGGCACTGAGGGTAATGCCGGTTTTGAACGTATCGAAAGAAATTATCATGGAGATGCCTCCAAGTTGCCGTTTCAACAAACAATAGTTGTTTTAATAGGAGTAATTGCCTGGGTTGTACCAATGGCTCTATTTTATGCATTCGGTTCAGTCATTGACTGGATTAAACGAGGTGGTCGTGCCATCCGTCCGTAATGAGTTCAAGGATGATTTTGTGGAGTGGAAGGAGTTTACACTGTCATACCAGTGGTGTCACTCACGTCGCAGAACCCTTGGCATAACAGTCCGTGCCGACAAGACGGTAAGTGTCAGAGTACCGCTTCGGACTCCAGTGAAGCAAGTCAGGGATTTTGTACTGAAGCGGGCAGAGTGGATTATGAGGGTATGGAAAAAGTTGGATGGCAAGCCGAGCAAATCGAAACAGGATTACGGGCGTGGCGCTACCTTCAAGTACCAGGGAAATGACCTTCATCTGGAGTTTACGATGTCCCCTCGACACTCTGTTTGTCTCCATGGAGGGTTGCTGCTACTTTCTGCACCAGATGTACCATCGGATGAGTACGTACGCAAATTGATTACTTCCTGGTACAAGAAACAGGCACACCAGGTTGTGACTGAGCGGTCGATGGCATGCCATCACATGATGCAAAAGGAACAGATACCATTGCCACCAATCACCCTCCGCTCCATGAAAACCCGCTGGGGAAGCTACTCCTACAAGACCAAACGGATTGCCCTGAATATCAACCTGATCAAAGCTCCTCAGGAATGCCTGGACTACGTCATTATTCATGAACTCTGCCATATCAAAGTACGACACCACGGTCCTGATTTTTGGCAGATGGTTGGTTGCTACATGCCAGACTATCTGTTAGTTCGCAAGAGATTGAAGCTCATAGCAGCCACTTAAGCTGAAACTTGTACAACAAAGTTTCATTAATCTTTTAAGTACAATGTGCAACTTTGTTAAAGCATCACTCTAGGTTTGTAAGTAAACCGCATTTCCGGCTCACCCCATTTCTGTGTCTATATTGACCTACTTTATTGCCTAGAGCTTACTGATATCCCGTCAACCGTGGAAATAGCAATTTTCATACTTGACATATATCCTTGTAAGCGGATATATGTGTCCCACATGAAACAAAACGCGCAAATTTATAAAGCTCTTGCTGACGAAACCAGACTCAGAATTCTCGCGCTTCTTTTATCTCAGGGAGAGCATGCGTCTGTGACATAATTGCGGCTCTCAAACTTCCTCAGTCCACAATTTCGCGTCACCTGGCCTATCTAAGAAAAACAGATTGGGTTAACGATCGCAGGTGCGGAATAACGAAGGGAATTCTTTATGAACCTGAAAAATAAGGGTATTTATCATCCGCAGCTACAATAGCGCCGAAGCCAAATGGCTGCGACCCGGCGCATCCGTAAAAAACAAAAACCGCCGTTGCAGATTCTATAGCTTCAGAATAAGAATAAGATAACGACTCCAACCCTGGTGGCGCTTCTCATGGAAGGAGTTATATTGTGCACAATTTTATTTATAATCTCCACCAAAAGATCTCTTCTTTAACGGTAAAGGAGGCGTAGGTAAAACGACTGCCTCTGCGGCTCTGCTTTGGCAGGGAGTTGATTTACTGTTTGTTTCTGAAGTTCATCGGAATTATATGAATTTTTTCTGGAGGTTTATTTGTTCTATAACTTGAACCAAGACACCATGTGCTGAAGGTCAGTAGCCAGAGCTGCAAAACTCTGCGACGTGCCTTTTATGTCATTAACAGAAGCTGACAATTGACGGGTGATGTCGTTGATAGAAACCATACTACGGTTTACATCTTCAGCAGTAGCAGATTGTTCTTCAGTAGTTGTAGCAATCGTCTGGACCATTCCGTACACCTGTTCTACACAGGCTACAATTTCTTCCATGGACCTCTGTGTATTACCAACTTGAGCCATGATGGTCTCTATGGCCTTTCGCTCTTTTTGCATATAGCTTACTGAGCCGTCCACCTTTGTCTGCATTTCTTTGACGGTCCGGCCAATTTCGTCTGCAGACTCGGTTGTGCGATGCGCTAATTGCCTTACGCTATCAGCAACAACAGCAAAACCACGCCCCATTTCGCCTGCTCTGGCAGCTTCGATTGAGGCATTCAATGCAAGAAGATTGGTCTGGTCAGCAATATCTTTAATCATATTAACAATATCATTAATTGCGGCAGACGACTCACCAAGTGATTCAATCTTCTCCGCAGATTGATGAACAACATCTGCAAAAGAAATCAGTTCACGAGATGTTTCATCTAAGGCTTGCTTTCCACCAATAGCAATCTGCTTCATTCGTCCGGCAGAATCAGCAGTTTCGTTGGCGTTACGCGCTACATCCTGAATTGCTTGGGTCATCTCCGTCATTGCAGTAACAGACTGTTCAATCTGCCCGCTCTGCAGAGCAGAGTTTTTTTCAAGTTCTGCTGCTGTTGCAGACAGTTCTTCTGCACTACTCGCAACTGTAGCCGTTGCATTTGAAATCTTTCCTGCCATGTCTCGTAGATTGTTTACCATCGAATGCACAGAATCTTGAACCGATCCGAATTCGTCGTTGCTATGTATTGAATCGTGATTTCGCAGGTCACCGCTCGCAACATCTTTAGACATACCAATCAGGCCCGTCAGCGGATTAGATACGGAACGGAAGATCCAAATTCCGAAAAGGATACCAATAATTGCAGCCACAGCACTGATAATGATAAGGCCGGCAATACTTTGCCGGACTATTTTGTTCACACTCGTAACGGCCTTATCTTGTTCCCCCTGAGCAGCAGTTACAGTTTCTTTTCCTTTTGCAGCCTCAGCTGCAACCACTTCACGTAACCTGTCAGCCAATTTTTGAGCAATCGCTTCCGTTTCCATTCTTTTTTTAAGAGTTGCTACAATCCCATGTTCAGAGAAAATTTCACCTCGAATTCCACGCACGGAAGCCAAGGCGGAAGCAAGAACCTTTGCTTCTTCTTTTACCCCCAACTTGGCAAGTGAACGTTCCAACCCTTTAGCCTGCTCATCAATTTTTCCAAAAACGCCCTGAGTCTCGTTGGAAGACTGATCAAGCTCTTCCGGCGTGGTCATAGTGAAGAGTTTAGTAGCTTGACCTTCCAACATAATTCCACTTGATACCATTTCCGAGTTAGCCTGTAAGATACTGGTAGCAATATTTGACTGATTGTAAGCTGTGCCCTGATTCTCGCTCTCAATAGTCATTTTCTGACTAGCCTGGGATGATTCGACATCAAGATTCGATACAATGGTATTCAGGTGATCAGATAGTTCTTTTTCAATAGACACTGAAAGAGCTTTGGCTTCTTCCTTGGTATCACCCTGCGCTTTAATGTAGTCGGTCATGCGGTCACTGATTAATTTGATCTCAGCACTAGTTTCATTTGAACTTTTTACATACTCATTATTTCTGATTCTTCGAAGAATTGAATTACTGCGCACCCTGGCTCCGGTGACATATCCCGATCCACGGTTCGTTCGACCCTCTATTACAATCAGCTGTAAATCTTTAAACAAGGATCTTAGCTCTTCAATGCTGCGCACCCGGTCGGCTAAACGAGTCGTATCATTTAATGCTGTAGAAAAAGAACCCGATCGGCTTAGTTGAAGTTTACGTATCCGCTGATCGAGATTTTTCAGTCTGGAAGATGACTCTTTCAGTCTTTGGGTTACAGAGTGACTGCGTTCAAGTGCGTCATGTCCGGCGACTAGTCTTGCTACTGTTGCAGTATACAGTTCAAGTGAAATACGAGTTAATTCTTCCGATGTGCCAAGTGATTTTCCTTGCATCTCTTCGAGCTTTTTCTGAACTGATTTAACCTGCTCAAGGGCGTTGTCGGCTTCTTTACGAAGAGATGCAAGTTCGGCCTCATTACGAGCCGTTACAACTTTTACAAGGGACGATGCGGTCGTTTGAAGTTCACGTTGAAATTCTAGGGTTTTGGTTTGGTAGGGAGTACTCTTCTGTGTCAGGTAGTTTAGCTTGCCGCTGATATATCCCATACTGGCAACACTGGCGACGACAACGGTCGCAATTGCTATAACTACTAGCAATACGTTACTAATTAGTTTTGCCTTTATGTTCATGTACTACCTCGCTAACAGAAACATTAGTAGTGCAGATGTAGGATGCAAGCCCACATGAAACCGCTATTTAAAAATGCCGCAACATATAATTAAGTCACCAGTTTTTTCAATATAAGTCGTTTTCTGCTCCATTTTTTTGGTCTTTGGGTTTTGTGACTGATAATCAACCCAGCCAGATCCTTTTGTATTAGCAACTTCGATCATTTCACGCCGGTATTTTTTTCCAGCAGTGTCGGGTACATCTAAGACGTTCTGGCCAACCAGATTTTGTTTGAAAGAGTTGGCCATCATAACGCCGTTCATATCATAGGCGAATACATAAAGTTCGCCTTTGACAAACTCGCTCTTCGGGTCATTGAGAACATCTAGCCCTTTTTCAACTCCGTTGGCAGCAATGTAAGCAACAGCTGATTTCACCAGTACAACAGCAGTACCTTTGTCATCAGCACATGCCAATCCTGCAACTAAACCCATAAGCAACACAATCGCAAACATAGAAACAATCCATTTTGAAACATGCTTTTTCATAAAATACCTCCCAATGTGTTTTGCACTTCTATTTCTAAGATCATCACAATATTTCGTATAGCAAATGTATCACGAATAGTGAAGGATTTACTATGTAGCCGGTTTAAAAACATTGATACCCAAATATTGTACAAGTAGAGACACAAACAGCATCAACCCCAAATAAGCACTTTGATCAAACCCGTCAGAGTGCCTTTTTGCTTTTCCGTGACCTGATCTGACTCATCGGAAATATCAGGACCGATTTGTAAGGCATCAGAAGAAAATTTGTCGAACCCCAATGGAAGCAACTTTGGCAGGGAACAAAAATTCTCTAAGGATAACGTACTTTCAGTAGGGAATTTTAAAATTGCCAATTTAAAGCACTTCCATCGCCTGTTACAGTTGCGGGTGAGCCCCTTATAGCGAAAAAGAATACTGCTGAAAGCTTCTTCAGTAGAGAGTGATTAGTTTCTAAGGGAATAGGACCGTAAACTTTGGAAATCTGAAACCCTCAGGCACTCAGGTCACTTTAATCAACTTTCACAACTGCGGTGAAGGTCTGAGCTCATATACACTGTAGTGCAAATCGAAATGTTGTTCCTTCTGCGTCAGTCGAAGTAAAACTGATTTGCCCACCAAGTATTTTCTCACCGAAAAGTTTCATGGAGAATGTACCTATTCCGTGACCGAGTCCGTCTTTAGTTGAAAAGTTTCGTTGAAACATTCTTATTGCGACAGTTTCAGGAATAACTGTCGGATTCCATACACAAAATATAATGGTATCGCCCGAAGTCTCGACCTTAACTGTTACCCAGCCGTTTTTAGTTGTCGCTTCAAGAGCGTTCGATACCATGTTAACCAGAGTTCTGGTGACAAGAGCATGGTCAGAATGAAAGCTAATATCTTCTTCTGGATAGGTGAAGCTGAGATTGCGGTCTATTGCCAGAGGATGGTTATTGTAAATATTGCTTAATTCGTCAAATATGAGGTGGACCGTTAGTTTGTTATATAACGGCTGGTATGCATGTGAAAGAGTAGTAGATAGGGTTTTTTGAATTTCAACTTCTTGAGCGAGTCTTCTGGAAAGCTGGCCCATTGTATCAAGGCGAGTTTTTGTCACTTTTGATTCATCATTCAATAATTCGCTAGTGCCTATAAGGCCCTGCATAATGTTTGAAATATCATGGAGAAACGTTTGTTCTAAATATGCCCATTGCTGGTGAATACTTATGTCTTGAAGAAAAAGCAGCAAAAATTTATGTTCTTCAATCTTGATTGGATGAGACCGAACGTTAAAATATAAATCCAGTTCTTTGTAGTCTCGCTCAGTTTTAATAGTACATGTATTTTCGGCGGTTTCATCAGTATCCAGTGATGTAAGCGTTGCAACGACTGACCCACAAGTAGAGCAGTATTTTGATGTGCCGCACCCTCCAGGCATTTCACAGGCGTGCACGCATCGGACATATTCCCCTAAGCGTAACCCCATGACTTCTGCCGCATTTTCAATCCCCATCGTTTTTAGAAACGATTCATTGATCGCAACTAACTGCCTCTGTTCATTTAGCACAGCAAACATTCCACTGCTTGCTTTCATCACTTCATCAATTAGGGGATGCGTTGAGGCGATCTTTATATCCTCATCAATTTCTTCCTTAGTATGTCGTACAGGCGGAGCAAAATATGTTTCCACTCTTCGACCTCATAATGTGGCGTGAATATATTAACTTTGTTTCAGTATACATCATGATAAATACAATGTGAAGTATATTCAATGTAATGAAATCTGAGATCGATAGAGAAAAGTAGGAGCCATGATAATGGACCTGACCTTCATTCACATAACCGTGCACAAAAGCACTTTTACTTGCCCCGTCAGTGTGAAATTGCCTTGCCAAAGCACTTCCATCGCCTGATACAGTTGCGGTTCAACCCCTTATAATAAATTGAAGCCTGCTGAAAGATACTTTACTTGGGAATTCTTTTGCTATCCCATAGCATTTACGAACACTTCACCAACTACTTCAGATATAGACTTGCATTGACACTAGGAGTATATTCCAAACAACTTTTCATGAGTCGAATAATATATAACGATAGAAAGCAGTCTGCCTCCATGCTATTAGGGTGTGAGCTGTTTTGGAGATATAGATGTCTGATATAATGAATCATACTGATTCTTCATACTCTTTCAAATGCCGCCTCGTGTTCACAGTGGTATTTCTAAATCTACTTGTCTACTGTCTTGCAGGTTTCTCGCTTTACCAGAGCAAAATTACCTACGAAAAGCAGGCAGCCACGACAACCCAGAACATTGCCAGTATACTTGAACAGAATATTCACGGTGAAATTGACAAAATTGATATCGCACTTATTGCAACGATAAAGGAAATTGAAAGGCAGAAGGTGCACGGAGGGATTGAAAAGGAAAACATAAACAGATACATGGAAACACTGCACTCTTATCTCCCTTCAATCTCTGCATTACGCATGGCTAATTCAAAAGGTGACCTAGTTTACGGCAACGGACTGAAGCCGGGAATTCCTGTAAATATTGCGGACCGAGACTACTTCCTCTTTGGACAAGACAGCACACATACCGGGATATTCTTATCAAAACCAACGCTCGGGCGCGTTACGAAGCGCTGGGTTGTCAATGTTGCCCGCCGCGTCAATGATCCGGACGGCTCGTTTGCCGGTATCGTTTTTGGTTCTCTAACACTCGATCATTTCAATGTACTATTTTCCAGCATCGATGTCGGGAAAAAAGGGTCAGTATCGCTCCGCGATAATGATCTGGCACTGATTGTCAGATACCCTGAACTCGACAATACAATCGGTACTAAAACGGTATCGAGAAAATTATCTGAAATGTACAAGGCAGGAAACAAAAGTGCCACGTACAAAGGGATAGCCGGTATTGATAAAATAGAGAGAATGATATCGTTCCGAAAAGTTTCAGATTATCCTTTTGTCATAATTCCTGCCTTGGCAAGCAGCGAGTATCTTGCCAAATGGCGCAAAGAGGCCAAAACCCAGACCGGGTTTGTAGTACTCTTTACATTGGTCACAATTATTTCTTCTTGGTTGTTGTCAGTTCGATGGCAAAGGGAGAAAGCAATTGAGTCTGAGTTGATAAAATCAAAGGATGAACTTGAGCTGCGCGTTGAACAGCGGAAAATGAAGCGCTGCATTGCAAAGCTCGCC
>CAIQWT010000005.1 GCA_903875605.1 uncultured Geobacteraceae bacterium | reverse complement strand
CGGGTTCTGACAGAAGGGTAGGGTTTCTAAAAATCATAACAGTTGCTAAAAAAAACACGTCCAAAAACGTGTTTTTTTTATTCAAGCTATTTCATTTGCCTTGAGAATAGATCAATGATACAAGCTCATTAAAATATAATTTTATGAAAATAAATCAAATAAAGAGGATTTATATGTTTAAGAATACGAGTATCCGCATCAAGCTTCTTTTGATGGTCTTGGTACCGATAATCGGTATGTTGGTGTTCTCATCGCGAGAAGTCATCGACAAATATAAACTGCTGAACAGCATAAATGAAACCCGAACGCTTACCGGCCTTGCTGTACGCGTTGGTTCACTCACGCATGAATTCCAGAAAGAGCGGGGGCTTTCTTCCGGCTATATAAATTCCAAGGGAGAAAAATTCCGCGATGAGATCTCAAAACAGCGAGAGCATGTAAACGGTGAACTTGCCAAGGTCAAAGAGTATGCTGCTGCGCATGGCGAGTCACTCGACCTTGTTAAAAAATCGCTTGATGCGGCTAATATTGGCCTGGAGAAGCTGAAGAATACCCGCGAGAGCATTGATACGCTTAAGATTGAAGGCAAAGATTCATTTTCGTACTACACAAAGCAGATAAATTCATACTTGGATGTTGTCGCCGCCGTTTCAACCACCAGCAAAAATCATGAAATTATGAGAGAGGCCACAGCATATTACTCATTTGTAAAGGCCAAAGAGGAAACCGGCAAAGAGCGTGCAACTCTGAACGCCGTGTTCGCCGCAAAAACCTTCAATGACGAGACTTTTCAAAGAGTTTTTGAAATTTTATCTGCCCAAAAGAATTACCTTATGTTGTTTAAACAGTATGCTTCTCAAGCTGACCTGACCACTTTTGATGAAAAGGTTAAGTTGCCATCATTCCAGAAAGTTGAGCTTTTACGTGGTGCTGCTCTGACAAAGGGGATGGCAGGCGACTTTGGTATAACACCAGAGGAGTGGTTTTCTACGATTACCGAAAAGATCAATATCATGAAGGAAGTTGAGGACGCCGTTGCCAAAAACATTATGGAGTCGGCTGATGCTCTGGCATCAGGTGCCAAGAAGGCTCTTGTAATTAGTGTCGCGCTCACATTTGTCCTGGGTAGTCTAGCACTTGTCGTAGGATTTATGGTTATGGTAAGCATCACAACACCTCTCTCCAGGATGCTGCACGTACTTAAAGACATTGCTGAAGGTGAAGGTGATCTGACACACCGGCTTGAAGAGGATCGCAAGGACGAATTTGGTGAACTGTCTCGCTGGTTTAATCGTTTTGTAGACAATATTCACACTATAATTTCGCAAGTAGTGGGCACTACCGCCCAGGTTTCAATGGCTGCGGGTCGGTTGCAGTCAACCGCTGAACAGATCGCTACAGCAGCCGAGGAGGTTGCATGCCAGACCGTTACCGTGGCAACGGCCAGTGAAGAGATGTCAGCAACTTCAAATGATATTTCACAAAACTGCTCACTAGCGTCGGAAATATCCAGTCGCGCCAGCCATACCGCCACCGGCGGATCGCGTGTGGTACAGGAAACGGTTCAGGGAATGCAGAATATTGCCGAACGCGTTCAGGAATCGGCCCGCACTGTGGAAAGCCTTGGCGCGCGCTCTGATCAGATAGGTGAAATTGTTGGCACCATTGAAGATATCGCCGATCAAACAAATCTACTTGCCTTGAACGCCGCTATTGAAGCAGCTCGTGCCGGAGAACAGGGACGAGGCTTTGCGGTTGTAGCTGATGAAGTTCGCGCACTTGCAGATCGCACCACCAAGGCCACCAAGGAAATCGGTGAAATGATCAAGGCTATCCAGCGCGAAACCGCCGGTGCAGTCAATAGTATGGAAAACGGAGTGAAAGAGGTAGAAAAGGGAATGGCAAGTTCGCGCGAATCTGGTGAAGCGCTTGTGGAGATTGTTGCTGCTATCAGTGAAGTAACCATGCAGGTACACCAGATTGCCACTGCAGCCGAAGAGCAGACTGCAACTACCAGCGAAATATCCAGTAATATCCACCAGATTACTGATGTAGTATCAGATACCGCCCGTGGTGCCCATGAAACCGCCGCTGCAGCGTCGCAACTATCATCACTGGCAGGCGAACTACAGCAGATGGTTGGACGATTCAGGTTGTAGAAACCGCAACCGTATCATTTTTTTAGTCTTTGATATGGAATTGGAATTCAGTTAAGTGAGCTCTTCAAGCCGGGTTAAAATGATGAATTCGGCCCCTCCTTCAATATTATTGGCTTCAATTGTACCGTTCATACTCCGCTCAATAATCATTTTAGACATATACAATCCAATCCCAGTACCAAGGATTTTGGTTGAAAAATATGGCTCAAAAATTCTATCTATAACGTCGTCAGGGATGCCACCCCCGTTGTCACTTACCGATGTACACCCTAATCCTTCCTTCTTGAATAAGTGAATAGTGATTGTACCATTGGCAACGCCGGCGTTTTTAATTGCGTCTCTGGCATTGGTTAGCAGGTTGAGTAACACCTGTGAATATTCATTCGGGAAGCCATTTACAGTCAATTCGTCTGTGGCATTCAACTGAATGGAAATATTCTCGCTTGTCAAGGCCGCCTCAACCAGTGAAATAGCATTATGAGCCTCTTTCAGTACTGAAAAAGGCTTCATTGCTTTGTCCGGTTGGAAAAAATTGCGAAAATCATTGATGGTCGCGGACATTTTCTGAATCAGGCGATTACCACTTTCAACCGTTTTATCAATGTATTCGTCTGTAAGTTCGTTGTACTGATACGCAGATTTGATATTGCCAAGTACCATTGCCAGCGCATTCAGAGGCTGACGCCACTGGTGAGCAATATTGCCGATCATCTCTCCCATGGACGCCTGCCTGCTTTGACTTATCATTACCTGATCCTTTTGGCGAAGTTCGGTAACGGCCGCGTCAACCTTATTCTGCAGCGAGCTGTTAATGGCTTCCAGCCCTTTAGTTAACATGAGCTGCCGGGTGTTAAGACGAAGAGCCAGCCAGAAGATAAGAAGCAGTCCACCTGAAGCAAGCGTCCCCTGTAAAATCATAATTGTACGATGCCAATGGAGAACAGAGAACGCTTCTTTTTCGGCAATGGCTACCCTGACAACAAGAGGGTAACTTTTCAGTCTTCGGTAGGAAACAATCCGGGAAATTCCATCAACAAAGCTGGATGCATGATAAATTCCAGCAGGAGGCTTATCCGGGTCGAGTAAGATGCTCTTAATAGGAACGGCTGTGCCGATAGGATCGGCGCCATCTTTCTTCGAAGCGGAAGAACGTGCTCTTATTATTCCATCCATGCCAAGAAGGGTAATGACCCCCTCTTTCCCGACATTGATACTCTGATAGAAGTTTGTAAAGTAATCTGGGTCTACAGAAAGAACTGCAACGCCGGCGAATGTTCCGTCGCCCGCAATAATTTTTCTGGTGAACTGGATACTCCACTTTTTAGAGACCCGCCCCATGACAGGTTTGCTGATAAATAACAGATCATCGGAACCGTTTGAATGAACCCGGATATGTTCGCGATCACTTAAATCCAGGGGAATCGCCGGCATGCCTTTAGTGTTGTAAACCATAATTCCAGAAGCATTTGTGATGCTTAGCTGGATGATAAGTTCTTTGTCGGAGTGGCGGTTATAGGAGGCAACAAGTTCAGGAATCTGGTTTGTCTGTTGAGGGTAATTTCTGCGCAGAGTAATGAGGAACTCATCAAGATGACGAACTGTCCCTAGTATGTTTTCTTCAAATGCTTTTGAAAGGTTTGAAACAGTTGTTTCTGTGCTGCTTTCGGCCTGCTTGCTGTCATAACGGTATTGAAACCAGAGAAGGCCCCAGAGAGCGATTAGGCTGATGCAGCAGGCATAAATGTAAAATTTATGTTTTTGATCTTTCATCATGCCCTCACCAGATTCGAGTCAGGTTGGGTGTTTACTTCAGGCAAACCCTGTTGCGGCCAGCCTGCTTGGCATCGTACATAGCCTGATCAGCACGGTGGAGTAGTGTCTCCTGAACGTCACCAGGGATATACTCGCTCACGCCGATACTAGCAGTAATGATGAAATCTATTCTATCGTAGGTAACCGGCGTTGAAGCAAGATTTACGCGAATACGCTCAGCGACATCAGTAGCTCCGCGAATACAAGTTTCAGGGAGTGCAATCGCAAACTCTTCCCCTCCAATCCTGCCAAAAAAATCATTTTGCCGTAATTCTGACGATTGAAGCACTTTAGCAACTGTTCTCAGTGCCTCATCACCTGCAGCATGGCCACGGCTGTCATTGACGTTCTTGAAGTGATCCAGGTCAAGCATCAGCAGGCTTAATGTGCGGTCGTACCGGCGCACACGGCCGACTTCACTGCACAACTGCTCCATAAAGTAACCACGGTTGTTTATGCCGGTCAAAGGATCAATGTGAAGCAGCGTGATCAGATCCTGTTCTCGCAACCGCAGAGTGTGCATCGATTGGTCGAGCTGCTGTACCATACTGTTAAAAGCATCAGAAAAGTCGCCCAAAAAGTCGACTCGTTGAGAAAGATCCCCGGAAGCTATGGCCTTTGTCTGCCAAGTTAAATGGCGGAGAGCCGCCTGAAATATTTTAATTGTTCCCGGGACAAAGCCCTTCCTTTTTAACGAATAGCTTAAATCGCCAGTGGCCGCCGCCAAAATAGCATTACGCACATCACGAAGTGTTTCGTAAAGCTCGGAAAAACCCTCAAGTGCCAATAGGTCATCGGGCGGTTCAGCCGGAACATTTCGATCAACAATAAGGTTATGCAGCAGTGTAAGTGCCCTGCTTACTTCGTCGGAGTTGTTTTTGTCAGAAATATTCATATCCAGGTCCGTTGTAACTTCGTTAAAATCGGTATTGAGCAATCACGCCAAGCCCCTGTTGGCTGACAGTCGGCAGGATCATCAGCGCACTGCTGCTCTGCACTGTGTGATAGCGGACGACAGCTTTTCCAACAAAGTAGCCGATAGCCCCACCGAAAAAGGCATCAGATGCCCAGTGCTTGTTGTCGTAAACCCTTGCGAACCCGGTAAGCGTTGCCAATCCATAAGCAAGCGGCGGAACATAAGGGTTATTGCCATACTCCTCGGCAATAACGGACGCAATCGAGAACGCTGCAGTTGTGTGGCCGGAAGGGAAGGAGGTATCAGCGTTCTTGAGGGCAGGACCGTTCCAGGTTGTAGAAGGTTCGTCAGTAAATGGGCGTGGGCGCTGAGCAGTCAGCTTGATTGTCCACGCGAAAGCTCCGCTGATAGTAAGACTTTCTACTGCCAATAAAGACGTGCGGCGTGCTTTAGGGTCTTCATTGAGATGCCCGTACAGATAGAACAAGCCAAGAGGCGGCAACGTAAAGAGCGGGTTGCCCAGTGCATTTCCCAATGCTGCGCCCTTATCCGCGGTCGGACTCTGATTTCGTTGCGCAAAATTTTTAATATCTGTGTCTGCGAAATAGAGTCCTGAAGTTGCTCCGATTACCAGTCCGGCCTTCAACCAATCGTACCGGTCCCAATTAGCAGGTGATGAGAGAATCTTGCCGGTATCAGTAAAGTACCCTTTAACATATTCTCCTGTGATTCTGTCTGGTGCGGAGTCCGATGTTGATAAAGCCGATCCGATGACTGGTACAGCCTGCATTTCAGCAAAAGCGGGAAGTCCTGTCAGCAAAAACTGCAGGGCAAGGGTACTGATAAAACACCTGAATACTGTGAAATATGTTTTATTGTCTGCGGGGATTATACAAGGCATATAAAATCCTATTGGATGTTTAAAAGTGACCAACTGCCACAACTAAAATGTTGAGAAAGCTTAGAACTGAGTTTGAAAAACTTAAACTACAAGTTCATTGACAGGATATATTACAATCAGATTGCAATCACAATTTTTTTTCAATTCGTTTCAATAGTAGTGAGTTTAACACAACAGACACCGACGAAAAGGCCATCGCAAGACCGGCGAATTCTGGCTTTAAAAAAATGCCGTATCCCGATAGAAGGCCGGCAGCTACAGGAATGCCGAGAATGTTGTAAAAAAGAGCCCAGAACAGATTCTGCTTTATTTTTGCCATGGTTGCCCGGCCAATTGAAATGGCTCTGACAGCATCCATCAAGTCACTGCGTATCAGAACTATATCGCCGGTCTCTTTGGCAACGTCAGTGCCTCCGCCGATGGCAATACCGATCTGGGCCTGAGCAAGGGCAGGTGCGTCGTTGATTCCGTCACCTACCATACCGACAATCAAACCGCGACTCTGGTACTGTTTAACTACTTCCAGTTTGCGAGCGGGCAAGACTTCAGCCTCAAATGTATCAACCCCGGCCTGTTTAGCCACGATTGCCGCGACGTCGGCGTGGTCGCCAGTGATCATACAGGTTGTTATGCCGAGGTGGCGCAGTTCGGCAATCGCTTTGACAGAACCGGGCCGTAGAGTGTCTGTAAATGCGGCAACACCAACTAGAGCGTTTTCGGCTGCAACATAGATCAGTGACTTGCCGGCGGCAGTCAATTCGGCTACTTTCTTTGCCAATGGAGTCACTGCTATTCCGAGCTCTTCCATTAACCGCTCGCTACCGACTGCAAGCTGGAAACCTTCGTACCTGCAGGTGACTCCAAAACCGCCACGCTCACTAAACTCTTCGGCCTGCCCTGGCTTTATTCCTGCGTCATGAGCTGCTGCAACTGCCGCCTGGGCCAGCGGATGAGTCGAGTATGCTTCGGCCGTTGCCAGGCATTCAAGTAGCTTGGACGGATCTACATTGCGCGCTACCGGTACCAGATCTGTCATTTCGGGTGCCCCCCTGGTGAGGGTTCCGGTTTTGTCGAGAAGAAGTACATTTACTCGTGAAATTATCTCCAGAGTGGAACCCTTTTTTACCAGTATGCCTCTGCCGAGAGCAATGCCGCTCCCAACCATTATTGCGGTTGGCGTTGCCAATCCCATGGCGCAGGGGCAGGCGATGACCATAACGGCGATTGCAAAGCGATAGGCGGTCAGGAAGTCACTGGAAAAGAAAAAATACCAGGTAATAAAGGTGGCTGCAGACAATAAAATTACGATCGGTACGAACCAGGAAGAAACGGTGTCGGCAAACTTTTGAATAGGGGCTTTATCCCCCTGAGCTTCGCGCACCATTTTGATGATTTGTGCCAAAAGAGTCGCCTCACCGATACGGGTCGCCCGGATTCGCATAACGCCATTAGTGCTGACTGTGGCGCCGGAAACCAGATCGCCCGTTTTTTTCAGCACCGGCAGAGATTCACCCGTAACCATGCTTTCGTTGACAGCGCCACTACCTTCAAGCACTTCACCATCGATCGGGATAATATCCCCCGCGCGAACAATAACAATATCACCGATACGGATAACAGATGCCGGAACTTCTTTCTCACCTGACTCAGTAACCAGTAAAGCCTTGTCGGCCTGTAGCTGGACGAGGTTTCTGAGCGCTTCACTTGCTTTGCCACGAGCGCGGGCCTCAATATATTTACCAAGACGGATAAAAGCGATAAGCATGGCAGAAGTTTCAAAAAATACGTCGTGGTGAGGCCCAAGAAGACCAAAGTAGGCGGTCAGGGAGTAAAAATAAGCGGCAGAAGTACCAAGTGCTACCAGTACGTCCATGTTGGTACTGCGGTTTTTAAGGGCGCTCCAGGCTCCACGATAAAAAATCAATCCGGCGGAGAACTGAACCGCCGTGGCCAGCAGCAGGTTTAACTGCATGACCGCTCGATTTGAATGTAATCCCATCGTTAACATGATCGGCAGAGAAGCCAGGAGTGAAAACACGAACCAGTTTCGTTGAGAGTTCAGGTCATCATCCTGAACAAATTCGGCCACGCTCAGTTCAACTGCTGTGTAACCGGCAGCATGAACAATAGTGAAAATATCTGCGGCTGTAAGTTGCCGAGAGTTGAAGCGGACGAAACTTGTGTCAGTAGCCAGGTTTACGATAGCGGTTGAAATGGATGGATGATCGAGGAGCCGTTTTTCAAGGGTGTTGACGCAGGATGAACAATGCAATCCGCGCACACCAAATGTTAATTCACCGTCCGTTTCCTGATAGTCAGTATCGTCTGGTGAGTTTGTCATAATTCCGGAATGGGTGCTGTTCATATGTCACCATTTTATTACTCGTTAGTGATTAGTAAGGTGACCAAGAGAGATAAGAAAAACGGCAAATATGCCTCCAAAGTCGTATCCGGCATTAAGGGTGATTGCACCGGAATAAATTCACTTCAGGAAAAAGTTTGTAGCGGAGCAGAAACTGGAAATCAGAGTTACCTCTGTTTGAAATCTCCATTTACGAAGTGTCCCCAGGTAATTTTTATGGCCGAAGCAATAGGCAGCGCCAGCAATATACCCCAAAACCCCAATATTTCACCAAGGGCCATGACCATAATAATGGTTACCAGCGGGTTCAGGTTCATTGATTCTTTGAAAACCAGTGGTTTTATGACGTAGCCTTCAACAAAGTATATCATCGCAAACGCGAATGTTGCCTGCCCAAGCATGGCTGCCGATTGAAATTTGAACCAGGCGAAGAAAAGTGCCGGCAGAGTCGCTATTATTACACCAATGAACGGTAGTATAGAAGCGGCTCCGGCAAAAAGGCCACAGAATATCGGATGAGGTATTCCAAGCACAAAAAGAGCAATAGTTACAAGAACTGCAACGATTATAGAGACAACTACCTGTCCGCGTAGATAACCACCGATACTGTTATTGACCTCGTTGGCAATGTCAATAATCTGGATACGCCGACCGTCAGGGAGCCAGGAAATCAGCGTATCAATGACAATCTGCTTGTAGTAGAGCATAAAGAAAACCAGGATTGGTGAGAGGACAACGTTGAAAAGATTAAAGAAAATACTCGTTCCAAAGTGGTAGGCCCAGAATCCTGTTTTTTCTGCTGCCGTATCAATATTTCCGGAAGCCTTATCAATCAACCATTGTATTTCATCCGACCCATAGCGGTCTGGCAGATGTCCCTTCCATTCCAGGGCAATCTGCTTGAGCTTCTGGATATAGGCCGGTAGATCAAGGACGAATGAGTTCCAGCTGATGGTGATGGCCGGAACCATAAAGGTGAGAAAAAATACGGTCAAAATCCCCAGGATTATATATAAAAGTCCAAGAGAGTAGACCCGTTTCATTCCCCGCCGTTCAGCACTGACTAGAAGTGGATCAAGAAGGTACGCGATAACCCATGAAAGTAAAAAACACGAAATCGTATGCTGTAGTGCATAGCCGGCGGCGGCGAGCATGCAGAAAAGTAGTATCGTGGCTATAAATCTGCCGTAATCATTACGCGGCGAATGTGCGTGGTGGGGATGCTCCATAAACTCTCCTAGGCGTGCTTAATGCCTTGCAGCATTGTTTCTGCCGTGAACAGGTTGTTTTCTTCCATCCAGTTTTTAAGACGATTGGAAAGAAACTGATCCTTAAGTAGCGCAAAACGTTCTTCCTCATGTGGGTAGAATGAAATGATATCATCAATTTTTCCGTACGGTTTTTTTCCTGCAAGCGAGGTAAGCAGGAGGGCTCTTAATTCAGGATCGGTGATCAGTTCGACAAATTCCGAGGTAATCTGACGTTCGCTGCGATAATCAAACGGGGGAATCTCCAAAAAACGCTCGCCGTTGTTTTCGAGTTGCCGCCGGACTTCACTGCTATCAGAGGTTGAGGGAACAAAAAATATTTCGCCGGTCAGTCGGTCGAGATAATAAGCTTTATCAGGCTGTCCGCTGGTAAACGCACCAAGTAGGTCTTCCCAGGATATTTCAACACTATGAACTGTTGCCATTTAAACTCCTTATTCATTTCTACGCGTACTTCTAAATCGGAGGAACGTTCTTCTTGTTGACTTTTTACTGAGGTTCGAAGCACTATCTAGCTCATGAGAACCATTTTTATTGCCGATGCCCACCTTGTGTCACCAATAGACACCAATTACCGTCAGTTACTTCGCTTTCTTAATTCTCTTGAGGGCGATCTGGACACTCTTTATATTATGGGTGATCTGTTCGACTTCTGGCTTGGATTCCCGTCGCTTCCTTTTATTCAGTATAATGAGATGCTTGATGCCTTGGAACGCCTGGTTGTCAGTGGCTGCAGGCTGGTCTATTTTGAGGGAAATCACGATTTCCATCTGGGCGCTGTTTTTTCTCAGAGACTAAAAGCGGTGGTTCACGCCGGCCCTGCTATCGAAACTGTTCAAGGTAAACGACTTTACCTCTGCCATGGTGATCAGATCAACAGGGAAGATCGCCTTTACCGGTTACTGCGGTTTCTGCTGCGTTCAAGTTTGGTTTCCGCCAGTGTCAGGCACTTTCCTCCATCGTGGGCAGATAAAATAAGAAAACGTCTGCAGAAACAGAGTCAGGCCGGTTATCTGGTTAAAACGGCGCGTTGGGACTATCGCCGGATTCTTCTTGATTTTGGTCGTCACTTGCAGCAACAGGGGTGCGACGGACTTGTTACCGGACATTTCCACCTTGCTCTTTGTGAAAATGTACCGGAAACGCCATTTACTGTTTTGTCGCTCGGTGACTGGATGGAACAGCTTACCTATGGTGAACTACTCGACGGTGAGTTGCGATTGATGAGACATGCCGCCGAATTGCCTATTTCTTGAAAAACTCCTCCAGAGCCTGCTCGCCTACCTGAGACGCCTTGATCTTCCACTTGTCAGGATTAATAACCAGAGCTACCAGCGCGATGCGGGGATTCTGTATCGGCGCAAATGCAGCAAACCATGAATAATGTCCCTTGGGATCAGTTCCATCAATAGAGCCAGTTTTTGCTGCTATTTGTACATTCAGTAGCGGTCTGCCACGTCGATCGTGAAAAGCTTTGCGTGAAGTACCGCTAAGAACGGTACTGGAGAGCATTCTCGTTAATGACGCTGATGTCTCAGGTGTTACCAGGCGCCGTAATTCACGTGGAGTAAAAACTTCTTTCTCATTCCCCTGGCCATCAACAATCCTACTTGTCAGTCCAGGAATCATCATTTTTCCACCATTAGCTATTGCCGACATGATTACTGCTGCATGCAGCGGAGAAATTTTAACTTCATGATCCAGTCCGGCTCCCATCAGTCTCAGGCCATGAGTGCTGACAGGCTCCGCAGCTTGACTCGGTTTGGCAGGGATGCCTGGCAGCAGTTCCTGGTTGAACCCGAAACGGGAAACGGATTCCATGACGGATGTCTTTCCGGCTATGTCGCTTGCCACGCGTCCGTACACCGGATTGATAGATTTCCCCATAGCATGGGTAGCATCAATGCTGCTGTTTCTGCCGCGTGGCCCTACATCCCAGTAGCGGGGGTTTTCTGAATATGCCCTGCCACGGAATTCGATTACGGATTCAGGGGTTATCTTATGGTTTTCAAGTGCTGCAGAGGCAGTGATTATCTTGAACAGCGACGCCATCGGATACAATTCACACGCAGATCGTTTTGGCCAACCAGGGTCAACTGATGAGTAAGCGGTCATGCCGAGAATGCGCCCTGAGGATGGCTCAATCGCAACAAAAACCCCGTATGGGACCTGATTTTTTACTAGAAAGCTGTAAACTCTGCGCTGTAAATCTCCCTGAATAGTGAAGGTGTGCTGAAGTCCTTCAGGGGTTCTGGCTGTTAAGTTGGATCCACTAACCTCTGCTGTTGAAAGCAGGTCTCTTGCCGTTTCAAAACGGTTGGTAGAAACAGGCTGCTTAACTGCCTCCGTTGGCTTTTGAGCTGTTGTGGTGAAAGATGCAATCCAGGCGCGAACCTGCAATCCAGCGGATTCTGTCTGACGCAGAGCTAGAACGCACAGTGGTACAAGTGCTAGAATTACTGCTAAGCAGATAAGGGATAACTTAAGCCGGCGGAGGGATTTCCCTTTTGGTAAAGGAAGTCCGGACCTTGCAGATTCACCGGTAGACTTAAGGCGCCTGTTTCCGGAGCCACCGCCAAAAAAACCTGAGCCTGGTGCTGATTTTTTTTGTGATAAATGTTTAAGATCCTGCATGAAGTCCCGTAATCAGCATAATATTTGAACTATATAGTCATGCAACCGGAGTTGTCAACGAACCAGTGTCAGATACATCAGGTTGTCAGCCAAAAAGAATTTATGCGATTAATAAAAGCAATCAGCATACCATAGTGGTGATGATCAAATAATAGTGAAATGCGGGGTAGATGGGCAAGATCAGGCTCATCTGACTCTTCCGGGAACACTTCACAGCGGCGAATCTGGTTATCATCTTTTATAAGTTCCGGGAACTCTACCGTCAAAATAGCGATCTGTTCATCAGATAGAGCTTTCTGCAGGCGAATAACCAACAGATTTTCAATGAAGCGCAACGAATGGTACGTGCTGTAAAAAATATTGATTACTTTGAGCGCTTCCTTTTCGTCATTGGTAATCGTAAATAGTGAGAAATCTTCTCCCGAGATAAAGCCCTTCACAAGAAGGCTCTCTTTGATAAAATTAAAAAAATGTTCCCAGTAGCCATCCTTGTCGTCCATGAGAATCAGCGGCTTAGGGGAGGTTTTGCCGGTTTGTATCAGTGTGAAAACTTCCATCGCCTCGTCCAACGTTCCAAAACCACCGGGGAAAACAACTATGGCGTCAGCCTCTTTAACAAAAGCAACTTTTCGGTTGAAAAAATATTTGTACGTAACCAACCGTGGATTCCGGTACATGATTGGATTTGGTTTCTGTTCGAAAGGTAGTCTGATATTTACGGCAAAAGAGTTTTCGCTGCCGGCACCCTCATTGCCAGCCTGCATAATGCCGGGTCCGCCTCCTGTAATAACCATATAGCCGTTCTCTGCCAGGATGCGACTGAAGCGGACGCATTTTTTATACATTTCATCTGTTTCTTCGGTGCGTGCAGACCCGAAGATGGTAACTTTCTTGCGGTTGCGGTAGGGGGCAAACACTTTAGCCGTATAGCGCATTTCGCGGAGCGTGCGGTTAATCAGTTTCAAATCTGCAAGGTAATCTACATCCTGGCCGATTTTGAGTGTTGCAAGTATCATTTCTTTAATTATAGCAGGGTGATGAATGCCGTCAGAGACTTCAATCAATTGTGCAATAATCTGGTCAATAGGTTTGTTGCTTCTGGAAAAGCTTAATTCCATAATAGCCCTCTTAATGGGTGTGTCAGTGATATTATGAGCGAGGCAAAGTATCACAGCCTACTCTGTAAAGCAAACAGCTGGTTGCTTTCGTAATCATGACAAGCGGATCAGCGGGTCGAATAAGCTTGAAAGCGGGCAGCAGGTTTGCTATAAGGCAGAATAATTTGTTTTACTTCAAGTTTGTATTAGATAATATTGCCGACGGGCAGGGAGACAGGGCATGTCCAATCCAACGCTGGTCATGTACGAAGAAGAATTCCAGGAAGTCAATGAAGTTATCGGGCGTTTGCTGAAGGAAGCCAACGCCAAGGTGATCTTTCTGGTAGATAAAAATGGTCAACTCATCTCCGGCGTTGGGGAAACCGAGCGTTTTGATACAACTTCGCTCGCGTCTCTAACCGCAGGAAATATAGCAGCAACAGGTGGTCTAGCCAAACTTATCGGTGAAAAGGAATTTTCGATTCTCTTCCACGAAGGGGAAAAAGACAATCTCCATATTTCCATTGTTGGCGGGAGAGTTATTCTCGTCGTTCTGTTTGATAACCGCTCGTCTCTCGGACTGGTGCGGCTTAGGGTGAAAAAATCTTCGGAAGAGCTCGCCTTGATTTTTGAAAAACTGCTTAAAAAATCTGAAGAACGTGAAAAACGTGGCTCTTCTGATTTTCCCTTCGCTGAAATTACCGACGATGACATTGATAATCTATTCAGTTAATACGATATTACAAGCCGACAGCCCTGACAATGATTTTTACTTAATTCAACTTGGTTCACTTTAACGTACTACGCAAATAACGGGGAAAGCCAAAGATGTCCTTCATCAACTATGCTTCTCGTGAAATAAACTGTAAAATAGTCTATTACGGTCCCGGTCTGTGCGGGAAAACGACAAATCTACAATTTGTTTATCAAAAGACTGCTCCGGATGCCAAGGGTAAGATGATCAGTCTTGCGACCGAGACTGAACGGACGCTTTTTTTCGATTTTCTGCCGCTCTCGCTGGGTGAAATAAGGGGCTTTAAAACTCGCTTCCATCTCTACACGGTCCCAGGCCAGGTCTTTTATGATGCATCCAGAAAGTTGATTCTAAAAGGTGTCGATGGGGTAGTTTTTGTTGCAGATTCGCAGGAAGAGCGCATCGATGCTAATATTGAATCGCTTGAAAATCTGAGGATAAATCTCAAGGAGCAGGGTTATGACCTGGATAAACTGCCGTACATTATCCAGTACAACAAGCGTGATTTACCTGGCGCCATGTCTGTTGAGGAGCTTCGTAACGATCTGAATCCTACGAATGTCCCGGAGTTTGAGGCATGTGCCACTACCGGAGAGGGTGTTTTTGAAACGCTTAAGGCGGTAGCCAAGATGATCCTGATCGATCTGAAAAGGGGTAAGTAAGTGGTTAGGTTGGGGGCTTTTAATGGCTGAACTAATTGATGTTCCTCGCGGGATGAAGGTGATCAAGTCTGTAGTCGTCAAGAGGCTTCAGAGTGGTCATTTTGCGGAAGTTTTTTTGGTTTTGCATAATGGGCAGTACGAAGCTGCTCTTTTTTTGAATGATAAATTCAAGCCTGGCCCGCCGATTCCTTACCCGCTTGATAGTCCTACGGAGGCTAATTCTCATTGGATGGGTGTTCGTCCTAGTGTCGGCCTGAGCTCAGAAGAGTCTGCGGTTATTATCAATGAGGTCGAGTGTGAAAATTCACTTCACAAGCAGAAGATGGTCGATCGTTGGGAGCGAATGGCGAACTAATGGGCTACCTGATTTTATGCCCGGCTCTCTTTGAGCTTGATTTATTTTGTTGAGCATGGTAGGTATCTTATCCCGCCGTTACTGAAGATTTTCTACACACACGGAGAGATGGCCGAGTAGGTCGAAGGCGCTCGCCTGCTAAGCGAGTATACTGGGAAACCGGTATCGAGGGTTCGAATCCCTCTCTCTCCGCCACATTTTTTAACGGATACCTCATTTGATTTCTGTTCGTAAATCACAATTCCCAATTGCAATCTTTTTTTCGGCATCTGTCCTGACTTCTTGTCAGGAACAAATCGAAAAACCTCACGATAAACTTAAGCCAAGCACGTCTCACCGGACGGTAAAAGAGAAAACAGTAATTGTCCCACCTGAGGTCGCGCGACGCTGGAAGGCTGTCAAGATTGCTGTCATAGATAAAACCCGAGGGACGGAAAATATTTATGTCGTCCCGGTCGGTACTCCATTCACAATTCCAGTTTCAACTCTCACTATCACAGTGGAGGCTTTTCTACCCGCATTTACCATGGAAGGGACAACTATTACAACTTCATCAAATGAACTTGTAAATCCGGGTGCAAAGGTTAGTATCAACGAAAACGGTTCATCCGTTTTTCAGGGATGGCTCTTCTCCAAATTTCCGAATACTCATGCTGTTACACATCCCAAATATGGGTTCAGTCTGATTGGCGTAGTGCCGGTATCCAAAAAATAAACTTTGAAGCCTGTTTATTGACTAATCAGGCTGGAATCCCTTCTCGTGCCAGTTGATCGCAACGCTCATTTTCAATATGTCCATCATGCCCTTTAACCCATTTCCACTGAACAGAATGTGATTGTGTAAGGGTAAGCAGCAGTTCCCATAGATCTCTATTTACGACCGGTTCCTTTTTGCTGTTGCGCCATCCCTTTCGTTGCCATCCTGCTATCCATTCTGTCATACCCTTAACCAGATATTGTGAATCCGTGGTAATTATAACCCTACAGGGGCGCGTTAATTGGCGAAGAGCTTCAATAGCGGCAGTCATTTCCATACGATTATTGGTCGTATCTTTGGCACCGCCTTTCAACTCTTTTATTCGGCCACCGTAGCGTAGAATTGCACCGTACCCGCCAGGTCCAGGATTACCACTGCAAGCGCCATCACAAAAAACTTCTACAATCTGCTCATCAGCTTCTGCCACAATCTGCCCCTTCCAAGGTTAATAAAGCTGCAATTGCCAGCATGACCCGATCAACTATCAGCAGATGAGTCTCTTTACGGTCTTCCAATTGGAACAGATCACTGAAGTCGAGTGCCGCTCCAAAAATAACGGTAGCGTCCTGTCGGAGTCGGGGAAACTTCCAGCCGTTTAAGCCTATTAACGCAGTTGGAATAACTGCTGGACGGGTATCATAGATGATTTTGCCGACGCCCCGGTTTCCTGGTCCCAATTTTCCATCTTTATGTCTCGTGCCTTCAGGGAAAAGCATCACTTTCTGGTCAATCAGCAGGTCATTCAGTAAACGACCAGCCCTGACGTCCCGCTTGCGTCTGACCGGAAATGCTCCCCATGAAGTATAAATCAGGCGTAGGATGATTTTGTCAAACAGTTCTTCTTTAGCAGGTGCCCAGAGCATCTGCAGCGGGTTAGACTTGATAACAGCCCAGGGGAGAAATATGGTGTCAAATGCGGATATGTGATTTGAAGCAATCAGGACAGGGCCGCAATGTGGAATATGTTCACTTCCCTTGATAACAAATCTATTTACAAGAGATGCATAGAATCCAATGACGTAAATTGAAAAAGTAACCCAACAGCGTTGTAGAAAAGGCGCGCTCACAATACTCCTTTGAAGCTGGTGCGTTCTTGTAACTTAGCAGCGCTTATAGCATAGCGGAGAGCTACAGGCAACATTCCACCTTGTCAGTGGAATAAAGTACAAAAATACATTATGGTGGAAAGGGCTGAAAAACAGTCAACTCTACAACTTGTTTGATACACGTGCTCCTCAACAGAAATATTCATAAATGGGGTCTTTCAGCATGACAGGATTTGCCGTAAGTGAAGAAAAGAACCGTGGCCTCCAGCAAAAGATGGCTGAGGTGG
Organism: uncultured Geobacteraceae bacterium; assembly: GCA_903875605.1. Lineage (GTDB taxonomy): Bacteria > Desulfobacterota > Desulfuromonadia > Geobacterales > Pseudopelobacteraceae > JACRCG01. The sequence continues at coordinate 22,062 of CAIQWT010000005.1, read as the reverse complement.
GGGTTAGAGAAGAAGATTTTGAGGAGCGGTTCGTCCGCTCGTCCGGAAATGGCGGCCAACATGTTAATAAGACGTCAAGCTGTGTTCAGTTGAAGCATATACCTACCGGAATACATGTCACATGCATGCGGGAGCGTAGCCAGTCAGTAAACCGATTTTTGGCTCGCCGTGAGTTGCTTGAGCGAATCGAAGCGGCCTCTGGCATAATTACTCCGGAGATGAAGAGGATCGAAAAACTGCGTAAACAAAAAAATAGACGCAGAAGACGGGCTGTTGCAGTTGAATAACTTCCCGATAATGGCGGCTCTGAATTACTGATAACCTAATGTGCCTCACTCCAATTTGCTCCGTAGCTGATATCCACTTTGAGTGGGACTCTTGATGAAACTGCGCGCCCCATCTCCTCCTCCACCAGTTGCTCCAGCTTCAGCAATTCATCTTCCGGTACTTCGAACACCAGTTCGTCGTGTACCTGCATAATAAGGCGGCTATAAAGTTGCTCATTCTGTATCCTGCTATCAACCCGGATCATGGCAGCCTTAATGATATCTGCTGCTGAACCCTGGATAGGATAGTTTATGGCGTTACGGCGGGCAAAGGCCAATACATTGCCATTTGAGCTGTGAATGTCGGGAATAGGTAGACGTCGACCAAGTATCGTAGTAACAAAGCCGAATTCTTCTGCCTGGCGGATGCATGAGTCCAGGTAGGCCATGGCGCCGCTGTGACGATCGCGATAGGCAGCAATAAAATCATCGGCGGTCTTACGGGCAATGCCGAGCTGCTTTGCAAGAGAAAAAGCCCCCTGGCCATAGATAATACCGAAGTTGATGGTTTTTGCCTGACGTCGCATTTCGGGGGTAACCATCTCAGGGAACAGTCCGAATACCTCTGCTGCGGTACGGGTATGGATATCTTCATCATTGGCAAAAGCATGACAGAATACCTTGTCACCGGAAAGATGCGCCAGGACGCGTAGTTCAATCTGAGAGTAGTCGGCTGAAATAATTAAATGCCCAGGAGGGGCGATAAAGGCGTGGCGAATGCGACGTCCTTCTTCGCTGCGGATAGGGATATTCTGCAGGTTCGGATCGGAAGAGGAGAGTCTGCCTGTACTGGTGACAGTCTGGTTGTATGATGTATGAACCCTTCCGGTACGTGAGTTTACGAGTCGCGGCAGGGCGTCAGTATAGGTTGATTTAAGTTTTGCTACAGACCTGTAATCCAAAATTAAACGTGCAATCTCATGCTCATCTGCCAGTTCACTTAGTACTTCATTGTCGGTTGACCAACCGGTCTTGCCCTTGGTTTTTTTGCCGGTTTTTAAACCCATACGTTCAAAAAGTACTTCACCCAACTGCTTCGGAGAATTAAGGTTAATCCGCTCACCCGCAAGAGAAAATACCCGTTCCTCCAGTGCCCCCATACGTCCATAAAAGTCAACAGAGAGCCCTTTTAGTAATGTGCAATCAAGAAGAACGCCATGGTTTTCCATGGCTGCCAAAATTGATACCAGTGGCATTTCAACTGTGTGAAACAGCCCTTCTGCATTGTCGATGGCAAGTAATGGTTCGAACTTTTGCCGTAACAGCCAGGTGGCGTCTGCATCTTCTGCGGCGTAGCGCGAAGCAGACTCAATTTCCACTTCTGCAAAATTCTTTTGGCTCTTTCCGTTGCCGGTTACATCACCGTAACTGATCATGCGGTGATCCAGATGTTCAAGCGCCAGAGCGTCCAGTCCGTGCCCGCGGAGAGAAGGGTTAATAAGATAAGAGGCCAGCATAGTGTCAAACCAGATGCCGGAGAGACGGATGCCGTTAGTTGTCAACACCTGCATGTCAAACTTAATGTTCTGACCGACTTTCCGTAGAGAAGAGTTCTCCAGCAGAGGCCGAAGTCGATCGAGAACGATCGACAGGGGAAGTTGACCTGCGGCAGTCTCTTTAAAATTATTCTGCAGAGTCTGCGCCGGTTGTGCGAAGTCGAAGTCGGTTTGTCGAGTATCTGCGACAATTATCTTTCTTTCAGGTGTGGAGGAGAGTGTAGCGTTATATTGCATTGATACATGACCAACCGGTATATAATAGGCTACATGATCCTGGTATGAAAACGATATTCCCACAATTTCTGCAAGACGCGGGTCGAGACTGGTGGTTTCCAGATCAAATGCAAATTCACCTGCCTGCTCTAGCGCCACTGCGAGCGTTTCAAGCGCTGTTTCAGTGGCAACGGTATAATACTGGTCTGATGAAAGGGTTGACGAAGGTGCCAGGTCTTTTTGGCTGTTCTTAATTTCTCTTATCAGTGAACTGAATCCGTATTTTATGAAGAATTCGTTCAGAGTCTCCTGGTCAGGTTCACGTGTCGTCAGTGTTTCCATGTCAACTTCTAGCGGGACATTGCACTCAATTGTCGCCAGTTTTCGGGAAAGCAGTGCCTGTTGGCTGAATTCACGGAGTTTTTCACCATTTTTTCCTTTAACTTCGTCAGCCCTTGCCAACAGCTGATCAAGGGAACCAAATTCAAGAATCAGTTTTGCCGCAGTCTTCTCTCCAATGCCAGGCACGCCCGGGATATTGTCAGAAGAATCTCCCGCTAACCCCAAAATATCAATAACCAGTTCCGGGCCGACGCCGAAGCGCTCTACTACTTCAGCTATCCCGGACTCTTTACCCTTCATAGTGTCCAGCAGAGTGACACGATCCGTCACAATCTGCATCAAATCCTTGTCCCCGGTAACTACCACTACTTTTCCGCCTTGACTGGCAAAGCGTCCGGCAATGGCTCCGATAATATCGTCAGCCTCATAGCCTTGCAGTTCCAGTGAAGGTATATTGAATGCGCGTACCACCTCGCGAATAGGTTCCATCTGTACGCGCAGATCATCCGGCATAGCGGCGCGGTTGGCCTTGTAAGCGGGATACATCTCTGTTCGGAACGTGGTTCGTCCGGCATCGAACACAACGGCAACATGATGTGGACTATAATCCTTCAGCAGTTTGAGTAGCATCTGAATAAAGCCGTAAATAGCGTTAGTGGGATGACCGCTGGGCGAGGATAAATGTCTTATTGCAAAATAGGCGCGATATATATAAGAGGAGCCATCTACCAGATATAGTGTGTTTTTGGACGACATTATTTTTCCTCTCCACAAGAAGCATCCCTGGTAAAAAGGGCAAAAGCCATAGACGGTCGCTTGCTGGATTCACGCATGGCAAACTGTAAGCCATCAAAATTCCAGCCATTACAAGTCCACTTGTTGAGTATCTCTTCTATAGCCTCTTCGGTAACGGTCGCAATTTCTATGACCTTGTAGATCGGCACAAATGTCTCCTTAATGAATTAGCCGGATGTGTCACCCTGTAGACTTGCTCCTTCGTACAGTAAAAAAAAGGCGGCTCATTGGCCGCCTTGATGATCTTTTTATTAAAAAAGTTATTTCTGAAAGCCAAGTTTAGCTGATATTTCGTCCCCCGCTTTAAGTACCAAGGGAATCAGTTCACTTTTGATACGCTCATCAGAAAAGCGCATAGATGGTCCGGAGATGCTGACTGCTCCAATAATTCGACGGGTGTAATCGCGTATTGGCGCACTGACACACTTTACACCGGTATCCAGTTCTTCATTGTCAAATGCATAGCCCTGCTCAGTAATCAATTTCAACTGTTTTTTCAGCGTATCCCGGTCAGTTATGGTGTTAGGGGTATAACTTTTCAACTCTTTGGAGGGTAGGTAGGATTCAAGCTCTTCATCGCTCATGTAGGCTACCTGGACTTTGCCGGCAGCAGTACAGTAGGCCGGTAGTCTAGAGCCGACACGCGGAACAACTCGTACGGTCAAGGCTGTTTCGACAACATCAAGGTAGACAATATTGAAGTCTTTCAGTATTGATACATAGGTTGTTTCATTGCAGCTTGCCACTAAAGCTTCAAGTACCGGTTTTGATTGTCTGAGCAAGCCCATCTGTTTTATAAATGTTTGTCCCAGTTCAAGTGTTTTAAGTCCAAGACGGTAGTTTTCCGTTACTTTGTTCTGCTCAATGTAGTTTCGTGATTCAAGTGTTGCAAGAAGCCTGAATACATTGTTCTTGTGGAGTTTTAGGCGTTTACTCAATTCAGTTACTCCTAGCTCATCAACTTCACCGTGAAACTGTTCCAGAAGGTCAAGTGCATGAGATACGGCCTGGATTAGGTATTCTGATTTTTCTTTTTTTGCCATGAGATAGTCCTTTAATTGATTTAGGAGTAATAAAAAACAAACGCAACGTATCAAAATCTAATCATTAATTCAAAAATATTCCAAATAGCTAACTTTTGCAACATTTATCTGAAATGTTAGAATATTGTTTTACAATTGTCAAGGTAGAAAAATTGCTTTACTATATGCATAATGATTCGCTTTTACTTCTCCTTGATAGTTCGTTTATAAAACACCTAAGAGGGTGCTATGTTGAACTTGCGCAAAAAAATACTTGTGGCAATTGATGGTTCTCCACAGTCAGATAAGGCGGCTGAAGAGGCTGTAAGACTTGCAGCAGGTAATCAGAGCCAATTTAAAAGCCGTATATATGCGTTGCTAGTTTTGCCTAACTCACCAACGTCCACCTACACCGATTTTGTTCCTACCGCACCAATGACAGAATCAAAAAAATGGAATGAATTGCGCGAGCGTATATTTTATGTCGTAGAAAAATGTGCTGCTGAACATGATATCCCATTGGAGATGATTGTTGAATATGGTGACCCGGTGGATAAAATCATTACTCTGGCCAAACGCGAAGAAATTGATGTAATTGTCATTGGTAGTTCCGGGAAAGGATTTATCCAGCGAAGAATAAAAGGGAGTGTCTCCCATAAAGTTGCCAGTAATGCCGGTTGTTCGGTTTTTATTGTAAGATGATGAATAAAGGAAGGTTTTTGTTTATGTACAGTTTTATTGCCAGTCTGTTTTTATTAGCTCTTCCTCTTCTAATGCCGTTGTCTGCAGAAGCCGAATCATTCCAAACCCCTATATTGTTGTACCACCGGTTTGGGGCGACAGTCGCAGATGGCATGACGATCACAACTCCGGTTTTCGAGGCGCAGATGAAATATCTGCATGATAACGGTTATAAAGTAATTCCGCTGCGGCAATTAGTCGATCATTATCGAGGCAAGGCTCCTGCCCCTGGGCCGAAGTCTGTTGTGATTGTTGAGGATGATGCACATAAGTCAGTATATAGTGACATGCAGCCGATCATAAAAAAATACCGATTTCCGGTGACAATATTTGCCTATCCATCAGCTATCTCAAACGCAAAATATGCCATGACCTGGGAGCAGATGAGAGAGCTTACTAAAAGCGGGCTTTTTGAAGTTCAGTCTCATACTTACTGGCACCCAAACTTTAAGAAGGAGCGTAAAAAACTTAGCAAGCCGGCTCTTGATGCTCTAGTAATCACGCAGTTGAAAAAATCTAAATCAAGGCTTGAATCCGAGTTGGGACAAAAAGTAGATATGCTTGCCTGGCCTTTTGGAATATTTGATGATTACTTGATTAGCAAAGCGACAGAAGCAGGTTATGGGGCCACTTTTACAATTGAACGCCGCCATGCGACTGAATCAGATTCGGTACTGAAACTTCCGCGTTATCTGTTGGTCAATGCCGACAGTGGTAAGGCCTTTGTGCAACTATTAGAAGGGAATGCTGTAAAGCGAAAAGTTGTGTATTAATGTCAGATGATTCACCCAAAAAACACCCATGCCCAGACTGTATCTGCTGTCAATGGTGCTCGGATGACCGTTGCCGAATCTGTCTGAATCAAAAAGGCGTCTGCCGACGGAGACTTTCTATCGCAGATCAGATAGTACTGTACGATTCCTTGAATCCCCAAAAGCCCAGCAAATAAAGTCCGATATATTAGTTTGTTACGCTAAGTTGAAGGCATATTAGACGAAGCGCGAATAAGAGTAATGCTGTTATATTGTCGGATGCTAAAATATTTAGCTTGGAACAATAAGATGTAATATGATAAAAAGTAAAAATATCAAAATTCAGGAGGTTCAGGTGAAAAAAACCGTATTAGTAATTCTCAGTATCGCTGCTCTCGCTTTAGCTGGATGTAAAGACAAACCAAAGACTGAAGCCCCGGCTCCAGCACAACAGCAGGGTCAGATGCCAGGCGCTCCAGGCGCTGCAGCACCAGGTGCAGTTGCTCCAGGTGGAGATCCGCATGCTGGCATGAAGGCTCAGGAAATAGCAGCAGGAGCCGGCAAAAAAGCAACAGTTAATCAGACAATGAACTCGGGCGGTTACACTTATGTTGAAGCTGCTGACGAAAAAGGTGCAAAGGTTTGGTTGGCTCTTCCTGAGTTGAAGGTTGCTAAGGGCGACAAAATCGAGTACCCGGAAACTCCTCCGATGGTTAATTTCCAGAGTAAAACTCTAAACAGGACTTTTGAAAAAATACTCTTCGTTCCAGGTATCAGGATCGTAAAGTAAATTTCGGCTATTCTGTAACTGACGGGGTCATGCGAATGACCCCGTTTTTTTATGCACCTATCGCCACTCTTGCCTGGTTATGCTGAGGAACAATGTTTAGTACCTTTGTATAACATTCTCTCCCTCTTTTTGTCTTGCCACTTTCAAAATATAGATCTCCTAGAAGAAGCCAGCCCCAAGCATTGTCTGGCTGCCTCTCTGTAATCTCTCTTAATTCTCTCTCCGCCTTAATAAATTGCCCACGCTGGCGATACCATTCACAAGCGATTACATTAGTTGCGTAACAGTAGCCGAGGCGTATCTTCTGCTGCTTAAATCGTTCAGGATTGTTGTGCCGGTTCTTTGTAAGTTCTGTTAGCAGGCGGGGTGATGAGTGCCCCTGCACAGTGGCTACATAAATTGCAGACTCTTGTTTTATGGCAAATATGTCCCGGGTAGTCGCACCGGATAAGACTGCATCTTTATAAAGCCGCGTACCTGGATAATAGGCAAGTGGTGAAACATAACCGTCATCAGGATGTAAATTACGGACAAGTTCTATTGTCTGTTGTAGGTCATTTTCGGTTTCACCCGGTACATCACTGATCAGATAAACTGAAAGGTTGATGCCGACTTCTCTGATCAGGGCGCAAGCTCTTTCAATTTGTGCAGGGACGATGTTCTTACCCAGTTGTTTAAGAATGCTAGGCGAACCGGACTCAACACCAAGCTGAATGCATTCGCAACCGGATCTTTTCATTTCGGTTACCAATTCTTCGTCAATTGATGTGACACGTGACTGGCAATTCCAGAGAATATTTATATTTGACTCTTGTAACAGTCTGCAGAAATTGATGACACGTGCGCGATCAGCCGTAAACGTGTCATCACGAATTGAAAAATAAATCAGACCGAATCTTTTGCGAATATACAGAATCTCCTCAACTATAGCGGATGGAGAGCGGAACCGTACTTTTCTTCCCCAAAAATCAGGTGAACTGCAGAAATAACAGGTTGATGGACAGCCTCTAGTTGTGACAATGAATCCTGGTTGCAGTTCAAGGTCAAGCCCTACAGATTTATCAAGATAGCGTGCCGGCAGCGGGAGTCGGTCGAGGTCATCAATGTTTTTCCTGGGTGCTGTAACAATAATTGAGTCATTACAGCGAAATGCGAGTCCATTTATACCATGCCATTCGGTCCTTGATGATGCCAAGCCAACTAATTCAAGCAATGTTGCTTCACCCTCACCTAAAACGACAACATCCACGGGAGAACTTTTAGTCAAGATGTCTGCATAACAGAAAGTGGCGTGTCCTCCTCCCATAACTATCGTACTGTTGGGTAGTAGGTGGCGGCACATATCGGCAAGTTCAAGTGAAATATGCCTATTGTGAGTCCACTGCGAAATGCCGACAATATCAGGTTTAAATCGCAGTAATTCTTCTTTGATTTTTGAAGGTGACCATGCTGAAAAATTGGCCAAATACGAGTTGTATCCGGCTTCCTGTAAGCAGGCGTGAAGATAGCATAAGCCAGTTGGTACAAGACTAATGTATGGATCGTCGCGGTGTGGTAATCCGGATTGATAGGCAAGTAGAATATTCATGGTGAAAAAAAATCCGGGTCAGGTGACCCGGACGTGATGGAGATGAGATTTGTATTTGCGCTATTGTACAACGTTAAGTGATACGCCAAGAGTGTCATTCTTTAAAATATCATTTTCATTTTCTTCCTCTACACCAAGCAGTAAGTCACTGAAATTGATTGTGTCAGAAGCTGTGTTAGCCATGCGCCGAGCGCCAAGATATCGTGAGAGGTAATAAGGCGTATCCATGGAAGAAATAACAACGCGATGCTCGCGTGAAGAGGCGTGAATCATTTTGCGGTTGCCAAGATAAATGCCAACATGAGAAGGGAAACGCGCATAGGTTTGGAAGAAAACCAAGTCACCTTTCTTCAAGTCACCCCGCACAACCTCATTGCCGACATAAAACTGTTCTCTGGCAGTCCGGGGGAGTTTGACGCTTTGCTCACGGAAAACCTGCTGTGTGAAGCTGGAACAATCAAGAGCGTTGCGACTGCTGCCGCCGAATCTGTAGCGGGCTCCCAGAAAGCTGTAAGCGCTCTTTTTTATGCTACTTATGGCCTGAGATGCTTCGAGCGTTTTTGCAAGATCAACTGGTCGGTCCGACTCAAGGTCAGTCAACTCGGCTAATGTATCTGACAGTTCCTGCTCATTTAAGAGATCTTTGTTAATAAGCTGCAGCCTGTTTGCGCCGGGAGAACGAGTTGGTGTCTCTGTCGCAACAAGGACAAGAACCTGTCCAGGCTTTATTCTGTTTCCTTTAAGGCCGTTCAGGCTTCTAATTTCGGCCATCTTAATGCCTGTTTTTTTAGCAATTTTGGGAAGAGTGTCACCCTTGGATACTTTGTAAGTGTCCTGGCGAACGGAAGCTGTAGATTTTTTCTGCTGCGAGTCGGCGTGAGATGGAACTATAAGACGTGTGCCTTTGGAAACATGTGATGCTGTAAGGTTGTTAACTGATTTAAGCTCATCCACGGAGACATGATATTTGCGTGCAATTGACTGAAGAGATTCGTTTTTTCTTACCACATGGGCTTTAGAAGCCAGAGCCATTTGTGGGACTGTCAGGAGTATAAGGCAGATCGCTATAACAATACGAACTTGGACCATGTTCCCTCCGGATGTTTTGAATTTGGTAAAGATGTTGGATTTTATATAACAACTGATTCCAAAAGTCAATCTTTGTTACATTTGTCTACACAAATGGCGCATAAATCGTGCCAAGCAGGTGTCATTTAGACCTTGAACGTGAGGATAATGTTATTGTGACTGGTGTATCAAGGAGTACAGAAATTTGTTTTTCCGGTACCCGGAGGTTTTTACGATATTCTTTGCCGATCTTTAATTGGCCAGCATCTATGTCTTCTGTCGCAAGTGATAAAATTGATGAGACTTGACTTGCCGGTCCCTCAATATCAACTGAGTCCGGTTCGCATATGATGTGCAAGGAAGACTTACCAATTGTCAGTCTCCCCTTGATGGTTGCTTTAATAGGCACACGCTTACGCATTTTTTTCTCAGCAGTTACTCGAACGCTTGAAGGTGAAACTGATGTTATTATCATGCCTGATGGAGCCGTTATGTCTCCATGGTTAACTCGTAAGATGGAAGTCCCTTCTGTAATTTTGGATGCATCTATGTCGGCGGTCAGGTCAAGTTTAGATGCTGGTGGAGTGAGGCTTGACATGGCTTTAATCTGGACAGTCACCTCTTCGGGCACAGATCTAAGCAGTACAATGCTATCAGGAACACCATGCAGGCGCAACGGAACAGCTACCGTTGTAATCTGTCCCTGCCGTGTTGTTATCAGAACCCAAAAAACGCAGACAGCCAAGAGGAGCGAAGCTTTCGGGAGCATATTAGAAAAAATCCGATGTCTTAGAGTCACGCGTGGGCTCTCTGTTTCATTTCGCAACAGGCCGTCGAGAGTTAAAATAAGTTCCGTAGGAGTCTTTATGAGCTGAAATGTACCCGCTGATACCAGGGCTACTTCACCACGCTCTTCTGATATAGCAATAATTACTGCATCGCTTCGCTCCGAAAGTCCGAGTGCTGCCCTGTGACGGGTGCCCAGGTGCTGAGGGACGTCAGGGTTTATCGATAGTGGTAGATGGCAGGCGGCTTTTTCGATCCTTCCATCATTAATAAGGGCAGCGCCATCATGAAAAGGTGCCCCATCATAAAAAATAGATTCGAGCATTTGCGGGGATATTTCGCTGTTTATTACCACACCGTTAGTCATCAGGTCTTGGAGTGATTCATTTCCTTGAAAAACTATCAGGGCCCCAGTCTTTTTGGCGGCCATTCTAAATATGGTTTCAGCAATATCCTGGAATTGGCTGTGCCTTGTTTCCTGCCTGGTATCCAGTATATGGCGCAACAGGCTAAAACGATACAATGCCTGCCGGATCTCGGTTTGAAATACAACTATAATAAGAATAATTAGTACGGTACCAAGTTCCTGCAGAACCCAGCTTGTCATATAAAGATTGAGGAAGCGGGTTGCAAAATATATAAGAGTGACTATCCCCAGGCCAAGAAGCACCTGAATGGCCCTCGTTCCACGAAACCAACTGTATAGCTGGTAAAGCAGAAAGGTCATAATCAATATGTCAGCAATATCCTGAATACGGATGATAGGTATCACTCTTTGGCAGCTCCCGTAGAAGTTGGTTGGTTTTTACTGGTTAAAGGGAGGCTGAATGTGATATAAAGCGAAAGTTTTATAACACTTAAATACTTTAAAAGGTAGTGGAAACTAATGTTCAGGCTTTCTGATAAAGGAGAAAAAATCCAGCAGATGTTTGGGGCCATTGCTCCCCGCTACGACTTCCTCAACCGGTTACTGAGCTTTGGCATAGATCGCCGCTGGCGAACAAAGGCGGTATCTCTGCTCAAATTCCAAGGGGGATCCCGTATTCTTGATGTGGCGACCGGTACCGGTGATGTTGCGCTGGAGATCGCCCTAAGAACACCTCCATCGGTCAGGATTACTGGAGCGGACTTCTGTAAGGAAATGGTTGATCTTGGTGTTGTAAAGGTTGCATCATCTCCATACGCTGGCAGGATTGACCTCAAAGTTGCTCCCTGCGAGGATTTGCCGTTTGCCAGTGACACCTTTGATTCGGTTACTATTGCTTTCGGCATTAGAAATGTAGTGGACAGAAAGCTTGGTCTGGCAGAAATGTGGCGAGTCTTATGTCCCGGAGGACGGTTGATTATACTGGAGTTTTCTACACCGAGTTCTCTACTATTCAGGCAGTTGTACTACTTCTACTTTAGGCGTCTGTTGCCTGTCGTAGGTGGCCTGTTCTCAAGGTACAATGCCTACAAGTACCTGCCGGATTCTGTCCTTGAGTTTCCTTCAAGGGAGAACTTTTCGTGTATGCTGGCAGAAACTGGCTTCCACAATATTCATCTTCATGAACTTACCTTTGGCATTGCAACTATCTACGTTGGAGAGAAAGTCTAGCAATAGGCGGCAGAGAAAACTTTCACAACGAGAGAAGGCGGCCAATGAGCCACCTTCTCTCGATTAATATTATTAAAACCGCAACGGTATTATTTACCGCAGCATTTTTTAAACTTTAACCCGCTACCGCAGGTACACGGGTTATTGCGGCCAACTTTGATTACCGCCAACGGCTTCTGACGAACCATATTTCCATCGGTAAAATACCACAGTCCGTCTTTACGCTTGAATTGCCCCGCTTCATGATGTTCACGGTTATCCCCTTTTTCACTGAAACGGGCATTAAATTCGACTTCCCCAACGGAATCGTCTGCTCCACCCTTGTTTGTACTGATTATTTCAAGTCCCTGCCATTCAGCCGACTCGGCCCACTCTTTTGTGCCGGTGTGGTCATAACCCTGACGGTGATCAGGGTGTGTACTCTCAAAAATAAAATCCATCTCTGCGAAAACGTAAGCTGAATAGCGGGCTCTCATGAGTTGCTCAGCTGTCTCAGCTGTCTGGGCGCCGGTTATGATAGGTTTACAGCAGTTAGAGTAAGTAATGCCGCTTCCGCACGGACATGTGATCATGGTTGATTCTCCTTATAGAGGCAATAGTGTCTGTTTTGGTGACACACATAGTGCTCTTTTGTCAAATAATATCTATAAAATAAGCTTGTCTGTAATAAGTTTTACCTGTACTTTTAAAAATTATGAAAAATTTGGCGAGAATGAGGATAAGTGTGAATAAAACAAATATAGAATTATTGCAGGCTCCATTGTCGGCTCATGAGACGCGGTGGGCAAGCGAAATTGCAGATAAACTGCCGGAAGATGTTGATATCACATTTGAAGAGTCTAAAATCATGACCAGACTTTCAATCAGAGATTGGCCGAATGCTCTCATACTCAAAGTAAAAGACGTTATCGATGCTGAGGATTTCCTTATTGAAACTCCGGATGAAGAGATTCATAATTAACAGAAATACTTAATATTACATTTAAGGAGCACCGCTTGAAACATCTCTGTAAAGCATTTATATTGTTGCTACTGGCATTTGCTGCTCTTTCTGTTGTAGCGTGTAAAGACACTAAAAGCGTCGAGCTGCAGGCCAAAGCAAAAAAAGAATCCGAGCTTAAGGCTGCTAGCGCTGTATTTGCTGCAACAACCACGGCAGCCAGAAACGCAGCAGTTTTCGCCGCGCAGACGAGCGCCGCACATAAAGCCGCTCCTAAAATAAAGTACAATGCTGGCGAAAACCCTGATTATGCAAAACAATGCGGATGGCCGGTAAGTTGTCCCACGCCTTTAACCGGCTCTATTTTGCCATCAAAGCGTATTGTTGCCTACTACGGTAATCCGCTTTCAAAAAAAATGGGTGCACTTGGTGAGTTTCCTAAGGACGATATGTTGCACCGACTTAAAAGCGAAGTTGCCAAATGGCAGGTCGCTGATCCCGCCACCCCGGTGCAGCCGGCGCTTCATCTTATTGCCGTTGTTGCCCAGGGGGCTCCGGGCAAGGATGGCAAGTATCGGATGATAATGCCGGATAAAGTTGTTAATCAGGTGTATGGATGGGCAAAAGAAGCGGGCGCGGTTATGTTTATCGACATTCAGACGGGGCATGATGATATTCGATCTGTCCTGCCGCGCTTTGAGTGGATTTTGAAGAATCCAGACGTTCATCTGGGGATTGATCCAGAATTTAACCTGATAAAAAGCGGTAAAAAACCTGGCAAGAAGATCGGAACATATGATGCAGCAGATATCAATTACGCTTCAGGGTATCTGAAGGAGCTGGTTAAAAAATATAATCTACCGCCAAAAGTATTCACTGTGCACAGATTTACTCGCAACGGCGTCACAAATTCAAAAAACATTGTGCTGCATCCTGAAGTGCAGATTGTTATGCATATGGATGGCTGGGGTGCTCCATGGCTAAAACGCGACTCGTACAAAGACTATGTTGTCGCAGAGCCGGTTCAGTATACAGGGTTCAAACTTTTTTATCACAATGATACTAAGAAGGGTGACCCACTGCTGACTCCGCAGGAAGTCCTCAAGCTTAATCCAAAACCGCTCTACATTCAGTATCAGTAGACGGTCAGTCAAGAAGGCTGGATGCTGCTCATATTTCCACCCCTCGCCAAGGCGTGCGAACCGCCTGCCGGTATAGCCCGCCTGGCAGCTTCAGTAAGAGGGCAAGGCATGTCTTGTCGTCTGCTTGATGCCAACCTTGAGGGCCAACTTTGGTTGCTGGAGCAGCCTCAGGTCGCTACTGATACATGGAGTCGTCGAGCAATAAAGGGTTATGCCGGCAATCTTGCCGCTCTGCGTGATATCTGTACATACCGGACGCCTGACCGTTATCGACGCGCGGTCAGCGATATCAGTCGGGTTCTTGCCGTTTCAGCAACTGAGAGCGGTACAGTAATCGGGTTGGCGGACTTTCAACAGGCTCCTCTCTCACCACTACGCAGTGCCGACTTGATTGCTGCAGCGCTTGAACCACAGCTGAATCCATTTTTCCCTTATTTCAGCAGCCGCTTACCAGAGCTTCTCTCCGATGTAGAAATTGTTGGTTTTTCACTCAACTACCTCAGTCAGGCAATCTCTACCTTTGCTATGATTGGCTACGTTAGAAGCCTTTTCCCAAAGCTTAAAATAGTAGTCGGTGGCGGCCTGGTAACCTCCTGGATGCGGAGACCGAACTGGAATAATCCCTTTGGAGACCTGGTGGATAGTCTGATCTCCGGGCCCGGAGAAGAGCCCCTACTGGAGTTGCTGTGTAACGGCACCAAGCAAAAACTTTACGTAACGCCTGACTATTCTACTCTGCCACTAAAAGATTATTTTTCTCCCGGACTGATTCTACCCTATAGTGCTGCCAGCGGATGCTATTGGAACCACTGCTCGTTCTGCCCCGAGCGCGCCGAAGGGAACACCTATCACCCTGTGCCGACTACTCATGTCCTGTCAGATCTGAAACGCCTGACTGAACAAACCTCGCCGATTCTGATACATTTGTTGGATAATGCCATCAGTCCTGCGTTACTGCGTGCGCTTGCGGAAAAGCCGCCGGGAGTTCCTTGGTACGGTTTTGCGAGAATTGACGAAAATCTTGCGTCTCTGGAATTCTGTAAATCTCTAAAACGTTCCGGCTGCGTGATGCTCAAGTTGGGGTTGGAGTCGGGTGATCAGGGCGTGTTGGACAGAATGTGTAAAGGGACTAATCTCGGATTGGTCTCACTAGTGCTGAATAATCTGAAGAAAGCCGGAATTGCTGTTTATTGCTATCTCTTGTTCGGAACACCGGGAGAAACCGCGGTTGAGGCTCGTCGGACGCTCGAATTCGTGGTACGTCACCATCATACAATCAATTTCCTTAACATGGCGGTATTCAATATGCCAATTTATGGAGATGAAGCTGCAGAATATGGAAATCAGCCTTTTTATGAAGGTGATCTCTCTCTTTATACGGCATTCCGACATCCGGGTGACTGGGATCGTAGGCAGGTTAGGCGCTTTCTGGACAGCGAATTCAAGCGCCACCCTGCCATAGCTGCAATAATCAGGAATGACCCGCCGTACTTTAGTTCCAATCATGCGGCTTTGCTATGCGGTCTACCATAAATATCACCTTAACTTTTTGATGTTACTGTGCTATAAGCCAAGCTCAATTTTTTGGGGGATGACATGGAGATTTTTGGCGGTTTCATGGTTATGATGAGCATCCTCAGCCTTTTTCTGGCGGTGGTATGGCTTGTTATGCCGTTTGTAGTATTTGCTATCAAGGGGAAGCAGGATCGTACACTGGAAGTTCTTGAAGCTATAGAAAAACGCCTGGCGCTACTTGAAGTAAATCTTAGGTCAGTGATATCGGAGCAAAGTCAAAGCGGCTTAAGCGCTGCGAGTGATAGATCAGGTGAGCCCTCAGATGGGCCGCCCATACAAAAAAAGGTTATACCGACTGAGCCTGCAGAAAAAAGCGGTCAGGCAGTGTGCCACCAGTAGTGTAGATACCCGGAGGGTTTTAGCAATGTTGCTACGTGGAAAAAAAGTTGTAATATTTGGTGTTGCAAACGATAAAAGCATTGCCTGGGCAATTGCTAGGCTTTTTCATGAACAAGGCGCCGAACTGGCAATAACCTATGCCGGAGAAGCCTTTGAGAAACGGGTTCGTCCGTTGGCAGAGTCTATTGATGCTGCAGCCATACTCCCCTGCAATGTCACCAGTGATGAAGAGATTGATTCAGTTTTCAGCGAAATCGGTAAAAAATGGGATGGAGTGGATATTATCGTACATGCAGTTGCTTTCGCAAATAAGGAAGAGCTTAAAGGTACTATTGTAAACACTACCCGTGATGGCTTCGCAACTGCTATGGATATCAGTGTCTATTCGTTTCTGGCGATCATGAAGGCGGCCCAGTCGATGATGCAGGGGAGGGGCGGTTCTGCTCTGACCCTTAGTTACTACGGTGCGATGAAAGTTTTCCCGAGCTACAATGTCATGGGGGTTGCCAAGGCGGCATTGGAAGCTTCAGTCCGTTACCTGTCCGAGGCACTTGGCCCGGATGGAACCAGGGTGAATGCAATTTCTGCCGGACCGATCCGTACCCTTGCAGCGGCAGGAGTAACCGGTTTTCATAGTATTCTCAACCACGTAGAATCAAAATCTCCACTGCGGAGAACGATCACTCAGGAAGATGTTGCCAATTCAGCGCTCTATCTATGCAGCGATATGGCTAGCGGCGTCAGCGGTGAAATTCACTACGTTGACGGCGGCTACAACATAATTGGCCTTTAGCAAATCAGAAGTCGCTTATTTGTCTTTTTGGTAGGAAGTGCTGCGTTAATAAACTTATCCTGATTATCAGGGCTTGTCCTGGAGTTCTCCCATTAAAGAAGTATTCGGTAATCTTGTAGGCTTAAAATCAAGCCAGATCCAGTCATTGGAGCGCCTGTACCGCAGGCGGATACCAGTATCTGAATTTTGCTCTCACGAACTGGCTGGCCGCCTTGTAGAAATATCCAGTGAACTTCGTCGCCAAATAGGCATCCTCGTTAACAGAACCGGCAGTGTGGAATATGTTATTGTAGGCGATGAAAAGGGGCTGGTGATACCAGAGCTTCGAGATTATCCTCTCGGCAAAAGGGTCATGCGTGGTCTGCGCTTGGTTCACACTCATCTTAAAAACGAACCACTTACTGAAGACGATCTCACGGATCTTACCCTCTTGCGATTTGATCTGGTTGCTGTTCTCCTCTCTCCCCCCGGTAAAGCTCAAATCCACGCTCAACTTGCCTGGCTGTCGCCTGACCAAAGGGGGGCAAGTACAACCACTGATCAAATTATCCCGCTAGAACGGATAGAACTTGACTGTATTCACTTCATCCCGGAGCTTGAAGCAGACCTTGAAAAAAACGCGCGTCTGGTACCAAAAGCTACCGATGTTCTTGAACGGGCAATTATTATATCCGTTACCACCTCCGGGACCAGACAGGAAGCTGAAGATTCAATGGCTGAGCTGCGTGAACTGTCACGCACCGCCCAGGTTGAAGCTATGGATGAGTTTATTCAGCGGCCCAAAACCCTTAATCCCCGTTTTTTGATGGGTGAGGGGATGATGCGCGACGTCGTTATCCGGGCTATGCAGCGCGGCGCCAGTATGTTGATCTTCGACCAGGAGCTGACTCCCGCCCAGATGCGCTCTATCTCTGCAATGACCGAACTGAAAGTTATCGATCGCAGTCAGCTGATACTCGATATATTTGCCCGGCGGGCGAAAACATTGGACGGTAAAGTCCAGGTTGAGTTGGCGCAGCTCAAGTACCTTCTTCCGCGACTAAGTGGCCGTGGTATTCAAATGTCTCGCCTTATGGGAGGAATTGGCGGGCGCGGGCCGGGAGAAACAAAGTTGGAGACCGATAGACGCCGAGTCAGAGACCGGATCACCAGTTTGGAGCGCGAACTAAAGGAACTTTCTCAGGGGCGCGACCAACGACGTAAACAGCGGGTCAAGGCCGGGGTGCCGATTATATCTATTGTCGGCTACACCAATGCCGGGAAATCGACTTTACTGAATGCTCTGACCAAGAGTGATGTATTCACAGAGGATTTACTTTTTGCAACACTGGATACCTCCACTCGCCGGTTACGCTTCCCACGAGAGCGTGAGGTAATCATCACCGATACGGTTGGTTTTATCCGCTCCCTGCCAAAATCTTTGCTAGGAGCTTTCAAAGCAACTTTGGAAGAAATGCGTGATGCCGACCTGCTGCTGCACGTGGTCGATGCATCGCATCCTCGTTTTGAAGACCAGATTACTCAAGTGAGGGCAATTCTCGCAGAGTTGGAACTTGGGGATAAACAGGAACTACTGGTGTACAACAAGGCGGATCTGCTGGATGATATGAGAAAAAAGGACACGGTGGCGTTTATTAAGGTTCGTCAGTCAGCCAGAACCCAGAACAGTGTCACAGTTTCAGCTCTGGAGCGCAAGAGTCTCAAGCCACTGATGGATGAGCTACAGCGTCGTTTCTGGCCGAAAGACGAAGAAGATACTATTCAAACTGTGCTCTGAACTCCACCATCATAAGCTGTAAAGCAACAACTTCACCTCTCAGGGAATCAACCTCTTCTTCCAACTTAGTAATCCGCTCATTTTCAGCCAATACCCTTTGTCGAGCTGCCTCTGGTCGTGCTTCCGCGCGTTCTTCAGTGGATTCCGGTATCCCGGAAAAAAGCTGGGCATAGCGACCTTCTTTTCTTCCGGGTTGGCGTGGCATCAGCGTAATAAACGGCGTTTCTCGCACCGATAGCTCTTGCAATACTTCATCAACTGCGGCTTGGTCGGCAAACGAATACATTCGCTCTCCACGGGTACGTAACTCACGCCCGGTCTGTGGACCACGGACAAGTAACTCGCAGATGATTGCCTGCTCTGCTGGCATCAAACCCATTTTTTCGGCCAGCAAGTGGCGGTATTTTGGTACTCGCCCACCATCTGCCGAGAGTACAGCCAGCTGTTTGAAACGGAGCGAATCTAGAGCCCGTACGACATCTTCCTCAGAAAGAGCCATCATTGGATCGCGGTTGGACTTCTGGTTGCAGGCATTGGTGAGAGCGTTGAGTGACAGGGGGTAATACTCTGGTGTAGTCAGCTCTTTTTCTATCAGGCTGCCTAGGACGCGCACTTCAACATCGTTAAGAATTATATCCACTTATTACCTCGCCAGGACTCAATGAAATGTGGGCATTTTTTCCTGGAACAAAACATAGGGACTGACAATAAGCATGGCAAATTTTTTAAGTTTGTCCTCTTCCCAGGAGCGTATTTTTGAGTCTGAGGGCTTACCGATCATGCCGTTTTCAACGAGATTCTGGATGACTGCAATATCATCGCCGGCGACCTTATGGGCGGTGTCGGCCAGATCAAGAGCATCATCAACCAGAATCAGTCCGCCTCGATTTAGGTGGGCTCGTAGAGAGCTCCAATCTGCTTCATCAATTGTAAGAGCCATTTCTTCTTTGCTTGGTAACATCTGCAGCTCCTTAACTTTTTGCTATCATGCCATATTCAATTCGTCGTTTTTTATCACGCGACGCAGACAAAGTCTATGCCTTCCTGCCAACCACGTCCTTCAGCTACACTCCGAAACTGTTCGCGGGCACCGCGTACACCGATGGCAACAATCATTTTTCTGCCATTCAACTGAAGCGCTTCAGGTGAGATCACTGGAGCATTATGAAGCTTCCGACCGATTTTTTTGGGATCTACATCCAGCCAGGTGGAAACAGACACATCTTCAGCGGCAAGCAGGCGTTGCCATACTCTAGCTTCCAGCCCTGCACCGGCGATTACAAGGTCTTTAGTGTCTTTTAGAAAGCTGTGCAGAAGGTGCTGAAATTTGCAGGCCCGGAACGCCTGTAATGCGTATTCATCCATGGTGCGGGTGGCGCGTTCTGGATGGTCACGCCAGAATAGAAGAGATTGTGGAATCCGGGCAAATTGTACTCCGACAGCGGCCATGCGAAGCCAGAGGTCGTAATCCTCCGGCCAGCGGTTGTCCTGATAGCCTTTCAAATCTTCGAGGATTGTACGACGCGTCATAATAGAAGGATGAACAAAAGGTGATTCAACAAACAGATCCCGAATAACCTTGGAATGATCCGTAAGGCTATTCTGCCACGACTCATAGTCAATCATTCCCTGCTTAAGGCCGTTCCGGGGGAAATGTCTGAAATCGCAGGCGACAAGCCCTGTTTCAGGGTGTGTATTCAGCCATGCTGCCTGCAGTTCAAGTCGGCGGGGGTGGCTGATATCATCTCCATCCATGCGAGCAAGCAACGGGGACCGGCAGGCAATAAGGCCGGCATTTAGTGCGGCAACCAAACCGCCGCCTTCACGTCTGATAACCTGAATACGTCGGTCTCTCCTTGCGGCTTCTGCGAGGATTTGAACTGTGTTGTCGCTTGACCCGTCATCAACCGCAATAAGTTCCCATGCAGTTAATGTTTGAAGATAAAGAGAGTCAAGTGCGCTCTGCAGATAGCGTTCTTCGTTGCGGACCGGCATGAGGATTGAAATTTCGGGCATTTTATGGATGAGCTTTACCTATAATTATAAAAGTAATATGCTGCAGGACAGGCCTGCAATACGTAAGGCTGGAATTTATTGTTTTGGCAGCAGCAGTCTAAAAATAGTCGACGTGAGGCAGGAATTCGCACTCAGGAAGTCGATAAGGTCGAGATTAACTTATCGTTTACAGCATATCAATAATATAACTTTTTTGACAGAGTGCGTTGGATTGTCTGCAGATATACCTCAGAATCACCGGCCATAGGATTTGTCGGATGCGCTAACAGAAGGTCGTTTGAGCGATATGGAACAGGCGCAGCCCATAAGCCGTTGCTGCTGGGGTTGCAGGAACCCTTCCATGGGTCCACCGGTCTATACATAGCGCCTTCGGCCTTGTAAACGCCAAAGTGTAGGTGAGGAATTTGCGAATTTCCAGAGCTTGCCACATCGCCGAGGAGTTGCCCGCGTACAATAATCTGGCCGGGCGTTACTTTCAAAGAACCGTTACGGAGATGGGCATAGAGTGTCAGATATCTGTGGCTGTCGAGAGTGTGTTCAACTACGACAAAGTTGCCAGCATTAAAACCCAGTGTGGCACCTTTGTCACTACCTGAAATAAGTTCACTTTTATTCTGCTCGTCGCAATCAGGTTCAATGTCATTCGGGCAGTGGTCGTAGAGACCGTCTGCAGTCCAGCGCACTATGCCATCAGCTGCTCCAAGTGCATGCACACCCTGATCAACAGATGAGACGACTATATCAGTCCCCTGATGGCCGGTATAACCAGGTTTGCTGCACGCAAAGGAGAGGCCGGTACCACTTACATCGGGATAGCCTATGCGAAAGTGTGTTCCGGTGCAATTGATCCCAGGAACGCAGGAAATCGGCCAACTAAAACCGGTTTCTGATGCTGGCGCAGCAGATATACCAAGGGTAATTGAAAGGAAAAAAAATACTAAAAATAATTTGACTAAAAACATAGGGTTTTGAAATCCGCCCTTGGAATATAATATAGTCGGTAGAATCAATAAAGTCTAAAGGCGGACTTCAAATAATGAAAAACAAAAAATAACTGAGAGAAACTACTCATTCCAGAAGCTTGTTAACCTGCCTTTGTAGGATGCATACACACAAAAAGCATGATCTGGCGGCCGTATCCTCAGCGGATTGACTTTTGAGTAGTATCAAGACCATAGAAAGACAGCAAATAATATGCCGATTGCCATAGTGCCAAGCGGCGTTATTTATGTTGTAATTTTTACTTGACGATAACGCAAGATATGGAGAGGATAGAGCTGCTTAGAGGGGACATTTGTTGTATGAGAAAAGAAAAAGAGCTGAATCGCTGGTCGTTTGAGAAAATTGTTGAACGGTTGGCTCCTCTGGAAAACGGGCAGGATCCACAATCCGGTGATCGCACACGTGCTTCAGTAGCCATGATAATGCATCAGGGTATTACTGATCTTGAAATTCTTTTTATTCAGCGTGCAGCGCATGACCTTGATCCCTGGTCAGGGCATATTGCTTTTCCGGGTGGTAAGCTTGAAGAAGGAGAGCTGGAGTGTCAGGCTGCCTGTCGTGAAACACAAGAAGAAATCGGGATTGATCTGGCGCAAAGTCGTTTCCTGGGTCGGCTTTCCGATATTGTTGGAGCCAATTTACCGGTGAGGGTTTCGTGCTGTCTGTTTGGTATTGATCGCATGGGTTGCATGCCGGTTTTTAACGAAGAAGTGCGGGATCTGTTTTGGGTAACGCTTTCTGATCTGCGTGATCCCACAAGGCATCAGCAGAGTAGCGTTGCATTTGATGAAAAACTCTTTGAAGTGCCTGCAATCAGGCTTCCAGTCGAGAACAAGCCGGTGCTATGGGGAATTACTTATAGATTGGTGATGCAATTCCTCTCCATTCTGGAAAATAACTGCTCAAATGATGAATTATGCAGTTGCCTGACAGAGTCCGTATAAGGTGCGGTACGATCG
>CAIQWT010000004.1 GCA_903875605.1 uncultured Geobacteraceae bacterium | reverse complement strand
TGCCTCCACAGCTAATTCACCGGTAACATGGAGGTAAGCATCCGAACCACCCGTTACTTCTACTTTGCACTTCCTGATAGTTAAATCGGCAGCTTTGATATCGCTTCCACCGCTGGCTTCGAGATCAACATTATCAGCTGAGCCTTTTATTTCTGCATCTGAACCCCCTGTCAGTATACAATTGAGCGTTCCGGTGGTGCAGCTCAGTTTGAGATCACACCCTCCGCTGAAATTGAAACTGAGAGATGGAAAATTAAGGTTTGTTTCTGCGAACACGTCGCAACCTCCGGATGCGGTTACTTTATCCAACTCTTTCAAATGAACATAAACATTCAGTTTTTTCGAATTGCTGATGGATTTTTCGCTGTAAATCTTTAAAACTCCGTTGCTGATAGTTGTAATTATCGCTTCCTGAATATTCTCATCGGTCTCCACAACTGCTTTTTTAGTGCTGCCAGGAATGATATATACATCAATTCCTCCGCTTACGCTGATGGCGTGGAAGCCAGATACTGAACGCTCCTGTTTAACTATTTTTCCGTTTCCTCTTATGCCGCCCGAGGGGGAATACATTGGAGAAAGAGTTGCCTGTGACAATTGTGGCATAAAAAGTACGGTTGCCAGGATGAGGAGATAATTTGCTTTTTTCATGATGGTGTTTGTTCTAAGATTTAGATGTGACGGAGAAGGAAAGTAAATTGTTACAGTTAATGCTGCTGAAGGAGTTAATTTCAATAATTGTACAAGATTTTGATATTCACCATAAAACTATGATTTGTTCAGCAAATTAATTGTGCAATAAACTTTATTCCTATCTGCTTGTTACTGTAACTATAGAAGATGGCACTTTTTTATGTTGCCGGATTTTGATCAAATCACCCAAACACAGACGAAATCATTTGCTTACCTGGTTATCCTGAACTTATAATCAGGAGGCAGACCCAAATGGTTACACTCTGATGCTATGTATTCATATTAACTAAAACTAATTAACAATGGAAGTTGAACTTCAGACAATAGAACGCAAAGAAAATACTGGGAACAGCGCTTGTGGATGCGGATCCGGCGGCTGTGGATCCCACTCAGGTGGCGACAAAAAGGCTGAAGCTGATTGCGAAACACCCTCCAAATATCAACTTATACATGAAGGCGACCGTGTAGTGGAATTTGGATCAGGGCTGGGTCGCGACAGCGTATCTATGGCTACCGCTGTTGGGCCAACAGGTAAAGTAATTGGAATTGATAAATCAGAGCAAAATATTACCGCCGCAAGGGAATATATCGATTCATTAAAGATCAGCAATGTCGAATTCAGGCATGGCGATATCGAAGCAGTTCCTCTGCCAAAGGAATATGCCAATGTGATCTATTCCTCCTGTGTCTTCAATCTGCAGGCCAACAAACAGAAAGTGGCCGACGAGATGTACCGGATTTGTGATCACAGCGGTTTGGTCTGTGTATCAGATTTTGTCACCATCAATCCAATTCCCGACGATCTGCGGAAGGAAGCCTCAGAAGTTGCCGGCTGCATTGCCGGTGCCGAAGATGTGGAAACCTTCATGAATTATTTTCGCAAAACAGGTTTCAACAGTGGTGGAATTGTGGAGGTGAATAAGGTAAAATTGCCTGATGAACTTCTGGAAAAATACCTCACGGCTGAAATGATCCAAAAATATAATGATATCGACTCCGACGATGGAATTTTTAGTGTTACGCTCGTTGTGGAGAAACCCGAAACATGCTCGGCTGAAACTTGCTGTGGCAATCCTGACAAGCATAAAAACTAAGGTGGCGGTGTTTTTGGTATCGTTACAAATTATCCTTTAATGAAAAAACGCTCCCTGAACATTATAGCAGGGAGCATTTTTAATTTTATGGATTTGTAAAGATTTGAATACTAATCTTCTCGTTGGATATTTTAATCGAACTCCATCCCAAACACGTCAGCAATATTTCCTCCTGACTTCGCCACTGGGTAACCCAACTCTAAAACTTAAAAATCCGAGCCAGAGTTTCTTGCTCAGGTGTTAGAATCAACACTTTGTTTAAGTGCTCTTTAGTTTCCGGGATCGTGATTTGCACACTAAAAATGGTTTGGGCAATATTTATCGCTTCTTCCGGGCTGAATATCGCCCCGTTTTCTTTTAGCTGGCGTTCGAGTTCCTTATAAACTTTGTATGCAGTGAAAGTAATACAGATGTGAGCTTCGATTCGTCGTTGTAAACGATGGTAGATAGGCCGAATTTTGAGTTCACTTTTGGATATGCGAAAAGCACGCTCTATTTTCCAAAGGTGCAGATAGTTTTCGATTACTTGTTCTGCGGCCAGTTCTGTGTTTGTGACATATCCTTTCAGTCCATCCCATTTGGACTCTTCTTTGATTTTATTGTAATCAATATTCACAGAAGCAGTACCCGATATGCTTAGGAACTTGTTATATCCACGGTTGTTAATACTGGCCTTTGTCAACTTTCCAGTTTTGACTTGCTTCTCCAAACGTCTGATGCCTTTTTCGCGGTTTATCCTATCCTTCACAGCCCTTTTGTCGGTATAACTGATAACGATCTTCAACCCATCTTCTTTAGTGATCACGGTGCAGCCCCCATTGGATAACTTCAGATCAAGGATTCTTTTCTTTATGTCTGAATGCTCATGCCGGATCCTTCCTCCAATAATGAACTCATATTTAGCTTTTGTAAGCTCCTCAATGTTCTTTCCTGACAGCAGACCTGCATCCGCTATTACAACAAGCTTACGAATCTTATATCGCCTTTTAAATCCATCTATTACTGGCAACATGGTATGCCCTTCGTATTTGTTGCCTTCAAATATTTCATAGGCTAGGGGATAACCATCCACACCAACAAGCAAACCAAGTACAATTTGAGGGTTTTCGGGTTTTCCGTCTTTCGAGTATCCTGGTTTTCTCAATTCATCTTCTTCTTCCGTCTCAAAATACAGTGTTGTAACATCATAGAAAACAACACTAATACGACCACCCAGTATTTTAAGCGTGTGTCTGTAGCTAATGTCCTGAACCAGCTCTTTTTGTGTATTGTGAAGCTTATCCAGGTATCTGTAGACCTCATGTACATCCAGATAAAGATGATGATAGCGGGCAAGATACGCAGTGGTTTTCAGTTTGCTTACAGGGTAGCATAGTCTGGCAAGGACCAATTTGCGGAATAAATCATCCGGGATTTGATAGAATCCTATTTCGTCAAAAATCTTACCTAACAGAAGTTCGACACCCGATGCAGTGAGTTGATCAATCATATCAAGAACCTGAGACGCCTGACACTTCTTCCCGTCAAAATCAAATGAAGTCGTCCCGGAATGCTCTTCAATCCATTGATAGCCTTCCGTAACAAGACGTGTGATCTCATTAGGATCACTGCTGCATCCTATGGTCTTAAGTAATCGGTTTGTTCGATTAACTTTTTGAAAAATCCGAACACTTACTTTACCGCTCTTATTTTTCTTCTTGCCGATAAACACACCCAAACCTACAAAAAATAATTATTGCACCTTAAGAGCCGATGAATTCCATAAGGAAAAAAGAGCAATTTCA
Organism: uncultured Geobacteraceae bacterium; assembly: GCA_903875605.1. Taxonomy (GTDB): domain Bacteria; phylum Desulfobacterota; class Desulfuromonadia; order Geobacterales; family Pseudopelobacteraceae; genus JACRCG01. The sequence goes on along the minus strand of CAIQWT010000004.1, from coordinate 173 downwards.
GCCAAACACGTTCTGGGTAACCCAAAATTGCAATTTTCTATGTGATATGTATCAGATATACAGATAGATAATAGTTTGACACAAGAGAAGTGTTCAAGTCAGGACAGGATCAATCGCTGCGAAGTTCACATACATTATGAGCCTGCTGAATGAGTAGTACATTGAAAATGAAC
>CAIQWT010000003.1 GCA_903875605.1 uncultured Geobacteraceae bacterium | reverse complement strand
GAAATCATCTTTATGATCCATATTGCAAAAAATACCCGTCAGCCGGATAAAATTGAAATTCAGTTATTAAACGGCAACCTGCCAGCAGCTTCAGTGACAATTTCTCCATGAGTCTTATGTCGGAACAGACCTGCAGCCACTGCGGAACCAGTTTCCGTTGGAAAGCCATTTACGGTACAGCAGAAGATGGTATAAATACTATCTTCTGCTGCCGGGGTTGTCAGGGTGCCCATAGCATGATATGTGACGCCGGGTTGGGTGGTTTTTATAAACGTTCAGACCGAGGTATTCTGACTGTAACGGAATTTGATACTTCAAGTTATACTGACGCAGATTTATCTCAACATATCGTTTCTGATGGAAATTTGTGCCGCATTGATATCCTGGTGTGTGGTATCACCTGCCCATCGTGCGTCTGGCTGCTGGAACGGATGCTTGTCCGTGTTCCAGGTGTTGAATACGTAAGTCTTTCGTACAGTGGAGGAATCGCCTCACTCCGTTTTGATCCGGTAGAGGCAACTCCGCTGCAATTATTCTCCGTTATCTCCCGTCTCGGTTACTCTCCGCGACCCTATTCGGCCGATCAATCAGAAAAGGAAGCACGACGCGAACGGGATGATCTGCTGCTTCGTTTTGGCACCGCGCTTTTTCTGACAATGCAACTGATGGCCTACTCCTACGCCCTGTATGCCGGTTTCTTTCAGGGAATAGGAGGTTTCATGAAGCTGTTTCTACAGTATGTTTCATTGTTGGTGACCACTCCGGTGGTATTCTACTCAGGATGGCCGTTTTTTTTGGGTGCCTGGCGTTCTGTCAAGACTGCTGCTCCCGGAATGGATCTACTAATTGCCATGGGAGCCCTATCGGCCTGGCTCTATAGTGTCTGGGCGACTTTATCCAATAAAGAAACTTATTTTGAAAGTGCGGCTATGATCGTGACGTTTGTCCTGATCGGCCGATTGTTGGAGCTCTCGGTGCGCCGGCGCGCAATGTCTGGTATAAGCTCTCTGTATGCTGCAGCCCCCCAGCGTGCGACACTGGTTGACGAGGATGGCGGCAGTCGTATTGTTTCTGTTGATGAAGTCCGCCCTGGAGACCTGCTGATGGTCCGCCAGGGTGAGCGTTTTCCGGTTGATTGCCTGATCATCGAGGGGGCTACAGAAGTCGATCAGTCACTGGCCACCGGTGAGAGTCAGTCGGTACTGCTTGCCAGCGGCGATGATGTCCGCTCCGGATGTGTTAATGTGGCTGCTCCAGTGACTGTTCAGGCATTAAGGCCAGCAGGTCAGAGTTACCTGATGCGTGTTGCAGCCATGGTGCAGATGGCACAAGCCGGAAAACCGAAGGTTCAGCAGCTGGCCGATCGGGTTTCCGGCTGGTTCGTGCCTGCTGTTATTCTACTGGCACTGCTGAACTGTGCGGGTCGTTTTCTCTATCTGGGTGAAGATGCAGGAACGGCAATCATGTCTGCTTTGTCCGTTATTTTGATAGCCTGCCCGTGCGCAATGGGGCTGGCAGTTCCGGCTGCTGTACTGGCTGCCTGTAGTCGCTCGGCAACGCTCGGCATTATCCTTCGTGGTGGAGATGTTATTGAAAGACTGGCATCTATAAACAGTACACTATTTGACAAAACCGGTACGGTAACCTGTGGCCAACCAGGTGTAATTCAGCTTGAAACCTATTGTGATTATGATGTGTCATCCGTTCTTCAGGCCGCCGCATCTCTTGAAGAACTGGCCTCTCACCCGTTGGCAAGGGCAATAGTCCAGTATGCGGCAGATCATGGCTATAGACCTGAATCATGCCATGATTTCCTGGCCATTCCTGGACGTGGAATTTCAGGAGTCCTTCCAAACAATGTGCAGGTTCTGTGCGGAAGTGAGCTGTTCCTTGTAGAGCAAGGTGTTACTGTACCTTTCGTACAAACATATGACAGCTTTACCACCTCTGTTTTGGTTGCAATTAATGGCCGACTGGCCGGTCGCTTAGTTATGGTTGATCAGCTTAGGGGAGGGGCTCAGGAAGTGATTTCCCGCCTTACAGCTGCAAAGTTGGATGTCGCTCTCATTAGTGGAGACCACCAGGCCACGGTAAACCGTATTGCCACAGAGATTGGCGTTACTTCAGCACATGGAGGAATGACTCCGGACCAGAAGCTTTTATTTGTTACTGAGCTCCAACAGCGCGGTCTTAAGGTTTTAATGGTTGGTGACGGCGTCAACGATGCGCCGGCACTTGCTGCATCAACAGTCAGCTGTTCGCTCTCCGGTTCCAGCGATATTGCACTTGAAAACGCTGATGTGATTATTACCGGTGATGATCTTTCTCGTATTGCAACAGCTTACAGCATCAGTCGGGCAACGATGGCAATTATCAAGCAGAATCTTGCCTGGGCTTTCGTGTATAATATAATCGGTATACCGCTGGCGATGACCGGACATCTAACTCCCGTATACGCTGCCGTAGCAATGACCGCCAGTTCACTGCTGGTTTCTCTTAACTCGTTGCGCTTGATGAGGTTTAAGCATCATGGATGAAAGCCTTGTTATTCTTATAGTTCTATCTCTTTGTCTGGGTGCTGGGTGCTGGCTGATATTTATCTGGGCGGTGAAGAGGGGTCAGTTTGAGGATGTGGAGAAACCGAAACACCGAATGCTTGATGATGATTGACGTTGTGGTGTTTGATGGAAATAGTGTATTTATGCTCTAATATATTAATTTAATCTATGTAAGCTACATCTCTGACCAGTAACCATACAAAAAAATGACTTCTGCTAAACGCAAAATACCTGTTATACGCATTCTCCTCATCGCGTCACTCGCTTTTGCGAGCGGCTTGTTGCTGTTGATGATTTTACTGCTGTCGCTTCCGACTCTTCTCAGCAGTCATATGGTACAAGTCAGGATTCAAAAAGTAATCTCCTCATCCATAAAGCGTCAGGTCGGTTGGTCAAACCTCCAAATGACCTGGTCTAAAGGTCTGACTCTATCTGGTTTCATTCTTGGAGACGGTCCGCCCCCACTTCTTAAAACTGAAATCGAACAGATAATTGTCGTTCCTTCTGCCGATCGTGGTGCCGATGGGCGTCGATGCATAAACCTTGCGGTACGGATTCAGAAAGTACAGGTTGAGCTCGCTTCCGGTCCTTCCAAACAGCAACCCCCTTCAAGCAAAGATCCATTGACTCTTTTGGCAGAAAAGATCGAGCTTATACAAGGGATGGACTTCCTCTTGCCGGTTGATGTTAACGTCATGATTGATGTGGCACCGCTACAGGTTGTATACCGAGCTCCTTCACCGGCTAAACAGCTTAAGCTGCAAGACTTTTCGCTCCGTTTTGCCATGCCTTCACTGTCTGCAAAGCCGATTAAAGCGGAAGTGACCGGTAAGGTTTTGCTTAATGACCGTTCAATGGGGAATATCCGAATCGGTGCTAAAGTGACTGATCTCGTTACCAAAGAACAACGCATTCATCTTGCCTCTGCACTATTTTCCGTTGAAGTCTCCGCTCCAGGTACAAGTCTCATGCTGTCTGGCGGACTCAGTCAGCCTGACGGTGTAGTTGCTCGTTGTAAGTTGAACCTTGCTGAAATACTGGAGGTATCTCGTCCCTTATTACCAGCCAAGTTGCCGAATATGGCTGGTAATATAGAGATTCTGCTGCGGGCAAAGGCGGACGCCAAGCGCGATCTTAACGCAACGCTGACGCTTGACTCAGCCGGATTAACCGCTAGTGGCGGTCCGTTACAAAAAAAACAGTTCGGCCCAATTGATATGAGACTTCAACAGCAGGTTGCCACCGATCACCAGCGACAGAGAGTTGAATTTTCTGGCGGAAAACTGACTGTGCCACGCCTACTTGATGTCGCCTGGAGCGGCTTGGTTAAGCGTCCTTCCGCATCTGATCGTTCAATGGAACTTTCGTTAGGCCCTTTGAAGATCGATATTGCCAGTGCTCTTACTATGGCCGCACCGTTTCTACCACCTGATGCTCCTTATAAAGATATAGCCGGTGAAACGTTTATTCGTTCCCTTGATTTCAAGCTGAACGGTCCCGCTAATAACGGTGAGCTCACAATTGCTGGCCTTGGCATCAAGCTCCCACATTTTAGAATTAAACAAAAAAAAGGTGAGTTAACGGCAGACGAAGTTGAGATGGTACTCGAAAAAGTTGAATGCCCGCTTGTCGCCAAACATCCAATAAGACTGACTGCAGATCTGTTTTGGAGTCTACGGCGGGCCTCACTTTCAGGTTCACAGCCATTCTCTGCTCAAGGATTGCGTGGGAAATTAGGCGTGGTGGTATCAGATGTTAATTTTAAGAGCGCTTCTCCATACAAAGTTGCTGCATCAGCCGTTCTGACTCAATCTGTTGACTTTGACATGGCCAAGATAGGGACACAGTTCACACTTGATAAAGTGCATGAGCAGCTTCGTATTGTTGCTCGACTTTCCGAAACCGGAGACGTTGAACTATCTCTTCCGGAGTCGACTATGACCGCAGCTTCAATTGAAGGTAACGCTTCCGGTAAACGCTTCGGCCAGATTCCGTTCTCTACATCACTAACGGCAACTGGACTTCGCTTGCCAAGCGAAAAAGGAGCACGTCCGACGTTGCAGCATGCTGCAGCTATTATTTCAGCAGGTGATGTACTCCAATGTGCTGCTGATGCTGCCCTTACAGGCTCCTCAGTCTCTAGCAATGGCAATCTACTGCTTAATCTGGGGCTTGCCATGCCTGTTGCCGCAACTTTTGTACCACCCGGCTTTAAAGCTGATGGGGTTGTGCAGGGGCAATGGAGGATGGTTTCACCTTTGTCAGAATCAATACCGGCATCAGATAAGCGTCCTTTACACAACTTCAAAGCCAGATTGTCGCAGTTTGATACACTTGACTTGGCTGTGAAGCTTGATACTCTTTCAGTGACGGTTCCAACAGCCAAAGGGGTGGTCAAGGTAACAGGTCTGCGAACCAAGCCGGATGTGAGGATAATCTCAATAAAAAAAGGTGAGTCGGTCAAATTTGAGGGAGGAATCCTCTTTTCCGGCCTAAACGGTCTTCCGGGAGCGGCCGGTAAATTTCCTACACAGCATGGGTCGTTTGCTTATAACGGCGAACTGTCCGGCTGGAAAGAATTGCGCCTGAATGAAGAACTGCGGATACATCCTATGGCTGTCATGCATGACGCAGAACTAAATGTCAGCCGCATCGACACTCTCATGGAGGAGAAAAAACCCTTCAATGCAGCGACTCTGATCAAGCGTTTGGACGCCACTCTGTTTGCCACTGTTGACGGAGCCTTCTCCAGTCAATTGAAACAGTTTCTGCCTGGAATCGACTTGACCGGGGATGTCAACAGCAGTGCTCGTGTCGACCTGACCGCCGGTCGCGAACTGGCACTCCGTTACTCTTTAAATACAAAAGAATTTGGTGTTAAGCTTGCCAATGGTACAAAAGTCGAAGGGGTTCGTTCTGCGATCACTATAAATCGTGTTTATGATCTGGCAGCGGCTCAGGGCGAACGCTGGACACCGCTCTCTACGGCACTCATTAAGCCGACCTCTGCCTCTGGTGCAAATCCTGGCGCTGTGGAGGTTGTCGGGCGGATTCATGATGATCTGCGGGGGGTTGTAGGCGGAGCACGATCGTTCTCAGTTCGAAGCGTAACTGTTAATACTTCAGCTGTACCTCTGGTTATTTCTGCTCTGGAGGGCGACTTGCTGTTCACACAGGAAAAGTGTGGCATCAGTTTCTTCCAGGCGGATATGCTCGGTGGTACACTTCTCGCTCGCAGTCTGTTTGATCTGCGACCCGACGTTCCAGTAATTGCTGCCGGCAGTTCTTTTTCAAACATTGACATAACTCATCTGCTGCCAAAAGAAACCCGCAAAACACAAGGCAATAAGGACTCCGAGATAACCGGAGAGATGACACTTACAACACCTCTTACTGCTGAGCAGCGCGAATTGTTTGAACAGTTGCGCTTGTTACTTAATGTGCGCAAGATAGGAGCCAATGCCATCGAAAGGGCGCTTTTCAGCCTAGACCCGTACGAGCGAAACGAGCAGGTAGTAGCACAAAGAAAAATGCTCCATCTGGGCACTCTGAAAGGCTTGCGGGCAAATGCTGTCGATGGCGCTTTTAGTATGGAAGGGGAAGCTCTGATTAAAGGTGTTGCGGTTGACTTACCAAAGGTTGAGCGCCTGCGCATTTCCGAGTTGCCACTGCGACAAGAGTTGGTAAAAAACAGGGAGGGAATCACCGCATTACGCGGCTTCCTTGAGTTAGTGCGGGCCGACACGTTGGTTGTAGGACCTAAAGGGGAACTATCATTAAAGCGGAGGAATTATGAAAAATAGTTTTTTTAACTCGGAAAAAGCGTTGTTAACAAAGAGCGTCGTAGGGGGGGAAATGAGTGATAACTTTTATTCTTTGCTTTGTAAAAAATGTTTTAAAAAGTCTAAAAATAAACTTTTACACTTTCTCCTTTCCCCGGTACTCCGCGTTATTAACACTGCTGCTCTTGGTGTAATTACATTTTATATTTCAGGCTGCACTCTTGCCAAGGTCGATGTCAATGTGGTCAGTGAACGGACGTCGCTGGAGAATCAGGTTCTAGGAACCTATAATAGCCTGAGTGAGGACATGCTGCTTGTAGCCTCAGTGCGCGGTGTTTCTCCAGGTGGAAAAATTGAAGCCGCCCCCCGTCATACTCCAGAGCAGGCCGATACCACACGGGCTATGGAGACAATCGCTTTTCACGCTGATGACGTTGACTCCTTCAAGCGTTTCGGTTGGATTGGTGAAAACAATGAAGGACTGCTTACCACATTCACTCGTGAACCGCCTAAGGTGTCCTCCGAAGAATTAAAGTCGTTCGCCGCTGCCTATAGTGAGGCTGAATTTCAACAGGTAGTGAAAGAGGTCAATCAATCGCGGGAAGTATTAATGATGCGGGTAGTACAGACAAACGAAAACTTTACGATCAAAGACATGCCGGCTATTCGCATTGTGTTTGCCCGTATAAACAGCCAGAACAGTCTGCCCGGCACAAAAGTGCAGGCTGCCGATGGTCGGTGGCAAACACTATGAAACGGCGTAAGACTCAGCAAATATTCGGGCTGTTAGCACTGGCTCTGTTGGCCTGCTCTTCGGGAGCCGCTGCACTGCCGTTGGGCGATGAACTTCTGGCCCCATCCGCGCCACGTTCAGTTCCTCGTTCCCGTCCGGAATCGACTCCACAACCGGCTATTTTCAGTTCTCGTCAGGTTCTATACGTTGCAAGAGCTGCTGATGGTTCACGTATGGTTACTGTCGAACGGGGTGATAAGGGAGATGAACTTTGGCTCTACTCCTTTACCGCCCTTCCGGATCTGCCGCGCCTGCTCCATTCAAGTCCGGTTCGTTTGGCTGCACCAGCTCTTAATTTTAACGGGTCACTCGTTGCTTTTGTTGATGCACAAGATGATGTAAAGGGAGATATCTGGCTAATTGATTTAATAAAAACAGATTCAATACCACGTCGCTTGACCGGACGTGAAGCTGCTGATGATGCACCGGTATTTTCTATTGATGGATCTGCTTTGGTATATCAGCGCCAGCGTCCCGGTTCTGTACTGCGCGAGCTGGTACGGATTACTCTTAAGGATTCCAGTAGCGAGCAGTTGCCGATAGCAATAGATGCTGCTTTTGCGACCCCTTCTCCGGACGGTAAAGCCTGGCTGTTCGTATCACGCAAATCTGATCCGAATGGTGATCTCTGGCTGTGGAACGAAAAAGGGGGAGGGCTCACGCAGTTGACCAGTGGCCCTGGACGAGATCTGTATCCAGCATGGGAAAGTGCTGCTACGGTTTTGTTTACACGACTGTCATTAACCGTGGGGCTTGCAGCTGCCGGTCAGGAGTCGGGTCAGATATTCCGTATGCATCTCAAGCGGGTAGGTGATGATGGTTTCCCGTTTATTTCACCTCTAACTTCAGCAGCATTGATGGCAGTAGCTCCTCTTCCGGCCGGTGACAGCTTTTATTTCGTCGCCGGCATGGCGGGTGGGGGGCAGGTTATGTCACTCCCTGCATCGGGGGAAATACCTGATCGCAAGTCTGTTGCTGAACAGTGGTCATTGGCGCGCATACTTCTTGAACGTCAGCCACCTGATCCTGCACATGCAAGCCTGGCTTCCGCCCGTGTTATGGCAACGGAAGAGGCTCCCACGCTTGAGGGTGCACTTGCGGGCCTGGCTCTTGCCGCACTCATGGAACAGGGTGGTGAAAACGCTCACGCAGAAGAACAGTACGCAGTAGTGGCGCGTCGCTATAAATCTTTCCCGCGGGAAGCGGCCTTGGGCGAAATTGCGCGGATAAGAGTTCAGGCTGCACAGCGTTGTCGCGAAGCTGTGTTGGAACCAAAACGACAAGAGATCCTTCGCGAGGCTGAACAGTCCATGAAGGCAGCAGCTGAGGGCAAAGGCGCAGATGCTACGGCCCGCTACCTGGTCGATACGACGCGGCTTCTAGCCGAATTCGGCGTAGGGGCGGCTGATCAGTTACGTGGAATTGGATATTCAGAACAGGTAAACCGCCTGACTGATACAGCCAGAGCACTAAAAGCGGAGGCCGCACTGCGCGGAGCAGTTCTTCTGGCCAGGCTTGAGAAGGGGCAGGGGGCTCTTGCTGCACTGGTTGCCGTTGCCACTACTTACGATGATCAGGAAGATTGGTCAGAAGCGGCGATTACAGCTATCCTCGATCAGGTCTCACCACGCGACCGTGCCGATCAGTCAGCTCTGTCTGCGCTCGCAGAAAGCTATCATACTAAGCTTCCACGCTTGTCCATGGGGGCATGGAACCGGCTTGGGGACATCGCTTATCAAGCGAATGAATGGGCCAAGGCGAAGGATGCATATCGAACAGTATTAGAGAAATTCACGTCTCTGCCGTCGCCTACGGCAGCCGCCCGCTTTGCCCTGGCAGAAGTGCTTTATCGTGAAGAACGTTATGCGGAAGCAAAGGCATTGTACGAAACTGAGATGAGCCGGCAATCTGAAGACACTCCGCTATACCAGTTGGCCCGTGCTGCCTATATCCGTAAAACCGTTGCTGCGGGCGAGAACCTTTACCGCCTCGGCGAAGTTGCTGCAGCCCGCTCGGTTTTTCTCGATCTTATCCGTTATGACGGGCGCAGTGTTGAAGCGCATCGTGGTTATATCAAGTCAGTTGCGGCAATGGGGCAGAGCATTGAGCTGCTGGATCTTTATCGCAAAATGTTATTGTCCTATCCAGATGATCCGGTACTCCTGTACGCAACCGGACTTACGATGACTTATCTGCCGGGAAGGGAGCGTCTGGATGAGGCTGATCGTTTGATCTCCCGTGCTGCTGACAGAATGCCATCATCAGAATATCCTCCTCAGACGAGGGGATATCTTGCTGAAATTGCCGAGACGGTCCATGGCGAGCGCGGCGGCCTCGAACGGGCACTTGCCCATTACCGTCGTGCCTGGTTACTTAATCGACCGCTGGAACATCCGGAAAACCGCGCCAACCTTAATCTCAATATTGGCAACATAGCTTTTCTGCTTGGCAGTAAAGCAACGGCCTGGAAGTTTTACAGCCTGAGACTTGCATCAGGAATCCCGTTTGACAATCTTGATACCGAGCTTATTTTTCAGCAGCGATATGCAGCTGTTGCGTTTCAGATGCGCGAAAAAGAAGCGCCTATAACCGGTTACCTCAAGGCGCTTCAGTTGGCCGGTACGCGCCTGAATCCGTCCCGTCCACTTGAACTGTTCGGCCGTCTGTCGCGGCGAGTGGTGGAACGACTCTTTTCCGGAACAGTTCGTAATCCGTCAATTGATGACGCTCTGAGCCAGCATCAATTGATTACTGTTGAACTGGAGCAACTGGGAGCATCTCCACCTGATGCGCCACCTTCGGCCGGATGGAGCAGTTTTGAAAAAACGATGCGTACTTTACTGGAAAAGCAACGTGCCTTACTGAACACTGCACCTTTGTGGAACAAGGATGCTGCAGCAAAAAGTAATGCTGAGCTAAGTGGCATGCTCTCGGCAGTGGAAAAAGAGCTGGACTCAGTAACACGCCTGGTGGAAACGTCTGCGGAAATTCATGACAGGCTTGGGTTGTCGTACCTGGAAGCGGATCGGTATGCAGCTGCCAGAGAGCAATTTGACGCTGCATTTGCTCTCAATCAAGGCCTCGGATTTACCGGCAATCTCGCCTCTAACCGTCGTTCTGCCAGTATTGCCGCTTATCGTGAGGCACATGATGCCTCAGGCGAGGAACAACGACGATTACTGCGTATGAGTCGCGACGGATTCTCTGAGCTGTTAAAGTTAATAGAAAACCACCCACCCACATCAAAAGCTCCATCAAAGCGAAGTGGTGGACTGGTAGAAGTATCCACCAGCATAGCATTGGACAAAGGTGGGGCTACTGATGCCGCCTTCGGTTTCAGTGCCGGACAGGAAAAGCGGCTGGCTGAAATTTATCTTGCACGAATTCAATCCGAATTGGGTGATCCTGCTGCTGCTTCAGTTTTGCTGAGGAATCAGCTAAAACAATATCCGATCGATAACGCTAAAATTGGTGCCCGTGATCTCTACGGGGTAACACTGTTAACTCATCGCACCGCTCATATTGATTTTGCGCAGGGCGAACTGAAAAATGCCGCGGCAGGTTTTCAGCGTTCAACACTTCTTTCGCTGCAGGCGGGTAATCCGATCAGCGCCATGCTCAATATCGTTAACTGGGGGCAGTTGCTGGAAGCTGATGTTACGCATGTGGTTACAGCTGGTTTTCTCTCTACAGAAGCAAGGGTTTCCCGATTGGCGGACCTGTCCCGTACGGCTCTTCCACCTCTGGTATATGCCCGCTATCATAATGACGCCGGCGCGCTTATTGCCCGGTTGGCCTCGTTCGCAGATGATGACGGTAGTCGCCAGATACTGTTCTATAAAGCGCTGGAGCATTGGGATAAATTACTGTTTATAGCTGCCGACAGCAGTGACAAGGAAATACTTAGAAAACAGAATCGTCAGCGAGCAGCAGCCCAACTTAATCGCGGAGCTGTTCTTGCGTCACTAGGCCTGGCTGATAATGCAGAAACTGCCCGCAGCGATGCTTTGATTGAAGCCAGGAATGCAGCTTCATATTCTCTTGAATGGCGTACTCTCGCTTCCCTTGGGCAGTATGACAGATCGCTTGAGTTGCTAGAGAGTCTTCCGCTGACTGAGCTTGATCTGCAGCGTGGTGAGGTAATGGAGCGTTTTGCACCGTATCTGGAGATGCGTGCCGCCCAAAACGCTGAACAGGCGTTTGCGCTACTGGAAAAGTTGAGTGAAATGGAGCGGGTCCATACACTCGGGCGCGGTGCACTAGGGCTTGATGACCCGGCCATTACCGGACAGTTTCGCGCGGCAGCAGTTCATCTGATGGAGATAGACAGGTTGCGTAAGGTCTCTACTACTGCTTCAGGTGCTGATAAAGAGTATATCCAGGTGCGACTTCAGCAGGAGCAGGCAGTTATTGATGACTTGTTCGGAGCAAAGCTTGAACGCCTTCCCGCTTTTTATTCTCAAGCCGGTGAACTTGCCCTGCGTCTTGCTGCTGCATCGGTTGATCTGAGTACACAGTCACAGAGCGATGGCGATTTACCTGCAAAAGCTGAGCTTATAAGAGCTGCCCGGCAGCGTCTAAATTCGGTGCAGCTGGCATTTAATAACGAATGTGCATCTGGAAAATCGGGTAAGGTTTGTCGTCTTATTTCACCGCAACCGGTAGAAGTAATAGATGTACAGGAGATGATGCCTGGCAAAACGCTACTTCGTTTTACGCCACTGGACAGTAGACGCTGGCTGCTTTTTACTATCAGCGGATCAAATAGGTTGGTTGCCGAGACTGTTGACAAACAAATCCTTAATACTCGGCTTTCTGCATTACCTGCCGTTCTTGCTGCCTACGAAGAGCCTGGTCGTTTTAGTTCCGCTCCGGTGATTAGCTGGGGGCTAAGCGCTAGCCAACTTGTGCGCTCGGTTTCACAGCGTAAACCATTCAGACGTCAAGTCTTGGATTTTACCGGTTGGTGGCGGAATTCCGAACCGTTTATAAAGCTAGTGTCGCCCCGCTTAAGCGATCTATTGATTGACACCCACACTCTGGTGCTTCCAGCAAGAGCCGGCTTGCTTCCTGAAGTGCCGTCACGTGTCGGTGGAAGCGGCTATTCCCTCCCACTATGGGAGGATGAAAAAAATCAGCGCCATTCTTTCAACGAATTGGGTGCTGCAGAGAATCTATCGTTAGTTGTCGCCTCTAATACCGGATCAAGGCAGGCATACAATATCGGGCACCTGGCATCACTTCAGGGAATTCCTTCACTGCTCCTTGCTGTTGCAGAGCCAACATCCGGTTCCTCAGTTGAAGCAGGCGCGTTTGTCGAAGCTTATACGCGTCAGTCTCTTGGTGATGCCCGTAAACAACTGAAGTCTGGCTGGTTACTTATCGGAGACTGGGGGCCTGACTCAACTGAGGCAGCCCTTTTGGGGAAAAATCGTTTCACCGAATACGGTAAGGCCGGCGTGTTAGCTCATAACGCTGGATCATATCAGAAAGCACTCTCCTTCTTTGAAAATGCATTGACAATAATAGCGGAAAATCCTTCATTGGCAAAGCATCGCAGCCAGATTCACCGCTATGCCCGTGAAAGTGCTTTTGCCGCAGGTTTTACCGAACGGGCAATTATTCAGGCTGATGCTCTGGTTAAGGAAATGGCAAAAGAGAAGCCATATTCAGCCGAACATGCTGATGCACTGCTGCGTCTTGGTCTTCTGCAGGGAAACGCAGAACGCTTCTCTGACGCTGCTGTTTCATTGAAAGAGGGTATTGGCATTTTTGCTGACCTGGGTATGTCAAAAGAGCAGGCATCCGCGCTGTCTGATTTTGGCTTTGTAATGGAGAATTCTGTTAATTTCAGTGCAGCACAGACATTTTTCGAAGAGTCAGCCGGCCTGAGGCAGTCTTTGAAAGATGACATTTCACTGGCAGAACAACATCGTAATCTTGGACGCATATATGATCTTAGACTCAATCAGTATGCCGTAGCTGAACAATTTTATGCCCGTGCCGGTGAGATTTATGCCAAGGCAGACAATTCTGCGCTGGAAGCTGAAACCCTGCTTGAGCGTGGCCGTTGCCAGCGACTGCTTGGCAACTTCCCGGCTGCAGATAAGCTTTACAGTGATGCTCTGGCAAAAGTAGGTATAAAGGATCTGCGTACTAAAATGCGGATAGTGCTGGAGCAAGCCAATAATGCCTGGTTTCAGGGCCGATATCAGGAAGCTTTTGATTTGCGCGAACAGGTGGAAAAAAATGCCTTGGCCGAAAAATGGCCACTTGAACAGGTTATGGCAAAGAATACCGGCGGGCTTATCTGGTGGACGCTTGGAGATAATAAACGGGCTCTTTTAGAACTGCGTGGTGCGCTGGAGCGTGCTGAAAAGCTCGCGGTTCGTCGTGATGAGGTTGCAACAACGCTTAATAACATCGGTTTGGTTCAACGTGAATCCGGTGATTATGTCAAGGCGTTGGTTACTCTTGAAAAAGCACTGACCATTGATCGAACACTTGGGTCCCGTTGGGCTATTGCCTACGATTTACGCAATCTTGGTCAGACACGCCTGAAGATGGGGGATGCATCTGCCGCACTGCAACAGTTTTCTGATGCGGCCATCCTGGCTTTAGAAATAGGAGACAAAGTAAACCTCGCTAAGATTTATCTTGCCAGAGGCGATGCCGAAACTGAACTGAAGCTGCCCGCTGCTGCGGTAGTAAGCTATAATAAAGCACTTGAAATAGCCGATACTCTGCTGCTGCGTGAAGTACGCTGGCGAGCTCTGTTTGGTTTGGCCCGCCTGCAGAAAACGGCTGGAGATAATGCAACGGCTGTTGCCTCTTACCAAAAAGCACTTGAAACAGTCGAGGGATTGCGTGCCGAGATAAAGCTTGACCAGCTTAAAGACGGTTTTCTGGCCGACAAAATGGATGTCTACTCAGGCCTTGTTTCTCTTCTGGTAGATCTGCAGCGAAGTGACGAAGCATTTGCCGTAGCGGAACGTTCCCGCTCCCGCAACCTGATAGATATTCTCGGTCGTCAGCGTTTGTCCCTGTCCGGTTCTGCCGATCAGGATCTGTATGATCGGCAGAACCGCCTTAAAGAGCAGATGCTTGAACAGGAAAACCTGTCTGTGCAGGCAGTAAAACCTAAAGAGCGCCAACGTTATGCTCAAACGCTTGAAAAGCTGCGTGGAGATTATCAAGATCTGCTGATCGATATTGAGCGAAAACGCCCCGAACTGCTTGCCCTTATAAAGGTGAACCCGACTACGCTTGTCGATATCCGTACTCTTCTTGAACCCGGTGTAGTTCTGCTTTCATACTACCAGCTTCAGGATCGACTTCTCTGCTGGCGGATTGATCGTGATAAAGCCACGTTGATAATTCAAAATATCCCTGCCAAAGAGCTCTCCGTAAAAATTGCCTCCTACCGCAGGATGCTACAAAACCTGGAACCGCTTGATAAACAGTCGCGTGAGTTGTATAATCTCCTAGTTGCGCAGCCTCTGGCAGGCAGTGGACCTCTAAGGTCAGTCGGAATTATTCCGCATGGCAGTCTTCATTATCTGGCTTTTGCCACACTGAATGACGGACAGGATTTTCTTATTGACCGGCAGAAGCTTTTTTATCTTCCAGCGGCATCGGTTTTGAAATACACCTTGGCAAGAAGAAATCCAGAGAAAAAATTGCATATTCTGGCCATAGGCAATCCGGATCTTGGTAATTCGTCACTGGATCTTCCCTTCGCCGAGAGAGAAGCCGGTACTCTGCGTTGGAATTATCCTGATGTCACGACCTTGACCCGTGAACGGGCAACGGAGAGCTGGATTCGTGAGCATATCAGCGAGTTTGGTGTTATACACATTGCATCACATGGAGAGTTTGATCCGGTCAATCCACTCTTTTCGGCGATCCGGTTAGCAAAGGATGGCAAAGCTGATGGTAAGCTTCAGGCGGAAGAGATATTCGGCCTTGATATCCGCGCAGATCTTGTCGTGCTGAGTGCCTGCCAGACCGGTCTTGGCGATATACGCAGCGGTGATGACGTTGTTGGTATGAATAGGGCGTTTATTTTTGCCGGCACTCATTCCCTTATGTCGAGTCTGTGGAGGGTTAGTGATGTTTCAACGGCAATTATGATGAAACAGTTCTACCGTAATTATATGACTTACGGAAAAGCTGAAAGTCTGACGCGATCCATGCAGCATGTAAAAAACCGATATCCGCACCCAGGTTATTGGGGGGCGTTTGTCCTGACTGGGGATTATCAGTAGATCTATTAATCCGTTTCAGTTATGGGCTGTCTCAATAAAAAAATATTAAAAGATTAAACAGATGAGGAGATTACGGATGAAAAGTACACGCAGTATGATTGCCGCATTAGCCCTGGTGCTGATTGCTGTTACGGCAATGGCGGATGAAAAGCGTTGGGTGTCCAGTGAGGGTACTACGCTCAAGTCCGCAGCATCAGCTACGTCAGAAAACATTACTGATGTGCTGGTCGGCACGGAAGTTACACTCGTAGAGTCGGGCGGTCGCTGGTTAAAAGTAAAAACAGCAGCCGGAAAAGAGGGTTGGGTGTATGCCGGCCGCGTTTCAGATACTCCGCCTGCTGCCGAAATTGCCGGCGGTGACGGCGGTCTTTTTGGCGACACTGCGCAAAAGAGTCAAATAAATACTGCCAAGGCAGACAGCGCGCGCAGTATTCGCGGTTTGTCACCGGAGACAGTTAAATATGCAAAAGATCGTGGAACTCCGGAAATATATAAAAAATCGCTTGATGTAATACTGGCGAGAAAAATTGCTGCCAAAGAGCTTAAAGCTTTTCTGAGAGAAGGATACATTGGTGAATTTGCTCAGCAGCAAGGGGGTGCCAAATGAGATTTCTTCTGTTTTTTGCCTTTATCTCTCTTAATATAATAGCTTCATCGGCTTCAGCAGGTTTATTCGATAACGTACAAAACCTTACCAACCCCGATTCAAAAGAGAGCAAGATTTTTTCAGGGGCAAGCCTAGTATTGTCGAGTTCAAAGGAAATTGATTATCCTACTGAGCGTACTATAGGCGAAAGCCTTGCATTAGAAGGTTTGCAGCGTTTCGGAAATCCTGTAAAAAACGAACCACTGCAACAATATGTAAACCTTGTTGGCACCGCCGTGGCCAGTAACAGCAAACGGGCAACTATTCCTTATCAGTTTGCGGTGCTCGATAGTCCGGTACAAAACGCCTTTGCAGTCCCAGGAGGGGTCATTTTTATCAGTCGCGCCCTGGTTGCAATTTTGGATAATGAAGCTGAACTGGCGGCTGTTTTGGCGCATGAAATCGGCCACATATCTGCTAAACATGCATTGAAAACCATACAGAGAGCCCAGTTGCTGCAGGGTGCCGGGGCGATAACCGCAGCAAGTATCGGTGGTGATAAGGGCAAAAAATATGCCGCCACCATATCCGGTTTACAGTCCGCTTTATTCGACAAGGGACTTGATAAAGAGATGGAATTTGAGGCCGATCTTGCGGCTATGGAATCCAGTTATCGCAGTGGTTACGACCCCTCGGCAATGATCAAAGTTCTGGAAAAATTGCAGAAATTGGAAGTATCCAGCAAAGATAAGAAAGGCTCGTGGTTTTCGACACATCCACCGCTTGCCGAGCGGATTGAGCGATTGAAGGTCCAACTTGGAAAATATCCGGGTTATGCGTCAATGGCGAGCGTACGTGAAAGGTTTGTGAAACAGACGAAAGCGAAATGACTATTGTGTTGACTCTATCAGGATCTAAAAGATGAAGTTTTCTTGACTGTTTGCAATTGTGCCTGAGCGAGTCTCCTGTTTCTTTAAGCCGGAGGCTTGTGTCGATCTAAAGCATAATTATGATTTGACAATACATTTCTGAAAAGTGTATACAGTATGCGATTTGAACCAGTGATTTACTGATCAAGCTAACGTTGAATATATCCCACGAACGAGGAGATTACTGATGATTGAAGTGTATCTTGCACATGAAAACGAAAGGGCTGCACAGGGTATACCTGCTCTGCCACTGACTCCGGAACAGACCACTGACCTGTGCGAATTGCTTGTTAATCCACCTGCTGGAAAAGAAGAGTTTCTGCTTACCCTTATCAAGGACCGTGTTTCTCCCGGCGTTGATCCGGCTGCCGAAGTTAAGGCTGCTTTTCTTGCCGAAATAGTTGCCGGCACAAAAAAATCTCCACTGGTAACTCCAGTTGATGCCATTCGTATGCTTGGCACCATGATTGGTGGCTATAATGTGGCCCCGTTGGTAGCCGCACTGACTGACGCCAATCTGGCTGACGAAGCAGCCTGTGCACTGTCCGGTATGACTCTTGTGTATGACGGCTTTGAAAAAGTTGTAGAACTTTCCGCAACCAATGCTGCAGCAAAAAAAGTCCTTCAGTCCTGGGCCAACGCAGATTGGTTTACGCATAAACCAAGCCTGGCTGAGATTATCAAAGTTAAAGTGTATAAAGTTGAAGGCGAAATAAATACGGATGATTTTTCTCCTGCCGGTGATGCCTGGAGCCGTCCTGATATCCCACTTCACGCGCTGGCTATGGGTAAAACCCGCTTTCCGGACGGATTGGCAACTATTGCCGCGTTCCGCGCCGATGGCTTTCAGGTTGCGTTTGTCGGCGATGTCGTCGGGACAGGTTCTTCCCGTAAATCAGCTTGTAACTCTGTACTGTGGTATATCGGCCAGGAAATCCCCTGCGTTCCTAACAAAAAAACTGCCGGCGTTATTATCGGCAGCGTTATTGCCCCGATCTTTTTCAACACTGCACAGGATTCCGGAGCGCTGCCTTTGAAAGCTGATGTTTCAAAAATGAACACCGGCGACGTGATTGTTATCGACACCAAAAAAGGGGAGATCACCAGTGAAGCCGGTGAACTGCTCTCCACCTTCCAGATAGCTCCAAACACGCTCGCTGACGAATTCCGCGCTGGTGGACGTATCCCGCTGATTATCGGCCGGGCCGTTACTGACCGTGCCCGTGCAGCTCTGGGACTTGGTGCTACTGAAATATTCACACTACCTGTCAATCCGGTTGCAAAGGCAGCACAGGGTTACACACAGGCACAGAAAATGGTTGGTCAAGCTTGTGGTGTTGACGGAATTCTTCCCGGCACCGCTTGCGAACCGAAAATGACAACGGTTGGATCACAGGACACCACCGGTCCAATGACTGCAGACGAGCTGAAAGAGTTGGCCTGTCTCAAGTTCCTCTCGCCGATGTTCATGCAGTCCTTCTGCCACACAGCCGCTTATCCAAAACCGGCTGACGTAAAGATGCACAAAAACCTGCCTGAGTTCATAACCGAGCGTGGCGGTGTTCCGCTGAAGCCGGGCGATGGTGTAATTCACTCTTGGCTGAATCGTCTACTGCTTCCTGATACCGTTGGTACCGGTGGTGATTCTCATACGCGTTTCCCGATTGGGATCTCCTTTCCGGCCGGTTCCGGTTTGGTTGCTTTTGCCGGCGCTATGGGTTTTATGCCGCTCGATATGCCGGAATCCGTTCTGGTCCGTTTCAAAGGGAAGCTCAATTCCGGTATCACATTGCGTGATGCGGTTAATGCAATTCCGTACTGGGCCATTAAGCAGGGCCTTTTGACTGTGCCAAAGAAAAACAAGGTTAATATCTTCAATGGCCGTATTCTGGAAATGGAAGGTTTGCCTGATCTTTCCGTGGAGCAGGCTTTTGAATTGACTGATGCCGCTGCTGAGCGTTCTGCCGCTGCTGGCTGTATAAAGCTTTCTGAGGATTCAGTTGCCGCGTACCTGCGCTCCAACGTAGCGTTGATGAAGAAAATGATTCAGGAAGGTTATCAGGACGCCCAGACATTGCAGAATCGTATCGATGCCGTCAATGAGTGGCTGAAAGCACCAAAACTGCTTGAAGCTGATGCAAATGCTGAATATGCTGCGGTAATTGAAATAGACCTCGCCGAGATCACCGAGCCAATTCTGGCCTGTCCGAATGACCCGGATGATGTCAAGCTGTTGTCTGATGTTGCAGGTACACAGATCCAAGACGTGTTCCTTGGTTCCTGTATGACTAACATTGGTCATTTCCGTGCTGCTGCCGAAATCTGGCGCGGTCAGAAATTCAATCCGGAGGTTCGTACCTGGATCTGTCCACCTACACGCATGGATCAGCAGAAGCTGAAAGATGAAGCTTACTTCTCCATCTACAGTGCGTTTGGTGCCCGTATTGAAATCGCCGGTTGCTCCCTCTGCATGGGTAATCAGGCCCGCGTACCTGATGCTGTTAATATGTACTCAACTTCGACCCGTAACTTTGATGACCGTATTGGCAACGGTGCCAGAGTATATCTCGGTTCCGCAGAATTGGGTGCAGTCGCTGCACTGATGGGTAAACTTCCGACACCTGCCGAGTTCCTTGCGATATACAAGGATAAGATCGAGCCGAACAAGGAAAAGATCTATAAATACCTGCAGTTTGATGAGATGCCTGAATTTAAGTAATCAAGTAGCAGCTCGAGGCTGAAAAGCTGAAGGCATAATAGAGAAACCCCCGTTTGGGCTTGCCCTGGCGGGGGTTTCTGTTTCTGTGGAGGATGTTGTAGTGCAAATTGTATTCGGTATTGACTTTGGTACAACAAATTCGGCGCTTTCTGTGTATAGAAACGGTAAGGTTGAGGTCATTCCTGTTGATGGCGCCTCCAGTGGCGGAGAACTGATGCGTTCTGTACTCTATTTTAACGAGGAGAACGAGATTTATACCGGGAAGGAGGCTATCCATCAATATGTGACCGATGGAGCGGCCGGGCGCTTTATGCAGTCAATTAAAACATTTCTGCCGAATATCAGCTTTGTCAGCACCGAGGTTTTCGGTAAAAGATTCACTATAGATGATCTGGTGGCGATAATTCTCCGGAAGATCAAGGCTAGCGGAGAAGCTCATGTAGGTTGTACTGTGGAGTGCGTCGTATTGGGACGTCCGGTAGTCTTTTCGATGGATGCAGCCAAGGATGCCGTAGCCCAGCAACGACTCGAAAAGGCTGCCCGTAAGGCGGGTTTCAAAAACATCTGGTTTCAGTATGAACCGGTTGCGGCGGCACTGGCTTTTGAAGAAACACTGCACGCCGGTCAGGAGCGGACAGTATTCATCGGAGATTTCGGTGGTGGAACCTCGGATTTTTCGGTTATCCGGGTCAAGGGAGGCGCTTTCGCCCGATCAGACCGGCGCAGTGACGTACTATCACTTGGTGGTGTCTATGTAGCCGGTGACAAATTTGATTCACAGATTATGTGGGATAAGGTGGCACATCATTTCGGGCGCTATGCCCGTTACAAGAGTATGGGTATTGATGACTGGCACTGTATTCCGAAGAGCATTATCTACACACTCTGTCAATGGCACCGTATCCCTCTGTTACGAGCGCGTAAAACCAGGGAACTTATCCGGGTAATCAAAGGTACCACCGATGACCATCGTGCGATTGAACAGTTGGAGAATATTATCAACGACAACTTCGGTTTTTTTCTGTTTCAGGCGATAGAAAAGGCCAAGTGTGAACTTTCTGACCAAGAGCGGACACTGATACACTTTGCGGAGCGCGAGCTATTAATCAGCGAGGAGATTGGTAAGGTTGAGTTTGAATCACTAAACGCGGATAATTTTCAACAGATAGCGACCTGTATTGATGAGGTTATAGCACGTTCCGGTCTAATGCCGTCACAGATTGATACGGTATCTTTGACAGGAGGAACATCTCGGATTCCCTACATTCAGACTATGTTTGCCGCTAGATTTGGTTGGGAAAAGTTGGAAAACAGAGATGCTTTCACCAGTGTTGTTTATGGTCTCGGCAGTAGCGTGCCGCTGTTTGTTTGATATGAATAGCGATATACCGACAAGGTGATGATTGAGACCTCAGGACTGCTATCTGAGGTCAATTTGGCAGTGCCTGCTTTAGACAACTGTGCACTGTTTTTCATAGGCAATAATTTCAATGTCGATGACTGATTTCACATAACTGAATAATTCTTTGAAACTGCATGGTTTATGGAATATTTTCGTAAATGTATCTGTAACAGCGTAAATTTCACTGCGATCTTTTGCCGTCAACGCTACTACAGGAATTTTACACCCATGCAATTTTAATATTTCTACAGCTGATGCTCCATTTAGGTGTGACATCATAAGATCGGTGATGATCAAATCAAATTTGTCATTCACAAACTTGTGTAATAATTCTATTCCATCCTGTACTCCTTCAACATCATATCCTTCTTTAATTGCCTTTATAGCCAATAACTGTAGGAAGCTTGGGTCATCATCAGCGATTAGAATCCGTTTTTTAATCATATTATATGCTCCTTGTTTAGGAATGCATTCATGCACGATTGTGACAGCCAATACATTCTGTCGGCCCTTTATATAAGTCGTGGCAATCTATGCAATTCTTATGCGCCCACCCTTTACCAAAACTGGCGATTCTGCCCGGTGCCTGTTCGTGACATACTGCACATATTCCAACTTTTTCTGCCTGGTGTGCATTATGATCAAACCTGACCCCTCTTTTTAATACCAGAATATCTCCACAAAATGCGGTTGTGGACACCAATAACATGATCACGATTAATACTTTCATGACACCCTCCTCGTTATTATTTTGGAGAAGGGGTGGTAAATAAAAACCCTTCTCAAGAATGAAAGAAGGGTTAATTGATAACCCTCTTTTGGTAACTCGACTATCCATTTGCAGGACTCGTAGCTTTGCGTCCCTAGGTTGCCCTAGGTTTGCCATTTAACAGAGAGGAAACTTGTATTTAATTGTTCTCTAAAGAGAGCATAACCTGTGCCAATAGTGGATATGTATTAACAACTCTATCTCGGTATATATATAAGCCCTCGGTATTAATATGTAATCAATGAATTGATTTAATTAGACAAATAGCTGTATATCTGGATTTTACTTAAAACATACTTTAATTTAACTACCTATCCGCTAATTAACGGACTCTTGTTTTCTTTGGTTTCCTCATTTGTACAAGTTGAACCGATTTTTGGAATAAATCTATCGAGAGGTAACAGAAGTAGTTAAAGTTGAAAACATGTCATTATTCCGCTGAATCCGTATATTCTCAGTATGAATAATCCATCTTTACTTTGTACTACTTGTATTTGGCAAGATTAATGCAAATTTTCAATAATTAATAGCTTTGGCTATTTTGAGTTGGTGATCTTCTTTTTGTTATTTATTGATGTCTTTGCGTTATTCAGAAGGGGAGTGCCGTATGTATCACGAAAACACACCGCTGGCTAATAGTCTGGCTAGTCTATTGCACATATCATCAGACGATGATTGGTCGCTGATTGACTCCGTGAAATCACTGGCAACAGATCACGGGGATGAAGTGTATGACGAGTTTTTTTATGTGTTGACCCATATGCGCTTTGGTGTTGAAACGGCTCGCCATCACTGGAATAGTATAATCCAGCATGTTGCCTCTGTTATTACCCCTCGTTATCATAATCAGGGTTTTCTGCCGACTGTTCTCCATTACATGCATCGCATGACCGGTACGATGAATGACCCCCGTTTTCTTGAAGCTGACTACATCGGTAATATTCAGCGCTCGTCAATTACTGACGGTCTAACCGCTCTCTACAATCAGACCTTTTTCAAAATAACCCTCGAAAAGATGATTCAACAGTCGCGCCGACATAGCATGCCACCTTTTGCCGTCGTTCTTTTCGATCTGGATCATTTCAAAGAGTTCAATGACTCATGCGGACACCTAAAAGGTGATCACGTGCTTAAGCGAGTTGCACACATCATTCAGCATAATATCCGTGAAGGTGATATTGCCGTACGGTACGGCGGCGAAGAGTTTGCGCTGCTTCTCCCGCAGGCAACACGGGTGTATGCGACTAACATTGCTCAACGTATCAGAAGAGCTATTGAGGCCGAAGTTTTCACCGGGCAGGAACACCTCTCTTCAGGTAACCTGACCATAAGTGGTGGGGTCGCGGAGTTTCCTCTCGATGCTGGCAGTACGAATGCTCTTATTGAATGTGCCGATGCTGAACTCTATAAGGCTAAGAGCAGACGAAACTGTGTATATCCTGCCGGAGACGATCGCAGGCTCTGTTTCAGGCGTCAAGTTCGGTCATTAGTGGAGTTTGCACAGTGTCAAGAAAGTAGTTACCGCTCCTGTATATCTCTTGACGTCAGTGAGTTCGGCATGGCTTTAGGGTGCGATATGCCTTTTAATATTGGCGAACCAGTTAATCTTCGTTTTTGTCGCCCTTTTTGGAATAGTGATTTTATTCTGAACGGAACTGTACGGCAGACAAGGAAGTTTGGTGATCTCAATTTTATCGGCGTAGAATTTGACAATGTGCTTCTTGATGGTAAAACCGGTCAACTGGCGCCGTTTGATCAATCTCTCAATATCAATAGAAACGCCAAGGTTTAGGCAGATACGCCTCACAGCCTATCCACTACATAAAAAAACCACTTATTTAGTATAGAAAAAGGCTTTACGGGAAAACCCTGTAAAGCCTTTGTTTATCTATGGTAGCGGAAGCCGGACTCGAAAACAGATCATAACAATACGATATCATACATATAAAATATAATTAATATTCTTAGTTACCCCAAAAGTTACCCCAAAGGAAATACAGCATCTAATCGTCTCAAACATGCTTCTAGCTGTCACTATACTCAAAACAAAACATAATTGCTTCAACTTTCGTCGATGATCTATTATGCCTGATACCACAATGCAATTTTGTATGTATGGAAATAGTGGTTGTAATACTGGCAAATAATTAATTTTCATTAATGTTTGACAAGGCAGCAGTGCGTAAAGTATAATAAAATTATACCCCAACCTCTCAGAGGAGGGTGTGGAATAGCGTGTTTTTTTGACTACAGACACTTCCAATTGAAACCCGCAATCCTTCTGTATCTGTTGGTCGTTTGCTCTACGTATCACGCAGCGTTCTTTATGAGTTTTTACATAGAAAGTAGTCTCGGAGTACTGAGGATGATGAACACCTCAGTGTTGCGATTAAAATGGCCCATACACGTACTCGTGAAAGTTACGGTGCGAAAGTGTTATAGGCTTTAACTTGCAGCAGATGAATTTGAATATGGTCGTGACCGCACTCCATGTAATGACGGAACTGTAATTGATCTGGTGACAAAAGTGCATCATGAGCTGGAGACAAACAGCGGGTAAGTTGACTGAAGCACGTAAATATCGTTTAAAAACAGTAGTTTGATTTAAGATTGACAATACAATCGCTAATGTGGTAATGTTAATTAAGATTTGAACAAGTCTCATTGAGAAAGGAAAAGTAAGTACGATGATCAATTACACACCATGGGATAACGCTGATATAGGAAATGCTTGGAAACAGTTACACGGGTTTGCTCTTTTGGCAGACGGATGCAGTCTTGTAAAAAAAGATATATGCACCTGGAGTGAACAAAATGACTGGGATATGAATGGGAAAAATCATTCTGGTCTGGTCTATCTGAAAGTTACAAATGGATATTTACGTAATCGAGAGATATCATCGGAAAATAAAAGGTTATTTAATGATGAGCTTTTTCCGAGACTTAAATACTTTGATCCATCTTGTAAGAATGGTTTTAGTGGATTAATTGAATGTTCTTTACGTACCAACGATTTACTGGGGATGAATGCAATTTCAAATAACTGAATAACAAATCATTAAATTAAAAGTCCATTACTTTACAACTAAACCAATAGTGGACTGAACTCTAGCAACGGAAAAAGGCCCCGCATTTGCGGACACTCCCTTTAACCCGTGCTTGTACCTAACAGATAATTTCTGTTGGAGTATTAGCACGGGTTTTTTTGTTTCTAAGAAAGGAAACTACATGAATGACCAAGAAGAGAAAGAAAGTACATTTTGGAAATCCCATAGACTGCTGAGATTACCGCAGGTGTTGGACATATTTCCTATTAGTAAGTCTTCCTGGTGGTTGGGCGTGCAAAAAGGTGTCTACCCTCCATCTGTAAAACTGGGACCACGAACAACTGCATGGAAATCTCAGGATATCCTCGACCTAATCACACGACTGTCTATTGACAATGGCAAAAATGCCTAACTCACCCACTCTTAGCGGTGGATGTTAACGAACAAACAAAAGGAAAATAAATGGAAAATAATAATAAAGTAAAACATGAAGGCGAGATTCCTTCAACTCTAGAAGAATACTTAATGATGCATGATGTTCTATGGGTAAATTATAAATGTAGGCTACATTTCTTCGCAAATCAGGTACTTGAGTTGCTTAAATTAGGTAAAATCACTCAGGAAATTCGTGACAGTAATAGGTATCCTGGTGTTAACAAATCTAACTTCAAGGAAGAAAAGTTTATCAGACGTAATCCGAATCTCCCTGACTACATGTTTTCTATTGAAGGAGTTAAACAACTCATCATTCATAACAAAAACAATGGTAAATGCAGGAAGCTAAAAGAGCAATTCAATGTTGCCATAATTCGTCCTAAAAACGTTGGAATAGACACAATTTTTCCTGACCTTTTTGAGGATTAACAGAAAGAGGCAAATCTGAATCATTCGAATTCAACCCCCGTTGCTCGCAACGGGGGGCGATTGACATTAATTCTCGAGGTTTTAACTGAGATGCAAGCAGTTGAGAACCAGATACAAAACTTACTTACGATAAGGAGCAACAAAATGAGTAGAGAATGCAAAATCCGTTTAGAAATAACAGGGCCATTTGAATCAATATTGAAATTTAAAAAAGAAGCAATGTTGGAAGAAACACTGGACGATAATGGTGCCAAAATGACAAGATTTTCACTGGATGCATTGTATCCGTGTCCATTAACTGAATTCGAGGGTCAAGAAGATTGGTGCAAAGAAAATTGGGGCACTTCTAAATTGTTCCCATTTATTGTTGGATACGAATGCAACGATAGCGTTCTGTGCTTTGAGTATTTTACTGTAGCAACTCCCCCAATGAGCGCCTTTGAGAAAATTTCAAAGGATTATCCTGACCTACTATTCGATAGTTTCTGTTGGTGTATTGGAAGTGGTTTCTGTGGAAACTTCTGTTACCAGGATGGTGATTTGGTCGAATATGGCCTTTTTGAAGACGATACATGCTACGCCACGTTCGATGAAGACGAGGAATCAGATGATATGTTGGTTTTAGATGATCTTTCTGGAACAAATCTTGGTCATATAGACCCCAATTGTTCTTGTTGTTGTGTTTATGCATAAATCCATGTGACTCCCTTGCAGTTGTGCAAGGGAGTCACAATCCCCAGAAAAACTAATGTGAACGAAGACGCCTTTACATACTTTTAACCAATGATAGTGGACGAGATCGGCGGTAAAACGCAGAATATTTAAAATTTATAATTAGAAGGAGAAGGATTATGAGTTACTATGAACACAACGATTTAATTATCACCGGGGAAAATTCATCAATTAAAAAACTCTATGATAGAATTGTTTTTGACAAAAAAGAAACCAATGCAAAAGACAGGTACCTTTGGCAGATAATTACAGAATTAATCAACTTTGATGTTTTTGATCCAGCAAGTAGCTATAACTATTGGGATATACGTTTTTTAACAAACTATACATGCTCAAACAAAATAGTTGATTATCTGGTTGCCGAATTCCTTGATTTGACTTTAGAATTCAAATATCGAGACATAAATGTGGGAGTGCACGGCAGAAGTATCTACCAATACGGTAAAGTAGTGTTTAAAGAAGAATTCCGGTTGTTTGATGATCGGTTTGATAATCGGTATAATATTCTGTTTGATGAAATGTGTCTTTGAAACAAATTCCTAATAGTGCCAATCGCTCGAGGATCAATAGCCAGAGTCCTTTGCTGGTTATTGATCCTCGATTATTATCAGATTAGATCGAGCAAAGCCGTTAAAATTCCCATCAATAATTTCGTTCCACAGATTGTCCGGTTCAATATGATGAAATATCTGCAAAGAGCAGCAATAAACTCATGCTCATGCAATAAATATCGAAATCTTCTAAATGAAAAATTGACAGAAAAATCCTGCCTGATGACAATGGAAAAAGAAATGAAGATGACAACGGTCACTCAGGGAAGGGGGAACTACCCATGAAACTTGCTGAACTATTGATGGAAAGAGCTGAATGCCAGAGGAGAATCTCTCAGCTTTCCAGTCGCCTACGTGACTGTGTAAAAATACAGGAAGGTGACATCCCTCCTGTAAAGCCTGATGTCATGCTGAAAGAGGTCACTGAACTTCATGGTCAGCTTGAGGGAATCATCAGATGTATCAACCACGTCAATGTCACCAATGAACTGGAACCAGGCCTTACCGTTGCTGATGCTGTTACCCGTAGGGATATGTTGCGCAGTCAGCGTGAGTTGTATGACAGCCTTGCAAAAGCAGCTCAAGTAAGTGACAGCCGTTACTCAATGAAGGAGATTCGCTTTGTCAGTACAATGGATGTTTCAGATCTGATCAGAAAAACTGATGAGTTTTCAAAAGCAGTCAGGATGATAGACGCAAGGATCCAGGCCAAAAACTGGGAGGTTGAAATAGCATAGCTACTGCATTCCAGCAGGTTGTCAGAACAACAGGAGTGGGTATAAAAACACACGGACGTCCGCAGGGCCACATGGACTTAATACACCTGATGCCCCGTAACGTGTACATATTCAGCGGTTCGCCGCAAACGGTATCACGTCACTCATAACTACCACGTACCGGCCTGTTGCAATGATGAGGGTGGGATTGAGGACACTGGAATGAACGGATCAACTTGGTTCCGTTAATGCTTTCAAAATCATTTCGTTAAGTAAAAGGATCTATCAATGAAAGAAGTTATTATTACACTTATTGCAATCCTACTTGCTTCAACTACTTTTGCCTGTGTTGATGATAAAGATGACGTGTATGAGGAAATCATTCGTACCAATGGTTTCACATATTTCATAGTGGTTGGAAGTGATAAGAAAACAAATGATATTTTCACTATCACAACAAAAAGAATTAATACCAAGAAAATGAAAACTGCTAAAAAAAATAATCAATGCACAAAGGAAGATATGGTTATTGATTGCAAAAACAGCTCGTTTCAGATCAAGAACTCAAAGTCTTATTATAATGGAAACCTTGTAGGATACACCAGACGTGGGGAAGAGCATGAAAATGCAGAAGAGGCTTTATTTACCAAATTGGAGCAGTTTTATTGTGGCGATAAGAAGCCCGCTCTGGGGACTTTGAAGCCTGCCTGTACAAAACTTGTATCCAAAGATGCTTATTCACGTTCTTTTGAGCGCCTACAACTTGAATCGGAGGACAAAGAAATCTGCAAGTAGATTAACGCGTGTGGAGGAGGTGATATCATGGGTTTTGTTATATTCGCAATTATTGCCGTATCTGGAGCGTTGATTGGTGGCATTGCCGGTGGCCTTGTTACTGGGTACTTGGTGATCTTTAAATCAATGTCTCATATTGCCTCAATGGCAGATCCTGCTCAGTGGACCAAGCTTTTTGAAGGAGTAATAATTCTTATCTTTACAAAAACTCTGGTGGTTGCTGGCGCAGTCGCAGGTGGGTTTTTCT
>CAIQWT010000002.1 GCA_903875605.1 uncultured Geobacteraceae bacterium | reverse complement strand
GTACGTAGAACTGGGGTATGCCTACTATCGCAAGCAGGATTTTATCAACGAAGCGAAAGCGTATAAAGCCGCCCTTAAAATCAATCCTGATAATCCGGATGCCCTGTACAGTCTGGCGTGGAATATGGAATCACAGGGCAACTACCGGCAGGCGATACCGCTTTATGAAAAAGCACTTTCCCTTTCTCCGGATGATACTGAAATTATCTATCAACTTGGTTTGTCGTATCTGGCACAGGGGAAAAAGGATAATGCTTCGGAGATGTCAGTGAGGTTGAGGCGGCTTGATCCGGGGCAGGCGGAGTTGTTGCGGCGGTTGATAAAATAAATTTGGAAGAAAATGAACGTTGGTAACGTCCTAAGAGTTATTGGTATATTTTTTTGAATATTGGAGAGCCAAATGATTGAATATGAACGGGAATATTTTCAGTGGGTTACGAATCATGTTATTAGGAAAAATGGTCGAGTTATATGTGCTCCAACAGCATATTTAGCCTACCTTAAAGCCGTTTCTAGGCGACTTAATTTACTAATTTCTCCAGTAAATCTTTCAAATCTAAATGATGTAGAACAAATCGACTTACAATTACGCAGTCAATCTATAATGACGCATACCATATCCAACTACAAAACTGCGATGAACCATTACATTGAAATGGTCAGGACAAATGAGCTGAAGCCAACTTTAAAATTTCAACTCAGCCCCATTGAACAATTCAGAATTAAGGATTTGGTCCAGTCAGCTGGTGGAGATGTAAGTGACTGGAAAAATTATACCGATCCCAGATACTGCTTTGAGTGGTCATTCACAGGTCCAGAAAATATCATCATTTTCTGCATGTGGTATGAACTTATTCAAGAACGTAATAATCTGGTTTTTCAGGAACTTAATTTACGTGAAACAGCACAGTTGAAGATAAATGGCAGCCAACGAAAACGTGCGCTAAAGATGGATAGCGCAATAAAGAAGGCTTACGAAAACCATCTTCCCTTACGCGTTGTAATTTGCGCCGGAAGAGGTGACGACGAAAACATTTCATCAAGAGCCAAGAAAAGATTGCTCGATATGGAACCATGGCGTGTAGAAGCTTACAACAATGAAACGGGGGCTACTACATTGGCAAGAGGCTACAATTCGAATGTCCAAGACATTCAGATTGTTGACGATACGTTTGATGACTTGAATCATATTGACTATTCGCAATTAGGCACAGACGGAGGAACAGTATCTATCAGCATAAAGTCATATATTAAACGAGATAGACAGGTACGTTTGGCCGTAATTAACAGAGCTCAAGGAAAATGTGAAAACGTAGATTGTGGCACTTTTCGAGGGTACAACGGATTCCTGGATGTTCATCATATTTTGGGCGTTGCTACGAGTGACCGATACTGTAATTGTGTTGCTCTTTGTCCCAATTGTCACCGAGAAGCCCATGTTTCTCCATGCAAAGATGCCTTTAATAATCGGTTGCTTCATTACGCTGCAAAATATATTGATTGATTGTGCGTCCTTAATGAAGCTAAAGGTGGCCCTAAATGACATCATCTAACGCATACCAGCTCGCAAAATTTATTGATTCTATTGATGATTTTGAAATCTACACCGACATCGACGGAAATTATGATCATATCGGTGCCACTGTTGCTGATGCAATATTGCAGGCAAATAATCGCTATGCAACCCATGTTAAACCGCGTGTTAATAGGATACTGGAGACCTATCCTGAAGCGCGAACTACAACAGCAGTAATCAACTTGCTGGGGAACATAAGTGCCAAGGAATTGTTGTCTTGGAATGGAGAGGATCGGGCGGAACGTTTTCACAAAATCATTCTTCTTTTTGCAGCGGAATCAATCGAAACCGAATCTGATCTCTGCAAATGGTTGCTCAACTCTTCAAATACATTGAAGCTCAAGGCAATCAAAGGAATCGGCCAGAAAACGGCAGATTATTTCAAAATCCTCGTGGGAATATCAACATGCGCGATAGATAGGCATCTTTTGAGCTTTCTCGACTTCGCTGGATTAACTTACAACGAGTATTCACAGGCTCAAGATGTCATCAACTCAACAGCCGATCTTCTTTCGATTGACCGCGCACATTTTGATCACAGTATTTGGCAATATATGAGTAAGAGGGTTATTAAGCCCAAGAAGCCAAAAACTCGATGTAAAGATCATTAGAATAAATAAAAAACTTTGAAAGAATAATCATGTCTCCTGCGTCTTCTAGGGTAGAGAAACAATTTCTACCTTGGAAGTTTGCGTTGCCTAACGAAGCCGAATCAAATAAGTGGGGGGATTAAGTGTATGGAAGATAAAGGGGGCGCAAGATTTGACAAGTGTCCGTTGACAGCTATCAACAACAAACGATTCCATGAAGATAGTTTCCGCACCAAGATATACAAATACATCGAGGAAAACAGAAGCATAACGATAGAACGTATTGTTGCTTTCGGTTATCCACTTTCCAATGTGAGGTATTGTGTAAAATGTCTTTGTGCCGACGGAAAGATCTATATTGAAGGGTGGGAGGTAATAACTCCCAGGAAACTTGCCTTCAGGCAGAAAAGTTCTATTGATAGAGATACAAGAACATTAGACCTGACTTGTAAAACTATCAGATCAGAGCCCACGCTGTCAGGAGACTCTATGAGACTTGAGAAAGATGACGCTCTTAGAGAAGCACTTTACGGGCTCTATATCGCGCTCTTTAAGGCTAAGCAGGCTTGCCCCTATGACTTTCGAGACGGGCACCTTACAAAGATACTGACATCTGTCATGGGCATCGAAAATTACGGTTGGCGAGTGATTGGTATTACACGGCAAGCACTTGATTTGCTGGCAACGACAGATTTCAACAAAGGCAAGCTACCTAAGCGGCTCTGCCGAGGTCATATTAACGACCGCATTAAAACCACAAGGGAGCTATTTACCCAAGAAAAACCAGTGGAGTTGGTTGATTTCTATGATGTCTTTTTACACAATGACCAGACAGTGATTATGCTCAATGAGGAGAATAATCACGCCGGGCACTTCCCTGAGTACATTGAAATTGATAACCCCAATGCAGATCTATTTCCCAACGGTTCTTTGATTGGTTGGAAACATCGAAACAAAGAACGCGAGTACCTGCGGCAGTTACATTCTTCGCTATCTAATTAGAAGGAAGAAACAATAGCATCAAACCTACACTTCTGGCCAAAAGAGATAAACTAATTACGAGGGCACCTGGATATCCCCAACGACCTGAGCGGATTACCCGATAAGCTGCAACTGATATTCCATCATCTACTCAGTAACGGTATCAAATTTTCTCCGAATGGAAAGGTTTCTGTCCGTATCGAAGCGGGAATACAAGACGAAAAAACTGTACAATTACTCTGCTGCGTTACCGATTCCGGCATCGGCATCTCGAAGGAAACGCAGTCACAGATTTTCGAACCATTTACCCAGACTGACGGCTCATTAACACGCCAATTTGGCGGACTTGGAATCGGACTTTCGATAGCAAATCGCGTGGTGCAGATGTTGGGTGGCACTATTGAGGTAGAAAGCGCTCCCGGTGGCGGCAGCAAGTTCAAATTTAAAGTTATCTGCGGTATTAATTAGTCCACTCCATCGCGTCTGCAACAGGCAATTTGAGAGCAGTTAACAAGGGACTTTTATTTTGTCCTGCCGAAAAAGCCCTTTTCCTTTGAAAAGAATCCCACCCTATTGAAGCCACCTCCAATAGTACCTTTTTTGCTATATTAGGTGTAAACTCGTGACTGTAATAGGCGATGAAAGTGCCTTGAATAGGTAATTTATAATTTTACTACT
>CAIQWT010000001.1 GCA_903875605.1 uncultured Geobacteraceae bacterium | reverse complement strand
TCGACCTGAAGTAGTCACACTCAATCACACCAGAAAGAACAAAGATCAAGCTATTCTGGAGTTGAAAGAAGCGGCTTAACAATCGAGACAAAGGCGACAACTCTATTGACAACGACCGCGACCGAAACTGCTTCCCCGTTTTGCCTTTCGATTTTAACTCAGAACTCAAAACCCAAAACTCAAAACCGATTCTTAAACCACCCAGCAGTTTCCCCCAACCCCTCCTCCATAGTAAACGGCGGCACCCACCCCAGTTCGTTTCTTATCTTCGAACTATCCACCGTCAACGATCCCGTCAACCGATTCACCGCACCGGAAAAGCGGTTCTTAGTTTTGTGTTTTGTGTTTTGTGTTGATTTTTCAGCCTTTGATCCAAATAACCCAAAACTCAAAACCCAAAACTCAAAACTGTCGAGTATCTTAGCCGCCATATTCATCCACAGCACCGGAAAAGGCAATAGCCGACACGATGCGCCAAGAGATTGCGCTACTCGACGCACAAGTTCCGGAGTGGATACATCCTCACCATCACTAACCAGATAAGTTTTCCCCGCTGCATCCGGGTGCGTCGCACAAACAGCCAACGCATCAACCAGATTACCAACATAAATCAGACTGCGTTTGTTGTGGATAGAGGAAAAAGGGAGGGGAATACCGCGTTTTATGACCTTCATCATGTTGAGGAAATTAGCTTTAACACCTGGTCCGTACACCAGAGTCGGGCGCACAACCACAACTTCCAACCCGGTTTCAGCCTCAATGGTGCGAAGCCCCGCTTCAGCTTCCCATTTGCTTATTCCATAAGGGTCAGAAGGATTAGCGGGAGATTCGGGCGTGTAAGGGGCTGTTGATTCTTCTCCGTTTACCTTGATAGAGCTGATAAAGACAAAGCGTTTAACACCAGCACGGGCAGCATCACGCGCCAGTTTCAATGTGCCTTCAACATTTACTTTGCGAAATTCAGTCAGCGGATCGGTAGCGGAGTCGTTCATTATGTGAACACGAGCAGCTAGGTGAATGATGATATTGACGTTTGAAAGGGCGTGATCCCATGAGGTATTCTTGCCTAGAGGTTCAATTACGACGGGTTCAACACCAGTAACAAGTGCAGTAGGAGATTCAGATTCTAGGAGGGTTCCACGAACACTTAAACCTTGCGACAATAGGCGATTACAGAGAAAGTGACCTACAAAACCGGAAGCACCAGTAACAAGTATACGTCCCATTTAGCCATCCATTAATTTTATTTTACTTTAACTTCTAAATCCAAAACTCGAATTCATAATTATTTTTCATACCACCCCAGTGCCTCTTGCAATCCCTGGGCTATTGTATGAGTTGGCTCATACCCAAGTAGTCGGCTTATCTTTCCGATATCAGCCAGTGAATGCATAACGTCTCCGGCTCTAAAATCACGGTAAAAAGGTTGTACACTCTTTAAATCAGAATGATTGACAGCCAGCCCATCACGCAATAGTGAAAAAAGCTGATTTAAATCAGTGCGGGCATTGACAGCTACATTATAGACCTGATTGACAGCCTCAATGTTTTCAATGGTTGCCGCCAAAAGATTAGCCTGCACTGCGTTTTGCACATAGCAAAAATCACGACTGGTCTCTCCGGTGCCGTTGATATAGACCGGTTCATCATGAAGTAGAGATGCGATCCATTTAGGGATTACTGCTGCGTATGCACCGTCTGGATCCTGCCGGGCACCAAATACATTGAAGTAGCGCAGACCGATCGACTCCAGTCCATAGCAGCGGCCAAACACGTCAGCATACAGTTCGTTGACGTACTTTGTAACCGCATAAGGTGAAAGCGGTCGTCCGATAGTGTCTTCAACTTTCGGTAAGCCGGGGTGATCTCCATAAGTTGAACTACTGGCTGCATATACAAAACGCTTCACCTTTTCATCTCGCGCGGCAACCAGCATGTTCAGGAAGCCTGTTATGTTGCTGGCATTAGATGTAATAGGATCATCAATAGAGCGGGGGACAGAACCCAAGGCTGCTTGATGGAGTACGTAATCGACGCCAGAGCATGCATGCTGGCAGGCGGTAAGGTCACGAATATCGCCTTCGATAAAGCACAAACGATTCCATTGTTCACCGCTGACAAGAGTTTGCACCTCGTCAAGGTTACGCTGTTTGCCGGTAGAAAAGTTATCCAAGCCAACGACAGTCTGGTTAAGTTTTAAAAGTTGTTCAAGGAGGCTTGAGCCGATGAAACCGGCACAGCCGGTGACGAGCCAGGTTCTTGGAGTGGAGCAGATATCGTTTTTAAGCAGTTCATATGCAGTAGGCATCTATAAATTCCGATCTTTAATTATCATTTTATTTAATCGAGCTTTGCCTATAGTCTCCAAAGTTTTATGCCTGCCTGTTGTACTTCATCACGGTCATAGATACACTTGACGTCGATTAGTACAGGATCTTTACCCACCAGCGATTTAAGTTGCTCCACAGAGAAATCGCGGTACTTCTTATGAGCCACTGCCAGCACAACGGCTGCGGCTGGTTGCAGTTGGTCAAGTGCTGTCAAGCTAACCCCGTATTCATGCTCCGCCTCAGCTGAATCTGCCTGCGGATCGCTTACCTGCACGGTTATCCCGTAATCCTGCAATTCACGGATAATGTCGATCACCTTAGAGTTACGCAGATCAGGGCAGTCCTCTTTAAAAGTGAGTCCTAGAACTGTAACAATCGATCCGAGAATGTTATGTCCGGCATGAATCATTTCTTTTACCGTCCGTTGGGCAATAAACTTTCCCATACCATCATTAATGCGCCTGCCTGCAAGAATAACCTGGGGAATATAGCCCATCTTCTCAGCCTTGTGGGTCAAGCAATACGGGTCAACTCCGATGCAATGACCGCCCACCAGCCCC